>NZ_SDGU01000043.1 GCF_004118635.1 Chlorobaculum sp. 24CR | reverse complement strand
GGTGTAGTTTTTTCTGACTTTTCGCATGGTGAATTCCTCCGTTTTTGTACTCTAACTCAAACGGCTGAATTCTCCAATTTACGCTGAACCAAAACACCGGACGATGTGCGCCCGCGACGAGCCGCGCGTCAGGCCGGTGATGGTACCTCGCGCCTCCATGTTCCAGTGCGGCGCGCCGAGTCCGACGAACGCGGGCACGAGGTAAACCCCGCCGTTCGATTCGACCGAGCGCGCGATAGCTTCGGACTCGGCGGCGCTCCGGATGAGCTGCAAGCCGTCGCGCAGCCACTGCATCACCGCGCCACCGATAAACACCGACCCCTCTACCGCGTAGCAGCTCCGCCCCGCGCCATCGAGCGCGAGGGTCGTCAACAGGCCGTGGCTCGAACTCACGCACTTGTCTCCGGTGTTCATCACCATGAAACAACCGGTGCCGTAGGTGTTCTTGACCGACCCCGGCCCGAAGCAGCACTGCCCGAAGAGCGCCGCCTGCTGATCGCCCGCCACGCCCGCAATCGGTGTGCCATCAAGCTCTGGAATCGCCCGCACCGCGCCGAACCCGCCCATCGACGGACGTACCTCCGGCAGCATCGACAGCGGCACGCCGAACAGCTCGCAAAGGTCGGACGACCAGCGCCGCTCGTGGATGTCGAAGAGCAGCGTTCGCGATGCGTTGGTGAGGTCGGTCGCGTGAACCTCGCCGCCGGTCAGCTTCCAAATGAGCCACGTATCGATGGTACCAAACAGGAGATTGGACGGATCGGCCTCCGGATGCGCGTCGAGCATCCAGCGAATCTTGGTGGCGCTGAAGTAGGCGTCCACCGGCAGCCCGGTCTTCGCGCGAATCGCCGCCTCCTCGCTTCGGTAGCGATGGCACAGCTCCGCCGTCCGGCGGCACTGCCAGACGATGGCGCGGTGCACCGGCTCTCCGCTCCGCCGATCCCACACCACGGTGGTCTCGCGCTGGTTGGTGATGCCGACCGCCTCGACCGGCTCGGCGTACGCTCGCCGCGCCTCGGCCACGCACTCGAGAACCGTCCGCCAAACCTCCTCCGGATCGTGCTCCACCCACCCCGCCTGCGGATAGAATTGCGTCAGCTCCCGGTAAGCGCGGGCAAGCACCGCGCCCGTCCGATCGTACATCATGCAGGTGGTGCCGGTCGTGCCCTGGTCGATGGAAAGAATGGCCATGTGCAAAGGGTTGGAAGGTTCAACGTGCTGCCGGAGAACAAGATACCGATTACCGGAAAAAATCCGACTTGCTGGAGGATGCGGCAGTCCCGGCCATTGTCGAGAAAGACTCCATCTTTTTAAACGAAATACCTTCAGGATTGGTATCTCGACTTCTCGGGACAAAATGACAAAAACAGGGAGCCTCGTCTTTTTAGGGTTCTTGATGCCTGTGTTCGTCTGGATAATATCCAGGAACAATAAACAGCAATCATCCCAAAAAAAAGAGATTGGGTTAAAGGCACGATTTATTTTGCTTTAGCCATAAAGCTTGTCCCGAAATCTTCCAAGCAAGCCTCCGATTTTTTTGCAATGTTAATGGCAAAATGAATAACCGAAAATTCCGATCCGCCGGGCCGTTCGAGAGTTGCGCAAAGCGTTGCCGAAGCTTACCTTCAATTCAAACCGGAACAGCCCCCCGACCACCACGACCATGCAGCAATCGACAACCGACATCGCCATCCAGACCGAGCAACTCACCCGTTGGTTCGGCTCGCTTGTCGCCGTCAGGGAGCTGAACTTGACGGTGCGGTCGGGCGAGATTTTCGGGTTGCTGGGGCCGAACGGGGCGGGCAAGACGACGACCATCAAGATGCTCACCACCATGCTGCCGCCGTCGAGCGGCGCGGCGACCGTGGCCGGGCACAGCATTCTCGGCGACAGCATCGGCGTACGCAAGCGCATCGGCTACGTGTCGCAGATGATTTCGGCGGACGGGGCGCTGACCGGCTTCGAGAACCTCCTGCTCTTCGCCCGCATCTACAACGTGCCGCGCCGTGAGCGTACGCAGCGCATCGACGAAGCGCTCGCCTTCATGGGCCTCACCGAGGCGCGCGACAAGCTGGTGCGCACCTACTCCGGCGGCATGATCCGGCGGCTCGAAATCGCCCTCTCGATGCTCCACCGCCCAGAGGTGCTCTTCCTCGACGAACCGACCATCGGCCTCGACCCCGCCGCCCGCCTCCAGGTCTGGAAGCGGCTGAAAGAGCTGCTCGAAACCTTCGGCACCACGATTCTCTTCACCACGCACGACATGGAGGAGGCCGAAGAGCTGTGCCATCGCATCGCCATCATGAAGGAGGGAGTTATCGCCGCCGAGGGGTCGGCTGAGGAGCTGAAGAGCCGCGCCGGAACAGACTCGATGAATCAGGTTTTCATTCACTTTGCAGGAGAGTTCAGTGACAGCAAGCCCAACTTCCGCGACATCAACCGCGCCCGCCGGACGGCCAAACGGCTGGGCTGACAAGTTCGACCCCGCCGGGTTCCTGCGCGACACGGCGGCCATCGTCGCCACCGAGCTGGCCAAGCTGCGCCGCGACCCGTCGGAAATCCTCAGCCGCTCGATCCAGCCCGCGCTCTGGCTGCTGGTGTTCGGCCAGGTGTTCGGGCGGATGCGCGCCATCCCCACCGGCGACCTCGACTACTTCAGCTTCCTCGCGCCGGGCATTCTCGCGCAAAGCGTCCTCTTCATCGCGATCTTCTACGGCATCAACGTCATCTGGGAAAAAGACCTCGGCATTCTGCAAAAGCTGCTCGCCAGCCCCGCTCCGCGCAGTGCGCTCGTCTTCGGCAAAGCGGTCTCGGCGGGAATGCGGGCGATAGCGCAGGCGGCCATCGTCTATCTGATGGCGCTCGTCGCAGGCGTCCATCTGAACTGGTCGCCGCTCGCGCTCGGCGGCGTACTCGTCGCCATCGTGCTCGGCGCGGCGCTCTTCTCCACCTTCTCGCTCATGATCGCCTGTCTGGTACGGTCGCGCGAACGCTTCATGGGCATCGGCCAGGTCATGACCATGCCCCTCTTCTTCGCCAGCAACGCCATCTACCCCATCTCGATCATGCCCACCTGGCTCAAAATCGTCGCCCACATCAACCCGCTCTCCTACCTCGTTGACCTCCTCCGCGCGTTGATGGTAGTAGGCGGCACCAGCACCTTCGGCATCGGAATGGATTTTCTGATGTTGACAGGAATGCTCATCGCGCTCATCGTCGTGACCTCGAAATTGTATCCGACGATTGTGCAGTGAGAGGGGGGGGGGGTGAAAGGCAATCAGGTTTTTACGG
>NZ_SDGU01000042.1 GCF_004118635.1 Chlorobaculum sp. 24CR | reverse complement strand
ATATTTTACAATTAGTTACGAATTCCTCTCGCACGGCTCAAGAAGTCAATCTCTGTAACCAGTTGAATTTATTTGACTTATAACCGGACAGCAGTGTCTATCCATATATCAATTTTTTGCTCTTCAGTCGTTGTTATGGGATGGGATGACTTTTTTGTTTGTTTGTTTTCTGTCTTTATTTGATTGACGATTATTTCATCGAATGCATCTCTGGCGATGTCATATGTTATTCCGATTTTTTCGAGTACCTGGGCGGCTACATTATCTTCTTCCTTTAGGATTGAAAGCAAAAGGTGCTCTGTGCCGATTATCGCAGACTTAGTGATCTTAGCTTCAAGATAGGTTATTTTAAGAACCTTTTCAGCCTGTTTTGTAAGCGGTATATTGCCCGCTTGGGTTATAGAGGCTCCAGGTTCAGTGCTTTCTTCCAAGTTCTTTTTTAACAGGAACAAGTCAACGTTAAGATTTTGTAAGATGCGAATAGCAACGCCTTGCCCTGCTTTTATAACTCCAAGCATCAGATGTTCTGTACCGATATAATCCTTGCCAAGTCTCAGGGCTTCTTCCCGGCTCATTCGGATCACATCCTGTATTCGGTTTGAGAAGTTACTTTCCATGCTAGAGTTGATTTTTACAAATTAATTTCTATAAATCTAATGTTTTTTCAGTGTTAGTCGAAAAGATTTTTGTTTCAGCAGGTTCTTCAGTAGTTGCAATATCTTTAGTTATTGTCGCATAGCGAGTTTGAGTATCAGAGCTTTTGCATGAGAATTACGTAAAGCTTTTTTGATGTAATGTCAGTCTCATTTGGCCATGTGACAGCGCTCCTGCTTTGTGACATTCCTTTCCCCCTCACCCCAACCTCCTAAACGCCGAGGCTTTTATCGCGGCGAAAACCGTCGCGCCGGTGGCGATGCCGAGTTCTTCGGCGGCGGGGCGGACGATTTCGGCGACGAGCGTTTTGCCGCCTGATTCGAGCACAATGCCTTTGCGGCCGTCCGAGTCGAAGAGTTCGGCTACCCGGCATTCGAGGAGGTTGCGGGCGCTGATCGCTTCGGGGTGGCTTTTGAAGAGGATGATGTCGCGCGAGGAGAGTTCAAAAAGCGACTCTTCGCCGATTCGGCCTTCCGAAATGATGAGGTCGCTTTCGCCCCACGGATAGAGGAACAGGCCATCTTTTTGCGTTGCGCCATCGAGGCGCAAGAGGTTGAGGTAGCCGCGCGGGTTGGTGGCCATGCCGGTTCGGGCCAGCTCGTCGGGCGTCGAGATGCTCGCCAGCCGCCCGTCGCGGACGACCAGCACCCGTTCGGTCATGAGCTGCATTTCGATCAGCGAGTGCGAAATGAAGAGGCACGGGATGCCGAACTCCGCACTGACGCTGCGCAGGTAGGGGATGATCTGGTAGCGGAGCGAGTCGTCGAGAGCCGAGAGCGGCTCGTCCATCACCAAGAGGCGCGGGTTGGCCAGCACCGCCCGGCCCAGCGCCACGCGCTGCTTTTCGCCGCCGGAGAGCTTGCCCACGCCGCGCCCGACCAGATGCCCCAGGTTGAGCACCTCGATGATCGCTTCCGGCTTGATGCGCCGCTCGGCGGGGCGGCAGCGCTTGTAGCCGTAGAGCAGGTTCGACTTGACGCCGAGATGCGGAAAGAGCGTCGCCTGCTGAAAGACAAGCGCGATGCGCCGCTTTTCGGGCGAAAGGTCGATCCTGTTCCGGCTGCTGAACAGGCAGGTGTCGTCGAGGTAAATCTCGCCTGCATCAGGCTTTATCAGTCCCGCAATCAGATGCACCAGCGTCGATTTTCCGCTGCCCGACGCGCCGAAGAGGCCGACGCGCTCTCCCGAAAATTCGGTGTTCAGCGCCAGCGAGAAGTCGCCCTGCCTCTTTTCGATGTCGATGCAGAGCTTCACGCTTTTCCTCCGTGTTCGAGTTGTTTGCCGATTACCTCGTGCAAAAAGAGCACGGAGACCGAAAGCGCGACGGAGACGATGCAGAGCGACAGGGCCATCGCCGTACCGGTTGGCGAGCTGGCGTAGTCGTAGATGGCGAGCGGGATGGTTTGCGTGAGGCCGGGAATGTTGCCCGCCACGATGATGGTTGCGCCGAATTCGCCGAGGCTGCGGGCGAACATGAGCGACGAACCGGCCAGCATGCCCCGCAGCGAGAGCGGCAGAATGACCGTCGCGAGCGTGTCGTACCACGGCGCGCCGAGGCTGCGCGAGGCCTGGAGGAGCTGGTGGTCGATCGACTCCATGCCGAGCCGGATCGAGCGCACCAGCAGCGGGAAGCCCACGGCCGCCGAGGCGACGACGGCGGCCTTCCAGGTGAAGACCAGCTCGATGCCGAACGATTTCAGGAACACGCCGATCCAGCCGTTGCGCCCCAGCATCAGCAAGAGGAAGTAGCCGATCACCACCGGCGGCAGGGTGAGCGGGAGGTTGATGAGCACTTCGAGCAGCACCTTGCCGCGGAAATGGCTGAACACCATCAGCCAGGCCGTGGCAAAGCCGACCGGCAGCGAGATCACGGTGGCGGTGATGGCGATCTTTATCGACAGCGCGATGGCGGAGAAATCTTCGGGCGTCAGGTGCATGGCTGGGCGTCGAGGTTCGTTACTTCACGGTGAAGCCGTATTTCTTCAGAATCGCCGTGGCCTCTTTGCCCTTCAGCCAGGCATGGAAGCTTTTGGCGTCGGCGTTTTTCGCGCCAGCGACGGTCAGCGCAACCGGATAGACGACTTCGGGATAAAGAGTTGCGGGCACGGTGAAAAGTATCCGGGCTTTCTTCGCCATGAGCGCGTCGGTGCGATAGACGACGGAGCCGTCAACCTCGCCAAGCTCGGCGTACATCAGGCTTTCGCGCACATCCTTGGCCATGATGAGCTTGCCCGCGAGCGCCTGCTCAAGCCCCGACTTCACGATCGCCTGCATCGCGTACTCCCCGGCAGGCACGCTTTTCGGGCTGCCGATGCCGATTTTGCCGAGCCGCGTCAGGTCGTTCATGCTCTTGATTTTCTGCGAGGTCGCGCCCGCGAACACCAGGTCGTTGAAGGCGAAGGTGCGGATGCTCGGCGCATCGACGAGGTTCTTCTCTTTCAGGTAGTTCATCCACTTGACGTTGGCTGAAATGAAGAGGTCAGCCGGTGCGCCCTGCTCGATCTGGCCGGCCAGCGCCCCCGAAGCGGCGTAGTTTTTCTGGAAGGTCGCGCCGGGATGCGATTTCGCGTACACGCCGACTATCTCGTTGAGCGCATCCTTGAGGCTCGCAGCCACGGAGATGCTGACCTGTCCGGCGAGCGCTGGCACGGAGGTCAGCACGAGGAGGGTGAGCACGGCGGCGATGCTGCGCAGGAAATGCTTCATGGTTTTCATGGTTGTGTCACGATTTTGGTGTGTGGGTGATGGAGGTTGCAATGTCCGCCGGTTTGCCGAAGTAAACCGAGGAGAGCACGATGATGTCGATGCCGGTGGCGGCGTAGCTGGCGGCGTTCTCGCCGTTGATGCCGCCCGCCGCCGATACCGCCACGCCGGGAAAGCGGCTGCGCAGCTCCGAGCAGAGCGCGGCAAGCTCGGCGACGGGCATCTTGTCCACCTGCACCACGTCCGCCCCCGCCGCCGCGATGCGCAGCGCCTCTTCGGCGCTGTCCGCCTCGACGAGAATCTTCTGCTCCGGCGCGAGTTTTTTCAGATCGGGAAGCTTTTCGAGAAAAGGATCGAGTCCGCCGAGAAACGCCGTGTGCTGGCTGAAGACGAGAATCGACTCCGAAAGGCCGAGGCGGTGGGGAAAGGCGCCGCCCGCCATGATCGCCTTGATGGCGATCTTTTTGGTGCCGGGAAAGGATTTGCGCGTTGTCACGACGCTGACGGCCGGATTGGCGGCGCGGGCGCGTTCGACGATGGTGGCGGTGCGCGTCGAGATGCCGGAGGCGTATTCGAGCAGGTTCATCGCTACCTTCCAGCCCGCGTGCAGCGCCGCCGCCGGGCCTGCGGCTCTCAGAATTTCCGTGCCCGGCGCGGCGACCGTGCCCGACGGAAGCGCCGAGAGCACCTCCGCGCCACACCTGGCGAGCACCCGCCCGGCCTCCTCGGTGCAGCAAACCGTCGTTCGCTCGCGGGTGGTGAAGGCGATCTCGCCCGCCGCCGCGCCGATGCCGAGCAGGGTGGTGGTCAAGTCGCCGTAAGGGGCGTCTTCTTCGATATATCGCTCGATTTCGCTGTCGGGAGTGAGGCTGTACATTCGTGAATATTTTAGAACGTTATGTGATTTCTGTTATAGCGTAAAGCGCAGGTTTCGGAATTTCTGTGTCGTCCGCGTAATCGTTTTGTTTTCGTGGTATTGGTCAATAATCCTGATAAATTTAGGAATTAATGCGATTAATCCTAAGAATATTTGTCTTGCGTGTTGCAATGGCTTTGGAAAACCTACGGATATGTTGTTGCGCCTGTTTTCGGTATGTTTTACGGGAAATAACGAATTCTTCCTGACATTGGCAAAAGTGTCCTGGCGCGATGGATTGTCGGGTGGAATGGAGGCTCCTGATCTGACTTCTTGTTCAGCGCAGTTGTTGCCGGGTAATAAACGGAGCTTTTTTCTTATACTTCAAGGCGCTCGAAGACTTCCGGTTTCGATCTGGATGGAGTGGAGCGTGATTTGCAACGATGAACCAAACCCAAGTCGATGGCTGAATCGATTCTCAGGCTTGAAGGGGTCCGCAGGGAGCTCGAACTGTCGCGGGATGTGCGTCAGACGATCATTCCCAACCTGTCGCTCGACATTTTCGAGGGGGAGTTCGTGGCGATCACCGGGCCGTCCGGATCGGGCAAATCGACCTTGCTCTACATCATGGGCGGCCTCGACAAGCCGACTTTCGGCAAGGTGTGGCTCGACGGGCAGGAGATTACCGGCCTCGACGAGGCCGAGATGACCATCATCCGCAACCAGAAGATCGGCTTCATCTATCAGTTCCACTTCCTCTTGCCGGAGTTCAGCGCGGTCGATAATGTGATGATGCCGATGCTGATTCGGCGTAAATACGGCAAAAAGGAGATTCGCGAGCGGGCGATGCAGTTGCTCGACATGGTCGGCCTCGACAACAAATACACCAACAAGCCGAGCCAGCTCTCCGGCGGCCAGCAGCAGCGCGTGGCGATTGCGCGGGCGCTGGCCAACGAGCCGACGGTGCTGCTCGGCGACGAGCCGACCGGCAACCTCGATTCGCGCTCGGCCAACAACGTCTATGAACTTTTCGCCCGGCTGAACCGCGAACTGAACCAGACCGTGATTGTCGTTACCCACGACGAGGAGTTCGCCAACCGTGCGGGCCGCCGCATTCACCTGGTCGATGGAAAAATCGAGAGCGATTCACAAAACGGCAAAGCAGCATCCGCCTGAAACCACACGGAGACGATCCATGCTCGAACAGATCAGGAATACCCATCCGCTTGTTTATAAAAACTTTAGCGCCCTGCCCGACGGCGAGCGCCATTTGCTCTCGATCCTCGCCATCGACCGCTACTGGGAGCACCTCGATCTTCCGGCGCCCGACGTGATCCGCGACGGCTCGCGTCTTCCTGCCGGCGTACAGATCGAAGGCGAGTTCGACATTCTCTACGCGGGCGGCACGCTCGGCCTGTTGCACGCGGCGGTGATGTCGAGGAAGTACGGTCGCGCGGTGCTCCTGATCGACCGCGCCGAACCGGGGCGCACCACGCGCGACTGGAACATCTCGGAGGGCGAGTTGATGCGCCTCGCCGACACCGGGGTGTTCGGCGAGGCGGAGCTCGGCTCCGCCATCGTGCGGCGCTACAAAACCGGCTGGGTGGAGTTCCATGCGCCCGCCGCGCGGCGCAAGCGGCTCTACATGGACGAGGTGCTCGACTGCGCCGTCGATGCCGACAAGCTGCTCGGCATGGCTCGCGACAAGGTGCTTTCCGCCGATGGCTCGAAGGTGCTGGGGCGCACGAGCTTCGTCGCCTGCTACCGCTTTCCGGATCATCTGGTCGTGCAGGTCGAGGCGGCGGATGGCAAGCCGCGCTATTTCCGGACGCAGGTGCTCGTCGATGCGATGGGCATCGTTTCGCCGGTGGCGATGCAGCTTAACCGGGGTCGCCCGCAAACGCACGTTTGCCCGACGGCGGGCACTATCGCGAGCGGCTTCGAGGGGGTCGATTTCGAGGTGGGCGAAATCCTCGCCAGCACCGAGGACGCCGAACGCTCCGGCAAGCGCGGACGCCAGCTCATCTGGGAGGGATTTCCGGCCAAAGGCGACGAGTACATCACCTACCTCTTCTTTTACGACAAGGTCGATTCGCTGAACGACAAGTCGCTGCTCGGACTTTTCGAGGCGTACTTCCGCAAGCTGCCGGAGTACAAAAAGCCGGGGCCGGATTTTACGATCCACCGACCGGTTTACGGTATCATTCCAGCCTATTTCCATGACGGCGCGGGGTGCACGCGGGTAGTTTCGGACGAGCGCATCGCGCTCGTCGGCGACGCGGCCTCGCTCTCTTCGCCGCTCACCTTCTGCGGCTTCGGCTCGGTGGTGCGCAACATCGACCGCATGACCTCCGGCCTCGACCGGGCGATGCGCGACGGTCGGCTCGGCTCGGCGGATCTGGCGAAAATCAGCGCCTACGAGCCGAACGTGGCCTCGATGGCAAATCTCATGAAATACATGTGTTACGACCCCGAGACCGACGATCCGGGCTTCGTCAACGAGATGATGAACGAGGTGATGATCGTGCTCGACGAGCTGCCGCCGCGCTACCGGCAGGCGATGTTCCGCGACGAGATGAAGGTCGAGGAACTCATGACGGTGATGCTGAAGCTGGCGTGGCGCTACCCGAAAATCCTCAAGGTGACCTGGGAAAAGCTCGGCGTCGGCGGCTCGGTCGGCTTCGTGAAAAACCTCGCCGGATGGGCAATGAACCAATCGGCGAAATAGGGCAGTTCGTTGCGAAATGGTCATTCTCGATTGTAGGGGCAGACCTGCGTATCTGCCCTGGTGTCGTGTCAATTATACAATGACTCCCATCAACCGTCATTGCGAGTCGCGAAGCGGCTCGGCAATCCATGCGGAATCAGCGCGATGGCAAAAAAGAATGGATCGCCACGTCCCGACAGGTCGGGCCTCGCGATGACCAGTTTCCGCCATTTATCTTTTGTCAAGTCTGTATCGGACATCAACAAGAGCTTTCGCTCGGCAAATCATTGATACCTTTAGTTGCTTAATTTTTCTATGGACAAAGCGAAAGCGCAGCAGGAGGTCGGCAAACTACGCGCGGAGATCGAGCGCCACAACCGCCTCTATTACGTCGAAGCGAAGCCGGAGATTTCGGATTTCGAGTTCGACAAGCTGCTCGAACGGCTGATCGCGATCGAAACGGAGTTCCCGGAACTCGTGACCCCCGACAGCCCGTCGCAGCGCGTCGGCGGCGGCATCACCAAGGAGTTTCCGACGGTTATCCACCGCGAGCCGATGCTCAGCCTTTCCAACACCTACTCCATCGCGGAGGTGACGGATTTCTGCAATCGAGTCGAAAAGCTGGTGGCCGCCGAGGGCGGCGGCACACCCGAATACGTCGCCGAGCTGAAGTATGACGGCGTGGCGATCAGCCTGCTCTACCGCGACGGCCTCTTCGTTCGCGGCTCAACGCGCGGCGACGGTCGGCAGGGCGACGAAATCACGGCCAATCTCCGGACGATTCCGTCGATTCCGCTCCGGCTCGACTCACCCGGCGGCTCGCTTTTCGATGCGGTGGTCAGCGGCGAAATCGAGGTGCGCGGCGAAGTTTACATGCGCAAGGATGATTTCGAGCGGCTCAACGACGAGCGCCCGGAGGAGGAGCGCTTCGCCAACCCGCGCAACGCCACCGCCGGAACGCTCAAGTTGCAGGACTCGGCGGAGGTCGCCCGGCGCAGGATGTCGTTCGTCGCTTATTACCTCAAGGGTCACGATGGCGAGGCCCTGACGCACCTGAAGCGGCTGGAGCAGCTCAAAAGCATGGGCTTCATGACCGGCGCGGCGGCCCGGCTCTGCAAGGAGATGAGTGAGATTGCCGACTTCATCGGCGAGTGGTCGGAGAAGCGCTGGACGCTGCCGTACGAAACCGACGGCGTGGTGCTCAAACTCAACGAGGTCGGCCTGTGGGACCGGCTTGGCGCGACGGCCAAAAGTCCGCGCTGGGCGATTGCCTACAAGTACCCGGCGCAGCAGGCCAAAACCGTGCTGCAAGGCGTGGTGTTCCAGGTCGGGCGGCTCGGCACCATCACGCCGGTTGCCGAACTCAAGCCGGTGAAGCTCGCCGGATCGACCGTGTCGCGCTCCACGCTGCACAACTTCGACGAAATCGAACGGCTTGGCGTACGCATCGGCGACCACGTCATGATCGAAAAATCGGGCGAAGTAATTCCAAAGGTGGTTAGCGTTGTGCTCGACGAACGCCCGGACGAGACCGCCGAGATCGAAGCGCCATCGGAGTGCCCGGTTTGCGGCACGAAGCTGGAGCGGCCCGAAGGGGAGGTGAGCTGGTACTGCCCGAACGAGGAGGCTTGCCCCGCCCAGAGGCGTGGCCGGATTCTGCACTTCGCCTCGCGCAACGCCCTCGACATCCAGAACCTCGGCGAATCGCTCGTTTCGCAGCTCGTCGAGCGCGGCCTCGTGAGCGACGCGGGCGACCTCTACCGTCTCACGCTGGAGCGGCTCGCGGGCCTCGACCGCATGGCCGCCAAGTCGGCGCAAAACGTGCTCGACGCGCTCGAAAAGAGCAAAAAGCAGAGCTACGCCCGCCTGCTCTTCGCCCTCGGCATCCGCCACGTCGGCGCAGCCACGGCCCGCGAACTGGCCCACGCCTGCCCCTCCATCGACCGCCTCCGCGAGATGGGCGAAGAGGAGCTCGCCGCCGTGCCCGACATCGGCCCCGTCATCGCCGAAAGCATCCGCGACTTCTTCGCCAAACCCTGGGTGGCAGCGATGCTCCAAAAGCTCGCCGACGCCGGACTGCCGATGCAAGCCGGAGAGGAAAAGGCGCTGGTCAACACCAACTTTGAAGGCCAAAGCGTCATCTTCACCGGAGGACTGGAACGCCACGTCCGCCAGCAAGCCGAAGAGATGGTGCGGGAGCGCGGCGGCAGAATCGTCAGCTCAGTCAGCAAAAAGACCACGCTCGTTGTCGCAGGGAGCGAAGCTGGGAGCAAGTTGGAGAAGGCGATAAAGCTGGGAGTGAGGGTGATTGACGAGGATGAGTTCGAGCGGATGCTGTAGGTGCCATTGAAAAGCTCTTGTGAGCTTTGATTGCTGCGTTGGGTAGTGCTTGAAATCAAAGAATATATCAATGTTTTTTTTGTTCAATGTTTGAATTAAGAAATGAAAGAAATTGAAATTAAAGGGACTTTAAGTTCTATCACCGCTTGCATTAATGATGTGGCAAGGGATTTTCAGTCCATATGGTTTCGTGGTCAGCCTAATTACGATCACAAGTTGATTCCAAGTATATTTAGGCAAGGAAGTGAGTTCGGAGTTATATACCACGAACAAAGAATGTTTGATGAGTTTAAAAGACGATATCCAGATTACTCGCAGAGTCATAAATCTACTTATGAATGGTTGACATTGATGCAGCATTATGGTCTTCCTACTCGATTGTTGGACTGGTCGAGTAATTTGCTTGTAGGTTTGTATTTTTGTTGTATAAGTGAAAAAGATAGTGATGGCTCACTGTTCGTTTTCGATCCTGCGCCGATGGAAAAAGTCTTTAAATTTAATGAGTTATTGGAACTACAACTTCAAGTAAGTGCTCGGGATGAATTTTTCAACAAGATAATTTACCAGTTAGATAATTTGTTAGATGAAGATAGTGTGCTTAATGGTATCACTATAGGACATCTTCGGCGTCATGTATATGATCGAGTTAGATTTACTGGTTTGTCAACGGGTAGCTATGAAAACTTTGATAGTTTAAGTATTAAAACAAATCTTCCAAATACCAAAGACTTAGAAGGTAATGCTGTGCCTTATGTCTATACAGATATAAAGCGTGCATTTTCAAATATTGTTCCGTTTAAATCTCCATACCTTAATCACCGAATACGCCAGCAGCATGGATTTTTTACATTTCATGGCGGTATGTTTATTGATGGTATAAACTTTATTCCTGTTAGAGAGTTGGAAGATGAAGGGTGTACCGGAAATTCACTTATAAAAATCAAAATATCTAAGGACCATAAGGATAGTCTGCTTCGTGAACTTTCATATGCAGGAATAAGGAGGGCTACTCTATTTCCTGAAATGGAATATCAAGCGGAAGAAATTAAAAAAATTTATACATCAAATATGGTTTCATAGTGACTCAATCAATTGGGTTTGTGACGATATATCATTTATTTCATAGTATAATATTGATAACTTTATGGAACCGAATTATCGCGTAACCATTTTTGGGTCGGCCCGGATCAGTGAGGGGGACGAGGCTTATCGGGATGTTTATGAAATCGCCAAGGGGCTGGCTGCCGAGGGGTTCGACATTGTGACCGGTGGCGGGCCGGGGTTGATGCAGGCTGCGAATGCCGGGTCGAAGAGCGTTGCCAATGGCGGTAAGTCGATCGGGCTGAATATCAAGTTGCCGCATGAGCAAGCTCCCAATCCATGGCTCGACATCAAGGAGGAGTTCGACCGGTTTAGCGGACGGCTCGACGCCTTCATGGCCATGTCCGACGCCGTGGTCGTGGCTCCCGGTGGCATCGGAACAATGCTCGAACTTTTCTACTCCTGGCAGCTCGTGCAGGTGCATCACCTCTGCGAAACGCCGATCATCCTTTTCGGCGAAATCTGGACCAGCCTCTTGCTCTGGCTCGAAACCGAAGTGCTGCCGCGCCATCTGTTCGAGCGCAAGGACATGCACTCCATCTTCCACGTCATGGAGCCGTCGGAGGTGGTCGATCTCATCGTGAAGATTCACAAAGAGCGTTTTCAAATGGAGCATGTGTGCCGGAATTTCAACAAGTATCGGGTGAAAAACGAAGAATAGGACTTATAGGTCGAATAGGTCTGATAGGACGGATAGGTTGGGAAAGGATTTGATGGTTACTGATTGCTGTTTTGTTGCTTTTGGGTTTGGAGGCGAGCTTTGGTCATTCGTTCTCGGATGCCGCCTTCTTTGAGGAATTGTTGTTCGAGGGAGGTTAGCTGGCGGTCGAGAAGGTAGTTGGCTTGGTGGATCAGGCAGATCGCGATATTGGCAACTACTTCAGCTGCGCGGGTTTCGATGAATTTCCGGTAGGTTTCATAGCTTTCGTTCGCGCTTCGCCCGAGCTTGCGCACGTAGAGTGCTTCTTTCGAGTTTTTCTCCCAGAGCGGCTGGTCGCGGGTTCTCAGAAAATCGTGGTAATCCTGTAAGAGCTCTTCGAGGCTGGCTCGTGCAACGTTCACCAGCTTGATTTCCGTTGCCTTCGAGGTGCCGGAGGCCATGCACCCTTCGACAATATTTTGTTTACCGGAACGGGCGGCCTGCACCATCTGGTCAACCGTGCGGTCAAAACGCGCAAAGTTCTTGCTACAGAACTGAACCGTCAGATCGTAAATAATCTCACTCTTCCGGAAAGAGAGCAATTCTCTGTAATTGCCATGCGGCGGAATAATCCGAGGAGTATCAGCCATAGCAAGTCACCGTTAGTTAGGGGAACAGTTTCGTGCTGCTGCAAGATAAACAAAATCAACGCTTTTCTTTTCAATCGTATAGGACTTATATGACCTATACGTCTTATAAGTCCTATTTTTTCTCACTTCGTGGCCACGTACAAAATCGACGTTTCAAACGTCATCGGGAAAAACTCTGCCTTCTTGAAGCCCGCTTGCTTCAGAATTTTTGTGAACTTTTCGGTCTGCGGGAACTGCTCTACCGAGTTGGGCAGATAGTCGTAGGCGAAGGTCGATTTGCTGAACATTCCGGCGATTCTGGGCAGGACGTTCTTGAAATAGACCAGATAGAGCTTTTTCATTACCGGGTTGCGCGGAATCATCGGCTCGATGATGTAGGCCCGTCCGCCCGGCTTGAGGACGCGGTGGAACTCCTTCATCCCCTGTTCGAGGTTCTCGAAGTTCCGGACGCCGAATCCGGCGCTGACGACGTGGAAGCTCCTGTCCGCAAAAGGCATCTTTTCAGCGAAGCCTTCGATGAACTCGATTGACGGGTACTTCTTGCGCGCGATGGCGAGCATCTCGGGCGAGAGGTCGTAGCCGGTCACTTTCGCACCGGGAATCTTCGCCATCGACGCAGCCAGGTCGCCCGTGCCGGTGGCGACGTCGAGAATCTTCGGCTCGCGTTCACCCTCCACCTGCTTGCGCGCCTTCTTTGCGGCCACGACACGCCAGTAGTTGTCGATGCCGAGGCTCAGGAGGTGGTTGAGGAAGTCGTAGGTCGGCGCGACCTCGTCGAACATATTTTTGATCGAGGAGCGCGACTTGGTCTGTATGAGGGACTTTGCGGTCTCTTTGGAACTGCTCATCTGCGGTCAGCTTTGTTTGCCGTAAACCTCTTCGGGATCGAACATCAGCGTGTCGCAAATCTCCATCGACTCGCCGTCCACCGTCTTGCGGTAGAAGCAGGAGTGGTAGCCGACGTGGCACGCGCCTCCTTTCTGCGAAACTTTCAGCAAAAGCGTGTCGCCGTCGCAGTCGATGAGGATGTCGCGCACCTCCTGCATGTTGCCGGACGATTCGCCCTTGAGCCAGAGCTTGTTGCGGCTGCGGCTCCAGTAACACGCCTTTTTCTTTTCGAGGGTCATTTTGAGGCTTTCGAGGTTCATCCAGGCCATCATCAGCACCTTGCCGGTTTCGTGATCCTGAACTATCGCGGGAACCAGTCCCTTGCTGTCGAATTTGACCGTTTCGAGAAAGCTCTTCTGCGTCTCTTGATTCTCGCCCATTGAAGCTGTAGATTAGAATTTTTTCCGTAATGCCTGCGTTCAATTCACCCGAAAGGGCCACTGGAAACGCCCGGCAGAAAGATTTGCAAGATTGTTAAAAATATTGAAAAACCAAGGCTGCAACCCGGAAAAAATCACCAGCTTTCCGACGCGGCCTTTTTGAAAAAACTGCCTGGTCTCGTCCGCCTGGCAGATTGGTAACGCTCAATTCCCATTCTCTCACGATATGCAGAATTTGCAGAAGATGCTTCCGAAGTTCTCGATAGCCTTGGCCGTGGTGTTCGCCGTGACCATCGGCTATCTGCTGACCCGTGGCAACAGCGTCGATGTCGAGGCGCGCAAGATTTCGAGATCGGAACTGGTCGAGGCGATCTATGCAACCGGCTACGTCGAGGCGGAGAACATCGCCAACCTGAGCGCCGAGTTCTCCGGCACGGTGCGCTCCATCGGCGCGCTCGAAGGGCAGCAAGTCTCGAAAGGACAAGCGATTATCGTGTTCGACAGCGTCCAGCCGCGTCTGGCCGTCAACGAGGCGCGGGCGGCGGTGGCCGAAGAGCTGGCCGCCGTGCGCGACAACAACCTCCGGCTGCAACGGAACCGCAGGCTTTTCGAGGCCGGAGCCGTCTCGCGGCAGGATTTCGACGCGGCGGAGCGCAACAGCACGGAGTCTCGTGAAACGCTCCGGCAGCGCCAGATGCAGCTCAAGAGCCGCGAGGATGACCTGAAAAAGCTCCAGGTGGTTGCGCCCTTCGCCGGAATGCTGACGCTCCAGAATGTCAAGGAGGGCGATTACGTTCAGTCCGGCACGCTGGTGGCGACCGTGACCGATCCCGCCCGCTACCTCGTGGTGGTCGAGGTTGACGAACTCGACGTGCCGCGCCTGCGCACCGGCCTCAAGGCGGTGATCGCCTTCGACTCGATGCCCGAAAAGCGCTTCGACGCCGTGGTGGTGCGGATCGTGCCGCAGACCGACCGCGTGACCAAAACCTCGCGTGTCTATCTCAAGCTCGACAAAGCAGTTCCGGCGATTCAGGGCGGCATGACCGCGACGGCCAACATTGTTTATAACACGAAGAAAGGGACGTTGCTGGTCAGGAAAAGCTCCGTTTTCGAGGAGGAGCACGAGAGCTTTGTCTGGAAAATCGTCAAGGGCAAGCTGAAAAAACAGCCGATTCGCACTGGCGACAGCGATCTGGTCTTCATCGAGGTGGTCAAGGGCCTCGATGCCGGGGATGTGGTCGTCACCTCGCCGCAGGAGAACTTCCGCGATGGCATGGAGACGCGGATTGTCAAGGAGTCTCCGAAAAAGCAGTCCTGAGCGTAATCCCTGAGTTTATTACTCCGGCCTCAATAAACAGCCATCGCCACCGGTGCAAAAAATTGGGCTAAAGCCCTTATTCATTATGTTTTATCTGTTTACTTCGGACTGAAGTCCGGGGCAATTATCAAGAGTTTTAATGGCCGTAGCAATAACGATGAGCGCGAAGCGAATGGCCGTGGTGCTGGCAGCCCACGGAGAGGCTGAAACCAGCGGGTTTTTCGAGAATTACCAGGTGAGCCTGCACACCCTTCAACGCGCCTCGGAGGTGATTGCGGTGCCCGCACCGTTACGCCATTTCATCTCCTTCAGCTCCTCGGTCAGAAAAAAGATCGGCAGAAAAACATCCGGATCGCCGCAGAATTCCCTGACGCGCCTTCAGGCTCGCGCGTTGCAGGCGCATCTCGACGCGACCTGTCCCGACGTTTCGTTCGAGGTGATCGCGGCGTTTTCGGCTTCGGAACCGGGCGTCGAGGCGGTGCTCGAAGAGCGGCGCGGCTATGACGGAGTGATCGTCGCGCCAATGGCTCCGGTGGACAATGCCATGAGCTGCGGGCTGCTCTGCAAGCATCTCTCGAAGCGCTGCTCGCCCAGAGAGCTTGCCCGCACGCGGGTGATCGGGCGGCTGTGGGAGGATGAAACGCTGCATCGCGTCTATCTCGACTATCTCTTTGGAAGCGGGCGGGCGCTGCCGGGTGGCCCGAAAGAGCGGAATGCGCTGATGCTGCTTTTTCACGGCACGCTCGTCGAGGATCGCAACGGCGCTCCGCCCGCGTTCCACACCGGCCACGTGGAGACGGTCGAGTTCGCGCGGCGGCTCACGGATATCATCGAGTCCGATCCGCGAACGCCGTGGGGTATGGTCACGACCGCATTCCTGAACCACGACGTGGGCGGCAAGTGGAGCGCTCCGTCATTTGACGAGGCCGCGCGGATGGTGATCGGCAAAGGATTTCGGCATGTGTCGCTCTTCGCTGCCGGGTACTTTTCCGACGGCAACGAGACGCTGCATCGTGAATCGGCGCTCTTGGCCATCGCGCCATCCGTCCGGGTCGAAACGATTCCCTGCCTGAACGATTCGCCGCATCTGATCGCCTGCCTTGCCGGAAGAGTCGTCGTCGCATCGCGGCAGATTCTGGCATTTTCCGGCGATTTGCAAAGCCGGGCCGTATGAATCGAATGTTCGTGGTTTATATTACAAAATGTGAAAAATTTTGCTGACCGCTCTGCTTGAGGAGTCGGGTTGGCGTCACCTTTCAATGGTCCGCGTATTCCTTCTGAAAGAGATGCCGGATTTTCAACGATTTCTTTCCGCTTCCTGACGAGGGGCCGGCAAGACCAACGAGGACACCACTATGGAGCATAGCCGGGAAACGATTGCAATGCTTATCGATGCCGACAATTCGCCGAGCGACAAAATCGATTTCATCTTGGCCGAAATGGCCAAATACGGCGTGGTCAACATCCGCCGGGCCTACGGCAACTGGAAGAGCCACTCGCTGAAAGGGTGGGAGGACAAGCTGCACGATTACGCCATCCGCCCGATCCAGCAGTTCGATTACACCAAGGGCAAGAATGCCACCGACATGGCGATGACCATTGACGGCATGGATCTGCTCTTCAGCAAGAAGCTCGATGCTTTCTGCATTGTGTCGAGCGACAGCGATTTTACGCCGCTCGTGATGCGTATTCTGTCGGAAGGATTGAACGTTTACGGGTTTGGTCAGAAATCGACCCCATCGCCATTCGTGAATGCCTGCTCGACCTTTCTCTATCTCGATTCGTTCAGCGGCGAGAAGGAGCAGACCAAAAGCGAGAGTTGCCGCCGCAAGAGCAGCCACGAACTGCGGAGCGACGGCAAGCTCCGGACGCTGCTGCTCAACGCCGTGGACAGCGCGCAGGAGGAGGATGGCTGGTCGAACCTGGCCAAGATCGGCAAGAACATCGCCAACCAGGCGTCGTTCGATCCGCGAAACTACGGTTACAAGCGGCTTTCCGACCTGGTGCGCTCCATCGATATGTTCGATATCGAGTTCCGCAACAACCACTCCGAACTCTACATCCGCGACAAACGCAAGGGCCGCAAGCCCGATGCGCTGCCCGTCGAAGCATCGTCGGCAGCTCCGGTTTCGGGCGAGGTCGATCCGGTAGCCGCGAAGCCTGTTGCGCCGCAGATGGAAGAGCGGAAACAGGCTGCGCAGGAACCCGCGCCGAAGAGCGTCTCCAAACCGACGGCGACAGCGCCCGAAGCGCCTGCGCGGAAGGTCGATGCCCCGGAGTCGTCAGCTTCGGCGCCGGGTTCGGCGAAGCAGGCCGCAGCGAAAACGGCCTCATCCGCTCCGGCCAAACCGGAGCCGGTCGCGCCTGAAGTGGCGGCGGCTAAGGCTGCCAATGCGGAGCCAGCGCCTGAAAAGCCAGTTGCGCCGGAAGCCCCCGCATCCGGGGCACAGGTGACGGAGTCCGTTGCCGAGCTTCCAGCTTCGACCGAAGCCAAGCCGAAGAGAACGACGAGGTCGCGGGCGGCCAAGCCGCGCTCGACCTCCACGCGGAAGCCGAGGGCCACTGCTGCGACGGCGGATGAAGCGCCGAAGCTCGCTGCATCGCCTGAGCCTGAGCCGGTTCCGGCACCGGCGAAAGTCGTCGAACCCGAGGCTGTTCCGGCATCAGCGGAAACCCCCGAACCCGAAAAGAAACCTCGCCGCCCCGCCCGCCGCCGCACGACGCGCAAAAAGAGCGAAGGCGAAAGCGCATCAGCGCCCGCCGAGCCGGAGGGGTAGAGTTGGTTATCTTATAAGACCTATAGGACTTATAGGTCTTATAGGTCTTATAGGACGGATAGGACGGATAGGACGGATAGGACGGATAGGACGGATAGGACGGATAGGACGGATAGGACGGAAGAGGTGAAGAGGATGTTGCCGATTGTTGATTTTCACCCATGTAGGGGCGGGTTTCATGCCCGCCCTGTTGTTTTGCTCAATGTACGGTTGAACAATTTCGCGCACAATTTGTCAATAGTCATGAAATACTGAAACGTAGCGAAGAGCGTTATCCATTTTCTCTATTTCATCAAGGCGTAGCATTCTCTCTTGCATTTCAAGAATTTCTCGATGAGTTCTTTAAGAAATTTCTTAAATGGAAAATGCCTTCGATTACCGTAAAAGAATAGACTTTATACATTCTTTTGCTGGATTTCCGCAAACGGCCAGCCCCGAAACCCCTGATTTCATTGAGTCGGCAAAGTACCAAACCCGAACTTCAAGTACAAAACCGATAACCTCTCATCCCCCCCCCTGCAATCGTAGCGGAAGCTCCAGGCCGTTGGATTCGAGCAGCTCGCGATTCGAGAGAATCTCCTTTGTCGGGCCGTCGGCGATGATCTTTCCTTTGTTCATGATGCAGACTCTCTGGCAGGTTTTGAAAACCAACCGGCTATGCGATTGTTTTTCGATAGCTTAACATATCAAACGCAACACAAAAAGGCCGCGTGAAAACGTGGCATTTTTGTGTCTGAGGGTGGGCTTTTGAGACAGCTTTGGGTATGCCGACGAAGCAAAAGAAATCAGGGCTTTAGCCTAACCTCTTGCAACGGCAGCGATTGCGATTTTTTGTTGCCGGAGAATAATAACACGCGAGGCGCGCCCTTTAGGGGTATGCGTGTAAATGATGTATATGTTTTGCTTTCCGGATTGTGTTCAGGTTTATATATTTCTGTTATAATGAGTGAAAATAACGTACATATTTTCTCTGTTTTTTCTTATCTCTGTCTATACCAAAAACCTATATACCTGTCATCATGAACAACTCAATCTTGTCGTATGGGGCGTTGGCCGGATTAATCGGTGATGAAGCCAGGCAAAACGCAGGAATGTCAGTCTTCAGCGATTGGAGCGGGACGCTCTCTTTCGGGAATGTCATGGCTGCGCCAGACAATCTGACCGGCGTGTTTCAGCACTCGCCGCACGAAAGCGGCTTCGACGGGTTCGATTATGCTGCCGGAGCGTGGCTGAATCATCCCGGTCAGTCGCCCGTTGACGATGCTCCTGATAGCGGAGATATGACTGCCGCCTGGTCATTCTGGAGTTTTCTGAGCCGCGACCGGACGGCTCCCACGGTGGTCAGTTTCGACCCCTCTGACGGCAGTGGCGATGTCGATACGGCGACCGATATTGCCCTGACCTTCAGCGAGGAGATTCAGGCTGGCATCGGATCGATCGAAATCCGTGTCGGCTCTTCGCGCGGTGTGGTCGTCGAGAGTTTTAACGTGGCGTCGAGCAGCCAGCTCTCCTTTTCGGGCAGTACGCTGACCATCGATCCGTCAAGCGACCTCGATACCGGCACGCACTACTACGTCACCTTTGCCAAGGGAAGCGTTGTCGATCTTTCGGGCAACAAATATGCCGGAACGACCTCCTACGACTTCACCACCGAAACGGTCGATACCACAGCGCCGGTCGTGTCTGTTTTCAGCCCGGCTGACGGCAGCAGCAATGCCGCGGTCGAGACCAACATCACGCTGACCTTCAACGAGGCGATCCAGGCCGGAAATGGCTCCATCGAGATTCACGCCGGATCGCCGACGGGAACGCTGCTCGAAAGCTTCGACGCGGCGTCGAGCAGCCATCTCGCTTTTTCGGGCAGCACGCTGACCATCGATCCGTCGAGCGACCTCGATCCCGCCACGCACTACTACGTCACCATCGGCTCCGGCGCGGTGCTCGATCTTGCGGGCAACGGCTATGCCGGAACCACTTCGTACGACTTCACGACCGAGCTGGCCCCTGTTCAGTGGGATCCGGTCTCCGGCTACGGCCTGCTCGACATCGACGCCATGCTCGAACTGGCAACCGGAGCATCCATCGCCGACGCGCCGCTCTATGGCGACGGTTACGGTTCGTGGGACTGGGGGCTGAACGACACCCAGGCTCCGGACGCCTGGCAGGCCGGATACACCGGCGAGGGCATCATCGTTGCGGTGATCGACAGCGGCGTGCTCTACACGCACAGCGACCTTGCCGGGAAGATATGGAGCAACTCCGGTGAGATCGCGGGCGACGGGATCGACAATGACGGCAACGGTTACGTCGATGACATCTACGGCTACGATTTCGTCAACTACGACGGCTACGCACTCGATGACTATGGTCACGGCACGCACGTGGCGGGCATCATCGCCGGACTCGACAACGGTACCGGCGTGACCGGCGTGGCCTACGACGCCACCATCATGCCGGTCAAGGTGCTCGGCTCCTCGGGCAGTGGCTCCTTCACGGCGGTCGCCAACGGCATCATCTACGCCGTCGATAACGGGGCCGACGTCATCAACCTCTCGCTCGGCGCGTATGGCGCGTACTCCAGCAGCGTCACCAGCGCCATCTCCTACGCGCTCGATCACGGCGTCATGGTCTGCATGGCCTCCGGCAACGACAGCCAGAGTTCGCCGACCTACCCGGCAATCCTCGCCGAGACCCTTGGCGGCATCGCGGTCGGCGCGGTCAACAGCAGCAACACCGTGGCCTCGTTCAGCAACGATGCGGGCGGCACCGATCCCTACGACTTTGTCGTCGCGCCCGGCGTGAGCATCTACAGCACCTACTCCAATGGTGGCTACGCCTCGATGAGCGGCACCTCGATGGCCACGCCGTACGTGGCTGGCGCGGCGGCGCTGCTGCTTTCGGCGGAAGCGGATTTCGCCTCGGAGTGGACGCTCGAACAGCTCGAAAACATCCTCGCCACCTCGGCGGAGTTCCTCGGCGCAAGCACGCTTGCCGCTTCGAGCGGCACGGGATCGGTTCCCGCAGCAGCCTCGACCGCCGGGTTCGACGTGGGTACAGAGGCGGAGTTCATCGGCGTCGTCGATGCCGAGCCGGTCGCTCTCACCGGCGTGCTCGACGGAGTGCTGGACGGTCAAGAGGTGTTTGCCGTGTGAGCCGGCGCACACCCGGCGCGGCAGCGCATTGAGTCGAAAAGAGCGAAAAGGAGCCTCCAGCCTTTTCGCTCTTTTCGTTGTCGCCGACATTGAGCGAGTGAAACCAATTGGCGCGGAAGTTCATTATCTTGCCGTAGTTTCATCGTCAATCCCAAGTCCACTTTGATCGCCATGACCGCTGCCGCCGAACCCTCCAAAGCCGTGCTTTTGCTCTCCTGCCCCGACCGCGTTGGGCTGGTCGCGCGGATCGCCAACTTCATCTACGAGCGCGGCGGCAACATTCTCGACCTCAACGAGCATGTCGATGTGGACGAGCACCAGTTCTTTCTGCGCGTGTCGTGGAGCCTCGATCATTTCTCGATTCCCGCCGATGACCTCGAATCGGCATTCGCGCCGATGGCCCGCGAATTCCGGGCGAACTGGCAGATTCGCCTCTCCGGCAAGCGGAACCGCATGGCGATTTTCGTTTCGAAGTACGATCACTGCCTGCGCGAAATTCTCTGGCGGCACAGCCTCGGCGAGTTCGACATCGATATTCCGCTCGTCGTCTCCAACCACGCCGACCTCGCGCCGCTTGCCGAAGCGCACGGCATTCCGTTTCACGTCATTGCGGTGACTCCGGAGACGAGGGAGGTAGCCGAGAGTCGTCAGATGGCTTTGTGCGACGAGCATGGCATCGACACCATCGTCTTGGCCCGGTACATGCAGGTGCTCTCGGCAGCGTTTACCGGGCGCTGGGCGGGTCGGATCATCAACATCCACCACTCGTTCCTTCCGGCCTTCGTCGGCGGCAACCCGTACCGGCAGGCCTACCGGCGCGGCGTGAAGCTCATTGGCGCGACCAGCCACTACGTCACTGACGAGCTCGACGAAGGGCCGATCATCGAGCAGGACATCATCCGCATCACGCATCGCGACACGCTCGACGACCTGGTGCGCAAAGGGCGCGACCTCGAACGGCTCGTGCTGGCGCGCGCCCTGCGGCTGCACTGCGACCACCGAATCCTCATCAACGGACGCAAGACCGTCGTGTTCGACTGAACGGAGTGGTCGGTCTGGTGACGTGTCAAAAAAATGACGGATATTCGTCATCGCGAGTCCCGACTTGTCGGGACGTGGCGATCCATCTTTTGTAGCTTGCGGTGGTTCCGCATGGATTGCCGCGTCGCTATGCTCCTCGCAATGACGGGGAATACACCAGACTGTTTGGTATTGACTTGACACTGGTAAAACCGGGAATTCCCGGCGCGGGTTTGGTTGTTGTTTCAGCATGAGCAACCACCACGACCATAACCACGAGCACGAGCACGGCCATCATGATCATGGCACGCACGGGTCGCATTTCGGCCATCATCACCATGTGGCCGGAAGCATCCGCACCGCCTTTTTCCTGAACTTCGGCTTCACGATTCTCGAAGCTATCGGCGGCGTACTGACCAACAGCACGGCGATTCTTGCCAATGCGGTGCATGACTTCGGCGACTCCATCGCGCTCGGTCAGGCGTGGTACTTCGAGAAGCTCGCCGGGCGAAAGGGCGACAAGCGCTACACCTACGGCTACCAGCGCTTCTCGATCTTCGGCGCGCTCGTCAGCGCCCTCATGATGCTCGTCAGCTCGTTCGTCGTGCTCATCGAAGCGCTGCCGCGCCTGATCCATCCCGAGCTTCCCGACGCCAAAGGCATGGTCGCCTTCGCGCTCGTCGGCGTGGCGGTGAACTCCGTCGCCATGCTGCGCCTCAAGGGCCAGACGGGCATGAACGCCCGCGTCATTGCGCTGCACCTGCTCGAAGACGTGCTCGGCTGGCTCTCGGTGCTCGTGGTCTCCGTGGTGCTGCTTTTTGTTTCCGTGCCGATTCTCGACCCGCTGCTCGCCATCGTCATCACGCTCTACATCCTCACCGGCGTGGTTAGGAATCTCCGCGCGATGGTGCCGGTGTTCCTGCAAGCCGTGCCAAGCGAACTCAGCCTCGACAAGGTAGTTGCCGACATTCAAAAGACCGGGCACGTCCACGGCGTGCATCACGCCCACCTCTGGTCGCTCGACGGCGAGCGCACGGTCTTCACCGCCCACCTCGAAATCGACTGCGACGTCAACCCCGCCGAGTACGTCCGCATCAAGGAGGAGATTCGCAAGCTCGTCGCCCGCCACGGCATTTACCACTCCACCGTAGAACTCGAATACCCCGGCGAAGTGTGCCGCAACGAGCCGCGCAACGGCGGGTAAAGAGCGAACGGTTCGCCCGAATTCTCCCCCGTAGGGGCGGCTCTCGCGGCCGCCCTCTTCGTATTTTTGCGTAATTTCCCCTTATACGACCAGCCTGTCAATTTCACCTTCGAGCCATGCGAATCATCAACGTGCTTCGGATAGCGTACTTCATTGTCGTGCTTGTTTCCTGCATGGCAGGTACGGCGAGCGCGGCGGAACCTTCCACGGCACCAGTGGTACAGCCTGCCGCGAAAACGGTTGAAAAAGGAACATTTGATTATTTGCCACCTACGGCGATAATCGCTGCTCTGGTATTTGGTTTTGGCGTTTACCAGTATCGCAAGCGCAATCCTGATGCGGCAGGCAAAAAAATTGCCGAGACTGAGGCTGTTGAAAAGCGTGAGAATCTGAAAAAAGAACGCCAAGCCAAGAGCAACGAAGAACGCTACCAAGATCGACTGAAACAGGAATTAGGCAAGAGCACCATTTTCGGGATGCCGGGCGTGAAAGGGGATTCGGAGTCGGTCGATTTGATGCAAACCTTCGTGCCGCTCGATCTCGATGAGGCTGAGCGGTTAATGGATAAAACGTTTGAGCGGGAGCGTGTACAGCGATTGACAGCAGAGCCATCGTTTGAAACGCCAGACAGCGCTCTCGTCAAGGCGGTGGATGGTGAATCGCGAATGCTTCTGATTATCGGCGAGCCGGGAGCTGGCAAAACCACCATCATCAAGCACTACGCCTTGAACAGCCAATTGGCATTGCGCGGGTTTTCAAAGCCTGTCAAAATCAGTTATTTGCCCTTGAGCGCCATGAAGCCCGGTGAAGAGGCAAAGGGACTTCATCAGAAGCTTTCGGAGCAGTTTCAGCCCCACCTCAATATAGAGCCATCATGGTTTGATGACCGCCTGAAAGAACGACCGACGCTGGTGTTGCTCGATGGTCTGGACGAGATCGGCGACAAGCCTCAGCGTGTCGAGGTTTGCCGGTGGATCAGCGATGCCGCGAAAACCTGGCCCGAAGCGTTTTTCGTTCTGACGAGTCGCGACAAAGGGTATGCTGCCGAGGAGCGCAAAGCGTTGCTTCTCGATAAGAGAAGCGCTTATGTCAAACGTTTCAACGAAACGCAGCAGCGGGAGTTTCTGGAAAAATGGTTCAAGGCGGGTTCGTCGCGCGAAATTGAGAAAAGCGAGCGCGACCGCCTGGCGACAGAGAAAGCGCAAGCGCTTATCGATTATCTCGCCCGCCCGGATCACAAGGGTTTGAAAGAGCTTGCGGGCACTCCCCTGATGTTGCAGCTCATGGCGCTGCTCTGGAAGGAGAGCGGCACGTTGCCGCGCAGGCGCGAGGAGCTGTATCGCATCGCGCTCGATTACCTGCTCTATTATCGTGAAAGCGAAAAGCAGCGTGAGCCAATCCTGCCTGCCGAAGAGTCCAGAAAGGTGCTGGCTCCGGTTTCGCTCTGGATTCAGGAACGAGAACCGAGGGAGGAGACGGTTGAGAAAGATGCCTTGCATCTTCAGATGCAAGATGCGTTGCGCGGCGGTTCGTGGCTCAGCAAACCTGAGTATCTGCGCTGTTCGGCCCAGTACGGCAGCAGTCCGGGCGGCAGGGGCTACGGCGGCGGTTTTCGAGTTGTTCGCCCCAGTCCTCTTTTGGATATCTGACCATCCACTCCCTGGAACTCTGAAGCGGGGATTTTGTTGTTTTTCTGAAACTAACGGGAGAACATCGATGAAAAAACTCTTTTTGCTTTTGCTGCTCTGGCCGATGCTGCTTGCCGGGTGCGCGAGTGCGCCGGAGGGGGTCGTGGCGGTGGATCACTTCAAGCTCGACCGCTACCTCGGCACCTGGTACGAAATCGCCAGAATTGAGAACCGCTTCGAGCGCGGATCGGAGCAGGTGTCGGCCCTCTACACTCTGCGCAAAGACGGCATGGTGCAGGTGCTCAACAAGGGCTACTACCCCGAAAAAAAGAAGTGGAAAACCGCCAAAGGCAAAGCCAAATTCGCCGGAGACCCGAACGTCGGGGCGCTGAAAGTGTCATTTTTCGGCCCCTTCTACGGCCCGTACAACGTTTTCGCTCTCGACCGCGAAAACTACTCCTGGGCAATGGTGACAGCCTCCAGCCGCGACTACTTCTGGATTTTAGCCAGAACCCCACAGCTCGACGAAGCGCTCTACGCCAAACTGCTCGAAGAGGCAAAAGCGCAGGGCTTCGACATTTCGCGGGTTATGCGCACGCCGCAGTAGCGCAAAGTCCATTTTTTCCTGTTGCTGTCGAACTGAATTTAATATTATATTCGGTCAGGAGGTACACCATGCAAATAACTACCGATATAAAACCGGTCACTTGGCTCAAGGCGAATGCCGCCAGTCTGCTCGACCAGATCAACGATACTCGCCGTCCGGTAATCATCACCCAGAACGGAGAGCCGAAAGCTGTTCTTCAGGATCCTAAAAGCTATGAGGATATGCGCAATGCTCTTGGATTGCTGAAACTTTTCGCGCAAGGGGAAGAACAGGTGCGGAGCGGGCAGGTCGCCGAACAGGACTCGGTTTTCATGCGGCTTGAGGAGCAGTTGAACCGCCGCGCATGAGCGCCCGATACAAGGTGCTGTGGGCCGAGGTGGCCGAGCGCGATCTCGGTGAGGCGCTGTCGTTCATAGCTAGAGAGAATCCCGGCAACGCCCGGAACCTTCTTAACACCATCAGGCAAAAAACTGCCGGGCTCGAACTCTTTCCGGAGCGGGGACGCATTGTGCCGGAGCTGCACGAGCAGGGCATTTCTCTCTATCGCGAACTGGTGATTGCGCCGTGGCGTCTTCAGTACCGCATCGCCGACGGAGAGGTTCTGGTGCTCTCCTTCATCGACAGCCGCCGGAATGTCGAAGACCTCTTGTTGCAGCGGTTTTTGCGTACGCCACAATAGTGGACGTTGTGGACAAACCACCGAAGAATCGTTCTTCATTCTTCGTCCACAAAGTCCACTCAATCCACCCTCACCCCTGCCCGTGCTGCAAGCGCCACATGCCTGCGTAGAAGCCGTCGCTTTTCAGCAGCGTTTCGTGGCTGCCGCGCTCGATCACTTTGCCTTGGTGCAGCACCACAACTTCGTCGTAGCGCTCCATTCGGTGCAGGTTGTGGGTGATGGCGAGCACGGTTTTGCCTTTGCTGGTGTGGTCGAGGGTGTCGAGGAGGGCCTCTTCGGTGAGGGCGTCGAGGTTGGCCGTGGCTTCGTCGAGCACGATCACCGGGGCGTCCTGCAAAATCATCCGCGCCACGGCCAGGCGCTGGCGTTCGCCGCCACTGAGGTTCATGCCGTGCTGACCGGCCCAGTCGTCGAGGCGGCTTTGCAGCTCGCCGAGTCCCGACAGCGTCAGAGCGCGGCGGAGCTGCTCGTCGGTCGCTTCGGGCGCGGCGAGGAGCAGGTTTTCGCGAATCGTCTGGCCGAAGAGATACGTCCTCTGCGAGACGACCGCGATGTTGCGGCGCAGCGCTTCGGGATCGAGTTTGTCGATGTTCATTCCGCCAATCGAGATTTCGCCCTGCGCGGGGTTCCAGAAGCGCACCATGAGCGAGGTGATGGTCGATTTGCCCGCGCCGCTCGGGCCGACAATCGCCGTCCGTCCGCCCTGCGGCACGCTGAACGAGACGCCGTCGAGCGCTGGCCGATCCGAGCCGGGGTAGGTGAAGGCGAGGTTGCTGACCTCGATGTCTGTCCTTTTCGGGAAAGCTTCCGGTTTCGCTGGCGGAACCACTTCGGGTTTGGCGTCGATGATCTCGAAGAGGCGGTCGCCCGCGCGGACGTCGGCTTCGATGTTCTGCACCGAGCCGGTGAGCGGCAGGAACGCCTCGAACGAGGCCATGACGCCAAACACCACCGAGGCGAGCGTGATCGGGCTGATCGCGCCCGACTGCACCATCGGCGTCATCGAGAACAAAATCCAGATCACCGCGCCGTTCATCGCAAGGCCGGTCAGCGATTCGTGCAGCCCCTCGATGAGGGCGGCCCGCTTTTGCAGCGCGAGCTTTTTTGCTTCGGCCTCGCGCAGTCGTTCAGCGTAGTCGCCGACCATGCCGAAGACGCGCAACTCGCTCATACCCTGCACCATATCGACCGCGAGCACCTGCTGCTCGCCCTGGAGCGTGGTGATGCCGCGTGCCGTTCCGGCGGCGAGTCGCGCGGTCAGAAGCGGCACGGCGAGGCCCGCCACAAGCTGGCTCGCGAGCACCCCCTCGGCGGCGGCGAGCGACCAGTGGCCCACGACCAACCACATCAGCAGCGTCACCAGAGCGGCGGTGACGGGGGGCGAGAGCACGCGGGCGTAGATGTTTTCGAGGCTCTGGATGTCATCGACGATGCGCTTCAAGAGGTCGGCGCTGCGGTACGAGGCGAGCCGGGCCGGGGCGAGCGGCTCGACGGCGTCGTAGAACCAGACGCGCAGGCGGGTGAGAATCCGAAACGTGGTGTTGTGCGATATGAGCCGCTCGGCGTAGCGGATCACGCCGCGCGAAATGCCGAAAAAGCGCACGCCGGTGATGCCGATCTGGAGCGCCGAGAGCGCGGGCATCAGGGCGGCGGTGGTGATGAGCCAGGCCGACGCCATCAACAGGCCGATGCCGCTGCCGATGGTGGCGAAGCCGATCAGCGCGGCCAGCAGCATCCACCAGGCGAACGGGCGCGTCAGCCCCGCCAGTCGCAGAAACGTTTTCATGCCGCGGCCTCCTCCATCGACGAGAAGATCGCCTCGCGGTAAAAGCCTTCGCCGGTCATCAGTTCGTCGTGCGTGCCGCTCTGCGCGACGCGGCCACGGTCGAGCACCACGATGCGGTCGGCGTTGCGGATGGTTTCGAGCCGGTGCGCGATCATCACCACCGTGCGCCCGCGCATCAGCTCGACCATCGCCTTGCGGAGCTGCGCTTCGAGGATCGGGTCGGTGTGCGAGGTCGGCTCGTCGAGCAAGAGAAGCGGCGCGTCCTTGAGGAAGGCGCGGGCCAGCGACAGCCGTTGCGCCTCGCCGCCGCTCAGCCGCGCACCCTCTTCGCCGATCATTGTCTCCAGTCTATCCGGCAGCGAGCGCACCAGGTCGAGCAATCCGGCCTGCTTCAGCGCCGTGTCGATCTCATCCGGCGTGGCGTCGCGCCGGGCCATCAAGAGGTTCTCGCGGATGGTGGCGTTGAAAAGGAAGGGGTGCTGCGGTACCCAGGCGATCTCTTGATACCACGAATCGAGGCTGAACTCCCGCGCCTTGCGGCTGCCGAGCGAGATCGCGCCTTCGGCAGGCTCGATGAAGCGCAGCAGCAGGTTCAAGAGCGTGCTCTTGCCCGCGCCGCTCGGCCCGGTGAGCGCGGTCACGGTGCCCGGCTCGATGGTGAGGCTCACGCCGTCGAGCGCCGGTTTGCCGCTGCCGGGGAAACGGTAGCCAACTCCTTCAAAAACAATTGGTTGTGACGAAATGTCGCTGGCGGTCAACTCGCGCGAACCCGCTTCGGGAATCTCCGAGGCGCGGTCGAGAATTTCATGTATCTCTTTCGAGGCGGTGACGCCCTCCATGCCTGCGTGGAATTTGGTGCCGAGCTGGCGCAGTGTCAGATAGAAATCCGGCACGAGCAGCAGCGCGAAAAAGCCGGGGCGAAAGGCGAGGTGCCCGCCGAGCATCCGCACGCCGATGCTCACCGCCACCACCGCCGTGCCGAGCGTGCCGACCAGTTCGAGGGTGAGCGACGAGAGGAAAGCGATCTTGAGCACCTGCATCGTCGAGTGGCGAAAGTTCTCGCTCGCCTCGGCGATGCCGTCGCGCCGCGCCTTGGCCTGCGCGAAGAGCTTGAGCGTCGAGAGGCCCTGCAACATGTCGAGGAAGTGGCCGCTCATGCGGCTCATGGTGTTCCACTGCTTCTCGGTGGCCGCGCTCGCCCGTTTGCCGATCAGGATCATGAAGACAGGAATCAGCGGCGCGGTCACGACGAGAATCACGCCCGACAGCCAGTCCGCCGGAAAGATCGCCGCGAGAATCACCACCGGAACGATAAGCGAAAGAAAGAGTTGCGGGATGTACTGGCTGAACCACGCATCGACCGACTCCACGCCCTTGAGCAGCGTGGTGACGATGCGCCCGCTCTGCGCCGAACGGGCGAACGACGGCCCCAGCGCCGCGATGGTGCCGGAGAGCCGTTCGGTCAAAGAGTTGCGGATGGCGAGCGTGCCCACTTTCGCCTCGTGATGCCCCGCCCAGCCGAAGAGCACGCGCAACGTACTGAAGAGCGCGAACAGCCCGACCGGCGGCGCAATCGCAGCCCACGCCGGAGCGGAGCGAAACACCGTATCGATCACGCCGCTCAGCACCCACGCCTGCGCCACGAGCATCAGCGCCCCCGCCGCGCCCGCGAGGCCCGACAAAATGAAAGGCCGCTTCTGTTCCGAAAGCAGCCGCAAGAGATTCCGGTCAATGTTCATCGCAGTGACCGGCTGGCATCAAAAACAGGTGGATAAATACTCATGGGTGGATTTTCGGATTTCAACATGGGAACAATGGTAAAGAATTCCCGCAAGCGATGCAACAGGGTGGCGGATTCTCGTTGAACTCGTCAGAATCGAAGAAGAGCGAAATAAACGATTTCGAGGGCGATGGTGATAAAAGAGGGTAGTCTTATTGCTTTTTTGTGGGTTAAATATGTAAAATTATGTTTATAATTCTTGGGTTATCTGCGAATTTTGAACGCCCCTTTTTTTGTAAGCATCAACGATTGTTCGTGTGATTGCAATGTATCGGTTGGCCATAAAGCTTGTGACAAAAGCCAAGGCTGTTCTGAGTTGATTGAAGCGTAAAAATTCACCTTTCATTTTCCCGTTGCCATAACTCATCTGGAGTAAATATGAAAAAGCTTTTCAGTGCAGTAACAATTGCGTTAGCGACGGTTGCCAGCAGTGCTCCGGTTATGGCGCACGAGGGGGATGTTTCGCAGTATGGAGATTACTCTGTTTGGAGCTTCAACTTCGGGGCTGATCCTGGCCTTCCTCCGGTAGCGCTTTATGTCAACAGAGATGTCGCTTTTTTTTGAAAAAAATTGTTCACTTTTCGTCCGGGTTCAGAACCACCTCCCGGTTCATTTCCCATGCT
>NZ_SDGU01000041.1 GCF_004118635.1 Chlorobaculum sp. 24CR | reverse complement strand
CTAGTGCAACATCACGATAAAATAGCCGCATAAATATTACCTTCATCTTCAACGATCAACCCAACCATCTTGAAGATGAAGAAGTACAGAGTGACCCTGAGCAAGGAAGAGCGTGAAGAGCTTGATGCGATCAGCAGCAAAGGCAAGCAGAAAGCCCAAAACGTCTTGTATGCCCTGATTCTCCTGGCTTGCGACGAAGGCCCGCATCAGCAAGAACGCTCCATCAATGAGACCATTTCGCGGGTCTTGCAGGTGAGCATGAAAACCATCGACCGGGTCAAAAAGCAGTTCGTTGAACAGGGGCTTGAGGCGGTCATGACTCGCAAACCGACCAGTCGCGCCTTTGCCGGGAAAGTCGATGGCGACCTTGAGGCAAAGTTGATTGCCCTGAGCTGCTCTCCCGCTCCGGAAGGCCACACTCGCTGGACGCTGCGGCTGCTGGCCGATAAAGCCGTCGAGATGAACTATGTCGAAGAGATTTCCTATGAAACGGTACGTCGGACGTTAAAAAAAACGAACTCAAGCCGTGGAAGCAGCAAGGATGGGTAATCCCGCCGAAGCAAAGCAGCGATTTTGTCGCTCACATGGAGAGCGTGCTGGATGTGTACAAGCAACCCTATGATCCGCTCTATCCGGTGGTCTGCATGGATGAGTCGCCCAAGCAACTGATCGGCGAAAGCCGAATTCCCATTCCGGCAAAACCAGGGCGAGCCGCCCGATATGATTACGAGTATGTCAGGAACGGGACGTGCAATATTTTCATCGCCACTGAACCGTTGATGGGCAAGCGACTGGTGAAGGTCACCGAAACCCGAAAAAAGCAGGATTGGTCAAGGTTTCTGGCTGACATCGCGCTCAAGTACACGCACGCCGAAAAGATCACGCTGGTCATGGATAATCTCAACACGCACGCGCCCGGCTCGCTGTACGAGACCTATGCGCCAGAGCAAGCCAAAGCGTTGCTGGATCGATTCGACTTTGTCTATACACCCAAGCACGGGAGCTGGCTGAACATGGCTGAAATAGAACTTCGAGTGCTATCGGGTCAGTGTCTGAATCGTCGAATCGACAAGATCGCGGAGGTGAAGCGTGAGGTCTCGGCATGGCAACGCGAACGCAACAACAAAGAGGCGACGATTAACTGGCGCTTTACCACGACGGATTCAAGAATAAAACTCAAGCATCTTTATCCATCAATATAACTGTGACGTGACACTAG
>NZ_SDGU01000040.1 GCF_004118635.1 Chlorobaculum sp. 24CR | reverse complement strand
TGAAGCAGCGAAATCAACAAAAGATGGATCGCCATGCCCCGACAGGTCGGGCCTCGCGATGACGAATCTCCGTCATTTTTCTTCTGACATGACACTGGTTAATTCCGCCCCCTTCTTCAATCATACGAAATACCAGCCATCAGGCATCGCACTTGACTTTTTTATAGAACTTTATTATTGCTAAAAGCATCGAGGCCTGCGTGAGATGAGAAAAAAAAGTGGCATAAATAATCAGTAATGGTACTTCAAAATACAGTTGTTGAAGGCTATGATGGACGACGCTGAGGGAGAAGTAAGTGTACTCGTAATATAGCTGGTAGGCAACAATATATAGTGTGAGCATCGCAATGCTGATGCTTACCGATATCAATGCCTTGCGACGTGCGTCGCGTTTGCCAATGCCGCAGAACGAATCTCGCATCGCGAATATCGATAAAACGGCAACGAGTGTTATCGTCGTCGTAATTACTGTAATCCACGTTGGCATTAGAATGTCAAACACCCCGTTGTCAACTCCATATTCCTTCAACGGAAGTACTTGAAAAGCGTTGTTCAAAAGAGGCAAAAATGCCGTGAACACTGCAACAAGGCCCCCAAAGGTGGTGCGAACAGTGATGAAGTCGCGAAAATCCAGAAAAAATCTTGCTTTTTTTGGTGAGTGTTCCACGTTTCTCCTCCGATACTTCATTTTTTATTTCGATATAATCATGTAACATAAAAAATGATTGAAAAATTTCTGTAGATGATAACGGATTTTTGATTTTCTTCTCCATAAAAGCATTCGTTTCAACACAAAACTGTTGAGCATTCGACGGCCTGATTGCAGATTCGGGATATGGAGTTGGTTTGTGACCGATTTGCTGCTCCCCGCAACGTATTGCTTACGTCGAAAAGCAAATGCAGATGAAAATATCCGATCCTGCCAGCCTGAGATGCCGCTGGCAGGATCGGAGGTGCTCGTCAGAAGAGTGTGGTTTGCGAGATGCGGTTCATTGTGGAGATATAGCGGGATACATCGAATTTTCTGGCGCAGCCACTGGCGTTCATGTAGCGGATTTTGCCATACACCGGGCGCTCGCTCCAGGGGCGATCGTGCAGGCCGCCAATCGACCAGGCCACGCCGACGTAGCCGTTCGGATCACGGCCATCGAGGGCGTAACGGTCGTTGAGCATGACGGCGATATCGAATGCGGCCATGGGAGTCGGACTCCATTCGAGAATCTTTTTCGCCCAGTACATCCTCATGTAGCCATGGATGAGGCCCGTTTCGACAAGCGAGAGCTGCGCGGCATTCCAGAGCAGATCGTGGGTCTGCGCTTTTTCAAACTGCTCAGGCGTATAAATATAGTCGCGATGATCCTCGGCATGTTCCATCAGGGTCGTTTTCGCCCACGCCGGAAGGCCATCGAACGTGTCATACTGCTCGTTGTAGAAGCAGTAGTTATCGGACAGCTCCCGGCGAATGAACAGCTCCTCGATGAACGCATTCAGGTTTGACTGCGACACCAGGCTTTGCGAAGCCTCAAACGCAACATGCTGGGCGCTGATCTGGCCAAAATGCAGGTACGGCGAAAGCCCCGATACGGCCCCTGCATTCGGATCATTGCGGTAATCGTCATACCGTTCAATCGTTTCAGCGAGGAAACTGCGCCAACGCTGTTCCGCCGCCGCTTCGCCCGGAGTGATGCCGCTGACCGGTCTGACCGAGTGGTCAGTATCGAGCAGCGACAAAAGCTCATCCCAATTCACCGGCGGAGCGCTCAAACTGGCAGGCTGGCAGAATGCGACCGGTTCCGGGAAGGGAGTGAGAAATGATCGGCGCAGGGCGTCGAGCCGTGGCCTGATCGTCCGGGCGGCGTACTCCTGCTTGGGCGAGGCGAGCCAGCAGGGAACGATGTTGTGGGCATCGACCTCGTAGAACGCACATGGCGCCTCGGCGGCGGCCGCGCGTTTCCATTGCCGCACAAGCTTCAATGGAGAAAAGTCGCTCACCACCAGGCCCACCCGCCGTTTCTGGACGAAATCGGGCATGGTTTCCTCCGGGTTGCCGAAAAGCACCGTCATCGGAATTCCCGCGTTCCGCAGGGAGGTTTCCGCCTCGGCAAGCCCTTTGAACATAAAGTCGTAATGCCGCAACGGAGCGCCCAGAAACGAAGGGGCAAGGGTAAAAACCACTTCAAGCGGTTGTTGCAATTGCCGGGCTTTACGGCAGGCGAACAGCAGCGCCCAGTTGTTCTGGAAACGCTGGTCTCTGGACATCCAGTAAATGACCGGGCCTTTTTGATCCTGTCTCAGGTTCAGCCGACGAGCCCGGCGTTGATCGATACCTTGATCGACGTTCATAATCTGTAGATATACTTATTCATTCTTTCAGTAGTTCGGTTATTTCAAGGAAATTGCGCAGGATCGCCCGCCCGGTTTCAAGGTACTCCTTGCTGATGGCGTTGAACTCCGCGAGCAGTTCCTCGCTGCTCATACATTTCAGGTCGTGATCGATGCCGATCCAGCGCTCGAACATCGCCGGAGTCATCTCAAAATGGCACTGAAGGCCCCAGGCATTGCCCCCGACCCTCAGCACCTGGTTTCTGCACCCCCGGCCAGTGGCCAGCACCCTCATGCTTTCAAGCGGCTCGACCGTTTCTCCGTGAAGCTGAAACACCCGGAGCCGCTCCGGCATACCCCCGAACAGGGCGTCACGCTTGCCCTCGGCGGTCAGCTCGACCGTGAACGGCTCCCCGTCTGGCTCGCGGAAGCCGATCTCTTTGCGGCGGCACCCGACCACCTTGCCGCCAGCCGCCGCCACCAGAAGCTGAAGGCCGAGGCAGATGCCGAGGTACGGCACACCGGCATCGAGCGCCTTGCGGATTGCTTGCAGCTCGCCGGTGATCTGCGGGCTTGTGTCGTTGGCGCTTTGCGGGCCGCCCAACACGACCATGCCTGCATAGCCGGATGGATCGGGGAGCGATTCGCCTTTTGAAAGATCATATCGCTCAAAAGCGATCTCGTGTTCGTTCAGCAGCTCCTCAAGGATTCCTGGCCCTTCATGGCTGATGTTCTGAACGATAAGCAGTGTGTCGGACATGAATATTGGGGTTTTATCGGTTGAAAAATTCGGCGTTTAGCTGAAACGAAAAAGCAACAGCCGTCGTTCAATCGCACCCGCATCTGATCTGCACACTACTTTGCAAAGTAAAGCCTTCTGTGAAGATAAAATATTTTTTTCGATAAGATTGCTGCTGCGCGTAAATCTTTTAAGCGGAAAATTTTGCGGGATCGGATCGTCGATGGGGTGGGAGATTGAAGGTTTTGCGGGAATCGAGATGTTTATGGCAGATTGTCAGGGCGGTTTTCCGGCGTTTAGCGGAGTTCATGCCTCGGCGGGGAGTGCAAGAGGTCAAGGCGTTCGGTGTTTGTTTTTGCTGGCGAGCGCAGGCCGGGTGAAGCATGAGGACGTGTATTTCCGGAATCCGGCAGAGCGGTCCGTTGGTCGATCATCTCCGGCTTCCGGCCTGGCTTGTCGGCGCGGCACTGTTTCAGGCCTCTTTGCGGAACATTTTGAACAGCATGGTCAACGGGCTTGGTGATTCCTGCTTTGTGACCGGCAGTCCGTTCCGCTCCCAACTGATAATGCCGTGTTGCAGGTTGTGCACCTTGCGGTGGCCGCTGTTGACCAGGATGCGTGACGCCATGCCGCTGCGGCTGCCGCTGTGGCAGGCGAGGATCACCTTGCGCTCAGCCGGGATTTCCTGAAGGCTGCTCTGGAACCGGCTCATGGGAACCGACAGATAATCGGAGACGCCAAACGCTTTGCGGTCGATTTCACGGGTTTCGCGGACATCGACCAGAAGTGCCCCTTTTTTTATCATCGAAAAGGCGGTAGCGGCATTGACCTCTTTCACGGTGCTCATCTTGGACATAGTGCTTCGAGAGTTAGTTTCTTGAAAAATATGCATCTGTTCAGTGCCTGTTCCTTTTTTGGCAGCTCTCACCCGTGGTGACGGATTTGGAGGCTGCTGTGCAAACAGGCGGTTGTCGGGTGCGCCAAGCGGCGCGGGGCGGTTGTTTTTCCGCCGATGCCCTGCGCGGTTCGGATAATACGAAATATCGGAAAAAGAACCATGCGCCGATTGCCGCCCGCCGAAGGGTCGGCGATCAGGATTCGGACCAGCTTTTTCCGTGTCCGATGCGGGAGGCGAACGGTTAACGAGAGGCAATTCTGCTGTGACGTTTCAGTCGCGAATCAGGATGATGCTCCGCCACCGTCATGGTCGATGGCAAAGAAATTCCATCAGAAGCATGGGCTTCAACGGACCCGTGCCATTTTTGCCTGAAATGCAAAAAGCCCTGATCTTGCAGGGCTTTCCGGACTTTATCATTCAGCGGAGAGGGTGGGATTCGAACCCACGGTACACTTGCGCGCACAACGGTTTTCGAGACCGCCCGATTCAACCACTCTCGCACCTCTCCGTATATTGCTCAATCGGGGAGTGTGAATATAAGCGGCAGCGGCGTTTTTACCAAGAATTATCTGGATCGCATTTGTCTGTCAGGGATGAGAGAAATGGAGTAATGAATTTGTAAATTATCGTAGCTCTTCTTTCGTCAATGCTTGATGCCCATTCCAGCAAAAAGAATCACGCCATGGCGCTAACCCCATGCACAACCCGCATCTACCACGTCTTTCTCGCTTCACCGGGCGATGTTTCGGCGGAGCGGCAGCAGGTGCGCCGGTTTTTCGACGACTATAACCGCCACACAGCGCACATCTGGAACGCCCGGTTCGAGGTCGTGGATTGGGAGAACTACTCGACCATCGGCGTGGGCCGTCCGCAGGAGCTGATTACCCGGCAGACGCTGGCGCGGTTTCGCGAATCGCTGGCGCTGGTGATCGGCGTCATGGGCCAGCGCTTCGGCTCGCCGACGGGCGCGGCGGAGTCGGGCACCGAGGAGGAGTTCGAGTGGGCGATGGAGGCTCGCAAAGAGACGGGATTCCCGGAGATCAAGTGGTTTTTTCGCAAGATCGACCAGTTCTCAGCGCCCAGCGATCCAGACCAGATTGAAGAGGCTTTAGCGCAATGGAAGAAAGTCCGCAACTTCCGCAAGCGGATGCAGGATTTGAACGATCCGGTGTTCTTCACGGAGTATCCCGGCGAGTCCGGCTTCGCAAAAGTCTTCGAGCACGATCTCAATCTGTGGCTGGCCTCGCCGGACAGATATTGGGCGGCGGAGCTTGCGGAGAGTCGCAAAATGGCGGCGGTAGCGCTTCCGGCGGAGTTCGATGCGGAGCTTTACCGCGCCGACCTGCTCAAACGGTTCGTTAATCTCAACTTCGAAATGCTCGACACCACCGGCGCGAATTACAGCAACGTGCGGTTGTGGAGCGTGTTCGTGCCGCAGTCGGTGCGGGAGAGTCATCAGTACAACCCGCGCCTGCTCGAAATTCCCAAGGAGCACCAGCAACGTCTGCTGGACGCGGGCGAGATCACCGCCGAGGAGCTGGAGGAGACCGAGCGGCAGGTGGAGCGTCTGCGGCAGGACTACTTCAGTCAGCCGCGCCGCCCGGTGCTCGACGTGATCGACGAGGCACCTCGCTCCGGTTCGCCGTCCGATGCGCGGAAGCTGGTCATCCTCGGCGATCCGGGTTCCGGCAAGTCGTCGCTCATCCGCTACCTCGCCCTGCGCTGGGCGAATATCGCCGAACCGGCGCTTCGCGACACGCAGCCGGTGCCGCTCGTGATCGAGCTTGGCCCCTACGGACGCTGGCCGTACGACGGGCAGAAAAGCTTCATCCGCTACCTCGAAGAGGGGCTGGTCTGGCACTCGTGGCCCCACGGCTTGCTCGACCGGCTCATCGGGCAAAACGGTCGCGTCGTGCTGCTGCTCGATGGGCTGGACGAAATCTTCGACGTCACCACGCGCGAGGCGGTCATTAACGACATCCAGCGCTTCAACAGCCAGTTCCAGCACCTGCCAATCCTCGTGACCTCTCGCGTGGTGGGCTATCAGCCTCAGCGGTTGCGCGATGCCGGGTTCCGCCACTTCATGCTGCAAGACCTCGACGCCGACCAGATCGCCGCTTTCATCGAGCGCTGGCACGAGGTGACCTTCGACGATGCCGAATAGGCCGCGCCGAAGCGCGAGCGGTTGCAGAAGGCGATTGGCGACTCGAAGTCCATCGCCATGCTGGCGGGCAACCCGCTGCTCTTGACGATGATGGCCATCCTGAACCGCAATCAGGAGTTGCCGCGAGACCGCGCCGACCTCTACGCCCAGGCGTCGCGCGTGCTCTTGCACCAGTGGGACACCGAGCGGGCGCTGGCGGATTTTCCAGGCATCAGCGCTGAAATCGGCCTGCGCGAAAAGGGCGATATCCTCCGCCGCATCGCCGCGCACATGCAGACCACGCCCGGCGGACTGAAGGGTAACATGATCGACGGCGACACGCTCACCGCCATTATCGAAGCATATCTCTGCACCGAACTGCGCTTCACGCAGGCCCGCGCCGTCGCCCGAGCGCTCGTGGAGCAGTTGCGGCAACGCAACTTCATCCTCTGCTTCGTCGGCGCGGACAGCTACGCCTTCGTCCACCGCACCTTCCTCGAATACTTCTGCGCCGCCGACATCGTCCACCAGTTCAACATCGCCAAAACGCTGGATGAAAACGGATTGATCGACTTGTTTGATAAACACTGCCGCGACGACGACTGGCGAGAAGTGCTGCGTTTGATCTGCGGGCAGATTGACGAGCAATTCGTTGGCAAGATTGTGGAGCATTTGGCAGCGCGGACAGAATTGGAAGAGTGGGATGGTAAAACACCTTTACCGGAGTTGCCGTTGGCGATTTGGTGTTTAAGCGAAGTCAGGACAACATCTAGATTGAACGCATGTGGTGAGTTGCTTTGGAAAAAAGCGAACAAGGCATTCGAGGCAGAAAAAGAACCAATTTCATCCATGAGCTTATCGAAAGCTTTACTAACAGCAGGCCGGGAACTTGGAGAACGATGGCCTGGCACTCTCTCATATCCAGAAACAATGCAATGGGCCATCATATTTTCTGACGCTCAATGGCGATGGCCGCATTTCTTAGCCAATGCTCGCCCCCAACGAGATGCTATTGAAGCTTTAACCAGCGATCAATCAATGTTTGTAAGTAGAAGTTCACTTCAGGTCTTGGCAAACAAGTGGCCAGACGACAACACTCGACACCTCCTCAAACTACGCTCCGTACAGGATAGTAACGAGGGCACCCGTAACGGTGCGCTTGAGGAATTGGCAGACAAGTGGCCAGACGAGTATACTCGGCAAATTCTCGAACAACGTGCTATTCAGGATCATGATGATTTCCCTCGTAGCGAAGCGCTTCAGGCTTTGGTTAATAAGTGGCCGGACAAAGATACTCGACAATTGCTTGAACAACGAGCTATTCAAGATGAACACAATGAACCTCGATGTGTTGCGCTTTATGCATTAGCAGAGAAATGGCCAGACGATAACATTCGACTGCTTCTTGAACAACGAGTCTTTCACGATAAAGATGGTAGTCCTCGTGGTGCTGCACTTCAGGCGTTAGCTTACAAGTGGCCAGATGAGAACACTCGGCAACTTCTCGAACAACGTGCTGTTCTGGATAATCATTGGAATCCCCGCAAGGCCGCGCTTGAGGCGTTAGCTTACAAGTGGCCGGACGAGAACACTCGGCAACTTCTCGAACAACGAGCCGTCCAAGATAAGCACGAATATCCTCGGCACACCGCGCTTGAAGCTTTAGCCTACAAATGGCCAGAAGAGAACACTCGTAAACTTCTCGAAACCCGCGCTGTTCAGGATGACGACGATGATCCCCGTAGCACTGCACTCAGGGCTTTGGCCGACAAATGGCCGGACGAAAAGACGCTCAAGTTGCGGGAGTCGCAAGTTTCGTCGTTTAAGTCTTTTAAGGATATATGGTATCGTGAGCAAGTGGAAGATGCCATCAAAACGTTACGCCAGAAGCTGGGGGTTGATGGCTGACCGTTGCGGCTGAGAGTGGCGGGTCAGGATTTGGCTGGGCTGACTGGCCTTTGTCCCCAATCGCCATAAACCAAAAAAGCCTCCGGATTCGGAGGCTTTTTGATGGAGCGGGAAACGAGACTCGAACTCGCGACCCCAACCTTGGCAAGGTTGTGCTCTACCAGCTGAGCTATTCCCGCATCTGGTTAAGTGGGCTTAGTATAGGGAAAAATCTTTTTTCGTGCAACAGGTTGGTGAATTTTTTGTGACCTGCCGGGGGACGGTCGCAGAACGCATTCGCCAAAGACAAACGGCTCTGCATTGGACTGCCATTCAAGGGCGGTCTCGATCCTTCAGTGTCGCCTTCCTTTAGCCAACATTAGCCAACAGCTCTTCCGGGCCAGTACTTTCCCTGAGCAGCATACGTTTGTATTCTTTCGGTGGTGATTTATAGAGCTTGTTTATTGATGCGTGAAAAAAGTTTTGTATTATGCACGTAATAAAGGCGCTTTCATTCTTTTGCTCTCAACGCAGTGAAGTCCGGCGTCATCCTGAAAGCTGAACAGCGTTGAGGTAGTTGCGGACGTATGGGCCATTCAGGTCATGAGTCATCTCAAGAAATTTGACCCTCTCGGTTAACTCTTTTTGAAAGGAGAACATATGCAGAAAAGTCTGTCGGCCAGAGCAGTGCTTTTGACCGCCATGCTCGCCACGAGTACGCTTTCAACAGCCCATGCGGCGCAGATACCCGTCCTCAGCGTTACAGGCACAGGCACTTATAACAACAATGTCTCGCTACTGACCAATGGAGCTATACCTGCGGAAGGAACAGGGTGGACGAACAACACGAACGTTTACTGGAACGGGCTGACGCCGACGTTTACCTTTCAATTCAATTCCGTTTATTCGGTCGATGACATGCTGATCCAGGTGGATAACAACGATAGCTATCGCATCGATTACTCGCTGAACGGCTCGGACTGGTCGTCGCTCTATACTATTGCGGCAAGCAGTGGCAACATAGGGTGGGGGATGGATACTTTCAACCAGACGGAGATCAACTTCACGCCGGTCAATGCAAAATACCTTCGTGTGTATGCAACGGGAGGCGACAACAGCTACGCTATATCCGAAGTCCAGGCTTTTGGAACTCCGGTTCCTGAGCCGACTACGCTGACCCTTCTCGGTACCGGGGTGTTGTTCGGTCAGGTTTTCAGAAAGAGACGGGGGTCGGCTACCTGCGACTGAGCTGTGACTTGTCGGCGGCAGACCCGATACGTCGGGAGCGTCACGAATCGCCAGAAAACAAAAAAAGCCTCCGAATCCGGAGGCTTTTATCGTTGGAGCGGGAAACGAGACTCGAACTCGCGACCCCAACCTTGGCAAGGTTGTGCTCTACCAGCTGAGCTATTCCCGCATCTGGTTAAGTGGGCTTAATGTAGGGAAACAGCCGATTCGATGCAAGAGGAAAATGTGATTTTTTACTTGTAGGGGCGGCTCTTGTGGCCGCCCGGCAACGGACGGGCACAAAACCCGTCCCTACAATGTTTTTTTACAGCTTCAGCTCCTCCATGATCGTGCCCATGTCCTTGTCGCCGCGGCCTGAGAGGTTCACCACGATGATCGACTCTTTCGGCATTTCGGCGGCTCGCTTCATCGCATAGTGCATGGCGTGGGCCGATTCGAGGGCGCAGATGATCCCCTCGGTTTTGGCCAGGGCGTCGAGCGCCGCGAGGGCCTCCTGGTCGGTCGTCGAGGTGTAGCTGACCAGGCCGAGCTTCTGCAAGTAGCAGTGCTCCGGGCCGACGCCGGGGTAGTCGAGTCCCGCCGAGATCGAGTGCGCTTCCTGCACCTGGCCGTGCTCGTCCTGCAAGAGCTTCATCATCGCGCCGTGCAACACGCCGATTTCGCCTTTGGTCAGCGATGCGGCGTGCCGGGCGTCGAGGCCTTCACCCGCGGCCTCGACGCCGATCAGTTCGACCTCCTTGGCGTCCGGCAAAAATTCGTAGAACATGCCGATGGCGTTGCTGCCGCCGCCGACGCAGGCGACGACCACGTCAGGCAAGCGCCTGGCCTGTTCGAGCGCCTGCCGACGGGTTTCGCGCCCGATGACCGACTGGAAATCGCGCACCATCATCGGATACGGATGCATTCCGATGACCGAGCCGACGATGTAGAAGGTCTCTTCGGGATGGTTCATCCAGTCGCGAATCGCCTCGCTGGTGGCGTCCTTCAGCGTCCGGGTTCCCGCCGAGACCGGGCGCACCTCGGCGCCGAGCAGTTTCATGCGCGCCACGTTGGGGGCCTGGCGGCGGATGTCCTCCTCGCCCATATAGACGATGCAGTCGAGGCCGAAAAGCGCGCAGACGGTGGCCGTCGCCACGCCGTGCTGGCCCGCGCCGGTCTCGGCGATGATGCGCTTCTTGCCCATCCGTTTGGCGAGCAAAACCTGGCCGAGCGCGTTGTTGATCTTGTGCGCCCCGGTGTGGCAGAGGTCTTCGCGCTTGAGCCAGATCGCCGCGCCGCCCTGTTTTTCGCTGAGCCGCGAGGCGTGGTAGAGCGGCGTCGGGCGGCCAACGTAGTCGCGGAGCAGGCCGTCGAGCGTTTGGCGGAACTCCGGATCCTCTTTGGCCTTGAGATACTCCGCTTCGAGATCGGCGGCGTTCTTGACCAGGGTTTCGGGAATGAATTTGCCCCCGAAGGTGCCGAAGTGGCCGAATTCATCGGGAGCGGAGTAGGTAACCTTTTGCGTCATAAAGCGTTGCAAAGAGTTGTGGAGAGCGCTGCCGTTCTGTCGGGAACTGACAGCCTGTGCTCTCCTGGAGCTGTTGTGAGTCGTTTGCCCGTTGCCGGATGCGTGATGGCCAAAAGCCGACACAGGGATTTTGTCATAAAATATAGAAACCTTTCGGTCAATTCCCCATCTCCCGGAGCCATTCTCTGCTCACTTCCGTGGCATGAGTTGTTCCGGAGAGGTATCGATTAAGGCGAAAGGTTTCATATATTCATGTTCTGATTTGCATGACGAACATCATCAGCGCCCGCTAACCCAGCATGATCCGCCCGTGAAATTCACCAAGTCAATCAAACTTCTGACTCTTTTGCTCCTCGTGCAGTCTTTCGAGGGGATTGTGCCGCTGCGAGCGGGCGAAAGTGCGTCGAAACCGCAAAAAGCGCAAGGTGACGCGCCGCCCGACAGCCTGTCGAAAAAGCCTGACGATCTCGACTCTACCGTTGTCTATACGGCGAAGGATTCGCTGATCTACAACATCAACAAGCGTACCGCAGACCTGTTCGGCAAGGCGAAAGTCAATTACAGGGGCAGCCGCATCGAAGGTCCGAGAATCACCATCGAGCAGGCCAAATCCACCGCGCGCGCCATGGCGTCGCGTGACTCCCTTGGCCACCCCGCCGAGCTTCCCGTCTATACCGACAAGGATGGGTCGTTCAGCGCCGAAACGATGACCTACAACTACAAGACCCGGATCGGCACGGCGTCGGATATGTCGTCGAAGAGCGATCGGGATATCTATTCCGGAGGGAGCGATCAGGCTATCTATTCAGGCAAGAATGTCAGGTACATGCCCTCCGGAGAGATTTATATCGAGGATGGCGTTTACACCACCTGCGACCTCGAAGAGCCGCACTACTGGTTTGCGGGCAAACACATGAAAATCATTCCGGATGACCGCCTCATTTCCCGGCCGTTCGTGATGTACATTCATCCGGAAATCTTCCACATGCGCCTGCCGGCGCTGCCGGTGCTCTACCTGCCCTACATGTCGGCGCCGATCTCCAACAAGCGGGCGTCGGGCTTTCTGTTTCCCCGGATTGGCAGTAGTGGCGATCTCGGCACCACCTTGTCGAATCTCGGCTACTTCTGGGCGATCAACGACTATGCCGACCTGCGGCTCGAAGGCGATATTTCGTTCAAGGGAAGCTGGCGGCTTGGCGAGCGGTTCCGTTATCAAAACGGTGATCTCTACAGCGGTTCGATTTCGGGGGAGTATGAAAAGATCATTCTGAACAGCCAGGGCGACCCCGATTATGCCCGCTATAACAACCGCGATTTACGGATCGAGCACCATCAGCAGTTTGATCCCACCGCCAGGCTCGATGCCAATCTTCAGTATCTGGGTGGTGATCGCTATTACAGCAACACCTCAATCGATCCCGAAAACCTCGTTACCGACCAGGCGACTTCATACGCATCGTTTTCAAAGTCGTGGGACGAGAACAACCGGGTGTTGATGGTTGGCTACCAGCGAGTGGACAATCTCTCGACCGACGAGTTGACCCAAACCGCCACGGCATCGCTCTACCAGAACCGCATCTACCTGTTCCGTCCACGCCTTGCTTCTCCGGAGGTGGACTGGCGTTCACGCTTTTTCTTGCAGCCAACCCTGTCGGGCAGCGGTCAGTTCGATGATGCCGACGGAGTCAAAACCGATTTCTACACGGGCAATGCCGGGCTGGAGCTGGGTTATCTGCAAGATTTCTCGCCAGGGTACCGGGCGTTGTTCACGCAGGGCATCAATGTGCAGGCGCTTCGCAAAACCGTCACGGAGCAGAATGATCTGAACGCCACCAGCATTCAGCTTCCCTTCAAGATTCAGACCACGCTGTTCAAGTACCTGAACCTGACTCCGGCGGTGACGTTCTCCCAGTACCGGGTCAACAGCACGGTCAGCAAAGAGTACGTCGGTGGCGAAGAAGTGACGAACACCATCAACGAGCCGGCAACTTACGCCACGACGGTCTTTTCGCTCGATGCACAGACCCGGCTCTACGGCGTGATGAATACCGGCTTTCTCGACAAGCTTACCGGTTTGACCGCTATCCGCCACACCTTCATTCCGACCGTCTCATTTATCTACAATCCCGATTACAGGGGAAGCGGTTACGATATTTACGACTCCTACCTGAACCCGGATACCGGCGAGACGGTGCGGTACAACCGGTTCGGGGAGTCGCTTTACGCTGACGTGCCTGAAAAACGGACATTCGTCGGCATCAGCCTCCAGAACCTGTTTCACGGCAAGTTCCGGAGCAATGAGGTGTCGAACGAGAACGGCGACGGAGATAGCAGCGGCGCGGGAGCCGGAGCTGGCTATAAAACGGTGCAACTGCTCTCGCTGACGGCATCGTCCGGATACAATTTCGCCGCAGACTCGTTTCCCGTCGCGCCGCTGGTGCTGACGGCGTCGAGCAATGCTCTGTCGCCCGCGCTGATGTTCAGCGCCGGAGCGACCTATGACTTCTATACCTACGATCCGGCGACCGGCGACCGGGTGGACAAGCTCGCCATGGACGACGGCAAGGGGCTGCTCCGCTTCGTCAACGGCTTCCTCAACATGAGCGTGAGCATGAGCGGCCATCTGCATACTCCGGTTGCCTCGGATGAAAACCAGGGCAGTGAGGCGTCGCTGGTCAGGAAAAAGGCGCTGCCGGTCGAGCAGGCGATCTACAAGGAGCGGTTCAACACCGATGAACTGACAAAATTCAGTTCGTCGCTGCCCTGGTCGTTGCGCATGTCGATCTACCTGATAAGCGACAAGAGCAATCCGCTCGAAGCCTCCTCCACGGCGCTTCTCAACTCCGCCGCGCAACTCGCGCTGTCAAAGAACTGGCAGGTTGGCCTGAATACCGGCTACGATATGACGAACAATGAGTTCGTCTATCCGGCGCTCATGATCTTCAGGGATCTGCACGATTTCCAGTTCAGCGCCCAGTGGGTGCCGTCGGGCGAGCACAAGGGGTATCTGTTCCAGATCGCCATGAAACCGGCAAACCTCAAATATTTGAAGCTGAAGGCGGGAGGCGGAAATATCGTGCAGCCGCTGGATTAGTCTCCTCTCGAAAAGCGGGAAAGCCGCAAGGCCGTAATCGAAACCCTGGGCTTTCTCGCAGTCTTTATTACTTCGGCGACAATAAATCGCACATGCCTCCGCAGAAAGAAATTGGGCTAAAGCCCTGGGATTTTTTCTGACAGGTTCTCCCCGGCTTGAAAGCCGGGGCAATATGAATGTAAGAGAGCCAAATGTCCGACGGGCTAAAGCCCGCCTGAATGTAACAGCGTCTTATTATTGCTCCGGCCATTAAAGGCGTCAAACAATTGCCCCGGACTTCAGTCCGGGGTTTATGGATAACACAAAATAAATCATGGCTTTAGCCCAACTTCTTCTTTTTGGGATGATTGCGATTTATTGTTGCCGGAGTAATAATCCCCGCTTGCCCTTAATTCGGGTTTGCTGAAGAATTCAAGCCATCGCCCCGCGGCACTCAATCGCCGCTCGGGGAGGTGAGTACGCGAACAAATTTCTGATTACATCAAGCTCCAAAAGGAGCCATTCAAACAGGCGCAAAAAAGGAGCGGCGAGCAGCCGGTCCAAGTTCATCACGAGGAACGTGATCGAGACCACACTCAGACTGCTCTCGGCAAGCCTCGCCATTACCCGGCCCAGCCCGTATCGGCGCTTCGCCTTACCGAACATGCCTTCGACTGCATTCCGGACTCCTTCGTCTTCCCTGATCTGCCGTCGGCGGGCCCGGTTCTTCTCAACATCCTTCGGGGGCCGACCGAGCGGCACGCCGCTCAGCCGGATTCCTCGTGCCTTGCACCACATCCGGTTGGCCAGCGTCCGGTAGATCTTGTCGGCATGGACTGATTCGGGATAGTGCCCGTAGCGCTTGCGATATCGCTCGATATCCCGCACCAAGTCGCAGCCTTCGTTGTAGGCGTTCCAGCTCATCCGTTCCGGCAGGCTGATGCCGTCGACGACGCTAATGGAGAGCTTCATGCCGAACTCCGTCCTGGCTGCGGCCTTGCCCCGTACGATCGGCCTGACATGGGGCTGGCTGATGCTGACGATTCGATCGCTGATGCTCTTCCTGTCACTCTTGTACATTTCCTGTTGCTGCCGATACAGCTCATCGATCACCAGCAGGTCGCGATACCAGCGCGTCGCCAAAACCGTCAGCGGTACAACGGCGCTGAGCGCTTCGATATGCTTCAGGTTTCGACCGATGTACTGCAACTGCTGGCGAATGGCTCGACGAAGCGCTTTTTTCGACAGGTTCCGCTTCATGATTGCCGAGAGAAACGCTTTCCTGGCCTTCTTGCGATACGTCCTCGGCTTGCCCAACTCCTGCGGAGCATTGGCACACAACTGGTCGATGATTTTCTCGGTCTTTTCCCGTGCTTCGTTGAGCAGACCAATATCGGTCGGATAGGCGATGTCTGCCGGAGCACAGGTGGCATCAACGATGAGTTTGCCCTTGTTGCCGGAACCACCGTCTCCGTCGTCATTCTGGTTCCTTTCCTCAGCCTTCCTGCGCTCTTCAGCCAGATGGCGTTGCAGGAGTTCCTCCTGCAACGCGGCCAGATCGGTATGCTTCAGCCGCTTCCGAAAGTGGGTCAGCATCGAGGCATCGAAGGGCGCTGCATGCTGGTACGTTTCAAGACCGATAAAGAACTGGAGATACGGGTTCTCCTTGATCTGTTCGACCGTCTCGATATCCGAAAGGCCGAGCTTCTCCTTGATAATCAAGGATCCCAGCGCCATGCGAACCGTCAGTGCAGGAGCGCCCCGTTTCGACATGAAGTTTTTGGCATACATCGTCTCGGCGACGTGCCAGGGAATTACGTCGGCGAGCTTCACCCACCGGTTTTCCGGATCGAGTTTACCACCAAACGGCAGATGGAAATTTTCGAACGTGAGCTGCTGAAACTTCGGCTGGTACATGAATCGGCGGTATCGAGGTGCAGGGTTTTTGGGGCTTTTTCAGGCTTTTCCTTGCATTCAAGATACGAAAAATACCACTTAATTCATTACCATAAAACAATTTAACCATTATTCAGCAGACCCTAATTCTCAGCTTCACTCCAGTTGGAGGAGAAGCTGCGCGAGCCGTGCGTTGAAGTGCTCGTGCGCGTCGTGGTGGATGCAGTGGCCCGCTTTGGGAATGATGTAGGCGCCCGCCTGCGGAAGCAGCTCCTGAAACTCCGGAATGATCTTGTGCGGCGGCAGGGCGGTGTCTTCCGCGCCCCAGAGCAGCCAGGCGTCGCCCTTGTAGTTGCAGGGCTTGAGGCCGTCGAGCAGAAAGTCTTGCGGCCGTTTCGAGGGCGACAGGTACGAGAACATCGCCCCGCGATCCTGCAACGGGCGCGAGAACTGGTTGATGAGGCCGAGATCGACCTTTTTCTGGTTGAAGTAGGTCGGGGTGAGGCTCTGGCTGACGCCGACCGGATTGGCGAAGGCCGCAAAGAGCATTTCGCCGATCAGCGGCGAGCCGACCAGCCCGAAGAAGACCTTGGCCATGCCATCCATGCTGTCGCCATACAGGCCGGATGGATTGGCCAAGACGAGCGCCCGGACGCTTTCCGGATTGTGATGCGCGTAGATGATGCTGCTGGCCGCGCCCATCGAGTGACCCACCAGAATAACCTTTTCCAGCTTTTTCAGATGCATGAACGCCTTGATCTGCGCCGCGAAGAGCGCCAGGCTGTAGCGCACGTTTGGCTTGCCGGACTGGCCGAAGCCGATCAGATCCATGGCGTAAATCCGGTAGCGGTCGCTGAACGAAGGGATGTTGTCGCTCCAGTGCTCGATCATGCCACCGTAGCCGTGGATGAAGAGCAGCGGCGTATTTCGGGCCTCCTCCGGGCCGTATTCGCGATAGCGTATTTTTGCTTCGATCTCTTCGGAGAGCTGCCAGATGAACCAGCGGTCTTGCGATGGTGTTTTCATGCGTCGGGTAGGAACTGTGCCGGTCAAAGGCGATTGATATGATTGCAATGCTGATAAAATATAATCCGAAGTCCGAAAGAATAAAGGTGGATCGGGGAATTTCCTGAAACAGGTGCGGGTTTATCCTGTTTTCCCATCACTCCTCTTTTCGCTTATGCTGCAAGTATCCAGAAAATTTGAATACGGCCTGCACGCTGTGACCTACCTGGCCATGAAAGGCCCCGAGCGGGTGGTGACGGTCAAGGAGCTGGCCGTCGAAATCGGCTTTTCCCAAGTGTTCCTCGCCAAGGCGATGCAGAGCCTGAACAAGGCGGGCATCACCCGGTCGGTGCAGGGGGTCAAGGGCGGCTATACGCTCGCCAAGGTTCCCGGAGAGATCACCGTTGGCGACATCGGCGTGGCCATCGAGGGCGAGCCGCACCTGATGCGCTGCTCCGGCGATGATTGCCAGTGCGAAATCGAGACGAGCTGCACCCACAAAGGCTACATGTTCAACCTCCAGAAAAGAATCCACGATCTCCTGGCCGAAACGACCGTCGCCATGCTGCTCGACAAATACCGGTAAACTTCCGTGATTGCGCAATTTTTCGGCATCCTGTTCCGCCAAACGGAGATTGTTTCGTTTATTATCTGACAGCCGCATGGATGGCCGGTGAGAGCGTCGGCGCTCCGCCATGCGCCTGATTTCCGGTTATCCGTTTACAGCAAGCAAGTTATCACCGCATTTCATGTCATCCACCGAGACCCCCAACGCGCAACTTCCGGAAACGAACGCAACATCCACTCCTGAAAACGGCGCTGAAAACCGGCTTCCGGACATCGTGCTTGGCGGCGTTTCGACGCACAACCTCAAGCATGTCTCCGTCCGCATTCCTCGGAACAAATTCGTCGTGCTGACCGGCCTGAGCGGCTCCGGCAAGTCGAGCCTGGCGTTCGACACGCTCTACGCCGAGGGGCACCGGCGCTACGTCGAGTCGCTCTCGGCCTACGTGCGGCAGTTCCTCGAACGGATGCCCAAGCCGGAGATCGAGACGGTCGAGGGGATCGCGCCAGCCATTGCCATCGAGCAGAAGGCGATCCCGAAAAATCCGCGCTCGACGGTCGGCACCGTCTCGGAAATCTACGACTATCTGCGGCTGCTCTACGCGCGCATCGGCAAAATCTACTCTCGCGACACCGGCGAGCTGGTGCTGAAACACACGCCGGAAGATGTGAGTTTGCAGGCGCGATTTTTCGACGACGGTACGCGCTTTTACGTCGGCTTTCCCTTTCCGAGCCATCACGATCTGCGCAACAAGGATCGCTCGGTGTCGGACGAGCTGAAAAATCTGTTGCAGAAGGGATTTTTCAGGCTGCTGAAAGATGAGAGCGTCCTCGATATTTCGGACGAGAAGTCTCGCGCCGGAGTCGAAAAGCTCAAGCGCGACGAGCTCGCGAAGCTGCTCGTGCTGGTTGACCGGTTCGTGGCCAAAAAGGATGAGAAGATCTACAGCCGCGTCGCGCAGGCCGCCGAGACCTGCTTCGCCGAGTCGAGCGGCCAGGCGGTCATCCGCGTTGCTGGAGGCAAGGAGTTCCGCTTCAGCGACCGGCTGGAACTCAATGGTCTGCTCTATCAGGAGCCGTCGCCGCAGCTCTTCGCTTTCAACTCGCCCATCGGAGCCTGCACGGCGTGCCAGGGGTTCGGGCGGATCGCGGGCATCGACGAGGATGCGGTGATTCCCGACAAGTCGCTTTCGCTCAAGGAGGGGGCGATTTCGTGCTGGAACTCCGAGAAGTATTCGTGGTACCGCAGGCAGTTGCTGAAAATCGCGCCCGATGTGGGTATTCCGGTCGATGCGCCGTACGAAAAGTTGAGCCGCCTGCATCGCGAAATGGTCTGGAAGGGGATTCCGGAGCGGAGCTTCAAGGGCGTGCGTCCATTTTTCGATGAGATCGAAAAGGACGCGGGTTACAAGGTGCACTACCGCGTCTTCCTGAGTCGCTACCGGGGCTACGCTACCTGCCCGGAGTGCGAGGGGGCGCGGCTCAATCCCGACGCCTTGCAGGTGCGGGTCTCCGGCAGGAATATCGGCGAAGTCGTGCGCATGACCATCGCCGACGCGCAGGCCTTTTTCGCCGCGCTCGAAATTTCGCCCTTCGACCGCTCCGTGGCCGACTCGGTGCTGCGCGAAATCGACAAGCGCATCGGCTACCTGATGGATGTCGGTCTCGACTACCTGACGCTCGATCGGCTGACCCATACGCTGAGTGGCGGCGAGTTCCAGCGCATCAACCTTTCGACCTCGCTCGGCTCGCCGCTGGTGGGGGCGATCTACATTCTCGACGAGCCGAGCATCGGCCTGCACCAGAGCGACTCGGCGCGGCTCGTGGCGCTGCTCAAGCGGCTGCGCGACCTCGGCAACACGGTGGTGGTGGTCGAGCACGACCGTGAAATCATCGAGGCTGCCGACGAGGTGATCGACCTCGGCCCGCGCGCCGGAAGGCTCGGCGGCGAGGTGGTGTTCCACGGCCCGCCCTCGGCAATGGCCGGAGCCGAAGGTTCGCTGACCGCCGACTACCTCGCGGGCCGCAAGCAGATCGCCGTGCCCGCCGAACGGCGCAAGCCGGACTTTTCGCGCTGCATCGAAATCACCGGCGCGATGCAGAACAACCTGCGCAACATCGACGTCAAGTTCCCGCTTGGCGTCATGACCTGCATCACCGGCGTGAGCGGTTCGGGCAAATCGACGCTGGTCAACGACATTCTCAAGCTCGGCATCATCCGCGAAAAAGAGGGTTCGCGGGAGAGGGTGGGTACGCACCGCGCCATTTCGGGCATCGAGCTGATCGAGCATGTCGAGCATGTCGATCAGTCGCCCATCGGCAAATCGAGCCGCAGCAATCCGGCGACCTACCTGAAAATTTTTGACGACATACGCCAGCTCTTCGCTGCGACCCGCGAGAGCAAAGCCCGCAAGTGGAAGCCCGGCTACTTCTCGTTCAACATCCCCGGCGGGCGCTGCGAAACCTGCGCGGGCGAAGGCACGGTGAAGATCGAGATGCAGTTCCTGGCCGACATCGAGGCGGTGTGCGAGGAGTGCGAGGGCAAGCGCTACAAGGCCTCGACGCTGGAGGTGAAGTACAACGGCCTCTCCATCGCCGAGGTGCTCGACCTGACCGTCGAGGAGGCGATCACCTTTTTCGGGCCGGAGAAGTCGATCCGGAAAAAGCTCCAGGTCTTGCAGGATGTCGGTCTGGAGTACATCCGCCTCGGCCAGTCCTCCAGCACCCTCTCCGGCGGCGAGGCGCAGCGGCTCAAGCTCGCGCACTTCATTTCGCGCTCCGACGTGAGCAACACGCTCTTCATCTTCGATGAACCCACCACCGGCCTGCACTTCGACGACATCTCCAAACTCGTGCGCTGCTTCGAGGAGCTCTTGGCGCGCGGTAACACGCTGGTTATCATCGAGCACAACCCCGACATCATCAAGCAAGCCGACTGGATCATCGACCTCGGCCCCGGCGCAGGCGTGCGCGGCGGCGAAGTGGTAGCGGTTGGAACGCCGGAACAGATCGCCGCCTGCGAAGCTTCCCTCACGGGCAGGCATTTGCGGGGGTATGTGTGAAGTCGAACAGCGCGGCGCTTCGCATCGGTCTTTCTTCTTATAGGACTTATAGGTCTTATAGGTCCTATAGGAAAAGAGTCTGAAGAAAGAGGACCCCTTTCAAGCGCCTCACCCTTTCAAATCTCCATCTTCGGAGGATCGTCCTCCAGCGCGCAGCCTTGCGCCCTGATCGCTCATGACACTTTTTAGCGGCACCCTTGAGTTTGGTAAACCATTTTTCTTGCGCGCAACGGAGACCCCGGACGCAAAAAGCCGCTCTCTCCTGTTTCGACGAAGCCCTTCGATGCGTAGAGCCGAATGGCAGCTTTCTGGGTTTCGGACACCCAAAGCTCCATTTTCCGGGAGCCTCGTGAATCCGTCCATTCGGTGGCTTTGTCGAGCAGACGAACGCCGACTCCTTTTCCCCTGAAGTCGCGGTCAACCCACATCCAGCGCAGTTCGGATAGAGCCGGATCGTTCGCGTCGATTCTCGCGGCGGTAAAACCGAGGCATCTCTGGCCGAGAAAGGCCAGAAACATGTTGTCGAGCGGGGAGTCGATGATGAAATCGAACAGTTGCTCCCAATAGTCCAGCGGTTCGTTCTGAACCTGATCGAGGGTGGCCACAAAAGCATCGGGGGACTCTCTGATCGAACGGAGTGAAATATCCCTGAAGAGCAGGCGGTCTCCTGTTTCGGCACTCCGGATGACAATCTCCTCTTTTGCCGTTTCTGGAACCGGCTTCTTCTTTTTCAGGCTTTTTTCAATGGACTGCATCAGCTTCATTGCCAGTGTTCCGACATGAGGCTCCGCAAGCATGCCGAAGTGATCGCCCGGACAATCGATAATTTCGACGCCTCCTGTCGCAATCGCTCCCCATCCAAATTGAGGGCCGGAAAAAACGTTGTCATCGTAGAACCGTTCCTTACTTTTGAACAGGGTGACGCTGCTGTCGCACGGGCTTGGCTGATAGCGGCGCAGGGCATCCTCGTTCTGATTGTTGGCCGTGAACTCCTTGAGATGAACCGGAAGGGCGCCGCCTGCCCGAAGGGTGTAAAAGCGTAACTGGAGTCGAGAATAGAGCAGGTTACACTCATCGACGAAATCAAACCATTTGTATTTCAGCACCTCCCCGAATTTGCCAAAGAGATAGGCGATTCCCTCCGCTCTGAATTTTTCACGATGACTGCCGATTTTCTCTTTTCCTGACGGCGCGCGAAACGCTCCGGGCAGATTGGTGTCGATGAGTGCTGTCAGAGCGACAGTTTCTCCGGCTTGGGTCAGCTCCCTGGTCATCTCGAAAGCGATGATGCCTCCAAAAGAGATGCCGGCCAGCAGATAGGGGCCTTTCGGCTGAATCTTTCTGACCTCGCGGACATAGTGCTTTGCCAGCTTCTCGGCGCTGAATCCTTCGGATGGATACGCTTCGAGCAGATGAATGGAGAGTCCGTAAACCGGCAATTCCGGGGAGAGGCGCCTGACGATGGGTCGGCAGAACTTCAGGCCGGTACCGAGAATATGAATGAAAAACAGTGGCGGAAGCGATCTCCCGGAATCGACGGCGTGTATGCAGACGGCGGGAGACAATTCGGTGATCGACTCCTCGTTGCTGAATGTTCGGGCAAGTTTTTTTATCGTCAGGCTCTGAAAAAGTCCGGAAAGAGTCACCTTCCGGTTCATTTTTTTCTGAATCTGCGAGCACAATCTCACCGCCAAAAGGGAGTGGCCGCCGAGGTCGAAAAAATTGTCGTCGATTCCCACCGGACGCACGCCGAGCACCTCCTGCCAGATTTCGACGAGCGCCCTCTCTTGGTCGTTTTCCGGCGCGGCGCAGGGCCTGCTTCTTTCTGGCGCGGTATCGGGTGGGGGGAGTGCGTTTCTGTCGATCTTGCCGTTGGGCAGCAGCGGAATTTTTTCGATCGGAACAAAGTAAGAGGGCACCATGTACTCAGGCATTTTTTGCGCCAGATAGTGGCGTAACTCCGAAGCGGCCGGAGCGTTGTTTTCCGACACGAAGTAGGCGGCCAGAACGGTTTTTTCCTGATTGTTTTTCAGATCGATGACGGCTGATTGCCTGATCTGTTCATGCTGGTTGAGCCGCGATTCGATCTCGCCAGGTTCGATTCTGAAACCCCTGATTTTTACCTGCTTGTCTTTTCTGCCAAGAAACTGGAGGTTGCCGTCCGGAAGAGAGCGGACGATGTCTCCCGTCCGGTACAGCCGCCCGTGCGGCATCTGTTCGTGAAAAGGGTTGACAATGAAGCGCTCGGAGGTCAATTCGGGAAGATTGATATAGCCCTTTGCCACTCCGGCGCCTCCGATGAGCAGTTCGCCGGGCATTCCGTAAGGAACCCGCCGCAGATGTTCATCGACAACAAAGAGCTGTGTGCCGGCGACAGGTTTTCCGATGGGGAGTCCCCGGTTTTCATCATAGGAACAGGCGATCTTTTCAGGATCGCAGCAGACCGAAACAACCGTGCACTCGGTTGGCCCGTAAGAATTTATTACCCTGACCTTGCCTTGGCACGCCTGACGCCATTTTCGGAAATCCTGAGCCGACGCCTGTTCTCCGCCAATGATGACGGTTTCGAGACAATCCGGTATCCTCGCAGCGTTTACCGAAACTCCGTGAACGAGCTCTTTCCAGAACGCGGTCGGAAGATCGATGACCGAAATAGTTTGCTCTTCGATGTATGCAAGGAAATCGGGCACCGTGATTGCGGTGTCGAATGTCCGGATGAGCAGCGTTGCTCCGGCGGCGAGGGTCATGAATATCTCTTCGACCGATCCGTCGAAACTCACTGAAAAAAACTGAAGCACCGTGTCTCTGCCGGTAACGCCGTAAGTCTCTGCCGCCGAAACGGCAAGATTGGTCACGCCACGGTGGGGCACGATGATCCCTTTCGGCTCTCCAGACGTACCGGAGGTGTACATGATGTAGGCTGTATCTTCGGGGCCTGACCGCGAAACCGGATTGTCGCTGCCGGATGAAGGCGCCGCCGAGGTATCGGGCATTCTGTCGAGGAAGAGCAGATCGAGGTTTTCGTCGAACGCCAAGGCATGGGCCGAGAGTTCGTCGGTAATCGCGAGCCTGATTCCGGAGTCGCGCGCCATATACTGAATGCGCTCTTCGGGGTAGTGACTGTCGAGAGGCACATAGCATCCTCCAGCTTTCAGAATACCGAGTATTCCGACAACCATGCGGAGGTTTCGTTGCAGGCACAGGCCAACGGGAGTGTTGGCTCCGACTCCTCGCTGCATGAGCAGACGGGCTAGTTGGTTGGCCTGTTCATTGAGCTCCCGGAAGCTCAGGGATGCGTTGTCGCTGCGAACAGCGATCTGCGTCGGCGTCAGTTCGGCCCGGCGCTCAAAAAGGTGATGGCAGCAACAGACATCCGGCGCTTTTTCATTACCGGCATAGAGATCGGTTTCCGGTATGGAGGGCAGAGGCCAGGACGAAACCGGAGCGCTGTTTTCATGGATGGCATGACTTGCAATCCAGAGATAATCCCTGACGACTCTTTCGATGGTATCGGCATGAAACAGACCGGTATTGTATTCGATCCAGCAGACGATGGCTCCGTTTCTGAGCTCGGCATTGAGCAACAGATCGATTTTGGCCGTTTCGTTTCCAATCTCTTCGTAGGTGAACGCAATGTCACCCGCATGGAAATTCGCTTCGGGCGTGTTCTGCAAAATGAACAGATTCTGAAGAACCGGATGATGGTCTCTTCCATGCTGCCTGACAATGTTTTCAACCACAAGTTCAAACGGCGCGTCCTGATGGTCGAATGCCTCAAGGGAGGCTTTCCTGACCTGCATGAGCAGTTCCGGAAAAGCGGGATCGCCGGTGAAGTCGGTTCTGATCGCCAGAGTGTTGGCTATCAGGCCAACGATCGATTCGGTGTCCGGATGGTTGCGGTTAGCAATGGTCGTTCCGGTGACGATATCGCTCGCGCCAGTATATCTGCGGATCAGCATCTGAAAAGCCGTCATCAGATACATGAACAGCGTGCAACGGTTCTGCTTGCAATAGTCGCTGATTGAGGCTGTTCTTTCCGAAGGAATCGTAAACCAGCTCCTCGCGCCCGAAAATGCGCTGGTCGATGGTTTCGAGTAATCGTATGGAATATTCTGTATGAAAGAGGCTCCCTTCAACCGATCGATCCAGTACTGAATCTGCTCTCTGAGCAGGCCGTTTTGTAGCCGTTCGCGCTGCCACAGGGAAAAATCGCCATACGATATTTTTTTGTCAGGCAGAACGGGAGTTGTTCCTCCGGCAAAGGCTTCGCAGGCAACGGCCAGCTCCCTGAAAAAGAGCGATGCGCCCCAGCCATCGATGATCAGGTGATGAAAGGTCAGAAACAACTGAAACTCGTTTTCGCCCACGATGACCAGATGAAGCTTCAGCAGAGGTCCGGTTTCAAGCGTGAACTGGTGTCGCCCCTCTTTTATCCGGATTTTTTCAAGCTCGGCGGACTGTTTGTCCGGGGGATAATCCGAAAGATTTTCGACCGTCATTTTAACGGCCATGGATGGCAGCACTTTTTGGACAAGCTCCTCGTCCACGATTTCAAAGACGGTGCGCAGCGAGTCGTGCCGGGTGATCAGAAAATCAAATGCTTTTGCAAGATGCCCTGCGTGCAAGGGGCCGGCAAAACGGACGACGACCGGAATGTTGAACAGCGTTCCCTCCTCCTGATACTGGAGCATGAGCCAGATGCCCTTCTGGATCAATGAGGCGGGAAAAATCGAGCGCCCGGCTTCAGATGGTGTGATGGCGTCGGTGAGGTCGAGCGTTTTTTCCTTCCGGGCGATCTCTTTGGCAATCTGCTTTACCGTCGGATTTTCAAAAACGAAGGCGAGGGGTATATCGACATTCCAGCGATTTCGTATCTGCGAACAGAGACTGGTCGCCATGAGCGAATGGCCGCCGAACGAGAAGAAGTTGTCATCGACCCCAACGGCGGTCATGCCGAGAATTTTGGCAAATACAGCGGAAAGCTCCTGCTCCAGAGAGCTTCCGGGAGCGGCCAATATTGCCGTTTCCTCCTGCACATAGTCGGATCTCGCCGGAGGAGGCAATGCCTTTCTGTCCGTTTTGCCATTGGGCGTCATCGGAATTTCTGAGACGAACACAAAAGCGCCGGGAATCATATATGCCGGCAGCGCACCTTCCGCGAACGCATGAAGCGCCTTCGGCTTGAGCTTGCCGGACGGCTCGGCGACGCAATACGCGACCAGTTTTTTTGAGCCGGGTTCGTCTTCGCGAAGTATGACCACGGCATCGCGGACGCCATCATGACGTTTCAGGACAGCTTCGATTTCGCCAGGCTCGATCCTGTACCCCATGAACTTGAACTGGGCGTCTTTTCTGCCCGCAAAGACAAGCTCGCCGTCCGGAAGCGCAAAAGCCAGATCGCCGGTACGATACATGCGGCACCCCTCATTCCGGTGAGCCGGGTCGGGGACAAAAAGCGCTTCATTGAGTTCCGGGCGGTTCAGGTACCCGCTTGAAACGCCGACGCCGCCGATATGTATTTCGCCGGTTTGGCCATTGGCAACCGGATTGCCGTTTTCGTCGAGAAGCGAGATATGCATGTTCTGAACCGCTTTTCCGATAGGTGCGGTTTCGTCGAGAAGCGTGTCGGGGTCGGGGGTAAAGAGCGTTGCGCAGATCGTGGTTTCGGTCGGGCCGTAACCGTTGATGATGGTCAGTTCGGGAAGAGAGCGCTGCAATCGCAGCAAAACTTTTGAAGGGATGGGTTCGACTCCCGTCAGCAAACGGCGCAGGCGGCTTTCGCCGGGGCGCTGCCGTGCCCATTCCGCCAGGTCCGCGACCATCATGGGCGGCAGATAGGTACTGGTGACATGGTTGAGATGCAGCCACTCCATGAGTGCGGAGCTGTCGATGCGAACGGGGTCGGGAACAATCAGAAGCGTCGCGCCGGCAAGGAGCGGGGAGAAGATTTCATAAACGGAGACATCGAAATTCAGCGTCGTCCACCAACTGCACCGGTCGTCTGAACCGAGCATCCGGCGTTGCTGAAAATCGTCGAGCAGATTGACGACGCCTTTGTGATGACAGCAAACTCCTTTCGGGTTGCCCGTCGTTCCCGAAGTGTAGATGACGTAAGCGCTCTCCCCGGAAGCCGTTTTTACCGGAGCCGGAGGCCCCGTGGCGGATGAATCGACCATATCATCATCGATGAGCAGCAACAGCGATGAGGGGCAGAACGACAAGGTTTCGCTGAAATGCTGTTGCGTCAGAATCTGCGACAGGGCGGAATCATCGATGATGTAGCCGAGCCGTTCCGAAGGGTAGGCGGGGTCGAGTGGCGCCCAGGCGCATCCTGCCTTCAGGATGCCGAGCAATCCGGCAACAGTTCGGCAAGAGCGGGTAGCGCACAAGCCGATGCGCGATCCGGGAGCGATGCCCTTCCGTATCAGGGCGTCGGCAATATGATCGGCCCGTTCGTTCAGCTCGCTGTAAGTCAGCGCCCCATCAGCGTCGATTACTGCAGGATGGTCGGGATAGAGAACCGCCTGTTTCTGGAAAAGCTCATGCAGGCACAGGAAAAGATCGTAATAACGCAGAGGGGTTTCTATGCCGTAACGGTTTTCAATGTTTGTTGTTTGCTGTTTCATGGCGCTCGGAGTCAACTGTTCTTTCGTTACCCGACAAAACTGGCCAGAGTGCACGAAACGAGGTCGATGATGCAGCTCTATCGATGAATTGAGCGAAAGAGTTCTGTGTTTGCTGCGAAAGTCACCGTTTTATAAACCATTTTCTGTCATTTTTTTTCACATGCCTGAAACTTAATATTCAGCGATCACATCCAAAAATTATTACTCAGGTTCTTGACTCTCTTGACCTCGCCCCTGGCGCGGTGGGCGTACGCGGCGGCGAAGCTTCCCTCACGGGCAGGCACTTCCGGGGGTATGTGTAAAGTCGAACAGCTCGGCGCTTCGCATCGGTCTTTTCTCTTATAGGACCTATAGGTCTTATAAGTCCTATAGGTCCTATAAGAAAAGAGTCTGAAGAAAGAGGAACTCTTTCAAATCTCCATCTTCGGAGGATCGTCCTCCAGTGCGCCGCCGTGAAGGCGGATGTGGGGGTAGTGCGATTCGGTGCGCTCGGTCCAGGCGTCGTCGCCTTTTTCAACGGCGGACTCGTTCTGTTGCACAGACACGCGGTTCATGGCGAGGGCCACGATTTCGCGCAGAATCTCGTGGTTAGCCCTGTCGGCCTCCGTCGAGATGCCGTCTCTGATTTTCGAGGCCAGGCTCTCCAGTTTTTCCAGGGCAACCTTGCCGACAGTCTCGAGTACCTCGGGGCCTCTATTGTTACGATCCGTTGAACTCATAATCGAAGCTCTGGTTTCAGGGGCTCTTGCAGTGCTTTACAATAAAAAAATATTTGATGTCCGGAAATCTTTTTTTATAATTAAGCCGCTGTTAGCACTCTCACCTGTTGAGTGCTAATGCCAGATGAACCCTGTGTTCTGGCAGTTTCTGACTTCAGGAGACACAATCGATCCATTTAACCAACCCAAACGAGAAAGAAGACAATGAACTTGAAACCATTAGCTGATCGAGTTATTGTTAAGCCCGCGCAGGCTGAGGAAAAAACCAAGGGAGGCCTCTACATTCCCGACACCGGCAAGGAGAAGCCGCAGTATGGCGAGGTTGTCGCCGTCGGCGAAGGCAAGGTTGCCGACAGCGGCCAGCTTGTCCAGATGCAGGTGAAGGCTGGCGACAAAGTGCTGTACGGCAAATACTCCGGCACCGAAGTGCAGGTCGAGGGTGAGGACTACCTCATCATGCGTGAGTCCGATATTTTCGCGATTCTTGGCTGATCAATTCACAATCTTTTTTAATTCCTTAAGGAGGAACGCTTTACAATGACTGCTAAAGATATTCTCTTTGATTCCGACGCTCGCGCCAAACTCAAGGTCGGCGTCGATAAACTCGCCAACGCCGTGAAAGTCACGCTTGGCCCAGCCGGTCGCAACGTCCTCATCGACAAAAAATTCGGCGCTCCGACCTCCACCAAAGACGGCGTTACCGTCGCCAAAGAGATCGAGCTCGAAGACGCTGTCGAGAACATGGGCGCCCAGATGGTTCGCGAAGTGGCTTCCAAGACCAGCGATGTTGCTGGTGACGGCACCACCACCGCTACCGTGCTCGCGCAGGCCATCTACCGCGAAGGCCTGAAAAACGTCGCAGCCGGCGCTCGCCCGATCGACCTGAAGCGTGGCATCGACCGCGCCGTTAAAGAGGTTGTCGCCGAGCTTCGCGCCATCAGCCGCACCATCTCCAGCAAAAAAGAGATCGCCCAGGTCGGCACCATCTCCGCCAACAACGATCCTGAAATCGGCGAGCTGATTGCCGATGCGATGGATAAAGTCGGCAAAGATGGCGTCATCACCGTCGAAGAGGCCAAGGGCATGGAGACCGAGCTGAAGGTCGTCGAAGGTATGCAGTTCGACCGCGGCTACCTCTCTCCCTACTTCGTGACCAACCCGGAGACCATGGAAGCCGAACTCGAAGAGGCGCTCATCCTGATCTACGACAAGAAGATCAGCAACATGAAAGAGCTGCTTCCGATCCTCGAAAAAGCCGCCCAGTCGGGCCGTCCGCTGCTCATCATCGCCGAGGACATCGAAGGCGAAGCGCTGGCTACCCTCGTGGTCAACAAACTGCGCGGTACGCTGAAAGTCGCCGCCGTCAAGGCTCCCGGTTTCGGTGATCGCCGCAAGGCCATGCTCGAAGACATCTCCATCCTCACCGGTGGCACCGTCATCTCGGAAGAGAAGGGCTACAAGCTCGAAAACGCCACGATGGCCTACCTCGGCCAGGCCGCCCGCGTCAACATCGACAAGGACAACACCACCATCGTTGAAGGCAAAGGCAAGCAGGAAGAGATCAAAGCCCGCATCGCCGAGATCAAGAGTCAGATCGACAAATCGACCTCCGAGTATGATACCGAGAAGCTCCAGGAGCGCCTCGCCAAGCTCTCCGGCGGCGTGGCCGTGCTCAACATCGGCGCATCGACCGAAGTCGAAATGAAAGAGAAGAAAGCCCGCGTCGAGGATGCGCTGCACGCAACCCGCGCAGCCGTTCAGGAAGGCATCGTGGTCGGTGGCGGCGTTGCCCTGATCCGCGCCATCAAGGGTCTCGCCAATGCCCTGGCCGACAACGAAGACCAGAAGACCGGTATCGACATCATCCGCCGCGCGCTCGAAGAGCCGCTCCGCCAGATCGTTGCCAACACCGGCACGACCGATGGCGCTGTCGTCCTCGAAAAAGTCCGCAGCGGTGAAGGCGATTTTGGCTTCAACGCACGCACCGAGCAGTACGAGAACCTGGTGGAAGCCGGCGTGGTCGATCCGACCAAAGTGACCCGCAGCGCGCTTGAGAACGCAGCATCGGTCGCCAGCATTCTCCTCACCACCGAGGCAGCCATCACCGACATCAAGGAAGACAAGGCCGACATGCCTGCAATGCCTCCTGGCGGCATGGGCGGCATGGGCGGAATGTACTGATCGCCCGATTGTCCATGACAACACAAAAGGCCTGCGCAAGCGGGCCTTTTGTGTTGTGTCTCTATCAATCGAAATCGTTGTTTTTATCTGACCTGTCAGACCGATCCGGCTCAGGCGAGGATGGTGCTTATCATGCTGGTTAACTCGTTGATTCTGAATGGCTTGCGGATGAAGTGCGTGCCGTTTCCATGAGCGCAGTCAAGATCGGTCATATCTATGTTGTACCCGGACATGAAGAGTGTTTTCAGGTCAGGGCAAATGGCGAGCAGCTTTGCTGAAAGCTCTTTTCCATCCATCTCCGGCATAACCACATCGGTCAGCAGCAGATCGACGCTTCTGCCCGGCTCCGTTCCGATTCTGATCGCCTCCTCCGGCGTTATTGCCGGGAGTACCACGTAACCGTTTTTTTCAAGCAGGGATTTGATGACCTGAACGATGGCCTGATTGTCATCGACCAGCAAGATCGTTTTTCGCCTGTCATGGTTGTCCGTAGCGTCCGGGAGCTTCGCGCCGGACTCGCTCGCATCAGCCTTGAACAGGGGCAGATAGAGCGTGAAACAGGCACCCTTGCCCGGAACGCTCTGGCAGTCGAGGAATCCCTTGTTCTGCTTGACGATGCCGTAAACGGTCGAAAGTCCCATGCCGGTACCTTTGCCAACCTCCTTGGTGGTGAAAAAGGGTTCAAAGATGTGCGGCAGTACGTTCTCGTCTATGCCGTATCCTGTATCGGTCACTGAAATTGCGGCAAAATCGCCCGGCGTCTGGCAGGGGTGGCCCGCGAAACAGTCGGAAGGTTCCACGCTGACCACCGAGGTTTCGACCGTCACCGAGCCGTGGCCGTTCATGGCGTCGCGCGAGTTGGCGCAGAGGTTCGTCATGATCTGGTCGAGCTGGGAGGGGTCGAGGAACAGGCGCGCATCGGGAGCGCCGGGTCGCCACCTGAGCTGCACCTCTTCGCCCGCCAGCTCTTGCAGCATCGGCATCTCCGTGTCGAGCGCCGCATCGAGAAGCAGCACTTCGGGTTGGATGGTCTGCTTGCGCGCGAAGGCCAGTAACTGGTGAATCAGGTTGGCTGCGCGCATCGTCGAGTCACGGATGTTCAGCAGGTTTTCGGCATACGGGCTGCTGCCGCCCATGTTGTCGATGACGATTTCGGCATGGCCCAGAATCGCCGTGAGCACATTGTTGATGTCGTGCGCGATGCCGCCGGCAAGCCGTCCGATCAGCTCCATTTTCTGGGTGTGCTGCATTGCCTCCTGCATCTTCTGCTCCGACTCCTCGGCATACTTTTTGGCGATGATGTCCCAGGCCAGGCCGGTCAGCATGCTCACCAGGCGGATGTCTTCTGCGTCGTAACCGACCGGCTTGTTGCCGATTTCGAGGGTCGCCATCACCTTGCCGTTGCGGATGATCGGCACAATCAGCTCTCGCAGGGCCTTGTGGTGAGGCGAGAATTTGCAGTTGCAGTGTCTGAGCGTGGCGTGATCGTTGTGGATTACGGCCTGTTTTTCGCTGATTACGTCTGTCGATACGCCAAAGTCGATCACCGAGGGATGCTCGGCATGGCCGCAGTTATCGGTTTTGGCGTTGCTGGAGCAGGCGTGCCGGAAGATTGTCTGGTCGTTCGAGACGAAATTGAAAAAGCCGAGTGTACTGCCGGTCAAATGTTCGGCCTCGTCGAGCGTGAAGGTGAGCAGCTCCTCGGTCGAAGCGCTCTCCACCATTTCAAGCAGCCGGAGCCGGAACGCCGTCAGCGCCTCGAAGTACTGTCGCTCGCTGTTGTCCTGCACGATGCAAAGGAGCGCGGTTATGCCATGCAGCCGCGTCACGCCATGGCACACCTCCACAAAACGGAGCGAGCCATCGGCCCGGCGGTGCATGGAGACGAAACGCCCATGCTCCCTGGTTGCGAGCTCTTTCAGCCACGCCTCATCCCGCGTCCACGACGGCGCGTCGATGTCGCGCATGTTCATCGACAGGAACCGCTCGACCGGCCAGCCGTAAAACTCCGCCGCCGCCGGGTTAGCATCGACAATGCCGCCCGATTCAGTATCGACAAGCAGCATCACCGCCGCATGGTTTCGGAACACCATCAAGAACGAGGTCTCGCCGTCCGCTCCAGGCGATGGCGCGCGCTGTTTATCGATAGTGTCGATCTGCTCGTCAGTCATGGCAAGCGGCGTGTTTTTCCAACGGGGTTGATAAAGCTGTGAAATGGTGTAAACATGCAATGATACTTGATTTTTTTGACAACCTATAGCGAGGTGTTCGATTTTTTACTTTTGCGAGATGCGGGCGAAGTCGAAGGGGGGGGGCACACTCGAAAACACCGCATTGAGCGCCAGCATTCTTTTCATCGCCGGAGGCCGCCTGTTCGACGGCATGAGTCCCAAAGCCCCCTTCATCATTGTCGGCGCGGTAAACCTGCTCGTGATGCTCGGCGGCATGTGGCTGCGCGCGCGCGTGAGGGAGGGGGTGAGAGGCTTCCGGTGATTGATTTTGACGATCTCGTGTTTTTGTATAACATGTACTGCCATTGTACAATATGTATCGCGAGGGATATGGAAAAAGAAAAGGCAGGCCAGATGATCGGAATCCGCATTCCGAAAAGCGTGGGACAACGGCTTGATATTCTGGCTAAAAGAACTGGCCGAAGCAAGACCTGCTACATTCGTGAGGCCATCATTGAGCATCTCGACGATCTCGAAGACATGTCCCTAGTGTCACGTCACAGTTATATTGATGGATAAAGATGCTTGAGTTTTATTCTTGAATCCGTCGTGGTAAAGCGCCAGTTAATCGTCGCCTCTTTG
>NZ_SDGU01000039.1 GCF_004118635.1 Chlorobaculum sp. 24CR | reverse complement strand
GTCAAGGTCGAGAAATTGAGTATAAAAAGTTGCATTCACAGCAGCTCCAACTCTTCTAAATACCTCGAAGCTCTGCTTCGAGGATCCTTTATTCGCTTGCCAAAGACCTTGAGGCCGCGTCGAAAAAGGTCAAAGCCGATGCAGCATCGCTTCAAACAGCCCATGACGCAGTCACCCTGTTGACAAAGCTTACCTCTCTTGTCGGCAGTCTTGTTCTCGCTTTCGTATGATGATTACGAGCCTTGTTTGGTGTTTCAATGCTTCACCCGATCCGCCGGCAAAGCTCCTCAACCAGCGCGTCTATCCCGGCTTCGTCAACTGGCGCAGGTACCCATTCGACATTCAGCCGGTTGCGGAAAAAAGTCATTTGCCGTTTGGCGTAGTTTCTGGTGTGTTGGGCGATGAGGGCTTCGGCGGTCTGGAGGTCGTGCCGTCCCTCGAAGTGCTCGAAAAGTTCGCGGTAGCCGACGGTGGCGAGGGCGTTGAGGGTTTTGCTGCGCCACTGGTCGCCATACTTGTCGAAAAGACGGCGGGCTTCGGCTTCGAGTCCGGCCTGCATCATCGCTGTCGTGCGGCGGTTGATGCGCTCGTAGAGCAGCTCGCGTGGCTGATCGAGGCCGATGACGGTGAAGTCGATGCCGGACGGCGGGCCGGAGGTTTTGCGTTGCAGGGCGGTGACGGTTGCGCCCGTAATTTCGATGATTTCGAGGCTTCGGACGAGTCGTTGGCTCTTGGTGGGGTCGAGCGTTTTTGCCTGTTCCGGGTCGAGCGCTTCGAGACGGCGGTAGAGCGCTTCCGCGCCGTGTCGCTCAAGCTCGCGCTTCAGCCGCGCCCTGATTTCCGGATTGGCGGGCGGCAGTTCGGCGAAGCCTTTGAGCAGCCCTTCGAGGTAGAGCGTCGAGCCGCCCGCGACGATGGGCGTAATGCCGCGCTGACGTAGTTCCCGGATCCGCTCCGTCGCCTGCTCCGCGAAATCTCCGGCGCTGAAGGGTTCGCCGATCTCCTTTTCGTCGATGAAGTGGTGCTTTATCTCCTCCAGCATCCACTTCGGCGGCTTGGCGGTGCCGATGTCCATGCTCCGGTAAATCTGGCGCGAGTCCGCCGAGATGATCTCGCCGCCGGTTTTGCGGGCGATCCGGAAGGCCAGCTCGGTTTTGCCGGAGGCGGTGGGGCCGAGCAGCACGAGGACAGGTTTCTGGCTCATCGTCAGCTTTCGGCGGGGAAGAGCGGTTTGAGGGCGGCACAGACCTTCGAGACCGGCAGGCCGACGACGTTGTAGTAGCAGCCGTCAATGCCGGTGACGAAGCAGGCGAGCAGCGGATCCTGGATGCCGTACGATCCGGCCTTGTCGAAGGGTTGCATCAGTTCGATGTAGCGGGTGATTTCGGCGGGCGTCATCGCTCCGAATTCGACGACGGTGCGGGCGTAGTCGGCAATCGACTCCCCGTCGTGCACGATACAGAAGCCGGTGAGCACCTCGTGGCTGCGGCCTTGCAGCGCCGAGAGCATCTCGAAGGCGTGATCGAAGTCGCCGGGCTTGCCGAGCGCCGCGCCGTCGAGCACCACCGTGGTGTCCGAGCCGAGCACGACCGCTCCGGCGTCAGCCTCCGGCAAGGTGCGCAGGAGGGCTTCGGCCTTTTGCCTGGAGATTTCCATCACATTTTCCTCGATCGACAGCGCCGGATCGAAGGTCTCGTCAATCCCGACCGAGGCGGTCTCGAACGGAATGCCCGTCAGCGCGAGCAGCTCCTTGCGGCGCGGCGATTGCGAGGCGAGGATGAGTTTGCGGCGTCCGGTCATCAATCAAACGTTTTCCAGTTTCTCTTCGACAGGTCGCGGAAGATCATCGCGCCAGCGACCGCTCCGGCGGCGTAGTAGAGCGCGGCGGTGAGTGGCTCGCCGAAGATCAGCTTGCCGGTGCCGAACAGCATGGCGTAAACCAGCACGATGCCGAAAAACCAGTCGGCGAAGAGAGCGGGGAAGCCGGTATCGCCTTTGACGTCAGGCAGTTCGTCGGCCACCGGTTTCCACAGCGCTCCGCCGACCCGCGTGGTGCGGTAGAAGGCGTGCAGCTTTTCGCGGTCGGTTGGCTTGGTGAGCCAGGTGACGGCGAGGGTTACGGCAATCGTGAAGAGCACGATGATGTAGATCGACTCAGGGAATTCGATCGCAGTGAACTGGCTGATCCAGGTGTAGGCCACGATCGGTGCGACCATCGAACTGATCTCCGACCAGGCGTTGAGTCGCCACCAGAACCAGCGCATGATGAGCACGAAGCCCGTGCCCGCGCCGCACTGGATGATGAACTCCCACGCGCCGGTGATGGTCTCCAGCACGTAAAAGGTGATGTAAAGCGCGAAGATCGCCGTGATCGCCGTCACGATTTTCGAGACGAGTACGTAGTGCTTCTGGTCGGCTTCAGGCTTGAAAAAGCGCTTGTAGAGGTCGTTGATGAGGTAGCTCGTGCCCCAGTTCAGGTGGGTCGAGAGCGTTGACATGTAGGCCGCCATGAAGGCTGCGATGAGCAGGCCTTTCAGCCCCGGGGGCAGCACGGCGTTCATGACGTGCACGAAGCCATCCTCCTTCTGGGCGGCGGGCAGGTCAGGGAACATCACGAGGCTTGCCAGGCCGACCACGATCCAGGGCCACGGGCGGATAGCGTAATGGGCGATGGTGAACCAGAGGGTGGCCAGCAGCGAGTTTTTTTCGTCTTTGGCGCTCATCATGCGCTGGGCGATGTAGCCGCCGCCGCCCGGCTCCGCCCCCGGATACCACGACGACCACCACTGCACGAACGCCATGGCGGCGAAGGCGGTGAAGGGAAGCGCGTAAGCTCCAGTCTGAGAACTGTTTACGGTCGAGGAGAACGACGGGAAGAAGTCGAACATCCAGCCGGGCAGCGCCTCTTTCAGCCCGCCAGCCGCTGTGACCTGCGGTGAGTTGACCGCCAGCACGGCGAGGATGATGCACCCGACCATCGCGATGACGAACTGCACGGCGTCGGTGATCGAAACGCCCCAGAGGCCCGACATGCCGGAGTAGATCGTCGTGAAAATCACCAGAGCGACGATGGTGAGCTGCGGGTCGAGGCCGGGGATCATGATCGTGATGATCTTGAACATCGCCAGGTTTACCCACCCGATGATGACCGCGTTGATGAACAGGCCGAAATAGAGCGCCTTGAAACCGCGCAGAAAGCTCGCGGCCTTGCCGCTGTAACGCAGTTCGATGAATTCGAGGTCGGTCAAAATGTTTGCCCGCCGCCAGAGCCGCGCGAAAAAGAAGACAGTGAGCATCCCGCCAGACACGAAGGTCCACCACACCCAGTTCCCAGCGATGCCGTTTTTAGCCACGAACCCCGCCACCGCGAGCGGCGTGTCGGCGGCGAACGTCGTAGCCACCATGCCGGTGCCCGCGATCCACCACGGCAGCTTGCGCCCCGAAAGAAAGAATTCGCCGACGTTTTCAGAGGCCCGTCGCGAAAAGAACAGGCCAACCAGCAGGGTCAACAGCAGATACCCCGCAATGAAGGCAATATCCAGAGTGGTAAGTTGCGGCATGTGTGGGTGTTGGGTTAGGAAGAATAGGGCATATAAGTCCTATAGGTCGTATAAGTCCTATACGACCTATAGGAGAAAAGCCAGGGGCGGCGTAAAACCAGTCGCCCCGCTGGAAAATTATGCCTCTATGCGCGACAGCTCAAGGAAGCTCTGGTAGCGGTCATCGACTTCGAGCAGGTCGAGTTCGTTGTAGCGGTATGGGCCGAACTGCTCGACGCAGAAGCTGGCCATGGCGCTGCCGTAGAGCACGGCCTTGCGCATCTCGGCTTCGCTCTTGCTGCCGCAGCGGGCCAGGTGGCCGATGAAGCCTCCGGCGAAGGTGTCGCCCGCGCCGGTCGGGTCGTAGATCGATTCGAGCGGGAAGGCCGGGGCCGCGAAGATGCCGTTGTCGGTAAAGAGCAAGGCGCCGTGCTCGCCCTTCTTGATGATGAGGGTTTTCGGTCCCATCTCGCGGATGATGCGCGCGGTCTTGACCAGGTTCGGCTCGCCGGAGAGCAGGCGCGCTTCGCTGTCGTTGACGATGAAGACATCGACCCGCGCGAGCACCTTTTTCAGCTCTTCGGGTTTGCCCTCGATCCAGAAGTTCATCGTATCGCACACGATCAGTTCGGGAGCGTCAATCTGGTCGAGCACCTTGAGCTGCAACTCGGGATCGATGTTGCCGAGGCAGACATACTTCGCGTCGCGGTACTGCGCCGGGACGTGCGGATCGAAGGCGGCGAAGACGTTCAACTGCGTGTCGAGCGTATCGCGGGTGTTCATGTCGTAGTGGTAGCGGCCTGCCCAGCGGAAGGTTTTGCCCTCCTCGACAACCTGGATACCCTTGGTGTCGATGTTCTTGGAGTGGAGCAGGTCGAAGTGCTCTTTTCCGAAATCGGAACCCACGACGCCGACCATCCTGATCGGCTCGTCGGTGAAGTAGCTGGCCGACAGTGCGATGTAGGTCGATGAGCCGCCGAGGGTGTTGTCGGAGCGGCCAAAGGGGGTTTCGATGTCGTCGAAAGCGAGGGATCCAATGACGAGAAGTGACATGATGTGATGATAATTAAATGGTTTAGTGGAAAAATTGTCAGCATTGCTCTTCTGTTGTGTCCGGCAGCTCGAACAAGACGCACTGGCCGGGAGCGAAATCGATCACGAGCTTGTGGTCGGTGACCGTCAGCGTCCGCCCCGAGATCAGCTCTTCGAGTTCCATCTCCTGTTGGCCGAACTCCATCGTGCCGGTGACCGGTTCCTCGAAGTTGCTGTTTCCGGCGAACACCAGATTCCTGCCGCCCGATTTGCGCATGACGGTCAACAGTTGTGTCTCGGAGATGTAGGGCTGCGTGATCGAGCCTTTGTCGCCGCAGCGGACAAGCTCGAAGTAGCGGCTCCGGATGGCGAGCACCTTGCGGATGTCGTCGCAGAGTGGCTCCAGGCCGTTCGACTCCGCCCAGTCGCAGGAGGCGGGAGCGAAGAGCGGCAAGCTCTCGGCGGGGAAGCGCTCACGGTCGTCGTCGGTGAAGTTCAGGCCGAGGTTGACCGGCTGCCACTCGCAGATTTCCATCCCTGAATGGATGAACGGCATGGCCGGAAGCACCGCGCCGAGCGTGAAGAGGAAGAGCGCGCGGCGGCGTCCGGCCTCTTTGCCCGCAAGATTGTGGCAGACTCGCGGCGTGTTGTGATTTTCGCCGGTGGCGAAAAACGGGATCGCCACGCCGTTGCGGTTCAGGAAGTTGAGCAGCCCCTTGATGAAGAGCACGTCGTGAATCACGAAGGGCAGCGAGCCGAACACGGCGTTGAAGCCCTCCTCCTTCAGCTTCGGCGACGGGTCGAAGTTCTCGTCCCAGAAGGCGAACTCCGGTGCGGCACGGCGCGCTTCGGCCACGATCGAGGCTTTCAGCTCTGGCGGCAGGGCGTGGCCCATGTCGATCATCGCGCCGTCGATGCCGAACTGTTCGCGGTACCACGGAATGATGCCGGTGATCTCCCGCCACAGCGCCGAGGCGCGGAACTCCGGGCGTTCGAGCGCCTCGTCGTACATCCGTATCGTGTTGTAGGCGATGTAGTTGAAGCGCGGCGAATCGTGCAGCTTCAGGTAGGTGACGTCGGTCCACGGCGGCTGGCGGTCGTCCGGCGGCCAGTCCGAAAAGGCGCTGGCGATGACGCACGGTTCGCCGTCCGCCGTCGCGCCGCTGTAGCCATGCTCGCCAAGCGCCAGCTTTTCCGGAGCCGGAACGAAACGGTTGCGGTAGGCCTCGTCAGGTTCGGGAAGCTCGTGGAAATCGTGCTTGTCCACCTGCTCGTAAATGCGGGTCAGCTTGTCGTCCTCGAACGCCGGAGCGGCGTAGGGCGGCAGGCCCTCGCTGGATTTGATCCAGTAAAACCACTTCGGATGCTGTTCGATCCAGTCGCTGTCGATGGAACTCGTGCGAAAGACGAACTCGAAGACGACTCGCATTCCGAGGTGGTGCGCCGCTTCGACGAGCGCTTTCAGTTGCGTTTCGAGCGACAGGTCGAGCGCCGGTTCGCCGAGGGTTTCGTCGAGCCGGTACTGGTTTTTGATCGCATACGGCGAGCCGAGCGAACCCTTGCGGTTGACCGAGCCGATGCTGGTGAGCGGCAGGAGGTAGAGCGTGTTGACGCCCATTCGGCGGATGTAGGGCAGCATCGTGATCGCCTTCAGCAAAGTGCCTGTTTCGCGGAACCCCTCCGCCAGCGCGTCCGTGCCGATCTGCCCGTCGCGGTTGTGGTCGAACGCTGCATCGTAGCGGACGAAAAGGTTATAGACTATGGCCGAAGCGCTCCAGCCGGACTCTTCAGGCCCGGCGTCGAGCTTGGCGGGCGGCGCGTTGCCGATGGCGTCGAGGGTTTCGCTGAAATAGTCAAAAGGATCGACCACTGAAATGCCGGTTGCGCCGTTGCGCCAGAGGTTCGGCACGGCGTAGCCGGGCGAAGTGCTTTCGCGTCTCGCTTTTTCAAGCGATGCGATGAGCAGGTCGAGGGAGTGGATGGTCAAGCTGTCTGCCGGTTTTCTGTGAATCGAGAAAGCGAAAATTTCGCTCAAGATAATTATTATCGTGGAAAGATAAGCGGAACGATCGAAGGGGTGTGGAAATATGGCGGGATCGATGAGAACCATCAGAATGCAGATCGAGTATGACGGAACCGATTACTCGGGCTGGCAGCGCCAGCCGGGCGAAGTGCTGACCGTGCAGGGGGAGATCGAGCGGGTGCTCAGGCGGATCACGCAGGAGCCGGTCGGCATCGACGGAGCGGGCAGAACCGACCGGGGGGTGCACGCCCGTGGGCAGGTGGCGAGCTTCACGACCGGTTCGCCGATGCCGACGAGCCGCCTGATGCACTCGGCCAATTCGCTTCTGCCCCCGACGATCCGCATCACCTCGATGCGGCAAGCGCCGGAGTCGTTCCACGCCCGCTTCAGCGCCACCTCGCGCGAGTACCGCTACTTTCTCGTCGAACGCCCCTCGGCCATCGACAGCCGTTTTGCCGGATGCTGTCACGGCAAGCCGGATCTTTTCGCGATGAACCGGCTGGCGACGCTGCTCACCGGAACCCACGACTTCGCGGCCTTCTCGAAAGAGAGTTCCGACCAGCACGGAACCCTCTGCACGGTCTCGGAGGCCCGCTGGTACCGCTCCGGTCGGTTCTGCGTTCTCGGCATCGAGGCGAACCGTTTTCTGCGCAGCATGGTGCGCTTTCTGGTGGCGGGCATGATCGAAGCCGGGATGGGCCGACTCGAAGAGGAGGAGTTCGCCCGGATGCTCGAAAGCGGTTGTCGCCCGTCTGATCTGAAGCCCGCCGACGCGGCAGGTCTCTTTCTCTGGAAGGTGAGATATTGACAATGAAGAATTGGTCGTTGAAAATCGGATTGTGAAGGGTCGAAAATGATTGAATGCTCCTGTAGGCCTGTAGGCAATGAGCTGCCTCTCCGCGCTTGATTGGCGAGAAGCGTTGCGCCTTGCCGGTCGATGCCGTCTTGCGGTTTCGGTTGTCAATTGGCCTTTTCTCAATCTCCTGACCGCCATCGATACACTTTCATACAGGCTCCTTGTATTAATGGTGCTCTCTGGTTATGTTTCCGAATCATGCTTTATTGTCTCGAACCTGAGGGTGCCCAAGCAACCTCATTTGTTAAACCGGCCCGGTTTGTGAAAAGTTTTTTACCATTCAGGCATTTTGTTGTCTGTCTATTCGTGCAGGTTGCCGCATTGTCATCCGTGTCGTTCGGCGCGGAGCCTGACAGCACAGCGAACGCACGAGCCTCGCGTGTTTCGGAGATGCTTGACAGCCTTGTGACGAACACCTATTTTCAGGATGACCGCTTTTCGCCTGGTCAGCGGGGCGGCGGCAGCAACAGCAACTATCTTCCCAAAGAGTTTATTCCCCAGTTCAGTGATTCGGTTTACGCTTCCAGAATTGCCGCGCTGGCCAGAAACAGCCAGTTCAATCTCGTCTATAACGAGCATGTGAGGGGTTACATCCGCGTCTATGCTGTTGACAAGCGGAAGTTCGTCTCGAAGGTGCTTGGCCTGACCCATATCTATTTTCCGTTATTTGACGAATCGTTCAGGAAGTACGGGATTCCTCCCGAAATGAAGAACCTTGCTATCGTCGAGTCCGCGCTGAACCCTACGGCGGTATCACGCGCCGGGGCGCGCGGCTTGTGGCAGTTCATGAGCGGCACGGGCAAAATGTACGGCCTGCACTCCTCGTCGTTCGTCGAAGACCGGTACGATCCCTCCAAGGCGACCGTGGCGGCAAGCGAGCATCTTCGTGACCTGCACGACATGTTTGGCGACTGGTTTCTCGCGCTCGCGGCATACAATGCCGGACCCGGCGCCGTGCAGAGAGCCATTAGAAAAGCTGGCGGCGCGCGCGATTACTGGGAAATCTGGCCCTACCTTCCGCAGGAGACGCGAGGCTACGTTCCGGCCTTTATCGCCGTGACCTACGTCATGAACTACTATCGCGAGCACAATATCCGTCCTGCGCAGCCGGGTTATCTCTATTCCGAAACCGCCAGGGTCCCGGTCAATCAGTCGCTTACTTTCGAGCAGTTGAACGAGACGCTCGGCGTGACGATGGACGATCTCAAATTCCTCAATCCGCAATACAAGGCAGGCCTCATACCGGCTCCGGAATCCAGGCCCAACATGATGAGGCTTCCCAAGCAATACATCAGACCGTTCCTCGAAAAAGAGCGGGATATCTATGCATACAAGCCGGAAATGGTTGCCGAAAAGGCGCGCCTGTATGCCATGGTCAGGGAGGCCGACCGGCGGGATGATGTGATCAGCAGTGGCCGGGGCCGGAAGGTGCATGTGGTGCGGAAAAGGGAGACGCTCTCAAGCCTTGCCCGCAAATATGGCTGCTCGGTCAGTCAGATTATTGACTGGAACAATCTGAAAAGCTCAAAGCTGAGGTCGGGTCAGAGGCTGGTGGTGTTCAAGGCCGGAGGCGATTCCAGCCGCTCGAAAGCCTCATCCCGAAAGCTCGACAGAAAAAAAGGGAAATCAAAGAGCAAGTCTTTCCTGGACTCCGGAAAGAAAAAAGGGAAGAAAGGCGGAGCGGTCAACAAGCGCAAGAGTTCAGCAAAGAAGAGTTCCGGCAAAGGTCGTCACAAGAAGTGAGCCTCCCGGAATCGGCCCGATAGCCATCCGGGTTAATTATTCGTTCGTTTCCCGGTAGTTCTTCTTGTCATTGAAGTTTTTTTTTATCTTAAGCATTCAATTTTCGCGCGCGCCGTTTGTCCAGTAATTTCTGGGGTACGGACAGTTTTTTTAACCACCAACAAAGGGTACTTAACACAGCGTATGCGTAATATCATTTTCACCGGTAAGGGAGGCGTCGGCAAGACTTCAGTTGCGGCAGCGACAGCCCTGAAAGCAGCCGACATGGGTTACAAGACTCTCATCATGTCTACCGACCCGGCCCACAGCCTTGGTGACTCTCTCGACATGGAACTCGGGCCATCACCTGTAAAGGTCGCGGAGAACCTCTGGGGACAGGAGGTCAGCGTTTTCGGTGATCTCAACCTGAACTGGGATGTCGTCCGCGAGCACTTCGCTCACCTGATGGCTTCGCGCGGCATCGAAGGCGTCTATGCCGAAGAGATGGGCGTGCTTCCGGGCATGGAGGAGCTGTTCTCGCTCTCCTACATCAAGCGTTACAATGAAGAGCAGAAAGATTTCGATCTTCTCGTCGTTGACTGCGCGCCGACCGGCGAGACCCTCCGCCTGCTTTCGCTGCCGGAGACCTTCGGCTGGTTCATCAAGTTCATCCGCAACGTCGAGAAGTACATGGTGAAACCGATGATCCGCCCGCTCTCCAAAAAGGTCAAGAAGCTCGACGATTTCGTGGCTCCCGAAGAGGTTTACGAAAAGGTTGACAACCTGTTCTCCTCGACCGAGGGCATCATTGACCTGCTCGCCGACGGCACCAAAACCACCATGCGTCTGGTCATGAACCCTGAGAAGATGGTCATCAAGGAGTCGATGCGCGCCCTGACCTACCTGAACCTCTACGGCATCACGGTTGACAGGATCACCATCAACCGCGTCATGCCCGACCAGAGCCCTGATCCGTACTTCCAGCAGTGGCGCGCCATCCAGCAGAAATATATCGACCAGATCAACGACGCCTTCGCTCCGATTCCGGTTGCCGAAGTACCGCTGTTCAACAACGAGGTGCTCGGTCTCGAGATGCTTCGCAAGGTCGGCGAGAAGGTTTACGGCGATGAGAACCCGCTCGATATCTTCTTTAAGGAGGATCCGATCAACATCTCCAAAGTCTCCGACGGTCACTACAAGGTTCGCGTGAAGCTGCCCTTCATGGAGAGCATGGGTCTGGAACCGAAGATCATGAAGCTCGGCGATGACCTTACCATCCGTATCGGCGACTACCAGAAGATCGTTGCGCTTCCGCTCTTTCTGGCCGGCATGGAGTCAACCGGAGCATCGTTTGATAGCGGCTGGCTGAATATCGACTTTACCAAGGAGTAACAGGCTCCTTTCTTTCATAGCCTATTTGGAGGAACAGGAGAACCTGCCGGTGTGGCAGGTTTTCCTGTTTGTGGGCTTGCCGGAGCGACAAGGAATTTACACGCTCCGCCTCCGGTTATTCTGGTTGATTTGTTATCTTCCAAACATAGTTAATTGACGATTTTTCTGAGTACTACGAATGCAACAACTACAGGATTTACGAGTTTCAAGAATCATTACGCTCACCTCGCCAAAGGCGCTGAAGGAAAAACTGCCCGTTACCGAGCATATCGCCGATACGGTTTGCCAGGCCAGGCGAGAGGTCGAGAATATTCTGACCGGCAAGGACAACCGTATGCTGGTTATCGTCGGCCCCTGCTCTATCCACGACATCAAGGCGGCGCGTGATTACGCCTCGCGCCTTGTCGCCGTGCGCAAAGAGCTTGAAGCGGAGTTCTGCATCATCATGCGGGTCTATTTCGAGAAGCCGCGCACAACTATCGGGTGGAAGGGGTTCATCAACGATCCCCACCTCAACGATACTTACGATATCGAGCACGGGCTGTTCCATGCCCGCAAGCTGCTCATCGAGCTGAACGAAATGGGTCTGCCGGCGGCCACGGAGTTTCTCGATCCGATCTCGCCGCAATACGTTGCCGACCTCATCAGTTGGGCAGCCATCGGCGCGCGCACCATCGAATCGCAGACTCACCGCCAGATGGCCAGCGGCCTTTCGATGCCGGTGGGCTTCAAGAATGCGACCGACGGACGGCTTCAGGTGGCTATCGACGCCATCCGCTCGGCGATGCACCAGCACAGTTTCCTCGGCATCGACCAGGACGGCCACAGCAGCGTCATCACCACCAAAGGCAATCCCTTCGGGCATCTTGTGCTTCGCGGCGGCTCCAGCAAGCCGAACTACGATGCCGACAGCATCGCCCAGGCTGAAAAGAAGCTCCTGAAAGCTGAGCTGACGCCGCACCTGCTGGTCGATTGCAGCCACGCCAACTCAGGCAAAAAGTTCGGCAATCAGGCCAAAGTCTGGGAGAATATTCTCGTCCAGAAAGAGAACGGTAACAAGAGCATTGCCGGCGTCATGATCGAGAGCAACATCTGCTCCGGAAACCAGCCATTTCCGGTCGATCCGGAAGCGCTGCAATATGGCGTTTCTATCACCGACGAGTGCGTCTCGTGGGCCGAGACCGAGAAGATGCTTCGGGATGGGGCCTCGTTTATGAAGCAGGTTGGCTCGAAAGCCTGACGGCTCCGGGCATCGGAAATTTTTATCAACCAAAACTTGTCAGCAAAACAATGAATATCGACAGAGTTGTCTATGCCGTCGCCGGATTTTTCATTCTGGCCAGCGTCTTGCTCTCCATCTATCACAACCAGAACTGGCTCTGGTTCACCGGCTTTGTCGGACTGAACCTGTTCCAGGCGGCGTTTACCGGCTTCTGCCCGCTTGCCAAGATTCTCAAGGCTGCGGGTCTCAAACCGGGCCATGCCTTTGAATGACCCTCATCCGGCGGCAGGCGTTTCTTTGTTTGAAGAAGCTCCCGCCTCTCAATCCCCATCATTACTTCAACGACCATCATGAGCATCGAAATCAGGCGGGTCAAGACCAGCCGTGAGCGCAAGCAGTTCATCAGGTTCGCGTGGAAGGTCTATCGCAAAGATCCGGAACTGAACAGGAACTGGGTGCCGCCGGTGATTTCGGACTATATGAAAACGCTCGACACCGAACGTTACCCGCTCTATGAGCACGCCGATCTGGCGATGTTCACCGCCTGGAAGGATGGTGTCATGGTGGGCACGATCGCTGCGATCCGAAACCGCCGCCATAACGAGATTCATCATGACAAGGTGGGATTCTGGGGATTTTTCGAGTGCATCGACGATCAGAAGGTGGCCGATGCGCTCTTCGAGGCCGCGGCGATGTGGCTGAAAAGCAAGGGCCTCGACGCGATGCGCGGGCCGGTGAGTCCGTCGATGAACGACCAGTGCGGCATGTTGACCAAAGGCTATGACAGCCCGCCGGTGTTCCTGATGCTCTACAATCCTCCGTATTACAACGATCTGTGCCTGAACAGCGGCCACAAAATCGGCCAGGAGCTGCTTGCCTGGTACATCGACCAGAAAATGATCGACATCAGCCGCCTGAGCCGAATCGCGCAGCATGTGCTGAAGCGCGAGGGGCTGAGCGTCCGGGATATGGATATGAAGAGGTTCGACAGCGAGGTCGAGAAGATCAGGGAGATTTACAACAAGGCGTGGGAGAAGAACTGGGGCTTCGTGCCGATGACCGACAAGGAGTTCGATTTCATGGCCAAGAGTATGAAGTCGGTCGCCGACCCGCACTTCATCTATTTCGTCGAGGACAAAAACGGCAAGACCATCGGCTTCTCGCTGACGCTGCCCGACATCAACCAGGCGCTCAAGCATGTCAATGGCAATCCCTTCACGCCGTGGGGTCTGGCGAAGTACCTCTGGTACAAGCGCAACATCTCGATGTTCCGCACCATCACGATGGGCGTGCTGCCGGAGTATCGCAACAAGGGCATCGACAGCGTCATGAACGCGCGTATTTCGGAATATGGCGGCCAGCACGGCCTGTTCGCCAGCGAAATGAGCTGGGTGCTCAAGTCCAACGAAGCGATGAGCAAGCTCGCCAAAGTGATCGGCGGCATTCCCTACAAAGAGTACGTGATCTACGAAAAGTCGATCTGAAAAAGGCAGGCAAAGTGCGCTTATATGACTTATACGACCTATAAGTCATATAAGTCTTTCAAACAAAAAAGGAGCCCGAGAGCTCCTTTTTTGTCAACCTAACGTAAGGTAACCATAACCTTAGAACGAGGCCATAAAGACCAGATAGGATTTTTCGGTATCCGGGTTGTAGATGGCCGAAGCGGTGTAGCGATCCTTGGAGACCGAAATTCCGGTGTTGACCAGGGCAAGTCTATCACTCTCGGCACCGTCAAAATCGCCATAGTAGTCTTCGCTACCGAGGCCGGCCGTTGCTTTGGCGGTGTAGCCGTCCTTGTCGTAGAACTTGTAGCTGGCTTCGCAGTACACGGCGTTGTTGTAATCGTTACCGGCGACGAACACGCCTGCCATCAGGCCGACATTCTCGTGGCTGTAGCTGGCGCTGACTTCGATGGTGTTGTTGCCATCTTCACCGAAATCAAAGGTATTGCCGGCTTCAGGATTGGCGTTGTAGTCGGTCACGGCAAGAGTGACAGGGCCGACCGGCATGCTGATGGTGACATCGACCTCTTTGTAACGATCGCTCGTGCCTGCAACGTTATCGGTGTCCTCGGTAATTGCGTATGATCCCCAAAGGCCGATGCTCAGGCCATTCTTGAAGGTGTAGGAAAGATTCGGCTGGATAGCGGCTGAATCACCAAGATCGCCACCTCTCCAGACATAGCTGCTGACAACGTCCGCGCCAATTTTGAAGCCTTCGTCTGCCATGGCGTTGGTTGAACCGAACCCTGCGAACAGTACTGCGGCGAGGGCGATCAGTTTTGCTGTCTTTTTCATCGAGAAGAACTCCTTTGTTGTGGTGTTATGGTTTGTGTGTCTGAGAATGGCGGTTCCCCTTTCTGGAGAACCGCCGGAAAGAACATGGTGCAAGATCAACCGATGGCGGCGTGGCCTTTTTCTTCGGTTCTGATCCGGATGCACTCCGGAAGGTCGAAGATAAAAATTTTTCCGTCACCAATCTCACCGGTTTTCGCGCCCTTGATGATCGCCTTGACCGTGGCGTCAGCGAACTCTTCATTGACGGCGATCTCAAGTTTGACCTTTTTCAGGAGGTTGACCTCGCTCGGTACGCCGCGATAGACCTCCGTATATCCTCCCTGAGCGCCGCATCCGAGAGCATTGGTCACGGTCATCTTGCGAACCCCGGCGGCGGCGAGACTTTTTTTCACGTCCGGCAGCTTGTGGGGCTGGATCATTGCTACGATATATTTCATTGCTTGTGCTCCGTTTAAAATGCGTTACTGGGTTGTGTAAATATCGAAGCCAAAGTAAGCTTCTTCTTCGTGTTCCGAAATATCGAGACCCTTCATCTCCTCATCCTTGTGGACGCGCAGGATACCGACAGCCTTGAGGATCAGGAAGAGCACCAGCATGGTGACGAATCCCCAGAGCGGAACAACCAGTGAACCAACAAGCTGGGCAACCATCGGCTGAGCGCCGAAGAGCCAGGCAGCAACGCCGCCCCAGATGCCATTCAGGCCATGCACCGGCCATGCGCCGACCGGGTCGTCGATTCTGAGCTTGTCGAGCAGCATGATGCCGAGCACGACCAGAATGCCGCCAACCGCGCCGATAATCAGCGAAGCATTGTAGGAGACCACGTCGCAGTTGGCCGTGATGGCGACCAGGCCGGCGAGCATGCCGTTCAGGGCCATCGTGAGGTCAGGCTTCTTGAAGAGGCTCCAGGCGAAGATCATGGCCATCACGGCGCCAGCGCAGGCGGCGAGCGTGGTGTTGACGGCGATCTTCATGACGGCGGCGGTGTTGTCGGCGCCGACGACAGCGAGCTGGCTGCCGGGGTTGAAGCCGTACCAGCCGATCAGCAGAATGAACACGCCAAGGGTGCTGAGCGCCAGGTTGTGGCCGGGCATGGCGTTTGGCGAACCGTCTTCGTTGAATCTTCCGATACGTGGGCCAAGAACGATAGCGCCGGCAAGACCGGCAAAACCACCGAGAGCGTGCACCAGAAGCGAACCGGCGAAGTCATGGAAGCCGAGAACTTTCAGCCAGCCGCCGCCCCAGAGCCAGAAGCCGCTGATGGGATAAATGACCGCCGAGATGACCGCCGAGTAGATCAGGTACGCCTTGAACTGCATCCTTCCGGCAACCGCGCCCGAAACGATCGTGGCAGCCGTGGCGGCGAAAGCAACCTGGAAGAGGAAGTCAACCGCCGGATAGAGCTTGCCACCCGCGATTTCAGGCATGTCGGCGCTGATGCCGCTGCCGCCGAATCCGAAGAATCCGCCGCTGAAGGCTTCGCCCGGATACATCAGGCCATAGCCGATGAAGTAGAACAGAATGGCGCCGATCGAAAGGTCCATCAGGTTTTTGAACAGGATGTTGACGGTGTTCTTTGCCGAGTTCAGGCCTGTCTCGACCAGCGCGAATCCCGCCTGCATGAACAGCACCAGGACGGCGCAGATAAACAGGAAGAAGTTGTCGATGGCGAATGCGTTGACGGCATCAGGGGTTGGCGTCGCTGCCTGGATCGGCGGACTGAAGGTTGCCGCTGCCAAGAGGAGGCCAGCGGCAATCGCTCCGGATTTGGACAGAAATGATTTCATGATACGATCGGATTGCGGTGTTGAAAAAAATAAACTGCTTGTGCCCTGTTACGTATGATTATTTAACTCATTGCACGCATCAAATATAAAAAATAAATAAATAGCACAAAACTGTAAGAATAAATAAGCTTAAAAATAACAACAGGCTAAAAAAGTAAAGGCCTGTGGCGTGACTGGAGGTTTGCTCTCCTCGTGTGAACACGGTACCTTTTCAATCAGGTCTTCTTCATGATGTAGAGCTGAGCACCATGAGCTATTACTGGCTTTCATTACCCTCGATGCTCGAAGAGATTCCCCGGCTTCGTCACTGTATCGACGCCGTCGGGCGTATCGAAGGGTATAGCGATTCGTTTATCCCTGATCTCGAATTGAGCGTCCACGAGACCTTTGTCAATGCCGTCAGGCATGGCAACCACGACAATTCCGCGCTTTCGGTCACCATGACGCTCGAAGCCGGAGAGGCTGGGGGAGAGCGGTTTCTGGAGGTCAGAATCAGGGATTGCGGTGAGGGGTTCGAGCCGGTTCGAGCCGTGACGGCGATCTGTTCAGGCCGCAGCGGCAAGGCTTGTTGCGGTCGCGGACTTTTTCTTGCCAGCAGGTTGGCCGAAAGCTTCAGGATCGAAAACGCGGAGGGCGGTTGTGTGGTGGTGTTGCGTTATATTCCCTATTAAAACCAATAATAAAGGACTGTATAATCATGTATCTCTCCCGCAATGCCGAATGGAGCGCCCTCGATTCACACTTTCAGGATACCCGCCACCAGGCCATGACCGATCTGTTTGAAGCCGATCCGGAGCGGCATGACCGCTTCTCTCTTTCGCTCGACGCTATCCATCTCGACTACTCGAAGAACCGGATCACCACCCGCACCATGGAGCTGCTCATGGAGCTTGTACGCCGTTCGGAGATCGAAAAGAAGCGCGGCGAGATGTTCGAGGGCGAGCAGATCAACTTCACCGAGCGGCGTTCGGTGCTGCACACCGCGCTTCGTCGGCCACCGGGTTACGAGATGACCATCGATGGCGAGGATGTGGCTTCGGAGGTTGCCGACGTGCTCGGCCAGATGAAGGCGTTTTGCGGTAAGGTCATATCGGGGGAGTGGGTCGGTTACGCCGGCAAACGCATCACCGATGTGGTCAATATCGGCATCGGCGGCTCCGATCTCGGCCCGTACATGGTGACCGAAGCGCTGAAACCGTTTGCTCACGGCAAGCTGCGGGTGCACTTTGTCTCAAACGTCGATGGCTCGCATCTGGCCGAAACTCTTCGCGGGCTGAAACCTGAAACGACGCTTTTCATCATCGCCTCCAAAACCTTCACCACGCAGGAGACGCTCTCCAACGCCATCAGTGCGCGGGCGTGGTTCCTTGTCAAGGCGGGCAACCGGTCGCACGTCGCCCGGCACTTCGTCGCCGTCTCCACGAATCGCGAAAAGGTCGAGGAGTTCGGCATCGACCCGGCCAACATGTTCCGCTTCTGGGACTGGGTTGGCGGGCGCTACTCGCTCTGGTCGTCGATCGGCCTCTCCATCGCGCTCTATCTCGGCTTCGACCGCTTCAGCGAGCTGCTCGCCGGCGCTCGCGCGATGGACGAGCACTTCCTCGAAGCTCCGCTCGAACAGAATATGCCGGTGATTCTCGGCATGCTCGGCATCTGGTACAACAACTTTTTCGGATCGCACTCGCAGGCGATCATTCCCTACGACCAGTACCTGCACCGCTTTCCGGCCTATCTTCAGCAGCTCGACATGGAGAGCAACGGCAAGCGCGTTGACCGGGCCGGTCACGAAACCGATTATGCCACCGGGCTGGTGATCTGGGGCGAGCCGGGCACCAACGCGCAGCACGCCTTTTTCCAGCTTCTGCACCAGGGCACGGAGATCATTCCGGTCGATTTCATCATTTCGCTCAAGAGCCAGAATCCGGTTGGCGAGCATCACGATATGCTGGTTGCGAACTGCCTGGCTCAATCGGAAGCGCTCATGAAAGGCAAGAGCGAAGCCGAAGCTCGCACCGAACTCGAGGCGGTGGGCCTGTCGGGCAGTGATCTTGAGAAACTCCTCCCGCACAAGCTCTTTCCCGGCAACCGCCCGACCAACACCATCGTGCTCGACGAACTGAACCCCTTCAACCTCGGCAGCCTGATCGCGCTCTACGAGCACAAGGTGTTCGTGCAGGGGGTGGTCTGGAACATCAATTCGTTCGACCAGTGGGGCGTGGAACTCGGCAAGCAACTCGCCAAGGCGATTTTGCCGGAGTTCGAGTCAGACGATCCGGTCGAAGACCACGACGCCTCGACCAACGCGCTCATCAACCGCTACCGGGCCTTCCTGAAAGGCTTCACTCCGCCAAAACGCAACCAGCTCAAAATGTTCTGAACGCAAAAAAGGCAGGCCGGTTATAAACCTCGCCTGCCTTTTTTTCCTCTTCTCTTCAGTCCACGACGTCTCACATTCAGAAGGGTTTTAACCCTTCGGACATTGTTGCTCTTACATTTACCTTGCCCCGGCTTTCAAGCCGGGGTTGAAAATGTCGAACTTCCTCACAGCCCGTTGCGCTTGAAAATAATATCCACGCTGTTTTTGAGCTTGCCTTGAATCGTCTCGGGGCTGAACAGCTCGTTGATCTCTTCGGCGGTGATGTGTTCGAGCAGTTCGCTGTCCTTGAGCACCAGCTCCTTGAGCTGGATTTTCTCTTCCCAGCTCTTCATGGCGTTGCGCTGCACGAGCCGGTAAGCATCCTCACGGGTGAGGCCCTTGCCCGTCAGCGCCAGCAGGAGCGTCTGCGAGAGGGTCAGTCCGTAGGAGGTGTCGAAGTTCTGCTCCATGCGCTCCGGATAGACCAGCAGGGTTTCGACCGAGTCACGGAAGGTGCGCAGCATGTAAACGAGCGCAATGGTGGAGTCGGGCATGATGACGCGCTCGACCGATGAGTGCGAAATGTCGCGCTCGTGCCAGAGGGCGACGTTCTCCATGGCGGCGATGGAGTTGGAGCGCACCACGCGGGCCAGGCCGGTGAGCCGCTCGAAGGTGATCGGGTTGCGCTTGTGCGGCATGGCGGAGCTGCCTTTCTGGCCCTTGCTGAAGAACTCCTCGGTTTCGCGAACCTCGGTGCGCTGCAAATGGCGCAGCTCGGTCGAGAACTTCTCGATCGACGAGGCCACGATGGCGAGCGTCGTGGCGTACTCGGCGTGGCGGTCGCGCTGGAGAATCTGTGTCGAGATCGGCGACGGCTTCAGGCCGAGCTTCTGGCAGACGGCGGCCTCGATGTCGGGCGAAAGGTGCTGGTAGGTGCCGACCGCGCCGGAAATCTTGCCGACCGAAACGGTTTCGAGCGCGCGCTTCATGCGCTCAAGGTTGCGCTTCATCTCCTCGTGCCAGAGCAAAAGCTTGAGGCCGAAGGTGGTCGGCTCGGCGTGGATGCCGTGCGTGCGCCCCATCTGGAGCGTGTATTTGTGCTCGACGGCCTTTTTACCGAGCACCTCGATGAGCGACTCGATGTCGGCCACGATGATCTTGCCCGCGTCGCGCATCTGCATGGCCAGGCAGGTATCGACCACGTCCGACGAAGTGAGTCCCTCGTGGACGTAGCGGGAGTCGGGGCCGACGTATCCGGCGACGTTGGTCAAAAAGGCGATAACGTCGTGCTTGGTCTCGTTTTCGATGACAAGAATCTCCTCGACGTTGAATTTCGCCTTCTCCTTGATGGTCGAAAGTGCGTCGGACGGAACGACGCCCGCCTCCATGCGCGCCTCGACGGCGGCGATTTCAAGTTGCAGCCAGCGCTCGAATTTGGCCTCATCGCTCCAGATTGCCGAGATGTCTTTCGGCGAGTAACGTGGTATCACAGTGGTTCGGTTTTGGTTGTTAACAATACTATAGTTCGTGGCTCCTCAAAGGAACCGGAGAATAGGTCTTATAGGTCGTATAGGACTTATATGACCTATAAGACCTATTGCCAAGCACCCGGGAAAAACTTCACGCTTCCCCCTTCTCCTGCATTTCCCGGTACACCGCACTTACAAAATCAAGCGCGGCCTGGCGGTTGTAGGGAATGTCGCCGTCGATGATGGCGTTCTCCATGCGGCTCTTGATAACGCCCACCGTTCGCCCCTGCGGCAGTTGCAGCAGTTCCATGATGTCGGCGCCGCTGATCGGCGGACGCCATTTGGCGAGCAGATCTTTTTCGCCGACTTCGGCGATTTTTGCTTCGACGTTATTGAAGTTCTTCATGATGCGCTGCACCTTGCGCGGATTCTTGCTGGTCACGTCGGCGCGGCAAAGCTTCATCAGGTCGTCGAGATCCGGCCCGGCATCGAACATCAGGCGGCGCACCGCCGAGTCGCTGATCTCCTCCTTGGAGAGCGGAATCGGGCGGTGGTGGAGCCGCACCATCTTCTGCACGTACTCCATCGGCTCCAGAGGCCACTTCATCGCGCGGAAAATCCGAGCCACGAGTTTGACGCCCACCGCCTCGTGGCCGTGGAAGGTCCAGCCGCTTCCGGGATGGAAGCGCTTCGTGACCGGCTTGGCGATGTCGTGGAAGAGAGCGCTCACGCGCAGCCAGAGCTTGCCGGAGTGCTCCGCGAGGTTATCGACCACCTGGAAGGTGTGGAAGAGCGTGTCCTTGTGGCCGAGTCCGTCCACCTGCTCGATGCCCGCCATCGCCGTCACCTCCGGGATGATCTCCTTCAACAGGCCGGTCGAATAGAGGATTTTCAGCCCGATGGAGGGCGTCTGCGCTTGCATGATCTTGAGGAACTCGTGGCTGACGCGCTCGCGTGATACGATCTGGATCCGCCCGCTCATCGCCGCCATCGCGTCGAGCGTGGCCGCGTCGAGCCGGAAGTCGAGCTGGCAGGCGAAGCGGGCGGCGCGCATCATGCGGAGTGGATCGTCCGAAAAGGTCTTTTCGGGATCGAGCGGCGTCTTGAGCAGCTTTTCCTGGATGTGGCGCTGGCCGTCGAACAGATCGACCACTTCGCCGCGCTCGTCGCGGTTCAGGCGCAGGGCGAGCGCGTTGATCGTGAAGTCGCGCCGCGACAGGTCATCCTCCAGCGTACCGATGCTGGTGATCGGTTTGCGCGATTCGGGGTTGTAGCTCTCCTTGCGCGCGCCGACGATTTCGAGCTTGAAGGTTCCGGCCCGCGGGTCATCCAGTTCGAGCTGAGCGGTGCGGAAGCGCTCGAAGAGCACGAAGTTCCGCGCGCCGAGCTTTTCGGCGATGGCGTGGGCGAAGGGCACCGGCTCGCCGATCACCATGATGTCGATGTCGGTGCAGGGGCGCTGCATGACGAGGTCGCGAACGTAGCCGCCCACGATATAGCAGGGGAGCGATGCCTCGTCGGCGAGGTCTCCGATGCGCGCCATGATTTCAGGAATGGCTTCGTGCCCGGTTGTCAGCATTCGGTCGTCGGTATCGTATTCGTCGTGTCGGGTTCAGTCAAGGTCTGCCGTATTTTTCCGTATTTCATCGGTGATTTTTCCCGCCACCATCAAAGCGCGGCGTCCCTCTTCGGAGGTCACTTTCGCCGCTCTGCCAGCGCGGATGGCGTCGATGAACTGCTCCAGCTCCACCTTCAGGGCGTTGACTTTCGGTATGTCGGGACTGACGTAATCGAGCGCCATATCCTTGAGCGACTCCTGAATTTCGCCAAACTGTTCGAGAATTTTTTTCGTCGCGAAGTTCTTGATCGGATTCTTCGATGAGAGTTGATCGGGCGGAACCAGCCGGAACACCTCGGACTTGCCGCTGGTGAAATCGAGCGAGGCGTAGCTCTTCGGTTTGCGGCTGAAGAAGCGCATTTTGCGCAGCTTGCTCCGGCTGAGGCGGCTCGCCGTCACATTGGCGATGGCGCCGTTTTCGAACTCGATGCGCGCCGTGGCCATATCCAGCTCGTTGGAGAAGACCTTCACCCCCGAAGCCGCGATGCTGCGGATGTCCGATTTGATGAGCGAGAGCACCAGGTCGATGTCGTGAATCATCAGGTCGAGTATCACCGATACGTCAGTCACGCGGCGTGAAAAACCGCTCAGCCGTTCGGCCTGAATGTACATCGGCTCGCCGATATACGGCTCCACGGCGAGCAGCGCCGGGTTGAAGCGCTCGATGTGGCCAACCTGGATGGTCAGCCCCTTCTCCTTTTCGATGCCGATCAGCTCGTCGGCCTCGTCGAGCGTCGCCGTGATCGGCTTCTCGATGAAGAGGTGCAGCCCCGCTTCGAGAAGCTGTTTTGCAATGGCGTAGTGCGAGCTGGTCGTCGTCGCGATCACCGCGGCGTCGGATGCTGCGGCTAACTCCGTCAGCGTGGAAAAACACGGCACGCCGTACTTTTTGCCGATCTCCTGCAACCGCTCCGGGTTGAGGTCGAATACGCCGGAAAATTCGACATCCGGGCTTTCACCGGCGATCTGCTTCAACAGGTTCGTATGGAATTCGCCGAGCTTGCCGACGCCTGCAACGCCTATGCGCATGGGTTTCTCCTTTTCGTTTGCGGCGGTTTTTTCAGTCTGCGACGCTTGCTGACGGCTCCAGCGCCTCGATGTCATATTTGAACAGGCTCATCGAAATGAACGTGCCGACCACGGTCAGTGCTCCGGCAAGGTAGTAGGGAAAACGGTGATCCATGCCGTACAGAATGCTGCCGGTGAAGGGGCCGAGGATGCGGGCCAGGGCGTTGACTGACTGGGCGAACCCCATGACCTGCCCCTGCTTTTGCTTGTAGCTGTAGAGCGAGATCATCGAAATATTGAGCGGATTGACCAGGCTCGTGCCGATGGCGAAGAAGAGCAGAATGGCGAGGCCGATCGTGAAGAGCGAGCTGACCGGAATGAACGGAATGAAGAAGACCCCGATGAACGAGGTGACGTGACCCAGAACCATCAGCTTGTGCTCTCCGTACTTGCGAGTCATTTTCGGCAGCATCACCCCCTGCACGATCACCGTAAAGAAGCCCACGTAGGCGAACAGGTAGCCCACCTGCTGCTCGGTGGCGTGGTAAATATCGCTCCAGAGCAGGATCGCCGAAACCTGCATGTTCACGATGGCGAGCGAATAGATGAAGTTGATAATCATCAACAGCGCCACGGGCCGCGAACTGAATGCCTCGCGAACCTTGTCGGCGTAGGCGCTGCTTTTGCGGCTGAGAGAGGCGATGAACGAGTTGTTGGCGTGAGGCTTTGCGTCGGGATGCTTTTTGAAGAGCGACAGAAAGCCCTCTGCGTGGGCGTTGGTTTCACCCAGGAGGACGAGCGCGAGCAGGAAGTTGATAAAGTTGAGGCCTGCCGCGAACAGACCGACCATCGAGATGCCGAAGTTGGTCATCAGTACGCCGCCGACGAGGGGGCCAATGATGAAGCCAATGCCGAACGCCGCGCCGAGCATCCCCATTGCGCCTGAACGGCTTTTCGAGTCGGTCACGTCGGTGATGGCCGCCTGCGCCGCCGCGATGTTGGCCGAGCCGATGCCTGAGAGCGAACGGGCCAGAATCAAGAGCGGAATAGTAACCGCCTGCGAGAAAAAAACGTAGGAGATCGATGCCAGAAAAATGCTCGACAGCATCACCGGACGGCGTCCGATCTTGTCGCTCAGCTTGCCCCAGATCGGCGAAAAGATGAACTGCATCGTTGAGTAGATCGCCGCGATCAGGCCGATCATGAAGGGCGACGCGCCGAGTTCCTTGGCGTAGGTCGGCAAGAGCGGCAGCACGATACCGAAGCCGATCAGGTCGAGAAGAACGGTCAGGAACAGGATGGCCAGCGGTGATTTCTTCATGAAAGGCAAGCCGTTAGGTGAAGCGGAAAAAGCCCAAAATACAAAAAACGCCTGCCATGTTGAAACGCCATGTCAAGATTGTGGGAACTGCCTGGCAGCCGCGCGAAGTTTTCCTTCGAGTTGTGCTTGACAGTCAGGTGTGCCGCTTGGTTTTTCAGAATGCGGCGAGAGCTGCGTTGTGATTTTTTTGTTTTTTATTTCAATAAATTTCGCAAGTCTATACCGGACTGAACGTCAAATTCGAGGGATCGATATTTTTAATTTTCAAGCAAACAAATCATAACTGATAACGCAGGAGGATGCGGATGAAACGAATAGTTCTGTTTTTGATAACCAACATTGCGGTATTGCTGGTGCTGTCGGTCACCGCCCGTCTTCTGGGCGTCGATCGCTTTCTGACCGGCAACGGGCTGAATCTGGGAATGCTGCTGGCGTTCGCGGCCCTGATCGGTTTTGGCGGCTCGTTCATATCGTTGCTTATGTCAAAAACGATGGCCAAATGGAGCACCGGCGCGCGGGTCATCGCGCAACCGGCCAATCAGGATGAGGCGTGGCTCGTGAATACGGTGAAGCGGCTCTCTTCAAAGGCCGGTTTGCCAACGCCCGAGGTGGCTATCTATGACGGCGCGCCCAACGCCTTCGCCACGGGCGCGAGCAAGTCGAAATCGCTGGTCGCCGTTTCGACGGGCCTCATGCAGAGCATGAACAAGCAGCAGGTCGAGGCCGTCCTGGCGCACGAGGTGGCCCACATCCAGAACGGCGACATGGTGACGCTGACGCTGATCCAGGGCGTGGTCAACACCTTCGTGATCTTTCTGGCCCGCGTCGCCGGTTATGCGATCGACAGTTTTCTGCGCAGGGACGAGGATGAATCGGGCAGTCCCGGCATTGGTTACTGGATCGGCAGCATTGTTTTCGAGATTCTGTTCGGCATTCTCGCCTCCATCGTTGTGATGTACTTTTCGCGCAAGCGAGAGTTCCGCGCGGATTCGGGAGCGGCAGCGCTAATGGGCGACCGCCGTCCGATGATCGAGGCGCTGCGGGCGCTCGGAAATCTCGAAGCGGGCGAGTTGCCGAAACAGATGGCGGCCAGCGGCATTGCCGGTGGCGGCATGATGGCGCTCTTCAGCAGCCACCCGCCGCTCGAGTCGCGCATCGCCGCGCTCGAAGCCGCTCGCTGAAGCGTTGACGGTTGATATGGCAGGAAGGGGCGTTCCGGTTTTTCGGGACGCCCTTTTTTTGTTTCCGCCAAAGATACGATGACGTTGTGCTTCGGTTGCGGAGCGGTTATTTTGATGGTCTATGATTTTTCGATTCAACATCATCTCTTATGAAACGCCTCAAGCCCCTCACCGCCTTTTCAGCTTTTTCGATCGTTTTGCTGACGATGCCGCTCGGTCACGCGGCGGTCATTCTGCTGCAAAACGCGCTTGGCAGGGAGCATGTCGCCTTGGCCGGAGTGCTGCTCGGTTTTGCCGGAGCCGGGTTGCTGCTCGCGGGAATGTTCGCCTCGAAGGAGCTGATTGCGACCTTGCTCGGCATGTTCGGCGCTCTTTTCGTCTGGTCGGGGTGGATCGAAATCGGCTTCGAGTATTATGCCCGCCGCCTTGGCATCGAGCCGGTGATGCAGAACGGCGTCGTGGTGACCAGGGCGGAATATCTGCTCATGCCCTCCTCGGTCGGATTTTTTGCGATCATCATGCTCTACTATCTGTTTGGCGTTCGTTCGGGATGCCGGTTTTTCCTGTGGTTTCAGCGCCTGTTGCGTTTCGATTCCAGGCTCGGCGCGGGCCGCTCATCCCGGAATGTCGCAATGGTGACGTTCATGGAGTTCAACGTGCTGTTGTGGGGCTTTTACCTGGTGCTGCTGTTCGCCTACGACGAGCGCTTCGCCGGAGACCGGCATCCCGTAACCTATTTTATCGCGTTCGGCTCGCTGTTATGGTCGATCCTGCTGTTCGTCAAACTCCTGAAAATCGACCATCTGGCCTATGCCATCCGCTACGCGATACCGACGGTGCTCATCTTCTGGAACTTCGTCGAAATCCTCGGCAGGTGGAATGTTTTCACCGAAATCTGGATCGAGCCGTCAAAATACGTTCTGGAAATAGCGCTGATGACGCTGGTGCTGCTGATTTTGATGTTCTCGGTTCTGTTCGGCGCGAAAGGCAAGCAAAAGAGCGATGCGAAACAGGCGTGATGCGCGGTGATATTTTTCATGAGAAGGTCGGGGCGACAGGTGAAGCGGGATGGCAAGATTGTGGGGAGGAATGGGGGATTGAGCGCATCGCGTTTTCAGCGACTGATTGCCGCTGACGAGCTTTTTGTTTGTGAATAGCGCAACTGTTTGGTATATAGTGAAATGCTGAAGTACGTGGTAGAGTCGTGGTTCCAATGTTTACCAGATTGTTTGTTTATCAAATAATAGAAAGCTAAAAAATGGATAATCAATTACGTTTAAGTCAAATTCATGTCAACAGATTTAAAGGTGTGCATAATGCGTCTTTTGATGTTGAAGATATAAATGTTTTTATAGGTGCAAATAATTCTGGTAAAAGTTCATTGGCTCAAATGATTCACTTTGGTATCGGCATACTTCAATCAATTGAGTTGACAAATAGATGGGGTAGTAAAAATAAAATCACAGTTAGCTTAAGTCCTTCTCAGCTTCATTACTCTCCTTGTACTGATCTTTATGCTCTTGGCGCAGGCGGCCGTTTAATAGAAAATGAAAAGTCTGCTATCGAGTTTACTATTGTATTAGTCAATGGCGAAAAAGTTAGTATTTCGATTCGTAAAGGAAGAAATGGAAATATACTTGTTGATGTTGATAATGTAGGTGTGGCACGAAAATTGGCTGATTTGGGTAATCCATATACTATATATTCCCCTGGATTAGCTGGGATATCAAAGCTCGAATCTTACGTTTCTGATGGTGTGTTACTGAGGACTATTGCTAGGGGAGATGCTAATCTTGTTTTGCGAAATATGTTATATAGGTTATCGACTATTGAAGGCTCAAATTTATGGGATGATTTTTTAGAAGACCTTAAAAAATTATTCGGTGAGGTTCAGATTCGTGTGGATTATAATTCAGGTATAGATGAACATATATTGGTTTATCTAAAAAGCGAGAGCGCTGATGTTCCAGTTGAGCTTGCTGGTACGGGAATATTGCAAGCCATTCAAATTTTAGGATATGTTCATTACTTTCATCCTTCAGTGATAATATTAGATGAGCCGGATTCTCATCTACACCCGAATAATCAACGCTTATTGTGTAAGTTATTACAAGGGGTTGCACAAGATCGAGGCACACAAGTATTTCTTACAACACATTCTCGACATGTGGTTGATGCTTTGAGTGGTCAATCCTCATTTATATGGGTACGCAAAGGAACTGTTGAAAAAATGAATCAAGATCATGAGATAGCTGTTTTATTAGATATAGGGGCGCTTGATGTAAAAGAAATGCTATCCGGATCACATGCGAAATTTATTGTATTGACAGAAGATGAATTAAAAAGAGGACTTGAGGTTTTGTTGGATTCATCAGGCTTTAAATTAGAGGATACACTTGTTCTTGCTTATTATGGATGTACAGCACTTCATAATTTAAGGCCATTGCTTGATTTGATAAAAGCTTCAAATACGCGTTCAAAAATAATAGTTCATCGTGATAGGGATTATTTAAATGAAGCCGAGTCTAAAAAATGGGAGACAGAAATTAGGAATTTAAAAGCGGAGCCATTTTTGACAAAAGGGGTTGATGTTGAGTCATATTACTTGAATTGTCAACATTTATCTAAAATTAATCAAGAAAGTGAAGAAGATATTTCTCAAATTTTAAATCTCTATGGGATATATTCCCCGAAGCTCTGCTTCGTTAAAGATAAAAGTGTAATAATTGAGCACATATATTCATAAAAGTCATCACTGCTGTCCGGTTAACGAAAAAATAAAACGCTGTAAAATATTATATTATAGTAAGTTGCGGCGTTTTTTTATCGTTATCGATTTGAACTCGATGGGTATCTTCTGTCATTTCATAATTGCGCAAATTGAAATGACCGATGAATACAGGA
>NZ_SDGU01000003.1 GCF_004118635.1 Chlorobaculum sp. 24CR | reverse complement strand
TCTGTACATACTTTGTTATCGTATTTTCATCACCATGACGACCAACCGTATTCACATAAAAACCCTTTGACCAAAACTCACCTCCCCATAGCTTCTGCTTCACTTCCGGGTGTTTTCTGAAAATTTCTTTTGCTGTTATACTCTTAACTGCTTGTATAATTTTTGTGGGACTGAGAGTCGGAACACTTTGGATCAAAAAATGAACGTGATCTTTATCTGTGCCTATTTCGATGAAAGAAAATTCGTATCTGTAAGATATTTCAAGACATATCTCTTTTAAGCTGTTATCTACTGCCTCGGAAAATACGACACGCCTATACTTTGCAGGACACACAAAATGGTATATGAGTATAGATACATTATGACTTTT
>NZ_SDGU01000038.1 GCF_004118635.1 Chlorobaculum sp. 24CR | reverse complement strand
AGTCAAGGTCGAGAAATTGAGTATAAAAAGTTGCATTCACAGCAGCTCCAACTCTTCTAAATACCTCGAAGCTCTGCTTCGAGGATCCTTTATTCCGTTGATGCTGATTTTTCTGATTGCTCCTTTCATGCCTGGTAGTTGGGGACGTGGTTCTGTGGGTGATTTTCCGCTTTTTCATGAAGCCCCTGCTTCTTTGGCGTTTGTCTTGACACGAAAGGTAACGAAACGCATCGATAATCGTTTGAATTTGCAGGTGTTCCTTGATGAGGATGGTTGGTATTGTTGTCTTTTTACGCCACTTTGCTTCTTGTGGCAACAACGGTTCTTAGCGCACAACACTTTGCTGTTATTACTCCGGCCATTAAAACTCTTAAACAATTGCCCCGGACTTTAGTCCGGGGTACGCGGATAAAGCAATATAAATCAGGGCTTTAGCCCAACCTTTTACAATGGGTGAAATTGCGATTTATTGTTGCCGGAGTAATAATCGGGCCGACCGAGCCGGTCAGTCGGCGGCGAATGCTTGCAGCGCTTTCTGGATCGAGTTGGTGCTTGTCATGCCATGAGTAAAGCTTGAGGATTTTTCAGCGAGCGACACGGCTTGTGCTTGTTCTGTAGAAACATACCGGTTTTGGCGGTGTTTTCCGCTCGTGCGTTGCTCGAATCAGCGGGGCGGAGGGCTGCCAAGGCCAGCAAATTTCGTCACCCCGCAGCGAGCCGGATGGCTATCAGCGCGAGCAGCATGGCGGTTCCGGCGAGGTAGATGCGGCGGATGTAGCGGAGTTTCCGGGGCGTCCGGGGGTCGAGCAGCCGCCAGACCGACCAGACGAGGATGGCGTCGAAGGCGATGATCGGCGGCAGGTACGGCCAGCCGAACCATCCGGCGGCGAACGGCGCGGCGCTTGCCGCGATCACCAGCGCGAAAACGGCGGTGGCGATGCGCATTGCCTTGTCAGAGCCGAGCACGATGGCGAGCGAGCGGGAGCCGCTCTGACGGTCGCCCTCGACGTCGAGCGCGTCCGCCGCGATCTCCTCGCCGAGATCGACCAGCATGGTCATCACGGCAAGAAAAAGCACCACCGGCTCGAACGGATTGCCAGCCGCGATGCCGCCGAAGATGAAGCTCATGCCGACCGAAAACCCTACGACGAGATTTCCGAAAAGCCCGTATCGCTTGAGCTTCCAGTCGTACAGCACGCCCAGCAGCAGCATCGCGCAGATGGCGACGAAGGCGCTGAACCCGATCATCAGTGCCAAAGCGCAACCGGCGAGCGCGGCGGCGACCGACAAGCCGAGCGCCTCGCGCTTTGTCACCACCCCCGCAGGCAGCGGGCGCGACGGCGCGTTGATGCGGTCGGTCTCGATGTCGAACACATCGTTGAGAATCAGCACCGACGCCGCGATGCTGAAAACACTGAGAAATCCGAAAATCCCCAGCCGCAACGTCGGCCAACCCCCAAGCGCCAGCACCTCGGCCAGCACCACGCAAGCCCCCGCCGCGAACGACAGTTCAAACCGGAGGAGCCGAAACAGCCCTTGAACTCTGGATTTATTCATCTCACGACAGACTGGTGACAGTCGCTGCTCAATGTTCAGTTCGATATATTTGAATGGTACAACGAAATCTCAAAACTTACGGATATGAAAAACAACGTTGCATTGGTGACGGGCGCGAGCCGGGGGATCGGGCGGGCTACGGCGAAGCTTCTTGCCGCCGAGGGGGCGTCGGTGGCGGTCAATTACTTCCAGAGCGAAGGCGCGGCCCGCGCCGTCGTCGATGAGATCACGCAGGCTGGCGGCAAGGCGCTGGCCGTCCGGGCGGATGTGCGCGACGAGGCGCAGGTGCGGGCGATGGTTGCCGAGGTCGAGCAGCGTTTCGGGCCGGTTGACCTGCTTGTCAGCAACGCCGCGATCGGCTTTCCGGTCAAGCCATTCACCGAATTCACTTGGGACGAGTTCGAGGCCAAGCTCACCGGCGAGCTGAAGTCGATCTTTTTCTGCTGCCAGGCGGTGCTGCCGGGCATGATCGAGCGGAAGTCGGGCAGCATCATCGCCATTTCAAGCACCCTCTCGCGCCACTCCTCGCCGGGATTCATCGTTCACTCCACCGCCAAATCGGGCCTTGACGCCTTTGTTCGCTCGCTTGCCGAGGAGGTCGGCCCCTTCGGTGTGCGCGTCAACGTGGTCGCCCCCGGCCTCACGCTCACCGACGCCACCGCCTGGCTGCCTGAAGAGCAGAAAGCGATGATTGGCGAGATGGCCCCGCTCAGGCGCGTCGCCCTCCCGGAAGACATCGCAGGAGTGGTGCTCGCCGTCGCCTCCAGCCACAGCCGTTTTGTGACCGGCTGCTACATCCCCGTTTCTGGCGGGTTGCTGATGCTGTGAGGGCGCGGGGTATCAATGGAACTGGTTGATTCAGTAAACGATTGAGATTTGTATCAACAGTGACTTGTCGAAATACTGGCCGAGAAAGCTTGGCAAAAAAGTGCGCGTTGCCTGTACGATAGTTCCATAATCTCTGTTCTGTTCCATTTTTTTGAGATAACCCATTCATGTTTGAGTCCATACTATCCAATTACAGCTCGTTTTCCTGCCGCTGGACGCCTGTCGGGCTGATCGGCGTCAGGGCGCACGGGGGCGCGCTTACTCAACTTTTGTTCATGCACGACGAACCGGCCACGGCCGTCAGTGCTCCCGGTTCGCCCTTGATCGATGAGGCGTTCCGGCAGCTCGATGCGTGGTTTACGGGTCGGTTGCGGGAGTTTTCGTTGCCCATTGCTGACGCGGAAAGCGTCTTTGCACGGCGAGTGCGGGAGGTGATGGCGGGTATCCCTTACGGGCGGACGGTTTCGTATGGCGAGCTGGCGGCCTCAATCGGTTCGCCGGGGGCGGCGCGGGCCGCGGGGGCGGCGTGCGCGCGGAATCCGCTGCCGATCATCGTGCCATGCCATCGGGTCGTTGCTGCCGGAGGGCGGATTGGCGGGTACCGGGGCGGTACGGAGATGAAGCGATGGCTGCTCGATTTCGAGCGCGGGAATTGCCGGTAAGTGACGTCAAATCCATGATTTTGCAAGGTGGAAACATCTTCGTGATTTTTTTACGAGTGTTCATCCATCTTGTGATTTTTCGTTATATAGATTCGTCCATCACCGTTAAAAAGCATTTTTCAGTTATTCGATACTCCATGAACACGATCCTTGCTCTCCGAAGCCGTTTCTCCCGGCTGTCCGTCGGCGTTTTGCTCGGTTCGTTTTTGCTTCTGCCGGGTTGCGGCAAGAAGCAGGACGAGCAGAAGCAGATGACTCCCGCCCTGCCTGTGATGAAAGTCGAACCCTCTTCAGCCTCTGTTACCACTGCCTATTCCGTCAGGCTCGAAGGTCTGGCCGACGCGGAGATCAGGCCGCAGGTGGACGGGATGTTGCAGGCGATTCTGGTCAAGGAGGGCGATATAGTCAAAAAGGGGCAGCCGCTGTTCAGGATCGACGATTCGATGTACCGCGAAGAGTACAACACGGCGCTGGCCGCCCAGCGCGCCGCTGAGGCTCAGGCGGCGGTGGCGAAAGTGAACGTCGAGAAGCTCAAGCCGCTCGTCGAGAACAAGGTTGTCGCGCCGGTGCAGCTCACTACGGCAAAGGCGCAGGAAGCGGCGGCAAGGGCGCAGGCGGCGCAGGCGGCGGCGGTGGCCCGGTCGGCGGCGATCAATCTCGGTTATACGGTCATCAAAGCGCCGGTGGCCGGTTATATCGGTCGCATTCCATACCGGCAGGGCAATCTGCTCACCAAAAATCAGGCGGCAGCGCTGACCACGCTTTCTGACGTTGGCCGGATGTACGCGGTCTTCAGCATCAGCGAAGCCGGTTTCGCCAACTTCAAGAAGCTCTATCCCGGCGCGACCCTCCAGCAGAAAATCGAGGCCGTGCCGCCGGTCAAACTGACGCTCTCGGACGGCACCGTCTATAATCATGGCGGCAAGCTCGAATCGATCAGCGGCGATTTCGACGCCACGACCGGCTCGATCGGTCTGCGGGCCTCGTTCCCCAACCCCGAAGGTTTTCTGCGCAGCGGCAACTCCGGCACGGTGAGCCTTTTCTCGAAGTACGACAAGGTGATCGTGGTGCCGCAGGCGGCCACGGTCGAGCTTCAGGACAAGGTGATGGTCACGCTGCTGACGGCGGGCGACAAGGTGATGAAGCAGGTAATCACCGTGGCGGGCCGGAGCGAAGAGAACTACATCGTCAGCGACGGCCTCAAGCCGGGCGACGTGATCGTGACCGCAGGCATCGAAAAGTTGCAGGACGGCATGGTCATCAAGCCGATGCCCGCCGCGCCGCCGATACAGACTCCGAACGCTCGTTAAACCGCAGGGCTTATGTTTGAACGTTTCATCTCCCGCCCTGTTCTGGCGACGGTCATTTCGGTTATTCTCGTGATTCTCGGACTGGTCAGCATGAGCCAGCTCTCGATTACCCGCTTCCCCGACATCGCCCCGCCGAGCGTTTCGGTGACGGCCAGCTACCCCGGCGCGAACGCCGAAACCGTGGGGCGCACGGTGGCTCCGCCGCTCGAAGAGGCGATCAACGGCGTCGAGAACATGACCTACATGACCTCCACATCGTCGAACGACGGCTCGCTCTCCATCAACGTCTTCTTCAAGCAGGGCACCAATGCCGACCAGGCGGCGGTGAACGTGCAGAACCGCGTGGCGCAGGCCACCAGCCGGTTGCCCGCCGAGGTGAACCAGATCGGCGTTTCGACCATCAAGCGCCAGAACAGCCAGATCATGCTCATCAATCTGGCGAGCAACGTCAAGGCGTTCGACGCGACCTTTTTGCAGAACTACGCCAAGATCAATATCGTCGATGACCTCGCTCGTGTGCCGGGCGTGGGGCAGGTGTCGGTCTATGGCAAGATGGATTACTCCATGCGCGTGTGGCTGCGTCCCGGGCAGATGGCCGCGTACGGCCTGTCGCCGCAGGAGGTGTCGGCGGCGATCCAGAGCCAGAACCTCGAAGCCGCGCCGGGATCGTTCGGCGAAATGAGCGGCGAGCCGATGCAGTACGTGATGAAGTACCGCGGCAAGTTCGAGACGCCGGAGGAGTACGAGAACATCGTCATCCGCGCCAACGCTGACGGCTCGCTGCTTCGGCTCAAAGACATCGCTCGCGTCGAGTTCGGCGCGTACAGCTACACGGTCAACGCCAAGGCCAACGGCAAGCCGGGCGTGGTGATGGCGGTCTATCAGGCACCCGGCTCCAACGCCAACGAGGTCGAGACCGAGCTGCGCAAGGTGCTCGAAAAAGCGTCGCGCAACTTCCCGACCGGCATCGAGTATTCGATTCCCTTCAGCTCCAAAAAGGTGGTCGATGAGTCCATCGAGCAGGTGCAGCACACGCTCATCGAGGCGTTCCTGCTGGTGTTCCTCGTGGTGTTCCTCTTTTTGCAGGATTTCCGCTCGACGCTCATTCCGGCCATCGCCGTGCCGGTGGCGATCATCGGCACCTTCTTTTTCATGAACCTGTTCGGCTTTTCGATCAACGTGCTGACGCTCTTCGGCTTGGTGCTCGCCATCGGCATCGTCGTTGACGACGCCATCGTGGTGGTCGAGGCGGTGCACGCAAAGATCGAAGAGAAGGGCTATCCGGCTAAGATCGCCACCGTGTCGGCGATGCGCGAAATCACCACGGCCATCGTGACCATCACGCTGGTCATGGCGTCGGTGTTTTTGCCGGTGGGGTTCCTCGAAGGCTCGACCGGCGTGTTCTACCGCCAGTTCGCCTTTACGCTCGCCATCGCGATACTCATCTCGGCGGTCAACGCGCTGACCCTCAGCCCGGCGCTCTGCGCGATCTTCCTGACCGACCTGCACTCCGAAGAGCGCCACTCGCGCTTCGGCGGCATTGGAGGGCGGTTCGTCAAGGGGTTCAATGCCGGATTCGACGCGGTTCGCCAGCGCTACACCGGCATTCTCGACTACTTCATGCGTCACCGGATGGTGGCGTTCATCGGCCTCGCATTGGTGACGGCCGTGTCGATCTGGATGTTCAGAACCACGCCGACCGGCTTCATTCCCGACGAGGACAACGGCTTCGTGATCGTCTCGGTCTCCACGCCGCCCGGCGCGTCGATGGCTCGTACGCAAGAGGTGATGGATCGCGCGGACAAAGTTCTGCGCACCATTCCCGCCATCAAAAAGGTGATCTCCGTGACCGGCATCAACATTCTCACCCGCAGCTCTTCGCCCTCGGCGGGCCTGATGTTCATGCAGCTCAAAGACCTGAAAGAGCGCGGCAAGGTGCGCGACATCAAGGCGATTCTCGGGGAGGTCAACCAGAAGCTCGCGCCGATCAAGGATGCCAACTTCTTCGCGCTCTCCATGCCGACCGTGCCCGGCTTCGGCACGGTGAGCGGCCTCGAAATGGTGCTGCAAGACCGCAGCGGCGGCGACCTGCACAAGTTCGAGGATGTGGCGAAGGGCTTCATCGGCGCCTTGATGCAGCGGCCCGAAATCGCCGTGGCTTTCACTACCTTTAAGGCTACCTATCCGCAGTACGAGCTTGAGGTGGACAACGTCAAGGCTGCCGATCTCGGCGTGAACGTCAAGGCGCTGATGACGGTTCTCCAGGCCTATTACGGCAGCCAGCAGGCCTCGGACTTCAACCGCTTCGGCAAGTATTTCCGCGTGGTGATGCAGGCCGAGCCGAACGACCGCCGGACGCCCGATTCGCTCAACGGCATCTTCGTCAAGAGCACGAGCGGCCAGATAGTGCCGGTCAGCGCGGTCATTACGCTCAAGCGAGTCTATGGGCCGGACGCGGTCGATCACTTCAACCTCTTCAACGCCATTTCGATAAACGCAATGCCCGCTCCCGGCTACAGCACGGGTCAGGCGATCCAGGCGGTGGACGAGGTGTCGCGCACGAGCCTTCCGGTGGGCTTCACCTACGACTGGAAAGGGCAGAGCCGCGAAGAGATAGAATCCTCCGGCGGCCTGTTCTTCATCTTCCTGCTCTCGGTGGTGTTCGTCTATTTCCTGCTCTCGGCGCTCTACGAGAGCTACCTTTTGCCGCTGGCCGTGATGTTCTCCATTCCCACCGGCTTGCTCGGAGTGTTCATCGGCATCAGGCTGGCCGGGATCGAGAACAACATTTACGTGCAGGTGGCCATCATCATGCTGATCGGTCTTTTGGCGAAGAACGCGATCCTGATCGTCGAGTTCGCGCTCCAGCGGCGCGTGGCCGGAATGCCGCTCGTCGAGGCGGCGATGGCGGGGGCGAAAGCGAGGCTGCGCCCGATTCTGATGACTTCGCTGGCCTTCGTGGCGGGGCTGTTGCCGTTGCTCTTCGTCACCGGCCCGGCGGCGATGGGCAACCACTCCATCGGCGCGTCGGCCATCGGCGGCATGTTCGTCGGCATGGTGCTCGGCATCCTCGTGGTGCCGGTGCTCTTCGTCGCCTTCCAGGGGTTGCAGGAGCGTTTCACCGGCTCTGCGGCGGAGATTGTCGAAGCCGGAACCTTGCTCGAAGAGCAGTTGAAGAAGGAGGGGTCGCACGAATGAAAAACCACGATCAAGGCATGAAACTCGCGCTGCAACTGTCGTCGATTACGCTTTTCGCCACCATCGGCCTGTCGGCGTGCAGCCCGGTGAAGGAGTATCGCCGCCCCGAAGTCGAACTTCCGGCGAGCTATCCGGGGCAGGCGGAGGCGGGCAAGGAGATGGCCGCCGTGCCCTACCGCAAGTTCTTCGCCGATCTCGATCTGCTCGAACTTATCGACAGCGCCGTCGAGAACAACCACGACCTCTCGATCGCGATGAAGAACATCGACTACGCGGGCAAATCGCTCGACGTGGCGAAGTTGTGGTTCCTGCCAGCGGTGGATTTCAGCGCGACGGAGAGCTATTCGCGGGCGTCGGAAAACAGCTCGGCAGCCTCGAAAGGGCAGGAGCGCACCAGCCGGAACTACACGGCGCAACTGAACGTGTCGTGGGAGGCGGACATCTGGGCGAAGCTGCGCAACGCCAAAAAAGCCGCCGTCGCCGAGTATCTGCGCAGCGCCGACGCGGCTCGCGCCGTGCGCACGACGCTCGTCTCGAATGTGGCGCAGGGGTACTGGAATCTCAAGATGCTGGACGCAGAGATCGGCATCACGAACCGCAACATCGCGCTCGCCGACACGACGCTTTTGATGATGCGCTTGCAGTTCGACGCGGGCAACGTCACGAGTCTCGCCGTCGATCAGCAGGAGTCGCAACTGCTCTCCGCCAGGCTCACGTTGCCGAAGCTCGAAGCGTCGCGCACGGCGCAGGAGAACGCGCTCTCGATCCTCGCCGGACGGATGCCCGGCGCGCCCGTCAAGCGCAGCCAGGGTTACAAGCCCTTCACGATGCCCGACTCGCTCGGCGCTGGCGTACCGCTGGCGCTGCTCTCGAATCGCCCCGACGTGCGCGCTGCCGAGGAGTCGCTGATGGAGGCGCACGCGCTCACCGGCGTCAACAAGGCGATGATGTATCCCTCGATCATCGTCACGGCGCAGGGCGGGCTGAACGCCATCGAGTCGAGCAAGTGGTTCTCGACGCCCGGCTCGCTGTTCGACGCGCTTCAGGGCACACTCCTCCAGCCGATCTTCCGGCACGGCCAGCTCAAGGCGCAGTACGAACAGTCGAAAATCCGCCGCGACCAGGCCGAGCTGACCTTCCGGAAAACCCTGCTTGTCGCCGTGGGCGAGGTCTCCAACGCGCTCGTGCAGGTCGAGAAAACCGGCGAGCAGGAGAAGATAGCCGCCGAGCGCGTGGCTGCATTGCGCAAGGCGGCGAGCAATTCGCGCCTGCTTTTCCAGAGCGGCATGGCGACCTACCTCGAAGTTATTGCCGCCGACAGCTCGCTGCTTCAGGCGGAGCTGGAGCAGGCCGACGTGCAGCGCCGCCGCCTTTCGGCGATTGCCGACCTGTACCGCGCGGTCGGCGGCGGCTGGCGCGAGTGAGTGGGGCGGGGGAGGCCCGATGAAGCGTGTCGCGACAGAACTTGTTATCGACGCGCCGCCTGAGCGGGTCTGGGCGGCGCTCGCCGACTTCGGCGGCTACGGCGCATGGAATCCGTGCCTGCGCCGTATCAGCGGAGAGGCTGGGCCGGGTGCGAAACTTCGCATAACCATCAGGTTCGGATGGCTGCCGCCGATCCGGTTCAGGGCGCGGATCGACCGTTTGCGTCGAAACGAACTTCTCGGCTGGCGGGCTGCATTTCTTTTCGGACTTCTGGAGGGACAGCACTGGTTCGAGTTGCATCCGCTCGACGCAGGAAAGACGCGACTCGTTCACGCCGAAACCTTCAGTGGCGTTCTTGCGGCCCCGTTTCTCTCTTTTTTTTCAGGAGTTATCTGCAAAAGCTACGAAGCGGCGAACCTCGCGCTGAAAGCGATTGTTGAGCAAAAGTAACCCGGCGCGCTTGCAATCAAGGACTTATTTTGTGTTATATTTACTTCAGAAGCAACTCTGTGATTTATAGCCAATAGCTGCTCACCAACGAACTCAAACTGCACGGCAATGATAAAACAAACTGTTGGAACCGTCGGAACGGCGCTTATGTTAACGCCTTTCGGAATGCCGCTCGTCGCGCACGGCGTCGCCGGACTGCTTGTCGGAACCGTTGGTCTGAACCTGCTCAACGGTGTTATCAACGATGTGAAGGGCGCTGGAGACATCCTGCAAAAAGAGATGAGCAAACCCAGCGACCGCCAGCAGGACGAAGAGCCGGAATGAACCGGTTATTTTCTTTTTTCATAAGTCATTGATTTTAGGCGAGGCTCTTATCTGCTCTTCTCCATCTGGGTTTCCGGCAGCCCGTGCGTTTGCCGGGCGGCGGTTTTTTGCACTCCCGGCGTTCCGCCAGAATATCGACAGAAATCACTTCCCCCCTCATGCCCGGCATCATAAAAGCCGTCTGGTTGCCTGTGAAAAGGCACGATAATCCTCTTTTCATCCCTGTTCCCAACGTTTGCGCCGCCGTTCAGTTACTCTGACACATAGCTGTTTTTATTTGCGTATTTTATCTCGTGTTTCGCCAGAATTTCTTAACTTTCCCGAAGCAGAATCCTGAGTAGTACCCCCTTCGAGCAGTACCTTTTACTGAACCTGTGACCTCCCGGATATGCCTCTTTTCTCTTCGGATCATATCGGTTTTTCATGCGTCAATCGCCTGAAACTGCACTCTTCGCGGATTTCAGTCGTCATGCTTTTTATAACGTTGTTGCTTCTTTCCGGCTGTTCATCGAAGGTTTTTGTCGAAAGCAACGCACGGAGTGAAACCATCGATGAGTTCTATGCAACTGATCGGAATTTCGTTGGCGATTCCGGGACTGGCGAGTTCTATGGCAATGACCGCGATACGCTTTCGGTCGGCATGTTGCGCATCGAACGCTTGCCGGGCCACGCCATTGGCGAACTGAAAGATAAAAGCCTCGCCGGTGGCAAGCGGCACGACTTCGTTCTCCGGGATACAGCGCTGCGCATGAATAAGGAGGCGTTTTTCTCTCATCTCTTTCGGGCGGCGGATGGACTCGATGAAAAGCGTGATATTCTGCTCTACATTCATGGTTTCAACACCACATTCGACGAAGCGGCGCTCACGATGGCGCAGGTGGCGAGCGATCTCGGTTTCAGGGGGGATGCGCTGTTTTACAGTTGGCCATCGACCGGTCAAATACTTGGTTACGTGCGGGATCAGAACAATACCGACTGGTCGCGCAAAAACCTGACCGGGTTTCTCCGGGAGCTTGCAGCCAGAGCGCCGACCAAGAGCATCTGCCTGCTTGCGCACAGCATGGGCAACCGGGAGCTGCTCGGCGCTTTTCTCGATTTGATGCGCGAGCAGCCCGATCTCAAAACAAAGTTCAGGGTTATTATTCTTGCTGCACCGGATGTCGATTCCGGGATTTTTTGTCGCGACATAGCCGGCGTTTTGACCGGCGACGGGACGTTGGTGACGATTTATGTGTCACGGAGAGACAAGGCCATGAAAGCTTCGGAAAAGGTAAACGGCTATGTGCGCGTCGGCGATGTGAATGGAGAGCCGCTGGTCGTTCCGGGCATCGATACGGTCGATGTCACCAATATCGACACCGTGCCGATGGGCCACAGCTACTTCGCCAACTCCCGGCTTGTGCTCTCGGATATCTATTCGATTATCAACGAAGGCGTGAGAGCGGAGTCGCGTTTTTCGCTCAGGCCTGTCGAGTATGAGAGTGGGGGGAAGAGGGTGATGTACTGGATTTTCGAGAGATAGTTGTTTTGTAGTACCGTAGTGCCTGAAATAACATAAACTTAAATATTCAGAGAGGTTAACATGAAAAAACTGTTGTTGATTGTTGTACTGATGTCACTCGTGACCCTTTCAGCTTGTACCTATACCGGCGCAGTACGCACAGGTATAGCACCTATTACAACAGTCGCAAAAACTTATAGAGGCAATGCCTCATTATTGATTGATCCGGCGATTAACACAGCTGAGATTACTACTGGTGTTGGTGCTCATACCGTAAAGGTTAGTGCTGGGAATGCTCTTAATTCTGCTATTGTAGAAGCCGTGAGGTCGGCAATGCCAAAGGCAACGACTGAGGCAAGTCCACAGAGTATTTCAATGTCAGGAATATTGATTAAGGCGAGGCTGCAACATATTTCAGCAAACGCTCCTATTGATCAGGGTTTTTGGTCTTCAAGAACAAATATTACTGCACAGGTTTCGATTGTAATTGAGATGTTAAGGCCAGACGGTTCATTACTTTACCGACAAGTTGTTACCGGAACCGGCCTGGAAAGCCGATCTGTTGGGTCTGTGGATAAAGTTCGCGAAGGTGTTGAAGTAGCCCTTGAGAGAGCCATTCAGCAAGTTTCTGATGGAACAGCAAGTGTTCTGGTAACAGGTATTAATCAGTTGAATAATGACCGATAGCGCTTAATAAAAGTAAATACGTTTTTTTGTTATTCGGAGGTTTATTTTTTGCACTGTTCGTGACTGTTACTAAAGATCGATTTGAGGCTGTTCCGGTACTGACGCTGAAACAGCCTCTTTTTTTCTAAGCGCCAAACTTCGGCATGTTTCTTTTTCGTCATGCGTTTGCAACTTTCATTTGAAAGCTTGATGGGATTGGATGTTGATCTGCATGAGTATTTATTTGCTCGTCTCCGGCATGGTCAAATCAGCTGCCATCACCTCGATCGTCGGCTTTTCGTCGTCAACCAGCAGTGCCCTTGACGTGCCGTCTTTGAGCTGAACTCTCTTTGCTTGCCGTCACCCGGCGCTGAATCCGGACTGGTGAGAGCTAATTTCCTTTGGCGGTGGCTTTTTTCGTTATATTTAAAAATATTGTAGCGTGTCTGGCGCAGCAGTTGAGGGGGGGCAGGTAAGTCTCGAAGAAACTGGATTCTTTTCCGATAGTTGTTGGGACTGGCGTACAGGATTGCGGCGTTCAGAATGACCGGGGAGGAGCTGAGTGTTGAGATCGGGTAAAAAAAGTCGGGGAGGAGTGGTGGACAATGTAGGATTCGAACCTACGACCTCTCGCGTGTGAAGCGAACGCTCTAACCAACTGAGCTAATTGTCCTCGAAAATGGAGAGGTAATGTAGTGCTTTGCGGTCATTTCTGCAAAGGGTTGTGTGATTTTTCGATTCGATCCGGTGCGGTTTTTTCCCGAACGGGAGGCCGCAGTTGCTGGCAGGGGCTGCAAACAGTGGATTTCTCTATTCTAACCTAACAACCAAACCAATCAGATATGGAACAGGAACCTATTCAGGGTAATGTGCTGAAGACTGCCGCGACCGTCGCGGGGGCCGGGGCGTTGTTGTCTCCGGCTGGTCTGCCGATTTTGCAGGGGCTTGCGGGGATCGCCTTCGTTGGCGTTGGCCTGTTTGCCGCCGGTACCGCCGCGATGAAGGTCGGTGAGATGATCTCCGGTGGGTTCGGTCAATCCAAGCCGCCGCAGGAAGACGATTCGCCTTTCCTCTGATTTTCAGCGCGGGCGATTCTATTTGAGGCTGCCCAGCGCGGCATCGAGTGATTCCGGATCACTGATGGCGGGCTGGCAGCTTCCGTCGGCGCAGAGATATGCCGCCGGTTCTCCTTTGTGCGTCCTTCCGATTTGTGCTGCTTCAGGCAGCAACTCTTCACCAGTTTCATCAGCATGGATCACCGTCAGCTCGGGCCGGTTGTGGCGGAAGGCTGTTGCGACGAGCTTCGCCAACGCAGGATTGCCGCGCTTGCCCGCGAAGATGATCTGAACCGGCGGTGCGGTGGCGATTTGCCGGGCGACGAGCAGCAGCGGGAGCGCCGACGGATTCGCGTCGAGCGCCCGGCTGAAGTGGCGTATAGTCCGAAGTGCGATGTCGCGCAGCTCGTCCCGCCCGGTGATGGCGGCGAGCCGCAGATAGTTGAGCGCGTTGACCGAATTGGCCGATGGCTCGGCGTTGTCGTTGTCCTCGATCATGCGTAGCGGCACGCTCTGGTCGTCAGCCGCCGTGCTGTAAAACACGCCCGCATCCTCGTCGAAAAATCGTTCGATCTGCGCTTCGGCCAGCCTGATGGCCGCGCGGAGCCAATCCGCGTCGAACGACGCCGAGTAGAGGTCGAGCAGCCCAAGAATCAGGCAGGCGTAGTCGGCGGCCTTGCCCTCGATGGCCGCTTCACCGTCGCGGTATCGGCGGAGCAGGTGGCCGGATTCGGAGTCGTAGAGCGTGTCGAGAATGAATCGCGCCGAGCGTTCGGCGGCTTCGAGCAGCTTTTGGTCGCCGAGAATGAGCGAGCCTTTGGCCAGCGCGGAGATCATGAGGCCGTTCCATGAGGTCAGAATTTTGTCGTCGAGTCCCGGTCGCGGGCGCTTTTCTCTCGCCTCGAACAGCTTTTTCCGGGCGCTGTCGAGTCGTTGCCTGATCGTCTCAACCGGAATCCCGAATGCTTCGGCAAGCTCGTCGTTCGATTTAGCGCGGAAGGGGATGTTTTTGCCGGTGAACTCGCCGTGCGGATCGAAGGGGGCGTTGCCTTCGCGCCGGATTCCGCAGGCCGCGCCGAAGAGCGCCGCCTCGTCGGCGTTGAGCAATGCGCTGACCTCCGCTTCCGTCCAGAGATAAAATGCCCCTTCGCGTTTTTTGCCGCTTCCGCCGGTGTCGAGGCTGTCGGCATCCTCCGCCGACCAGAACGCGCCTTCGGGCGAGGTCATGTCGCAGAGCACATAGTTGAAGATGTCGCGGGCAGTGTCGGCAAACAGCTCTTCGCCGCTTGCCTGGTACGCTTCGAGGTACGAGGCGGCGAGCTGGGCGTTGTCGTAGAGCATCTTCTCGAAGTGCGGTACGCGCCAGAAGCGGTCGGTCGAGTAGCGGGCGAAGCCGCCGCCGCCGAGTCCCGAAACGCCGAGCTGGTCGTGGATGCCGCCGTCGGCCATTTTGCGCAGCGTCAGGAGCGCCATGTCGAGCGCGTGGCGGTTGCCGGTTGCGGCGGCGTGGCTGAAGAGAAAGGAGAGCACCGCCGGTCGCGGAAATTTCGGCTCCCCGCCAAAGCCGCCCCACTCGGCGTCGAAGCCGCGTTCGAGCGAAGCGAAGCAGGCGCTTGCGTGGCGGTCCGTCACTTCGCCAGCCGCCGCTTCCGGACGGGCGAACCCGGCGAGCTGATCCATGATCGATCCGGCGGAGGCGAGCAGTCGCGGGCGGTCGCGCTCCCACAGATCGGCGAGATGCTTGAGCACCGAGCGGAACGACGGCATACCCCAGCGCTCCGTGTCGGGGAAGTAGCTGCCGCCGAAAAAGGGCTTGAGGTCAGGCGTCATCCACACCGACATCGGCCAGCCGCCCCTGCCGGTGGTCGCCTGCACGAAAATCATATAGAGATGATCGACGTCGGGATGCTCCTCGCGGTCGAGCTTCACCGGCACGAAATGGCGGTTGAGCAGCGCGGCGGTTTCGGGGTTCTCGAACGACTCGTGCTCCATGACGTGGCACCAGTGGCAGGTGGAGTAGCCCGAAGAGAGAAAGATCGGGCGTCCGGTTTCCCGCGCTTTCCGGAACGCCTCCTCGCCCCACGGGTGCCAGTCAACCGGGTTCCAGGCGTGTTGCAAAAGGTAAGGGCTTTTTTCGTTGATGAGCTTGTTTGGCTGCTTTTCCATGACCGGCGGATTTGATTGCGTTCGTTGTTTGAATAACCCACGTCGTCCTGCTCAGCGTTCACGAGCCGGAAACAATATGCGAGCGAAGAGAGTTGAAAAGGATGATTTATGACTTTGAAAAGGGGCTTGGTGGCCCGTCCGCATCGTCCATCATGTCAACTGCATTTTTCTTGAAAACCATGTCGTTCAGAATTGTTTCCATCATTTTAATTTTCTTGCTGGCGAGCTGCGGAGCCAGGACGGTGGATACGACGGCGCCTCGGGCGGGAACGGCTGTACAGAAGGAGGGTTCAATGACCTACAAGGAGCTTACCCCGGAAGAGAAGCGGGTAATGATCGACAAGGGGACTGAAAGGCCGTTCAGTGGCGAGTACTATCTGAACAAGGAGAATGGGGTGTACCAGTGCAAGCAGTGCGGCGCGGCGCTTTTCCGGTCAGACGCCAAGTTCGATTCGGGTACCGGCTGGCCGAGCTTCGATGACGCCATTCCGGGCGCGGTGAGGCAGGAGAGCGACCGCGACGGACTTCGTATCGAGATTCTGTGCGCCAACTGCGGCGGGCACTTGGGGCATGTGTTTTACAATGAAGGATTTACCTCCAAAAATGCCCGCTACTGCGTCAACTCGATTTCGCTCTCCTTCGATCCTGCCGACAAGCCCGCCACGACGACCGAAAAAGCGGTGTTCGCGGGCGGATGCTTCTGGGGCGTGGAGTACCATTTCAAAAAGACGAAGGGGGTGCTTTCGACCACGGTCGGTTACACGGGAGGCAAAACCGCGCATCCGACCTACGAGCAGGTGTGCACCGGACGCACCGGCCACGCCGAAGCGATCGAGGTGGAGTTCGATCCGGCGGTGGTCGGCTACGAGGAGCTGGCGAAGCTCTTTTTCGAGATTCACGATCCGACGGAGGTTGACCGGCAAGGCCCCGATATTGGCGAGCAGTACCGTTCGGCAGTATTCCACCAGAACGAGGAGCAGAAGAAAATAGCCGAGGCCTTGATCCAGCAGCTCAAAAGCCGAGGATACGATGTGGCGACTACCGTCGAGAAGGGCGGCGAGTTCTGGCCAGCCGAGCTGTACCATCAGGATTACTACGAAAAAACAGGCCATCGGCCATACTGCCATATTTATCAGAAGCGATTTTAAGGTGAGTAGGGGCGGCTCTTGTGGCCGTCCTGTTTTTTTTGTGGGCTTGACATCCCGCTTTTTTTTGTTAGTTTATTGGCATATGCTAATAATTGTTGACTGAAAAAAATGCCCAGACCGCAGAAATGCAGGGCCATCGCCCAGGATCCGGAGCATCGAGTTTTCGGGCCGTTTTGCGCCGGAAAACGCGAGGATGAGCCGTTGGTAATGAGCATCGACGAGTTCGAGGCGATTCGCCTGGCCGATGTGGAGGGGCTGTATCAGGAGGAGGCTGCCGGGCAGATGCAGGTTTCGCGCCAGACCTTCGGCAACATCCTCGCTTCGGCGCGGAAAAAGCTGGGTGAGATGCTTGTGCTTGGCAGAATGGTAAACGTAAAAGGAGGAAATATCATGGTTTTACAAGAACAGAGAGCGTTTGGATGCGCCGCCTGCGGCCACCAGTGGTCGCTGCCATTTGGCATCGCGCGACCGGCGGAGTGCCCGACGTGTTCGAGTCAGAACATCCACCGCATGTCGCCCGGCGGCGGCTTTGGCGGCGGACGGCGTGGCGGCGGAAAGTGCCGGGGGTACCGCACCGGGCTTGAGCAGCGCGCTGGCAATGGCGAGGGGCGCTGCCAGGGCAACGGTCAAGGCAACGGTCAAGGCAACGGGATGGGGCGGATGCGTGGCCATCGCGAAGATGGAGGTGCAGCATGAAAATCATCATTCCACTCGACGAGTACAGCGGCCCGGATTCGCAAGTGTGCGACCATTTCGGCAGCGCACCATTTTTCGCGACTGTCGATATGGCCGCGGGCGAGGTCAGTATTATTGACAACCAGAATGCGCACCACGACCACGGGCAGTGCACCCCGGCGGACAACTTTGCGGGGCTGGGCGCAAGCGCCATCGTGGTCAAGGGCATCGGCGCCAGGGCGGCGGCAAAAATGCAGAGCCTCGGCATGGAGGTGTACATGGCCGGACCGGCCCGGACGCTGGTCGATGTGATCGAAGGCTTCGGCAGCGGTATTCTCAACAAACTCGACGCCCAAGACGCCTGCCAGGGGCACGGATGCCACTGAAGAGAATTATGAATTATGAATGTTGAATGATGAATTGAAGAATTGAAGAGTTGGGTCGGGCGGGGAATTTTCCGTTCTCCGTCCAGTTCGTCCATCAAGTCCACAACGTCCACTTTTCCCCTAAAAAAGGAGAAGCCATGTACGCTATGCTGCTGGAGCGGGTTGTTGATCTTTCTGTAGAAACGCAGCCGCTGGTTTGGCGGGAGTTGGCTGTGCCGGAGCCGGGGGCGGGGGAGATTTTGTTGCGGGTCGGCGCTTGCGGCGTCTGCCACACGGAGCTTGACGAAATCGAGGGGCGTACGCCGCCGCCGCGATTTCCGGTGATTCCGGGCCATCAGGTCGTCGGGCGGGTCGTGGCCTGCGGCGATGGCGTCGCGGGCATCGAAGTCGGCAGTCGGCGCGGCGTGGCGTGGATCTACTCCGCCTGCGGCCACTGCGACCTTTGCCTTTCCGGCCACGAGAATCTCTGCCCGGAGTTCCGCGCGACGGGCCGCGATGCCGACGGCGGCTACGCGGAGTACATGGCGGCTCCGGCGGCCTTCACCTATCCCATTCCCGATTGCTTCACCGACGCCGACGCCGCGCCGCTCCTCTGCGGAGGCGCGATCGGCTACCGCTCGCTCATGCTCACGGGCCTCCGTGACGGCCAGACTCTTGGCCTGACCGGATTCGGCGCGTCGGGCCATCAGGTGCTCAAACTTGCTCGCCATCTCTATCCCGCCTCGCCGGTCTTCGTCTTCGCCCGAAGCGAAAAAGACCGCGACTTCGCCCGCTCGCTCGGCGCTGACTGGGCTGGCGACACCACCGCCAATCCTCCGGAGCCTTGCGCGTCGATCATCGACACGACGCCCGCCTGGCTCCCGGTGCTCGCCGCTCTCGAACGGCTGCGGCCCGGCGGACGGCTCGTTATCAACGCCATCCGCAAGGAGCCGCGCGACCGCGAGTTGCTGGCCGGAATTTCCTACGAACGGCACCTCTGGATGGAGAAGGAGATCAAAAGCGTGGCCAACATCACGCGGGCCGACGTATCGGCGTTTCTCGACATCGCCGCCAAAATGGGGCTGAAGCCCGAATCGCAATCCTTCCCGCTCGAAGAGGCAAACCGTGTGCTCCTCGACCTGCGCCACGGACGGGCGAGAGGCGCGGCGGTGCTGATTCCTACGTGAGCAGGAGCAGGCTTGCCGCCATGATCGCCATGCCGAGAATCAGACCGGCGATGCCGACGTGGTGCTCGCCGTTCTGCTGCGCGGCCGGCAACAGTTCGTCGAGCGAAATATAGACCATGATGCCCGCCACGCCGCCCAGCACAATGCCGAAAACGTAGGGGCTGAGGAAGGGTTTCAGCAGCGCGTAGCCGATGATGGCGCCCAGCGGTTCGGCCAGCCCCGACAGGAACGAGTAGCCGAAGGCGCGCGCCCGGCTGCGAGTCGCGAAATAGATCGGCACCGCGACAGCCATCCCTTCGGGAATGTTGTGCAGGGCCACGGTTGCCGCGATCGCGATGCCGAGGTTCTGGTTGGAGAGGGCGCTGAAAAAGACCGCGAGACCTTCCGGGAAGTTGTGAATGGCGATGGCTCCGGCGGTCATCAGGCCCATGCGGTGCAGCCGCGCGTCACCCGCCGCGCCGGTTTCGATGCCGCCGATCATGTTCATTTCGTGCGGGTTTTCGAAGTCTGGCACGAGCCGGTCGATCAGCCAGATGAAAATGACGCCCCCGAAGAACGCCAGCGTCGAGTAGAGCGCGCCGTGAGATTCCTGCGCGAGTCCGTCAAGCATCTGGCGGGATTGCGGCATGATCTCCATGAACGAAACGTAAAGCATCACCCCGGCGGAAAATCCCAGCGAAAAGGTGAGGAACCGGCGGTTGGTGTGTTTGACCATGATGGCCAAGGCGCTGCCGATGCCGGTCGAAAGCCCGGCGAGCAGCGTCAGCAGAAGCGCGGGGTAGTAGTTGCTCATGCGGCGAGTATCAGGATTTCGTTCCGTTGCGTTGTGCAGACGAAAATCTTGCTCATGGACATCTCTTTTTCTTGATGGTGCTTACAGCAACCATGCAAGACGGGTCGGCGTTCCGGCCTCTCTTTTTTTTGTATCCCCTCAAATCGTCTCAGCCGTTGGCGTTGTGGCTGTCGATGAGGGCGAGCGTCTCTTCGGCGGAGTTGCAGATGTCGTAGAATGAACGGTAGCTCTCGCCGACCATCTTCTCCGTGGCGATTCGCTCGAAGAAGTGCAGGAGCTGATCCCAGAAGCCATCGGTGTTCAGCAGAATGATCGGCTTCTGGTGGTGGCCGAGGTGCTTCCAGGTGAGAATCTCCAGGAACTCGTCGAGGGTGCCGAAGCCGCCCGGAAGGATCACGAAGGCGTCGGCCCAGCCGGTGAGCAGCATTTTGCGCTCGTGCATCGTTTCGACCACGCGCAGCTCGGTCAGCCCGTAGTGCGCCACCTCGCGCTCTTCGAGAAAGCGCGGAATGACGCCCCGAACCTGACCGCCGCAGCGCATGACGGCGTCGGCGGCGCACCCCATCAGCCCGACGTGCCCGCCGCCAAAGACCATGCCGATCCTGCGTTCGGCAAGCCCTTGGCCCAGCGCCTCAGCTTCGTTGAAATAGGCGTCTGGCGCGCGGTTGCTTGAGCTGCAATAGACGGTGACTGAGCGGATCATGGCTTGGCTGGTTTACAGGTTCTGGTGATGCTGCCGGGCGAGCGGCGGTAGAGGTAGCTCTCCGGCTGGTCGATTTTCAGGACGCGGAATTGCCCGGATGCGCGTTCCCAGAGGTCGGTGTCCTCGGCGTAGTCGAGCGCCCGGAATCCGCCGATGTCGAGGAACAGCTCGCGCCGCCCGAACATCGTCGCGCCCGCGATGCACTCCCTCACGTGAATCCACTGCTCCGGATCGTCGCGATCCCGCACCCACGGGTCGCCCTCGATGGCGAATCCGCCGCAAATGAGCCGTAGCTCCGGCGTCGCCTCCATCATCCGGAAGCGCGATTCGAGGTGCCCTGGCAGGTAGAGGTCGTCGCTGTCCAGAAAGGTGACGTAGCGCCCGAAGGAGGCCTGGATGCCCGCGTTGCGCGACAGGGCGGCCTTGCGGTTCCGGTGCTTCATGTAGCGGATGTTCTGGTGCTGGCGAAGGAACGCATCGACAATCGCAAATGTCTCGTCCGAACTGCCATCATCGACGACGATCAGCTCCCACTCCGCGAAGCTCTGAGCGACGACGCTCTCGATTGCGGGCGCGAGCAGCGGGGCGCGGTCGAAGGTCGGCAGGATGACCGAAATGGCGGGGCGGATGTCGAAGCGCGGTGCGTTCATGCTCGTCGTCACGTGTGTTTCAAGGCTCACCGACAAGCTGCACGAAAATCTCCCGCGAGCGAGGGCGGTTGTCGTTGCAGGTCACGGCTCGATCGATTTGATGGCGAAGGCGCACACCAGCATTCCGGCGACCAGGAAGTTCTGCGCGATGGCGTTGTAGCGTACGTCCCACGTTCGCGGCGAGCGCACGAGGCTGAATTGCAGCAGGAACTGCGGCACGACGAGCGCCGCCGTCACCCATCCGTACACCGCTTCGCCGATCATGAACATGTAGCCTGCCGCCATGAGCTGGCCGAGGTCGATCATCACCGCCGCGATGAGCGCCGCCTTGCGTTCGCCGAAGACCGCCGGAAGGGTGTGGATGCCCACCTGCCGGTCGCCCTCGATGGACTTGAAGTCGTTGATGGTCATGGTGCCGGTGCTCGCGATGGTGTAGAGCGCGGCCACGATGAGCGACGGCGTGATGGCGCGGAGCGAGAAGTCGGGCCGGTAGGCGATTTCGCCCGCCACCCACGGAATGATGAGGTACGAAACCGCGACGATGATATTGCCCGCCCAGAGGCGTTTTTTGAGCTTGATCGGGTTGGCGCTGTAGAGGTGCGCGTTGATGATGCCGATGACGACGTAGAGCGCGATGAGCGGATGCACCAGCCAGCCGACGATGACCGAGAGCACCGACCAGAGAGCGATGAGCATGGTGGCGCTACGGAGTGAAATCGCGCCGCCGGGAATCGGGCGGTTGGGTTCGTTGATTTCGTCGAGGTCGCGGTCGAAGTAGTCGTTGAGCATCTGGCAGGTGCCGGTGGCCAGCGGCCCGGTGAGCAGCACGGCAAGCCAGAACTTCGTTTCGCCGACCTCCCGCCAGCCGAAAGCGCCGCTCGCCACCGCGCCGCAGATGAAGCTCCAGACCACCGGAATCCAGGTGACCGGCTTGAGGAAGCGCACGAACAGACGGAGGCTGGAGAGTGGTTCGGAGGAACGGTTCTGCGGAGGAACCATCTTGCGAACGTTCAGCGCGCCCTTTTCGCCGTTAGCAGCTTTGCCCGATACCTGACGCTCTTGAGATTCCGCTCCGGCCACGCTTGTTTGTACTAAATGGTGATGAAAAGAGTTACGGCGTCAAAAATAACACCATAAAACGAAACAACAGCACACTTGCCCGCAAAAAATCAGCGCGACGTGATCGCCGGAACCTGCACGGAGTACCGTCCGTACCGGTTAAAATGGTAAAACCGCAGCTCAGATTTTCGGATGGTGAAAAATGCCGGAAAAAGGCATTAACTGCTTTTGGAATAATGGGTAATGGGAAAAAGTCGGAATCATTGAGCTGCGGTGCTTGCATAAGTCATTGAAATTGCATAACCTACAGAGGCAGTTCAGTAGTACAATCAGACCATTGTCCCTTGGCATCGCTGATTTTTCCTCGAGCCTTCGATTTCGCTCCCGCAGCTCTTGCCAGTCAAGCGTTTCCGGGGGTACTCTTTATAGCTTATTGCACTCGCAGAGGATTGAAACTTTGTTCCATTTTTCTACCCCGGAGAGCAAGATTGAACTTTATAGCTTATTGCACTCGCAGAGGATTGAAACTTTAGAAACCTAGCGTAAAAAAATTGGACCAGTGCAGAACTTTATAGCTAATTGCACTCGCAGAGGATTGAAACTAAAGGACTCAGACCTAATTCTTTTTTATCTTTTGTGTCTTTATAGCTAATTGCACTCGCAGAGGATTGAAACTTTCTTGAATGGCTTCGCGCTCTCAAAGGCCGCTACCGCTTCTTTATAGCTAATTGCACTCGCAGAGGATTGAAACCGCCGTACTCGCAAGATTTAAACCAATCATCCGGACTTTATAGCTAATTGCACTCGCAGAGGATTGAAACTCGCTAAATCGACCGCAATCGTGCCGTTTGGCCCAACCTTTATAGCTAATTGCACTCGCAGAGGATTGAAACTTTTTTTCGACGATCTGGTGCGTCCCGCGGAGATATCCGCGAATCTTTATAGCTAATTGCACTCGCAGAGGATTGAAACTTGAAGTCTCGAGTGTGCATCATTGCCCATGGAGTTGTCATAGCTTTATAGCTAATTGCACTCGCAGAGGATGTTTTTTAACAGTACGGTTGTTTTTCTGATTACAATTTTGACGAAAAATTGCTATGCCTGAATTGCTGACACAGAATAACCTGATGTTTCTGTTTGCGTTTACAGCAGGAATGGTTTCTATTATTCAGCTTCTTGAATACCTGGTTACAAAGAATATTCCGTGGCTATGGCGGATTGTTCGGCAGCTCTGGAGAAAAATCAGGCGGAGTATAGGCAAAAAAGCGGATGACGGTTATGTTCAGCGCCATATTCTCAACTTTTCAGGCCATCCTGTCTCGCCGGGCCAGCAGCAGGCAATCGAAAAGCACATGCACTGGGCCTCTTCCAGCGTGGTGGATGTGCGATTGGGGAATGTGCCCGAAGACAACAACTTTGCAGCCGCAATCACCAAAGCCATCGAACGCGCCGGACTCTCGCACGAGGAGTGGCAAACGATTCCATGCGTGGCAGTGCCCGCCGGTTATCCGGCAGTCTGGTCGGTCATCCTCGCCGAGCTGCACGGACGTCTCGGCCACTTCCCCGACGTCGCCCGCCTCCGCCCAACCCAGCCAGGCGCAAGTGAAAAGTACGAAGTGGCGGAAATCCTCAACCTCCGCGAACTCCGGCACGCCTCCCGCAGCAAGCGCTAAAATTCCCAAAATTCCCCCCGATAAATCAGTTATTTTCTGAAAATACTTGGATTCAACGGAGAAGATACGTAACGTAAATACGCAACGATGTCCATGATGCAGACCCGTTTGTAAGCCACAGAATTCCATATCCAAGCCCACGCCTCGGAGCCTCGTTCCATTGAGCCATCAGCTTGATGCGACCCACGTTCTTGTTGTTCGGCAGTTCAGTTGTTTCGGAAGAACCAAAACTCAGAACCCATGCCCGCTCAGCAGTACCGCTTTTTACTCGTGCCCTTCCTCAGGGAGCATTCTTTACCCAAGGTGATTTCTCATTACTACTGCATTACTATGCGGTTTAACATGAATTGAAATCACCGCTCATGGCTCTTTCAGGTCAAGATATCATCGAGTTCGGAATTACTCTTTTGCGGGAGCACCGCTGGAATGTTTCTGCAGATGTTGCTGAAGCATTCAGGCTTGCTGGCGTTCAGCAAAGCGAGTTGACGCTTGCCGCGCTGAAATCACCTTTCGGCGGCGACAAGTATTTCAAGCCTGCTCAACTATCAGCAACAGCAATGAACTATCCTGATAGTGAAGCACCCCCTGATTTTTCGTGCGTTGAACCAGGTGAAGATGAGCATGGGTTAACCGCGCTCGAAAAGTACGGATCGTTTGTGGCGACCAATGCAAACGAGAGTGTTCCTGTTTGTTATCTGTTCAAAACGGCTGCCGCCATACAGGATTGTTTGCTCGCTGACGGCGACAGTGAAAATCCGTTCCTGCTCGTCAGCGCCGATTTTTCCGGCATTCAGGATACGGTATATACCATATCCTCAAAAGGAGCGCTCAAGACCCTGCGAGCGCGCTCGTTTATGCTGGAGCTGCTCACCGAGCACATTATATCCGAGATTTTGAACGCCTGTCACGCGAAGCGTCAAGCCATTATCTACTCCGGCGGCGGTGGATTCAGTTTGCTTCTGCCGAACAGAGCTGGCGTTGTCACGGCAATCGAGGGTTATCGTGAAGTGCTGAACCGATGGGCATTACAGGAGTTTTCAGGAAAGTTTTTCATCGCATTGGATGCAACGCCGTGCAATGCAGCATCGCTTGAGAGTGAGGCAGATTTTACAGCACTACGGCAATGCCAGTCAGAGAGCTTAGACAAGCTCAAACGCCAGAAGTTCCTGAAGCAGCTCGACGAGCTGTTCACCCCAACAATGCCAAAACAGTTGACCGACCGAACCGAATGCCAGATCACCAGAAGGGATGATTTGCCACCTGAGCAAATGCGTGATCGGGAAACCAGAAAATTGATGAGTTTTGTACCTGTTGAGCAACGAGATGACGACCGCTATACTTGGCTTTCCGAGAGTTGTTTCCATCAGTTCAGGTTGGGCGACAAGCTCATTGATGCAAAGAACGTATATCGGTATGAAGAAAAACCTGATAAAGATGGGTATCTGACGTTTAAAGGTATAAGCGATCAGGATGTTTACTACAGCATAGATGAAATTGAGCAAAAAGATGGGTTGGCTTGGCAGATCAATTCATGGGAAACCACCAGCCCGACCGTGCTTTATGCAAAGTATGTCCGCAAACATGGTGAGCTTTCGGATTTCGCAAAAGAGGCCGAAAGAGAATCCATTGAATCCGTTGAGGGTCGAACGCCAAAAAATGAAGATACAGCCACTTTTGAAGGGCTGGCTTCAAGTTCATGCGGAGCCGATCTCATCGGCGCGTTGCGGATGGATGTCGATGACATGGGCAAAAAGTTCAAAGCTATCGGCTCACTACCTGAGCTATCGGTAAAGTCGCGGATGTTGAACCTGTTTTTCAAGGTTTATCTGAACGAGATATGCGCGGGAAATTTGGGCAAAGAAGAAAAACCGACGGATATTGTTGGTAAAAATTATCAGGAAAAGAATCCTGATGGAACAAACAAAGGCCGAAATGTATCCGTGGTTTACGCCGGAGGCGATGACCTCTTTATACTCGGAGCCTGGGACGAAACCGCAGAAATCGCCTTCGACATTCAACGCTGCTTTGCCCGTTTCACCGGAGGTTCATTCAACAGCGAGAAAAAAGGATGCGGAATATCAGGTGGCCTAACCCTGCACCAGCCAAAGTTCCCCCTCTACCAAATGGCCCAAAAATCCGGTGAAGCGGAGCACGTAGCGAAGAATGAAACAGGTCAAAAGAATAAAGACGGACTAAAAAACAGAATCGCTTTGTTTTATGCTGAAAATCTCATGGAGATTGAACGTGAAGGCAAGATGGAACGAGTAAATAAAGACGATGACCTTTTAATGCTGTCAATAGATTGGGGTCAATTTACGGAATTAATAAGAATTGTAAGTTATTTTGCCATCTACAGAGACGCTGAGGAAAAAAGGTTTGTTTTAAAATATCTCTCAAATAGCTTTACATATAGCTTGCTTGATACCACGTACGAGTGGCATGAAAGGCAGCATTTATCTTTACCGCATGTTTTATGGTTGTTAAGAAAACATGAGAAAGAGTTACAAAGTAAAGATTTTGAAAATGAAGATGGTCTTTCATATTTCAAACGCAAGATTATTGGAAGGTTTAGTGATGTATTTCCAATTCTTCATCTTCCTTTAACCTGGATTGAACTTTTAAAACGTAGAGGGTAAGTTTATGGCTCTTTATAACAATATCGAAGAACTTCTTGATGGTTCAGGAGAAGCCTGGGTAAATGCTGTAAATGAAATGAAAAACCAATCGTCAAAAAAATTGGTTGCTAATATAATAGAACCGCGATTAGTTTCTTTGCCAGCTGATAAAATAGTTCAGTATGGACTTGTTATTGGATATAAATGTAAAGAGTCAAAGCTAAAATACAGCCAATTGAGGCGGTATGTTGACGAAATAAAAACAATTGAACAGTCATTAGATAAAATAAATAAAATAAAGTTTTTTAGAATACCGCTTTTACACGGTTACAGTAGGCAAAAAGAACAACTTGAGCCATTTTATCAATTTGTCGATGGTATAATAAAATCAAATAAAATACAAGAAGAAAATGACTTTAAAGCTTTTGTGAACCTGATAGATTCCATCACTGCTCATTTTGAAGCGTTTAGAGAAGATAATAATGATTAATAATTATATATAAAAATTGCTATGCAAATACCAAGGGATTCACAAAACCGCCAAGAACTAAAAATTATTTTTCTTGGAATTGCATCGATCTCAGGGAAGTTAAGATGCGAGACCGGTTTACATATCGGTGCCGGAAATGATGAACTCAAAATCGGTGGTATTGATAGGTACGTGATTAAAACGGCGGACAATAAGCCCTATATACCAGGCAGCTCTTTTAAAGGGAAAGGCCGTAGTTTATTTGAAAAGTGGCAAGGATTGTCTTCAAATCGCAGAGGTGCTGATAAAATATATCGCTACGAAGCTGATGATATTGATACTGCATTATCATGTGAGCTTTCACGTTTATTTGGTTCTACATCAAATGATGGAAATAAATTAAATTTTCCAGCTCGTTTAATTGTACGTGATCTTTTACCAGAAAAAACCACACTTGAAAAGAAATCAGAAAATACGATTGACAGGCTTTCTGCTCATGCCAATCCACGAACAAATGAGCGAGTTTCTGATGGATCGGTATTCAAACTTTATTTGGATTACAACCTTGAAGTGATTTCAGATGATTACGGAAATATTTATCTTGGAGCAAAAAATAATGGTGATCCTCAAAAGAGTGGAATCGATGGTTACATTGCTGACACAATAGACGACTTAAAGAATATTTTTAATGTATTATTGCTATTGCAGCATAGTTATCTTGGCGGGAACGGCTCCCGTGGCTATGGTCGTGTTTCTTTTACAGATCTCACTTTAGAAATTAAAACCATTTCTGAATTACTGTCAATAGAAAATACAGCGAAGCCGATAATCTTTGAAAGCACAAAGCCAAAAGAAATTAGACAAGAAATTGAAAGTAAAAAGGTTGAAATAAAAGAATACATTAGCTCTTACTACACAAAGGTATGCAGCAGATGACGTATTACATAGTAAGATTAAAGTTTACCTCTCCGGTTCGATTCGGTGCAGATAATTCGGGGATTGGTATAGAAAATGCCGAATCATTTGTGCACTCTGATACTCTTTTTAGCGCACTGTGCAATGCTTGGGCTAAGTATGGAATTCTTTCAAATAAAGAGTTTGCAGAATGTGGCGAGAAAATAATAATAAGTTCCGCTTCCTATTTTGTATATAACATTGGTGCAACTTATTTTATGCCAAAGCCGCTGGTATCTTCTGCTTGGATTGCTGGATTGACGGGTAGAAAAAAAGAGCGATTGGAGAAGGTTATAAAAAAGGCAAACTTTATTACAAGTGATATGTATAAACATTGGCTTGATCCAAAACCACCGAGCCATGTGTTTCCAGATAATTCAACCAGACTTGCTGAAAAACTTGATTATAGATCAATAACTCGAAATAGTATTGTTGCAAAGCACGCACAGGATAGACTTACTGGTGCAAGTAATTTGTTTTATGAGAGCCATTATGAATTCAAAAGCGCTCCTACTTGTGGATTGTATTTTTTCGTTGGTCTAAAAGATGAGTCGTTCAAAGAGAAATTTGATCATGGCATAAAAGCATTAAGTCAAATAGGAGTTGGTGGGGAAAGAAGTTTCGGTTTCGGTAGATTTGAAGTTGGTAATGGAAATGGTGTTTTGTGCGACATAGAGACTGATGGTTCAAATCTTGGGTTTCTTTTTGAATCTCTATGGGATATATTCCCCGAAGCTCTGCTTCGTTAAAGATAAAAGTGTAATAATTGAGCACATATATTCATAAAAGTCATAATGT
>NZ_SDGU01000037.1 GCF_004118635.1 Chlorobaculum sp. 24CR | reverse complement strand
TCAGAGGTTACACAGCAGCAATCAGCTGCATGAAACAACGGCGAGTTACCAGCTTAAACTCGACCCGATTCTGTCTGACGGCTGGGGTCCACTTCAGTGGTCTTGTAAACGGGGGCAGGTCACTGGCACTGAAAAATCAGCGTGCGAGGAGCAAAATTGTTCTGGTCAAAGCGGGTATTTGTAGAGGGCGGGAAAGTCAATAAGAAACTTGATTTCTTGCTTTTTTTGGAGTTATCTCATTCAGAAGTTTATGGGGAAAAGAGGAAATGTTGCTACAAACAAGTCGTACACACGAAAAGACGCCTCATCCCCGCTTCCAGCGGTTGTGCAGCCAGAACCACTCTTCGGGACGGCGGCGAATCTCGGCTTCGATGGCTCTGGTGTAGCGAACGGCGAGCGTGGCGATATCCTCCTTGTTGAACGTCAGATCGGAGGTGTCGATCGTGCTGACGGTGATGGTGTACCGGCCATCGCCATTGCTGGTGCAGATGGGCATGAACATCGGCACTTTCGCTCGCAATGCAAAGAACGCCGCGCCGTGCAGAATGGTGGCTCGCCGTCCGAGGAACTCGTCGAAATTTGCTTCGTCCGGATCGGACTGGTCGCCGAGAATGGCCAGCGTCCCGCCCTTCTGCAAAAGCCGCAACCCCTCCCTGACCGACTGGGCCGGGTAAACGATACGGTTCCCTCGCATCGTGCGGTACTCGTTCATCTTTGTGTCGATCACCCGGTTGCGCAGCCGTTTGACGATAATGGTGACGGGATGGATCATCAGGCCGAAAGCCATCGCCATCAGCTCCCAGTTGCCATAATGGGCCGAGATAAACACCGCGCCAGTCTCACCGGAGCGCTGCCACGCCCTGAACGCAGCGTCGCCTTCGATATCGACCAGAGCAGCAGCATCCTCCCGGGTCCGGATCAGCGGCAGACGCATGACTTCAAGAAAGGTCGAGGCAACGTTCCGGTACATGGCCGTTGCGATACGGCGGATTTCCTCCGGTGATTTTTCGGGAAACGTGAGACTAAGGTTGCGGTAAACGAGCGCGCGCCGGAGACCGAGAATGCGGTGCAGGAAATCGCCGACGAACGCGCCCAGCCGCCGGGCCTGTTGGCGGTTCAGCTTCCGCACCACCAGGCCGAAAAGATTGAGCGCCTCGAACGTCAAGCTCTGGGATACCTTTTCCGATCGCTCCCTGATGATTTTTTTGAGCCTTTTTCCGTCAAAGCTCATGAGAATCGCACCTCATTCAAGTTCATAAATGCTCTGCTGAATCTGATCCGTTTTTCAACGCGCCCGGCTCTCCGGCGAGCTTTGCCGGAACGCTATCGCGCCTCGGCGTTGCCCGACCAGAGACGCGCCCGAGCAAAAAAACCATCCTGAAAGTACAAAACGAAGCGATAGAAGAAAACAGGAAGTTCCCCGTCATACCGTCAGATTGAATAGGAGTTGCCTGCTGCGCCAGTCGCTTTTCGGACAGCTTCCGCCACGGCCGCGCGCCAGCGGAAGCGCGCATTGCGCCTATTGCGATTTTTTCGGGCTGTTGGCGAACGGCTTCCCGCATTATATTTATTATATAAAAGCAGTATCCACTGAACGTAATGATTTCACTTTGACCGACATGCCAACCAAGCTGTGCTCCCATGACGAAATGCTCCTGAAGGTCCGCGACTGGCAGGCCGACGGGGAGAGGGTCGTCTTCACCAACGGCTGTTTCGACATTCTCCACGCCGGGCACGTGCGCTACCTCGCCGCCGCCCGCGAGTTGGGCGACCGGCTCGTCGTCGGCCTGAACAGCGACGCATCGGTCAAGCGACTCAAAGGGCCGAAGCGCCCGGTGGCTCCGGAGCTCGACCGGGCCGAGGTGCTCTCGGCGCTCGGGGCGGTCGATGCCGTCACGCTCTTCGACGACGATACGCCCGAAGCGCTCATCGGCATGGTGCTGCCGGATATTCTGGTCAAGGGGGCCGACTGGCCGGTCGAAAAGATCGCAGGAGCCGGAGCCGTCATCGAGCATGGAGGATCCGTTTTGACCGTGCCGCTCCTCGAAGGCCGCTCGACGACCGGCATCATCGAGACCATCATTCAACTTCATTGCCCAAAACAGACCGGTGGATAAAGTCAGGAAATTCAGCTTTTTCGTGATGACCGCCGCTTCGGCCATCGTCATCATGCTCGTCATCGCCGCCGCCCTGGTACTCAACAGCGGCATGGTGGATCTGTTCGCCAAAAAGCAGCTCATGGCGCTCTTCAACAACGAGTACCGCGGGCGGCTCGAACTCAGGGAGGTTCGGTTGCGCTTCCCCGACCAGGTCACCATCGTCGGCCCCGGCATCTTCGAGGAAGGCTCGACGCAACCGGCGGCCCGAGCGGACAGCATCAGCATACGCTTCAATTTCCTTTCGCTGCTCAAACCGAAAATCACCCTGCTCTCGTTCGGGAAGGTCGATGTTGACGGCGCACAGGCAAGCATCGAGGAGTATCCTGGCGGGCAGCTCAACATCGGCAAAATCTTCACCCGCAAGCATCCCGAAGAACCGGAAGTACTCGCTATCGGCAAGTTCCGCGCCCGGCGGCTCGCAGTCAGAAACAGCGCGTTGTCGTGGAAACCGGCTAACGCGCCCGCCTACCGGCTGCAAAAGCTCCAGCTCGAAATGTCGAAGGTGTTCGTGGCCAAGTACGAATTCATGGGCACGATCAAACAGATGCAGTTCACCATGCCCGATCGCGGCCTGACGCTCCGGAAGGGTTCCGGCTCGCTCGCCTTTTCATCGGTGCGCAGCGACGTGCTCGGCCTCGACCTCGAAACCGCCAAAAGCCGCGCGCAGCTATCGGTCTCCGTCGATGGACTCGACATCTTCTCCGGCATCTCGAAAAAGAGCCTGCTCAACAAGCGCACATTCATCCATGTCGAATCACTGAACCTCGACACCGCCGAACTGAACCGCGTCATCCCTGTTCCTCCGACGCTCCCCTCCGGCATGTATCAGATCAAGGGCGACGCGAAGGGCACCCTCGGCGACCTTCAAATCCTGCCGACAAACATCGGACTCGACGGCAGCCACCTCGCGTTTCAGGGCGAAGTGCTCAACCTCCTCGACCCGGAAAGCGTCTCGTTCAACCTGCAAATCGGCAAATCGGCGCTCTCTGCGGAGTTCATCGCCCGGATGCTCGCCGAAGAGCGCTACGGCAAACTCGCCAGGGATGCCAACGGCGTGAACTTCAGCGGCCTGTTGCGCGGGCGGCTCAACCAGTGGATGACCGATCTGGATTTCAAAACCGCCATTGGCAGCGGCTCGACCGGGTTTGAAACGAAACGCCTGGCTGAAGGAAGCTATCAGGTTAACGGAACCTTCGCGCTCGAAAAAACCGAACTGCACCGCCTCCTTGGTATCGAAAAGGTTAAAAGCGGCTTTACCGGCTCAGGCTCGTTCAGCGGCGTTTTCGGCGCAGGCGGCGTCGGTAGCGCCCATCTCGAAACCTCCGTCACGAGCGCGTTCTGGCAGCAACAGACCATTTCATCCGGCTCGGTCACGCTCGACCTGAAGGGCAAAATACTCGACCTCTCGACCGACCTCAAAAGCCCGGACGGCGGCAGCATCGTCATGGCGGGCCTCATCGACTTCTCAACCCCCGCGCCGTCGTACAATGCGGGAGGGACGGTCAGAAAACTCGATCTCTCCAGAGCCACCGGCCTTCAGGATTACCGGAGCGATCTGAATGGCCGGTTCGATCTGAAGGGCCGTGGCGTCGATCCCGCCTCGCTGAACCTCAAGGCCAGCATCGTGCTGGAGCCCTCGTCGTTCAGCGACTTCCGCTTCAGGGAGCGCTCGGCGATTTCGGCCAGCATCGTGCAAAGCGCCGGGTCCTCGGCTGTGTCGCTGGAGAACGAGGCGTTCGACCTCTCCGTGCAAGGCTCCGCCTCGATGGCCCGGATGATCGAAGCCCTGACAATGGCGTCGGCCTGCATCGCCAGGGAGAGCGGCGGCAACGCCGCCATTGCGCTTCCGCGCGGGCCGTCGCCCTGGGCCTTCAGCTACAAGCTTGTCGTGCGCGACCTCACGCCGCTCAAGCCACTGCTTCCGGCAAAGGAGTTCCGCTTCAAAGGCTCCGCCTCCGGCAAGGCCGCCTTTTCGGGAAGCCGCCTCTCGCTGGACGCGACTCTTTCCAGCACCACGCTCTCCAACGGCCCGTCGTTCGAGGTTGGCGACACCGCAATGACCGGATCGATGCAATGCACGGCGGCGGGCGTCGAGACAGCTCGCCTCTCCGGGACGGCGGGCGCGATCAAGCTCTTCAACAGGGAGCTGAAAAGCCTGCGCCTGAATTCGTCGTTCGACGCTGGCCGCCTCACCACCTCGCTCGATCTCTTCATGCCCCTCTTTTCGGAAAAGCTGAGCGCGGCCTTCACTGCCCGGCGCTCCGGCAACGTCGCCAGCGTCTCCATCGACCGCATCGCGCTCACCACTCCGGCGGGCGTCTGGCAAACCGCGCCCGGCGGCACCCTCGATGTGGCAAAGAATAGTCTGCGCTTCAACAGCGTCAGGTTCGCGAAGGGCGCGCAGTCGCTCCAACTCGACGGTCTGCTCAGCAACGCCGTGCCGGGCGCTTTCCGGGGTACACTCTCCGGCATCAGCCTGGCTGAAGCGAAATTTTTCCTGCTCGACCCCGCGCTCAAGCCGATGAGCGGCTCCGTTAACGCCACCTTCACGGTCAGCGGCGCGCCCGGCGCGAAGACGAGCGATCTCGATCTGCGAGGTTCCAACGTGAGTTGGGATGAACTGAAGATCGGCGCGATGCGTCTGACGGCGCGTCACGCCGGAGAGCAACTGCGCTTCGATTACGAAAGCCGTGGCACGGCAACCCTGGCCGGAACCACCACAGCCGCGCCGGTCAACACCATCAAGGGTTCCGGATCGATTCCCTTGGTGCTGAACTACTCGCCATTCGAGGTCAGGATTGCCGATAACCGCCCGATCAACGCCACCATGCACTCGGACGATCTGTCAGCCGCTCTCGTCACCTACATCGTCCCGATCTTCGATTACGCCGAAGGGATCATTCCAACCGACCTGCGCATCACCGGACGGATGCCGAAACCGGAGATATTCCTGACCACGCGGCTCCGGGATACCCGGATCCGGATCGCGCCGACACAGGTCATCTACCAGGTCAACGGCCAGATTTCCGGTACGCCGTCGCGCATCGACTTTGGCCGCATCGAGTTCAGGGACTCCGGGGATGGCGTCGGCACGATCAGCGGCATGATCGGCCTCGACGGCCTGAAGCCCGTTACGGTCAACCTCAACGGCGCGTTCAGAAACCTCTTGCTCTACAACAAAAAGGACATGAAGGACGACACCTCCTTCGGCACCATCCGCGGCACGACCGGCAACCTCCGCTTCTACGGCGAACTGACCGCCCCCGTCGCCGAGGGCGATCTCAGGCTGACCTCGACCAACTTCAGCCTCTACCGCAAGGGATCGAGCGAAAGCGCCAAATACATCGGCGTTGAAAAATTCATCACCTTCGTGCCGCGCCGCCCCGCGCCGAAACCGGCTGAAGCCGCCGCGCCGCCCGAAAAACTGGAGTTTCACTACAACCTGCTCGACATCCTGCAAATCAAAAATCTCAGGCTCTCGAACAGCGCGCCGATCAGAGGCGCCATGATTTTCGACCGAATCAGGGGCGAACGGATCGAAGCGTCGATGAACAACCTTTCGCTCGTGGTCAACAAATCAGGACAGCGATTCAGCCTGTTCGGTTCGATCGATATAACCGGCGGCAAATACGCCTTTTCAAACACGAGTTTCGACCTCGAAAACAGTGGCCGGGTAGCGTGGAATAACGAAGAGATCAGGGAGGGCCGCCTGATCGACATCTATGGCGGCAAGCAGGTGACCGCCACCGACGCCGAGACCGGCGAGCGCGACAACGTCCGGCTGCTCATCGCCGTCAGCGGCACCATCGAAAAGCCGGATGTGCGCATGGGCTACTACCTGAACGACGATACGCAGCCATACTCCTCGTCGAGCATGATCGGACGCCAGGCGAGCCACATCGATCCGAACGCCGACCTGAACGTCATCTCGATGCTCTTTTCACGGCAGTGGTACCTCAATCCGGAACGGCAGGGTTCGAGAGGGGTCAGTCCCGTATCGAGCGTCGGCATCTCCGCGGGCACCGGCCTGCTCTCCTCGCAGGTCTCCAGCATCGTGCAGAATCTGGCCGGGCTGGAGAGCTTCAACGTCAACCTCGGCGCTGGCGCGAACGGCAACCTCAGCGGCCTGGAACTCTCCTACGCCATGCTCGTGCCGGGTACCGGCGGCAAGGTGAGGTTTGTCGGCACCAACACCACGCCCGTCGCGGGCAGCAGCACCACAACGAACTACTACAACGGTTCGTCGCAGAAGATCGAATACCGGGTCACGCCGAAAGTCTATGTCGAAGCGTTCCGCTCCTACGGCATGACCACAAACGACGCCACCTACACCAACCTGCAAAAGCCGACCGAAAACTGGGGCGTCAGCGTCTCGTACCGCGAAAAGTTCCACACCTGGAACCAGTTCTGGAATAAGCTGTTCGGCGAGAAAAAGAAGGAAAAGGAGAAGGCCAAAAAAGAGTGAGGCTTCCTATACTCATTATTTTTCATACCTTTAAAGATTGTTTTCGCCCATTCCGAACTCCCGATCCGTTGCCGGAATTACACCCCGGAGGCTGGGATAAACGGCGGAACGCCACAGAGCCTGAACCATCGATCTATTACTGAACCGTGCTGACTGGCAGGAACATTCTTCTCGGCATCTCCGGCGGCATCGCCGCTTATAAAACGCCGCATCTGGTCAGGCTTCTGAAGAAGTCGGGCGCTGAGGTGCAGGTGCTCGCGACCGAATCGGCGCTGAAGTTCGTCAGCGAACTCTCGCTCTCGACCGTCTCCAGGCGAGCGGTGCTGACCGATATTTTCTCGGCGGATGCGGGGCACGAATGCGAGCGGACGATGCACATCTCGCTCGGCGAATGGGCCGACGCCCTGGTCATCGCCCCCGCGACGGCCAACACGCTCGCGCGGCTCGCCACCGGTCTGTGCGAGGACATGCTCTCGCTCTGCTTCCTCACCCTCCGCCCCGGCAAACCGGTGCTGATTGCCCCGGCGATGGACGGCCACATGTACGACTCCCCCTCGGTGCAGCGCAACCTCGCAGTGCTGACAGAACAGGGCTGCCTCGTCATGGAACCCGAAAGCGGCTCGCTCGCTTCCGGCCAGTGCGGCCTGGGGCGGATGCCGGAACCGGAGACGATCTTCGAGACTTTGACAAAGATGCTCGCCGTGCCGGAACCATCGCCGCTTTGCGGCAAAACGGTGGTGGTCACCGCCGGGCCGACACGGGAGAAGATCGACGACGTGCGCTTTCTCTCGAACTACTCCTCCGGCAAAATGGGCTTCGCCATCGCCGCTGAAGCAGCCCGGCGCGGCGCGACCGTGCGCCTCGTGACCGGCCCGGTCAATCTGCCGACGCCGCCCGGCGTGGAGCGCATCGACGTCGAGAGCGCCGAACAGATGCTCGCGGCGGCCCGACCGCTCTTCGGCGAGTGCGACCTCTTCATCGGAGCTGCCGCCGTAGCCGACTACCGTCCCGAAGCGCCGGCCGAGGGCAAGATCAAGAAGAACGAAGCCGCGATGGAGATTCGCCTCGTCAGAAATCCCGATATTCTCGCCGGGTTCGCCAACGGACGCAAACCCGGCCAGATCGCCGTCGGCTTCGCGCTGGAGACGGCGGGCGGTATCGACTACGCCCGAAAAAAGCTGACGGACAAGAAGCTCGACCTGGTTGCTTTCAACATCTACGATGGCCGCACCTCCGGCTTCGAGGTCGATACCAACGCGCTGACCCTGCTCGCTCGCGACGGCAGCGTCACCGAACTGCCGCTGCTCGGCAAGGAGAAGGCCGCCGCAAAGCTGCTCGACGCGGTCGAAACCATCCTGCCCCGTTAATTTCAAAGCTCAACGTTTCATGATAACGCAGGAATCCCTTTTCGATCCCGTTCCGGAAGCTCCCGACCGGCAAAAATCTCCGGCGGAGGGTCTCGGCGATCTGCGCCGGATGAGCCTCGAATGTCGGCAGTGCCGCCTGGCGGAAACGCGCAACAGCGTGGTGTTCGGCGAAGGGAATCCCGAAGCGCGCCTGTTCGTTATAGGTGAGGCTCCGGGAGCGGAAGAGGATGCGCAGGGCCGCCCCTTCGTAGGCCGCTCGGGCCAGTTGCTCGACAAGATTCTGCTGGCCATCGGCTTCGAGCGCAAGGACGTTTATATCGGCAACATCATCAAGTGCCGACCGCCACAGAACCGCAATCCGCTCGCTGACGAAATCGACTGCTGCAAGCCGTGGCTCATGCAGCAGCTCGAAATCATCAATCCGAAGGTGCTGCTCCTGCTCGGACGGGTGGCGGCCAACACCATGCTCGCCAACACGCAATCGATGGGTTCGATGCGCGGCAAGCTCATCGGCTGGAACGGATTTGATTGCTTCGTGACCTACCACCCGGCGGCGCTGCTCAGGAATCCGAACTGGAAGCGCCTCTGTTGGGAGGACGTGCAACTGCTCCGGGCGCATTACGACAAGGTCTGCCCGAACGGCTGACCGGATACTATGAAACTATGGAAGGACGAGGATAGAAAAAAGGAATGAAGCCATCACGCGAACCGCAAATCGATCTCAGCCGTGACATCGACTTCAGCAAGGAGAGCCGTGTGCCGCCTTACTCGATCGAGGTCGAGCAAGAGGTGCTCGCCTGCATCCTGCTCGAAGAGGATCCGATCGAACAGGTGATCCAGATTTTCGGCGACAACGGCGAAGCAGTCTTTTACGAGAAGCGCCACCAGATCATCTACAAAGCGATGATGCAGCTCTACCAGAAGCGCCAGGCCATCGACCTCATCACGGTGAGCGAGGAGCTGTCGCGCGTCGGTGAGCTGGAGAACATCGGCGGCAGAGCCTACCTCGGCGAGCTTTCCGGCAAGGTAATCAGCTCGGCCAACATCGAGTTCTACGCCCGGCTGGCCAAGGAGAAGTTTCTCTACCGGCGGCTGATCTCGATTTCGTCGCACATTTCGAGCGCGGCCTACAACACCTCGATGGACATCTTCGACCTGGTCGAGAATGCCTCGCAGCAGTTCTTCAACATTTCGCAGGCGGGCGTCAAAAAGAAGGCGACCAGCATCAAGGAGCTGCTCAAGACGGCGACCAGGATGATCGAGAATCTCGGCTCCTCCCACTCCTCGGTCACGGGCATCGGATCGGGCTTTTCGGAACTCGACGAATATACTGCGGGCTTCCAGCCGTCGGACATGATTATCATAGCCGCCCGTCCGTCCGCCGGTAAAACCGCCTTCGCGCTGGCACTGGCGCGCAACGCAGCGGTGAACTTCAACACGCCGGTGCTCTTCTTCAGCCTCGAAATGGCGGAAATCCAGCTCGCGCTCAGGCTGATGTGCGCCGAGGCCTACGTCGAGTCGCAGCTCGTGCGGCGCGGCCAGATTTCGCCGGAGATGATGAACAAGATCATCAACAGCATGGACGCCCTGGCCGACGCCAAACTCTTCATCGACGACACGCCCGGCATCTCGATCATGGAGCTCTCCGCCAAGACTCGCCGCATGAAGCAGGAGCACGGCATCGGCATGGTGGTGGTTGACTACCTCCAGCTCGTCACGCCGGTCAGGGACGGGCGCTCGAACCGTGAGCAGGAGATCGCGCAGATTTCGCGCTCGCTCAAGGCGCTGGCCAAAGAGCTGAACATTCCGGTGATCGCCCTGGCGCAGCTCAACCGCTCGGTCGAGCAGCGCACCGGCGACCGCCGCCCCCAGCTCAGCGACTTGCGCGAATCCGGCTCCATCGAGCAGGACGCCGACATGGTCATGTTCCTGTCGAGGCCGGAGATGTACGGCACCAAAAATTTCGAGGATGGCTCCTCGACCAAAGACATCGCCGAGGTGGTCATCGGCAAACAGCGAAACGGCCCGATAGGTACGCTCAGGCTGCTCTTCCTGAAAAACTACGGACGCTTCCAGTCAACGGCCAACAGCTACCTGACCGCCGCGGATTCCGGGCACGAGCAGCCCGAACCCTCGCGAGCGGGAGGCTTCCCGGAACCGCCGTCCCTGCCCGAACCGCCGCCGATCGATATGGACAGTTTCATCAACAATTCTGACGCCGCACCCTTTTAGCCCCGCTGGTCATGGTTTACAAAAAAGCACCGATACCCTCCGGCGACGCGCCGGACTCACGCACAAACTCCAGCGATCACCCCGCCACGTCAGGCAAGGAGCGCCGGTATCGAGGCATCGGCAGTGCGAAAGGGTTCGCCATTGGCGAGACCTACAAATTCATCAAGGAGACCATCGAGCACGAAACCGCCGAACTCTGCGCCGGGAATATCGAGGAGGAGGTCGAGCGCTTCATGACCGCCCTGAGCCGCTCGGAAAAGGAGCTGAAAAAGATCGAACGGGTGACAACGCGCAAGATCGGGCGCTTCTACTCCGACCTGTTCCAGGCGCAGATCATGCTGCTCGAAGACCCGGTGCTGATCGACGCCATCACCCGCCGCATCCGCGCGGAGATCAGGCCCGCGCACCAGGTCATCGAACAGGAGTTCGACAAATACCTCGACAGCTTCATCAACTCCGACGACATCATTTTCCGCGAACGGGCCGCCGACCTGCACGACATCAAGGACCGCATCATCCGGAACCTGCATATCCGCAAGCTGCACTCCTGGGTGCCCGAAGGCTCCATTGTGGTGTCGCACCACCTCTCGCCTGCGGACATCATTCTCTTCAGCCGCAGCAACATCAAGGGCTTCGCCACCGACACCGGCGGCAAAACCTCGCACATCTCGCTGATCTGCAAATCGCTCAACATCCCGATCGTAGTCGGCCTGGGCAACTTTTCGCAGAAGGCAGTTTCGGGAAAACGCATCATTCTCGACGGCAACGAAGGCGTGGTCATTGCCGATCCGCAGGATGAAACCATCAACAGGTATCTCCGAAAGCGGGAGGAGGAGAACAAGCGCGAGGCCGACGACTCGATCATGGCCCACCGCCACGCCTTCACCCGGTGCGGGGCAAGAATATCGGTCTGCTCGAACATCGATTTCAAGGAGGAGATCGAACATCTGGATTCGATGGGCGCCGAGGGGGTCGGGCTGTTCCGCACCGAGAACCTCTTTCTCGACGACCTCAAGCCCCCCAAAGAGGCTGCGCAGCAGGAGTACTACCAGGAGATGGCCGAGATGCTCACGCCGAAACCGCTGGTCATCCGCCTGTTCGACATCGGAGGCGACAAGCTGATCTACTCGCCCGTCAAGGAGCCGAACCCGAACCTCGGCTGGCGAGGCGTCAGGATTCTGATCGATGTTCCGGAAATTCTCGACACCCAGCTCCAGGCGGTCATCAAGGCCAACAGTCACGGCAATATCGACGTGCTGATCCCCATGATTTCGTCAGTCGAGGAGATCATGCACATCAAGCAAGCGATCGGGAAGCACCACAAACACCTCAACACACTCTCCAGCGAGCCGCTCGAAAAGCCGGGCATCGGGGCGATGATCGAGCTTCCGGCGGCAGTCGAGCTGATCGACGAAATCAGCCGGATCGTCGATTTCGTCAGCATCGGCACCAACGACCTGACCCAATATACCCTCGCCGTTGACCGCAACAACCTGATCGTGCAAGATCTGTTCGAGAAGTTCCACCCGGCCATCATCCGCCAGCTCCACCGCGTCATTACGACAGCGCAAAGAAACCGCTGCCGGGTCTCGCTCTGCGGCGACATGGGTTCGGATTCCCTGGCAACACCCTACCTCATCGGGTGCGGACTCCGGGAGTTCAGCATCGTCAGCTCCGACATTCCGGCGCTCAAGGCGGCGGTTGGCAAATACACGGTCGAGGAGTGCGAAGCGCTCGCCGCCGAATGCCTCAAACTCTCCAGTTCATCGACAATCAAAGCCCGCCTCGAAGCGTTCGTCAAAGCGCACTGAGCAGGCGGCGAACGGCTCCTGCCTGCCCGGTTTCAGACTCCGCACCCCCAACTGACCGATAGCCTGCACACAAGCGGCGCTCATCCCGGAGCGCCAAAACAGACCATCAATGAAACTCCCCACAACCCCGCCGCTAAGATATCTATATATAGAGGTACTCCAGCAACGCGGCATACGCAATGCAGCAGCAACACTTAGAGAAAAATATACCTATAAATTATTCTATCTAAATATTTTAGCTGATAGCATCGCCACGCGCTTTTTCCAACAAATATACATACAATTTCACTATAAATCCTTGCTGAAGCGTTTCGATTTCAGTACTTTTAACGGCAAATCCTGCGGAAATTTTACGAAAGCTTTATCTATTTAAAACGGCGCGGTAAACAGTTCGTCAGTACAAGAGCAAAACCGTACCCCTTCATAGCAGGTTATCCGCTGGCAGTCCGGTTCTGAAAACAGAACTGTCTGTGATGCACTGTTTCGCTAAAATTGCTTTATCAACGAAAACTCTTCAAAAAAAACCGCGACGTAACCATGAAAAAATTAATCACGCTTGGCTTGATGCTTGTAACCCTTCCTGGTATAGCCAGGGCAGACATCGTTAACCTTAACTTTGATACTTTGTCAACAGGCGTTTCGGTGGGTACTGCTTATAGCACTGAAGGCATATCTTTTACAGGATTTACCACCTTTTCGGCAGATGGTATTGGCAACACCTCGGAACCGAATATTGCTGTTGGCACAAAGGCAGGATACCAGGTAATGCAGGTTAATGATGGCTTTACTGCATTGACATTAACCGCCGGTGCTGCTGCCGCATCATACAGTGGCTTTGGGGGTAGCGTCACACCTCAAGCGCAGATATTGATCATGTCCGGAGATAACGGTACTGGTGACATATTGGCATACGCTGACATTACCGGATCGTTAACCGATTTCGAAGAGATGAGCTTTTCAGGATTCGGCACAGCAAAGTCCATGATTCTGAGCGCGAATCCTTATCAGGCGGGCATGGATGCAATAACTATCACGACGAACTCTCCCACGCCCGTGCCTGAGCCGGCCAGCGTTGCGCTGCTTGGCGTCGGAGGCGCGTTCCTTTTCGGCTTCAGAAAGCTGAACTCGAAAGAAGAGTCTCCTGCCGGAGTCTGATCGCATCGTTTCCATCCGATAAAAAAGAACCCCTTCTGAGCTCCGGAAGGGGTTCTGCTTTTCAGGTTAGTGCGCCGGGCAAGAGACTCCTGGCCTTCTCAAAAGCAAATCTTTTTTGCCAAACGATAGCCTTCGATAAAAAAAATCCAGAAAACAGCTCCCAAGAAACATATATATATATGCACTTACACGATACGCTGACAGTAACGATACAGCAATCCTGACCGTGTATTTAACCGACAAATAACAGTATTTAAATACCTTAACAAACAATACATCTACCCCTTCTTTTTTCACAAATATAGATGAAATTGCACTATAAATCCTTGTTGAAGCCTCTCGATTTATTTACTTTGAGATGTAAAGCCTGCGGAAAAATTACTGGAGCTTTATCTTTTTTAAAAGGCGCGGCAAACAGTTCGTCAGTACAAGAGCAAAACCGTACCCCTTCATAGCAGGTTATCCGCTGGCACTCTGGTTCTGGCAACAGAACTGTCTGTGTAGTACTGATTCGCTAAAATTGCTTTATCTACTAAAACACTTTTAAAAAAACCGCGAGGCAATCATGAAAAAACTAATCACGCTGGGGTTGGTGCTGCTGTCAATGTCAGCACTGAGCAAACCGGCAACGGCGGCTTCAACAATCTGGGACATCAATTTTGGAGCAACTAAAGCTTTTTTTGGGGAGGGAGAGATTGGATCTACGGGAGATTACTGGAATTACTATACAGGTGATAGTGCCGGACAGTTGTTTAGTACAGGATACCCTCCCGTTTACTCAAATGTAGCGTTTTCTTTTGATGGTGCTTCTTCAACAGGGAGCAATCTTACTGGCTATATATCAGGTAATGAAACATTCACCTTAAGCGATCTGGGTTCTGATACCGCCTATGAGGTTTATGTATATTCTACTACTGATACAAGCACTTTTGGCTTGTCGGGTACTGGTGTGACATATGAAACCACCGGGACATCATTAATAGGTGGTACCAACTATAATTGGGAAAAATACTTGGTCACTACGTCAACGCCAGGAGTAATTAGTTATACAGGAACAGGCCAATTGAATGGTATGCAGGTACAAGCCGTTCCAGAACCGGCCAGCGTCGCGCTGCTTGGCATCGGTGGAGCGTTTCTTTTCGGTTTCAGAAAGCTGAACTCGAAAGAAGAGTCCCCTGCCGGAGTCTGATCTGATTGTTCGATACATCTGAAAAGCAGAAACCTCCTGAACGCCAGGAGGTTTCTGCTTTTATGCCCGCACGACAAGATGCTCCAGCAATTCAAGCCCGCCGCGCTTCGCCCTGCCCGATTCAAATTCCACATCCACGCTCCCCTTAAACCACGTTGCTTACGAGCCAACGAGCCTCGATAAGCATCTTTCGTAAAAGCTCTTTCCTTGTCCGGCGCATCAGAAACATCCGCCCGCCACGCTCCATCCAGAACCTTGACACGAAAGCGTTTGAACACTTGGCAAATCCGGCTCTGTCATGCCATAAAAAAAGCCGCTCCGGAAGCAATCCGGGCGGCTTTTTGCTGTGCTTTGGCGAGCGTTCTGAACGCGCTACCTGAAATCCTCGATCTTGGAGTTCCGGCGATAAGCGTTCAGATATTCGGAGAGGAACTGCTCCTGCCTGACCTTCATGAGTTGCGGCAGCACCTTCTGCTTCTCGGCGGCAAGATCGAGGCCAGGCGCAAGCTGGCGGCTGGTCAGCACCACGAGCGCATAGCCGCCGCTGGTCTGTACCGGCTGCGAAAGCGCGTTCGGCTTCATGCCCGCCATCGCCTCCACGAGTCGGGCATCGACGCCGTAACCGTCGATGAAGCCGTCGCGCCAGCGGATTTCATTCGAGGTGACTTTGCGCAGAGACTTGTCCGTCGCGGCAATCGCGTCGAGCGAACCACCGGAGCTTTTCGAGAGAGCGACCAGCTTCACTTTCAGCGCCGCGCCCTGCTTTTCGCGCACCAGCTCGGCTTTGATCATCGCCGTGAGCTGGGCATCGAGCTGGTGATAACCGCTATCGTTCTGCGTCAGCAGCTTCGTGACCACAAATCCCTTCTCGGCATCGAGCACATCGGAAATGTCACCCTCTTTTGCCTTGAACGCGAATCCGGTAATGGCCTCGCCCATGCCCGGCACGGCAAGCAGACTCTGGCGCGAAAAATCGCCGGTTTTGCCCACATCGAGCTTTTGCGTCTTGGCGGCTTCGTTGAAGCCTTTCGACTTTGCCTCGGTCTGGAAAGCCTGGGCCTGACGCTTGATCGTTTCGGAGGTCTGCGTGGATGCCTTGATCTGCCGTGCGACCTCGGAGGCGACAATCTGTCGGTTATCGAATCCTTCGATCTTGATGATGTGCAGGCCGAACTGGGTCTGCACCGGCCCGACGATCTGGCCGGGGCGTCCGGCAAACACCGCCTGCGCGAACTGGGGCACCATGCGATCTTTGGTGAACCATCCGACGAAACCGCCGTTGCGGGCGCTGCCGGGATCCTCGGAATATTTGGCGGCCAGCGAGGCGAATGAAGCGCCGCTCCTCAGCTCTTCGGAAATCTTTTTGAGCAGCCCCATGACACGCGCGGCATCAGCCTTGTCCGACGGATTGAGGCGAACCAAAATGTGCGAAGCACTCGCCACCGGCTCGCCGGTCGTGATGCTCTTGATTTTAAGCAGGCGATAGTATCCCTCGTCGGCGATCGGGCCGACAATCTGGCCGGGCGCGAGTTTCGGCGAGCTGAACACCGCCTGGCCCGCGGCGGGCGAGAAATCGGCTCGTGAAAGAGAGACCTTCGCCGAGTTCGGCATGTCGCTCTGAATCTTGACGAACTCGCTGTCGCTCTGCGCCGAGGCGAATTGAGGAATCAGTCCGTCGATCTCCTTTTTGACCTGAACGCTGTCCTGCGCCGATGGGGTCAGCGGGAAGAACACAAATTCAGCGCTGCGTACCGCATCCTCCTTGAACTGCTCCTTGTGAGCGTCGTACCACGCCTTGACCTCTTCATCCTTGATCGGAAAGTTGCTTTCAGCGCCCGCATAGCTGTACGGGAACGGTATGAACGAACCGGCAAAAGTTGTGAACTGGCGCTGAACCACTTCGGTAAGCTCGGGATCGGTGACGACGACCATGGTTTTCAACGTCATAAGCAGCTTGTTAACCATGAGTTCGCGTTTGACCACCTCCTGAGCGTTGAGCCAAAACTCTTTGGCCTGCGGATCGCTGCGCGCCTTTTCAAGCAGCTCGCGGTCGATCTGGCCGGTTCCGGGATCGGTGAAGTTCTGGCGAATGATCGCTGGCGGGTTGACGGTGCTGTTGACCGCGGCGAGCACCTCCTGATCGGTGGCGCTGATTCCATACTTCTTGAGCAACTGCGCCAGAAGCGTCTGATCGACAGCGTAATTCCAGGCCTGTTCGCGGAACTTCGCGTCGAGGCCTGAAGTGACTTCCGCGCCCGGATTGCTTTGCCGGAAACCGGCGACCAGGTTGTTGTACAGCGCCTCGTACTGCTTCGTGGAAATCGCCTCGCCATTAACCTTCCCGACTGCGCCCGCCTTTTTGGTCGGCCCGGTGAAGTTCATGCCCCACTCGAACACGATAAGGCCCACGAATGCTGCCACCAGGACAAACAGCACGATGTGCGTCTTGTCCCTCAACTTGCTCATTAGTGCCATAACTTGTCTGTTCTGTCTTTGACTGTTATTCGTTGTTGTCTGTCCAGCCTTCACGCCCGCAAAGCGGCACAAAGGCAAAGTTGTGAAAAATCTCGTGCTCGAACCGATCGCCCCTGCGCCGGATCACGGTCATCTGCTGCGAGCTGAGATCGCCGACCGGCACAATGAGCACGCCTCCATCGGCAAGCTGGTTCATGAGCGTATGCGGCTCGTGAGGCGCGGCGGCGGTGACGATGATGCCGTCGAACGGCGCTTCCTCCGGCCAGCCGAGGGTTCCGTCGCCAAGCCGCCGGTGAACCGGCAGGCCCAGCGCATCGAGCACGCGCCCCGCCGCTTCGTACAACCCGGCGATGCGCTCGATGGTATAGACGCGATAGCCGAGCGCGTCGAGAATCGCCGCCTGGTAGCCCGATCCGGTGCCGATCTCCAGCACCTTGCCGGACGGAACACGCTCGGCGAGCAGCGAGGTCATGTACGCAACCGTGTAGGGCTGCGAAATGGTCTGGCCGAATCCGATAGGCATGGCGTTGTCGCTGTAGGCGTATGGCCTGCTTTCGGCATCGACGAACAGGTGACGCCTAACCATCCGGAACGCTTCGAGCACTCCCGGATTGCCGATGCCGTACCGTTCGAGTTGCGCGGCCATCTCCAGGCGCGCCCGCGCCATGTCGCCATCCTGTTGCATCATCATGTATGTCCCGAGCGATTCCTGACTGCAGGCCGTCATGGAATCCGCATAAGATTCGCTACTATTGCACACTGACAAAAGATAATGCAATTCCGGCCAATGCAGTATACCATTTTCGGGCAGAATTCCCGACAAGGCAGCTACGTTCTGCTGGTCGAACTTGACCGCAGAATCGAGGTAGCGTTCGGCAAATTCCGCAAGGGGGAGCCGCTCGAACTGAAGCCGGGCCGCTACCTCTACGTCGGCTCGGCGCTCGGCGGCGCAAAGGGGCGCTTCCCGCTCGCCTCGCGTCTGTTGCGCCACGCATCGAGAAGCGAAGGTCGCGACGCTCATGCCATTCGGCAGGCGCTGCTCGATCTTTTCATGTCATGGGAATACCGCCCGCCCGCCGGTAAAAGGGATAAAAAACTGCACTGGCACATCGACTACCTGCTCGACCGAAAGGAAACTGAAATCGGGCACGTGTTCCTCTTTCCGGGAGAGAGGAGGCTGGAGCCGCAGCTCGCCGCGCTGCTCGCCGCAATGCCCGAAACCTCGGTGGTAGCCGACCGGCTCGGCGCGCAGGACGCCACCACCGGCACGCACCTGTTCAGGATCGGCGAAAGTGCTGCGGTGGTAGCGGAGCTGGAAAAGGTGTTCGCTACTCACCAAAAATAGGACTTATAGGTCGTATAAGTCCTATAGGATAAAGCCCCTACTCCTGCGCTTTACCATTCTCCTTCTCAAGCAGGGCTTCGACGAAGCTCGCACGGTCGAAAAGCTGCAAGTCGTCGATCTTTTCGCCGACGCCGATGTATTTGACCGGCAGGTTCAGCTCGCGGGAGATCGAGAGCACGATGCCGCCTTTCGAGGTACCGTCGAGCTTGGTCACGACCAGGCCCGTGACGTTGACGAACTTCGTGAACTCGCGGGCCTGCTGCACGGCGTTCTGGCCGGTGGTGCCGTCGAGCACGAGCAAGACTTCGTGCGGCGCTTCGGGAATCTTTTTCTTGGCCACGCGCATGATCTTGGCCAGCTCCTCCATGAGGTGGCTCTTGTTGTGCAGTCGGCCCGCCGTATCGACCAGCACCACGTCGGTGCCCTTCGAGACCGCCGAGCTGACCGAGTCGAACACCACCGAGGCCGGGTCGGCCCCCTGCCCCTGGCCGATGATCGGCACTCCCGCGCGGTCGGCCCAGATTTTGAGCTGCTCGTAGGCGGCGGCGCGGAAGGTGTCGGCGGCGGCGATCACCACCTTTTTGCCCGCCTTGTCGTAGTTGTGCGCCAATTTTGCGACGCTGGTGGTCTTGCCCGCGCCGTTCACGCCGACGATCATGATGACGTAGGGCCTGGCCGAGAGCGGCACGTCGAAATCGACCGGATGGTCGTGGCTCGATTCGACGAGGAGCTTGCGAATCTCCTCCATCACCATCTCGTTCAGCTCCTCCTCCGAACGGTAGGTTTTGCCCTTCGAGCGCTCGGTGATTGCATCGACGATGTCGAGCGTGGTCTCGACGCCAACGTCGGCGGCAACGAGGATGTTCTCCAGCTCTTCGAGGAACTCGTCGTCCACCTCGGTCTTGCCTTTGGAGACGAACGCGAGTTTCTCCTTGAGCGTGTCGCGGGTTTTGGTAAGCCCCTCCTTGAGGCGCGACAGCCCTAACTTGTCAAAAAAGCCCATGGAAAATGAGAAATTGGGTATGTTTACGGACGAAGGGATCGGAACGGATTCCAGCTAAAACACAATGTACGCAAATATATGGCATTCAAACCTATTTCCGAGATCGGCGAATTCGGCCTCATCGAGCGGCTTGCAAAGATTACCACACCATCTACGAAGCAGCGTCCGGAGCTGCTGGAGGGAATCGGCGACGACTGCGCGGTGTGGCGGATCGACGAATCGGTGGTGCAGGTGGTCACGACCGACCTGCTCGCCGAACACGTCCATTTCGACCTGTTGACCACGCCCTTGCACCACCTCGGCAGCAAGGCGATCAGCGTCAACGTCTCGGACATTTGCGCCATGAACGCCATGCCCGACTACGCGCTCATCTCGATTGCCGTGCCGCCCAAGATGCCGGTCGAAATGGTCGAGGAGCTGTACCGCGGCATCGAACACGCCGCCTCGGTGTACGGCCTCGCCATCGCGGGCGGCGACACCTCGTCGTCGGCCTCAGGCCTCTTCATCTCGGTTTCGATGACCGGAACGACAACGCCGGAGCTGCTTGCGCTGCGCAAAGGCGCGTCGCCGGGTGATTTGATCTGCGTCACCGGCACGCTTGGCGGCTCGACCGCTGGGCTGCATCTGTTGCAGCGCGAAAAGGCGACAATGATCGAGCAGATGCGCAACAACGAGCCGTATAACAAGGAGGTGATGGCCGAATTGCAGGAGTACGCCGAAGCGATCCGCAGCCACCTCTTGCCGGAAGCGCGCATCGACATCATCGACTTTTTCAGCGAGGAGGGCATCGTGCCAACCGCGATGATCGACATCTCGGACGGCCTGGTCGCCGATCTCGGCCACCTCTGCCGCCGCTCCGGCGTGGGGGCGACGATCGACGAAAGCAAGCTGCCTGTGCTGGCCGAAGCGCGAGCCGTAGCCGAAGAGTTCCAGCAGGACGCTTTCGACTGGGCGCTCACCGGCGGCGAGGACTACCAGCTCCTCTTCACCCTGCCGAAGTCGCAGTACGACCTCGTCGCCGCCCACCGCGACATCACAGTCATCGGCGAAATCACGGAGAAGGAGGAGGGCTTGTTGCTCACAGACATCTTCGGCATTACCATCGACATGGCGGAGATGAAGCCGGGCTTCGACCACTTCGCGGGGTGAGGGCGGACGGGACGGTAAGCGGCTCCGCAAGCGGTCATTGCGAGGAGCACCGCGACGCGGCAATCCAGTCCTGGAAAGTTGTGTATTCCCGTTAAAGATAGTACATTAAACGAGTTCCAACCGGAACGGATGCCGAAGTGGCGGAACTGGTAGACGCCCGGGACTTAAAATCCCGTGTTCAGCAATGGACGTGCGGGTTCGATTCCCGCCTTCGGCACCAAAATCTCTCATGCAGCACTTTCATTTTTCCTCGACTGCCGCATCTGCGAACAAGCAATACCAGAAACGACTGGTTAGAAATTATTCAAAACCGCAAACCAAGCCAAGAAAAATAGTCCCATTACAAAGCTTAACCCATGTATTAGAAATATCACTTTAAAAAATACCCCTAAGTCTTCAATTTCAGGCTTGTCAACTGGAGATTCATTATTGTATTTTCCTATGAGCTTTTGAAGCATTTTAAATTCTTGCCGTGCCCTCCCATAGTAAAGGAAAATCCCTGTAATAATGGCAGCGATCAGACTCATCCAAGAAAAAGATAATAAAGCAGGGCAAACTGGATAAGCTGATACATAGCCATTCTGAAACGCCACTGAAATTGCGAGTGCTCCAACTGATAAAGTCACAATTTTATCAGGAATGGAAAATATTATGTCTCTAATTTTCTGGGATCTTATGATGATATCTTGTCTTAAGTAATCTTTATTTTCCATAATTCATCACAAAAAATATTAAGAATGAATCACCTAAGAGATAAAAAAAGAAAATTATTTGTATTCTTCACACAACTCTTCATGAACGCTCTACCAATCATGAAGTTCAAGGTTCCCTTTTTGGTAATCTTTATACCTCCAATTCAGTTTCTCTTTTTGCCATTCCGACAGAGTAAGCTCTGCATTACTGGTCGCAATCGAATCCAAAAAATCTTTAAAAAGAAAGATTTTTTCGACAACACCAATCTATCAAATCCTATGTTTATTTGTCCAGATTTAATTTTATTTACTGATTTTAGAAGAACCTTTTAGATTTTTTTCCATAACAGAAAGCATAACCAAACCGAAGCAAAAGACTTAGTAAAACCAAACAAACGAAGCGATTTAAGGCCTCAGCTCATGGACTTGTCGATCTATTATGTATCGTATGGGTATTCAATTGAATCTATAAAATGCCTGAGTTTTTTTAGACCAAAACTATTATTGTTTGGCTTATAAAACTTTATATTTTCAGCTTTTTTTGGACTCGTTCCGAATTTTGTTGCTGGTACGTATCCTGTGCTACTGTTTGTGTCGAGTGTAAATTTATTAATTTTTCTGCCTGATTTCATTGCATAAGCCCTGAATGCAGAAAGCGCTGGCACAACATGATTGAACCAATCTTCTGTATGAGGAGTCGTCCCGAGCTTTGGATAACGATAGGAAGAGCCACCAAGATTTTCCCACCCTAAACGTTCAAACATGCTTTGCAGCCTGTTTCGTTCAGTGCTAGTGGCACCTTCGATATCAAATGTAAGAATAACAGACATAGAGCCTCCAATGCAACATTCTAAAAATCTTTTGACTAATCTTCCCAATAAAAAAAGCCAGGCGGCAGTTTGATTAAATGTACACAACATTCGCACTCCTTCAAAAATACTAGGCCATCCTGCCAGCCGCCGCCACCATTTTTCCTCCACCCACAGATTCCCCACCTCCAGCCTTTGCAATCCGCCCGGCTCTCCCTACTTTAAAAAATGGCCACCAGACAGTCCGGCCATGAGCACCGGCAACGGTCTCCTTTTCTCTTACTTCAAAGCACTACACGCATGAGTACAGAGCCTACCAAAATCCTCCTCAGCGAGGATGAAATGCCCCGTCAATGGTACAACATTCAAGCTGACCTGCCCACGCCCATGCCGCCGCCGGTGGGGCTGGACGGGACACCGATCGGGCCGGACGCGCTGGCGCAGGTGTTTCCGATGAACCTGATTGAGCAGGAGGTGAGCACCGAACGCTGGATCGATATTCCGGAGGAGATTCTCGGCATCCTCAAGCTCTGGCGTCCGTCGCCGCTCTACCGCGCGCGGCGGCTCGAAGCGGCGCTCGGCACTCCGGCCAAAATCTACTACAAGAACGAAGGGGTCTCGCCCGCCGGAAGCCACAAGCCCAACACGGCGGTCGCGCAGGCGTGGTACAACCGGGAGTTCGGCATCAAGTATCTGACGACAGAAACCGGCGCGGGGCAGTGGGGCAGCGCCTTGGCGATGAGCTGCAAGCTGATCGGCATCGAGTGCAAGGTGTTCATGGTGCGCATCAGCTTCGACCAGAAGCCGTTCCGCAAAATCATGATGAATACCTGGGGCGCGGAGTGCATCCCCAGCCCCAGCCCGCTGACGGCCATCGGACGCAAGATTCTCGAAGAGGATCCCGACACGCCCGGCAGCCTCGGCATCGCCATCAGCGAGGCGATCGAAGAGGCCGTCGAGCGCGACGACACCCGCTACGCCCTCGGCAGCGTGCTGAACCACGTGATGCTGCACCAGACCATCATCGGCCTCGAAGCCAAGAAGCAGTTCGACAAGATCGGGCGCTACCCGGATATCGTCATCGGGTGCGCGGGCGGCGGCTCGAACTTTGCGGGCATCAGCTTCCCGTTCCTCTGCGACAAGATTCACGGCAAGGAGGTGCGGGTGATCGCCACGGAGCCGGAGGCATGCCCAACGCTGACCCGCGCGCCCTACGCCTACGATTCGGGCGACGTGGCCATGATGACGCCGCTTCTGCCGATGCACAGCCTCGGACACACCTTCATCCCGCCGGCGATTCACGCGGGCGGCCTGCGCTACCACGGCATGGCGCCGCTGGTGAGCCACGTCAAGCGCATTGGGCTGATCGAGGCCACCGCGCTGCCGCAGACCGAATGCTACGAAGCGGCGCTGCTCTTCGCCCACACCGAAGGCTTCATTCCCGCGCCGGAGACCTCGCACGCCATCGCGCAGACCATCCGGGAGGCGAAGCAGGCCAAAGAGGAGGGCAAGGAGAAGGTGATTCTGATGAACTGGTCGGGCCACGGTCTGATGGATTTGCAGGGCTACGACGCCTACCTGTCGGGCAAGATCAGCGACTACGCGCTGCCGGAGGAGATGCTGCAACGCTCGCTGGCCGCCTCGCTCGCTGGCCATCCGCCGGTTCCTGGCTGCTGATCGGGCGCAGAAATCGATCATCCATTCAGGAGGGTTTTAACCCTCTGGACATTCCAACCTCTTACATTCATGTTGCCCCGGACTTCAGTCCGGGGTGAGCCGGGATCGCAAAACAGGTTCCGTGTAGGGACGGGTTTTATGCCCGTCCTTCCGAAATCTGAAATTTAACTGAGTGCTGGAAGAACGCCTCCTGATAAGAAAATCGCAATCCCGATTTCATCTGTAACGGAATCCTGGGAACGGGCAGCCGCGAGGGCTGCCCCTACGGCAACAAACTGGCCCGGCAGATCATCACTCGATAGCGATCCCAATTCCGATTCCGATTCCGATTCCGACAGCGACTCAAATCCTGATCCCGACTCCAAACATCCCCACAAAAAAAGCCCCGCTGAAACGTTGATTCCAGCGGGGCTTCGGGGGAGATCGAAGCGTTGTGCGTGAGCGTCACTCTTTGTCGAGCTTCTCCTCTTTTTTGCTCTTTTTGGGAGCCGGTTCGGAGGAAGCACCATCATTGAATCGCAGCTCCTTGGCCTCTTCGTCGAAAGAAATCTGAATCACGCTCCCCTCGGTAAAGCGGCCCTTGAGCATCTCCTCGGCGAGGGGATCCTCGACAAACTTCTGCAAGGCTCGCTTGAGCGGGCGGGCGCCGTACTTCTGGTCGTAGCCCTTCTCGACAAGGAACTCCTTGGCTTTTTCGTCGATCTCGACCTCGATGCCCATCTCCTTCAGGCGTTTGAAGAGCTTGCCAGCCGTGATGTCGATGATCTTGAAGATGTCCGACTTTTCGAGCTGGTGGAACACGATCGTGTCGTCGATGCGGTTCAGGAACTCCGGATTGAACACGCGCTTCAGGGCATCCTCGATAGTCGATTTCATCGCCTTGTAGTCGCCCGTCGCGTCCGTGGGAGCCGCGAAGCCCATGCCGCCACCGGAGCTGAAGCTCTTGATCTCCTTGGCGCCGATGTTCGAGGTCATGATGATGATCGTGTTGCGGAAATCGACCTTGCGGCCAAGTCCGTCGGTCAGCACGCCCTCATCGAGCACCTGAAGCAGGATGTTGAACACGTCGGGATGCGCTTTTTCGATCTCGTCGATCAGCACCACCGAGTAGGGTTTGCGGCGCACCTTTTCGGTGAGCTGGCCGCCCTCTTCGTAGCCGACGTAGCCGGGAGGCGCGCCAACCAGGCGGCTCACCGAAAACTTCTCCATGTACTCGCTCATGTCGGCGCGGATGAGCGCATCCTCGCTGTCGAACAGATAGCGGGTCAGCGCCTTGGCCAGCTCGGTCTTGCCGACGCCGGTCGGGCCGAGAAAGATGAACGAACCAATGGGACGCATCGGATCTTTCAGCCCCGCGCGGGTGCGCTGAATCGCCTTGGTAATTTTCTTGATCGCCTCGTCCTGGCCGATCACCTCTTTTTTCAGCTCTGCCTCCATGGTGAGCAGCTTCCTGGACTCGGACTGCGCCACCCTGGCAACCGGAATGCCGGTCATCATGGCAATCACCGAGGTGATGTCGGTTTCGGTCACGTCATAGACGCTCTCCATCGACTGCTCTTCCCACTCCTGCTTGGCGTGGTCGAGCGCTTCGAGCAGATTCTTCTCCTTGTCGCGCAGGCGGGCGGCCTCCTCGAAGTTCTGCATCTTGACCACCTTGTTCTTCTCGCTCTTGATCTCCTCGATTGACTTTTCAAGTTCGAGAATCTCCTGCGGCACATGGATGTTGCTCAGGTGCACTCGTGCGCCCGCTTCGTCCATGACGTCGATGGCCTTGTCGGGAAGGAAGCGGTCGGTGATGTAGCGCTCCGAGAGCTTGACCGCCTTGTCGATGGCGTCCTCCGAGTACAGCACGTGGTGATGCGCTTCGTACTTGTTCTTGATGTTGTTCAGAATCTGGATGGTCTCCTCGACCGAGGTCGGCTCGACCATGATCTTCTGGAAGCGGCGGTCGAGCGCGCCATCCTTTTCGATGTACTGGCGGTACTCGTCGAGCGTGGTCGCGCCGATGCACTGCAACTCGCCACGCGCCAGGGCGGGCTTGAAGATGTTGCTCGCGTCGAGCGAACCCGACGCGCCGCCCGCGCCGATGATGGTGTGCAGCTCGTCGATGAACAGAATCACATCGCGCGAACGCTCCAGCTCGTTCATCAGCGCCTTCATGCGCTCCTCGAACTGGCCGCGATACTTCGTGCCCGCCACGAGCGCCGCGAGGTCGAGCGCCACGACGCGCTTGTCGTAGAGCACGCGCGAAACCTTGCGCTGCACGATCTTGAGCGCCAGCCCCTCGGCGATGGCCGTCTTGCCGACGCCGGGTTCGCCGATCAGCACCGGATTGTTCTTCTTGCGGCGGCTGAGCACCTGCGCCACGCGCTCGATCTCCTTTTCGCGACCGATGATCGGGTCGAGCTTGTCCTCCACGGCCAGGCGCGTAATGTCGCGCCCGAAGTTGTCGAGCACCGGCGTCTTGGTGCGCTCACCGCGCTTCGGCTCGGACTTTTTCACCGGACGCTCGGAGCTTCCCGATCCCGTTGAGTACGAACCCTCCATCGGCGGCTCGTCCGCTTCACTGCGGCCCGTGGTGATGATGACCAGCTCCTCGCGCACCTGATCGTAGGTGACGCCGAACTGTTCGAGAATCTGGGCAGCAATATTGTCCTCGCCCTTCAGAATCGACAGCAACAGATGCTCCGTGCCAATGACGGTGGACTTGCAAATCTTCGCTTCGAGATAGGTGATCTTGAGCACCTTCTCGGCCTGCTTGGTCAGCGGCACGTTGCCCATCTGCGTAGCCGGAACCTTGGGGTGGGTGTTCTCCTCGATCTTCTGCTTCAGCCGAAACAGATCGACCTTGAGGTTTTTGAGAATTTTTGCTCCGATGCCCTCCCCTTCCCGGATCAGTCCGAGCAGGAGATGTTCGGTGCCGATATAGTCGTGACCCAGACGCAGCGCCTCTTCGCGGCTGAGCCTTATCACGTCCTGAACTCTATTTGAAAAATTTCCTTCCATTATATTTTGTATCGCTAAAATGTGATGGTAAGCTCACTGAAATGCGTCTGCACTCTTGCCCATAACCGCAAATGAGGACAAGCGATCCGTTATTGGCTACATTAAGTAAAATAACTACAATTAAGGCGTCATCTCAAACCAATTCCTTCGATCAAAACAGTGGCAGGAAATTAATCGTTTCAGCCCGCCCTTACGCCATGACCGTCACCCACATCCGCCTCGACGACCTGAACCCGTTGCACCGCGAACTGCCGATTTACCGCACGGGACAGCTCGGAGCCGTCAGGCTTTCGGACGGCGAGTACCGGCTTTACGATTCGCTCGAAATCCCGGCCCACGACCACGCCGCCCTGTTCCACTACGGCGTCATCGAACGGCTCAACGCGCTGCCGTTCATCTCCGAATCGAACAACGGCCTCGACAGTTGGGACGAAGCCTTTCTGCCGTCGGGCGCGATTGGAAAAATGATTGAAATGATCGACGGCTGCATCGAGGGGATTAGCGGAAAAACTCCCGAAAAGGTGATGCTCGGCTGGCAGGACGACCCGGAACGCATCGCCTGGTGGCGGGAGGTAAATCCGGACAGGACGATTGCTTTTCTGCGAAAGCTGAAGGATTTCGCGGCCAAGGCGGCGAATGGGGGATACGATCTGGAGTTTATTTTGTAAGGGCGACCCGTCGTGAGACGAAGCAAAAAGGGTATCCCGACACGTCGGGACTACCCCTACAGGATTAATTGACAATTACCCATCATTCAATTCATCATTCGACATTCATCATTCATAATTCTCAACTCCCCCCTCTTGCCATCGCGAGCGGGTCGGGGTGCAGGAACTGGTAGCCCAGTTTCTGGACGAGCTTGTCGCTGTTGACGATCTTGAAGCGGTGGTCGCTTGACGGCTCTTCCGGCAGCGCACCGAGACCGTGACTTTCGGCGGCGGCGGCGTACAGTTCGCTCCGGGTGGGATGCAGCGGCGCGCAGGCGTTGAAGGTCTCGCCCCAGACCCCCTGACGGATAATTTCCGAGATGATCCGGACGCAGTCGTCGAGATGGATAAAGTTCACCGGGTGCGCCGGATTGGCGATCTCGGTCATGCGCTGCATGAACTCCGCCGGATTGCGCCGGGGGCCGATCAGCCCGCCGAACCGCACGACCGTGGTGCTGAAACCGGGCTCCGGGTGGAGCATCTGTTCGACGTACATCAGCGCCCGGCCCGCCGGAGAGTCCGCCTCGTCGGGATCGGCGGCGTCCGATTCGACCACTTCGCCGCCAGGCGAGGGATAGACCGAGGTCGAACTGACGAAGAGCACATGCTTGACCGGAGAATCGGCGAGTGCGTCGATCAGGAGGGAAATCTGGCCGACGTGGTGCTCGACCACATCCGGCCTGCGTTTCGGCGGAATGTTGACGACAAGGATGTCGCTGTCGAGGAACGCCCGGATATCCCCCTCGATGTTCTCGTCGATGACGATGCTGAACGGCTCGATGCCCGCCTCTTTCAGTTTGGCGAACTTCGCCTCGCTGGTGCTCGAACCTTTGACGGCAAACCCCTCGCCTGCCAGAAACCGGCCAAGCGGCAGACCGAGCCATCCGCAACCGAGGATGCTGACTCGTTGTTTTTCAGACATAATGATGGTGTTCAGAAATTTCCGGATACCTCAAAACAGGGAGTCGCTCCATTACGCGCATCCGCTGTCAAGTATTGTTTCGATAATGTATTCAATCCTCCGCAATTGCGGGCATCGCAAAAAGGAATCACCGGTTCTTGTCGATGTGAACCAGACTTTTCTGAACAGGAAAAATAATGGAAAACCCGGCGAGTATATACGCTTCATCAATTCAGCAAATTTGATGAATAATTCAGGAGAACATAACCACACAACTACGGCAAGCCTCAAGAAAAGGGTTTCCCGATCTACGCATTTTCAATATTTTTAAATGTGTATTCGCCGGTTTTTCTTTTCTCATAAAAAAATTGAACGATCATGAAAACCTCGCCCATCTTCGACAGCAGCAGCATGACGCTGTCGCCCGGAGCCATGCCCTCGATGCATTGCGATACGTATGATCCCGACACGCCGTCGTCGTCGCGTACCGGTAAAATTTCCATGCACTGCGACACCTGGGATCCCGACAAACCCTCGTCGCGCACCGGTAAAATCTCGATGCACTGCGATACCTGGACACCGGACGAACCATCGAAACGCACAGGCAAAATCTCGATGCACTGTGACACCTGGCAGCCCGAACCGGATGATGAAGATGCCAAGTAACTACCGCAATCCCTGCGGCGGGGGCGTTTGACGGCTCCCCGCCGCAACGATCTGCCGGGCAAGGCGACAGCGCTCCTTCAATCACATCCCGATCCTCCAGACGAATCCGTATCCGCAATGCTCACCTACCGCATCGAACAGGACGGCCCCCTGACTTTTCTTCAACCGGCGAACGGCCGCTTTCTGGTCGCGCTCGACAACCGTCGCGGCGGCTGGCAACTGTTCGACGGCCCCGCCTCCGGAGAGCTGAACGCTGACATCGCGGCCCGGTTTCAGCAACACTCGGCGCCGGAGCCGCCTGCGCCGGACGACGACTATCTGGAGGTGGTGATCTTCATCACCGACCGTTGCAACCTTGGCTGCGTCTATTGCAAGTACGCCGACCTGACGCAGATTTCAGAGGTTCGCGGCACCGATGTCGAGCAAATCTGCCAGACGCTCGCGGAGCTGATCCGCAGCAAACGGCAGGTGCGAATCACCTTTCAGGGCGGCGAGCCGCTGCTGCTGCACCGCCAGATCGAGCGCATCTGCGCCTTCCTGACCGGCGGCTTTCCGGAGATCGATTTTTCGTTCGCCCTCCAGTCCAACGGCACCCTCTTCAACGAAGAGATTCTCGCGACGCTGAAAAAGTACGAGATCACGGTCGGCATCACCATCGACGGCCCGGCGAGCCAGCACGACCTGACGCGCCCGTTCAAGAACGGCGAGGGCAGCTTCGCGGCGATCACCTCGAACCTCGAACGGCTGCGGCGCGGCGGCGTGCGTTGCGGGGTGCTGTCGGTCATCCGAGAGCCGGACGAGCTGATGGCGCTGTTCCGCTTCAACCGCGAGGAACTCGGCCTGAACTCCTTCTATCTCAAACCGCTGGAGTTCGCCGATTGCGGAGCCGAGAGCAGCGAGGAGTTTTCGACCTACTACGCCAGACTCGCCGACCGGCAGCTCGAACTGATGCGGGAGCTGCTCCGGATTTACCGGACGGAGGGCAGGAGGATTCACGAGCAGATGCTCAACATCGCGCTCGGCAAGATGTTCAGGCCAGAGAGCTACAACGACGGCTGCATCAGGACGCCCTCGTGCGGCAGCAACGAGCGCTACAAAAGCATCGATTGCGACGGCTCGGCGCAGTGGTGCGCCCACCTGAAGGATCAGCCGGACGACAAGGTCAGGCAGCTCTCGAAGGAGCGCTACGGCTTCTGCCGTGACTGCCCGGTCAGCTCGATCTGCCTCTCGTTCTGCCCAGCCGTCATCCCCGGCTACCGGCACGGCAGTCCCGAAGCCTGCTACCTGCCGCTCGCGAAACAATTCTGCGCGTACCGGAGGCAGTTGATGGTGGGCCTGTTCGAGCTGATGCACGAACAGATGCAGGCCGTCACCGGCTATTTCACGCATGGATGAAACCGGATCGACACGCCATGCAGAGCGAGCTTGAACAGATGCGAGCCGCCCTGTCCGCAACCGGCCTGAAGGTTTGCGCCCAGACGCGGCAGGGCAGCGAAGTGCCGTTTTTCACCACCATGCTCTTTGCAGGCGGAACGCCAGACAACGACGCGCCGCCGCTCACTTCCGGGCAAGGCGTCACCGCCGAAGCATCGCTCCTGAGCGCCTACGGCGAGCTGTTCGAGCGGCTCCAGAACAACTTCCTCATCTCCGGCTACCGCCTCGCCTGCGCGTCCGAAAGCGGTGAGGTGCGGCTACCGGAGCGTTGCCGGAAGCGGCTCGACAGGCAGGGTGGGCCACTGGAGTTTTTCATCGCACCGGATGAACAGTGGATCGCGGCTGAGCGATTCGCTTCGTCGGAAAATCCCGATCTCATGCCGCGCGCCGAGATGCCCGCGAGCGAAGCGGCTGATGGCGACACGCTGCTGTGCGCGCCGTTCTACTCGGTTTTCGATGATTCGGTGACGCTCTGCCCGGTCGAGCGGATGCTGTTCGCCAGCGGCACTACCGGCTGTGCGGCGGGCCGGACGCTCGAACAGGCAATCGCCAAGGCGCTGTTCGAGGTCTGCGAACGGCATGTCTTTCACCGCATTTTCGCCCATGAGCCGCCGCTGCCGGAAATCCCGCGCGAGGTTGTGCGAAACACCGAAGCCGCGAGGATTATCGAGGCCATCGAAGAGCGTGGCACGAGCGTTACCCTGCTCGACGGCTCGCTCGGCGAAGGGTTTCCGGTCGTCGCCGTGCTGCTCATCGACCGCGAGCGGCAGCGCTGCAACGCAAACCCCGGTTCAGCCGCGACGCTCTCCGGCGCGATCATCGGAGCGCTCAAAGAGCTGTACGACGGCAGCGACGACTTCCACGGCCTGCCGCTCTCCGGCCTCGGCGATCCGTTCGCGGCGGCGACCGAAGACGAGCGCCACCGCCTGCGCTTCGCCAACTACTACGCGGCCAAAGCGTCGAGCACGGGCCTCTGGCCGAAATCGCTCTTCGCCAGCCGCGAGCCAGCGCCAGAGCAGCTCCCGGAAATCTGGAGCAACGAGCTGGCCGCCCGCCCGCTCGCAACCCTGCTCGAACGCTTCGCCCGCTGGACGCCCGCGCTCTACATCCGCGACGCGGCGTGGCTCGGCATCCCGTCGGTCTATTGCTACGCCCCCGGCCTGAGCGAGGTGAACTACGCCACGGGCCGCGGTGAACTTGCCATGCTGCTTGAGCTGCGGGCCGAAAGCGAACGCCTGCAAGCTCCCGGCGGAGTCACGCCGGAACGGTCGCGGCGAATCCTGGAGCTTGACCGGAACCTGAAACGCATCGCCCTGCCCGCCCCCGCCAGGGCGATGAACGGCTTTGTGTGCCAGAACCTCCGCGGCAGCGCCCGGCGGCGCGACGCGACGCTGCTGGCCGCACTCGGCCAACGCTTCGGCGACGAAACGCCGCCCGACGCCTCGCTGCTGGATCGATGCATCAGAGACGGCAAGCAGCTTTCGGACGAAGGCTTTTCAGACGAAACCATCGACTCGCAATTGCGGCGGTTCTACCCGGACAGCGTGTTCGAATTGGCGATCAGATGCCGACAAGCACCAGCAGAAGTCATCGAAGAGACGCTGCGTGAAATCGAACTGCCCGGCGATGAGCGGCTCTGCGACGACTGCCATTTCCTGCGAACCGTCGCAACAGCGCGGCGGCTTCAACAGCGACAGATCGCCCATCTGCCCGATCAGCGCCGTCTGGCAGAAATCCTCGCCACCGCCAAACAGAAGCAGCCATGACCATCGCCCTCACCATCTTTCCCTGCTTTTCGGACAAAACGCTCCCGCTCGGCCTGGCCTGTCTGAAAAGCGTGCTCGACGGCGAAGGCATCGAAAGTGAGGCATTCGACTTCGACCTGTTGCTGAGCGTCGAAGACCCGGCGCTCTACTACCAGCTCCATCGGCTCGGAGCCGACCCCGGCGCGGCGCTCGACGAGCGGATGATAAACTTCATCGGCTACCGCCCCGACCTCACCCTCGCGGCGCTTTTCACCCCGCCCGGAGAGGCGCGAAAGCGGTTCAGAGCTGATGGGCTGGAGGAGCTTTTCGACAAGCTCGACCTCTTTCTCGAACGCGCGGCTTCCCGGCTGCTCGAAGCAGCGCCGGAGCAGATCTGGCTCTCCACCTACATCAGCAACCTCTGGGTTTCGATGCTCGCCGCGAGCAAACTGCGCCAACGCACGGAGGCGATGATCGTGTTCGGCGGCCCGGCGGTGTTTCCGGAAGAGGTGCAGCGCTTTCTGCTGGTGAACGGTCTGGCCGACAGGGTCGTCGTGGGCGAGGGCGAGCTGACGGCGCGGGAGTTGCTCCGGGCGGAGGGCAGGCCGGTGGCGGGCGCGGCGCAGCTCGTCGATGGCGAGTTCCATTACGAACCGCGCCGACAGTGGCTGAAGCCCGAGGAGTTTCCGATGCCCGATTTCAGCGGCTTTCCGTTCGCGGACACGCCCTTCGACGCCTACCTGCGGCGGCGATTCGAGGGGCTTCCGGTCTCCTTTTCGCGCGGCTGCGTCAACGGCTGCTCCTACTGCTCCGAAAAACAGATATGGGAACGCTTCCGCCACCTTTCGCCCGAAGCCTCCGTCGAACGGCTCGCCGAATACAAACAACGGTTCGGCATCAGCCTCTTCTACAACTGCGACAGCCTCGTCAACTTCAGCGAAGCGTGGCTGTCGGAGTTCTGCGACCTGATTGTGTCGAGCGACCTGCACCCGCTCTTCACCTTCGCCTTCTGCGACCTGAAGCACCTCCGCCCGGAGCTTGCCGGAAAAATGGCCGCAGCGGGATTCACGAGGATAACCTTCGGCCTCGAAAGCGCATCCGAAGCCATGCTCAAAAGGATGAACAAAAAGCTCGATCCCGACCTCGCCCGCGAGAACATCGTCGCGGCGACCCGCAACGGCCTGTCGATCCACGTCTCCACCATCATCAACTTTCCCGGCGAACAGACCGCCGACGCGCTCGACACAATCCGGTTTTTCCGGCAGATCGACCGGGAACTTGCGGGCGACAACCTGCCCGCGACGCACCTGCCCCGCCGAAGCCTCGGCAACCGCTTCAGGCTCGAACCCGCATCGGCCATCTTTATGCACCCCGAGCGCTACGGAATCAGCATCGAGCCGCTCGAAGCGCCGTGGACGCAGCTCGGCAGAGAGGCCGCCCTGCTGGCCAGGCGGTGGCGCTCCGGCGACGATCCGGAGCAGATGGAATGGAGCGCCTACCTGCTCTCCGGATTCTCCAAAAACCCTCGCCCGTGGCGCCTGCGCGACGAAGGGTACCAGCGGCAAGCCGCCGCCATCGCGCCGCTCATCGACCCGGACAAGCACCGCTTCTCGCTCTCGCCACACGTCGCGCTGCATCGGTCAGCTCCAGGCAACAGACTCGTCCTGCAAGACTATCGCGAAGAGTTCCGGCTCAACGACCGGCAATCGCGAATCGTCAGGCTGCTCGACAGCGATGGCCTCACGCTCCGAAAGATCGCGGAAGAAGCCGACACGGAGCCGGACGACGCGGCCAGAGAGTTCGTGCTCTCTCTCTACGTGAGAGGCGTCGCCCGGATTTTGTGAAAAGGGGGACGAGTGGTGAATCAGGCTAAAACAGAAACAGACTGCGCCAGCCGTTTTTTGATTTCACCAAGCCAGCTTTCTCCTCGAATAACGACGATTCGTCATCGCGAGTCCCGACAGGTCGGGACGTGGCGATCCATCTTTGCTGTCTTTGCCGACTCCGCATGGATTGCCGCGTCGCTTCGCTCCTCGCAATGACGGAAATTCAGGACTGTTGAAATTGATTAGCCTTTATTTGAACGACTGGTGATAGAGAATCAGCGACTTTATCTCAACCGAATTATCCGGTAACGGCGCGCCGTTCATCGCGCGGGTAAGGCAGGTGTTGATGTTCTGGGCAAGTTTCGGGCTCTCCGAAGAAAATTCGAGACCCGTGCCGTTCGGGTGGCAGCTCGCGCAGGTTTTGGCGCCGGTTGCGCCGCCAAGTTTCGGATCGTTGAACAGTTTTTTGCCAAGCTCCACGGATGGCGTCTGCGCCGCATGAGCGCTCGCGACCATCGCGACCATCGCTGCGGCCAGCATCGCCGCTTTGAGTGACTTCATCATATCGACCCCTCCTTGCTGATTATGGTTTCAGGAAAACACTTCGCTCTCCGGGTCACTACTCCCGCCAATATAGTCAACAATTGTGAACAGATAAAAACCGTTCGCCCGATGCCGGATGATTCTCTGAAAAGAGCGTTACCTTGTCTCTGAACAACCAACAAATTGCATCGAACTATGAGATTAACCATTCTCACCGACAACAACGCCGCGCCAGAACTTGCCTGCGAACACGGCTTCGCGGCGCTGATTGAAACCGGCAGCAAGCGCATCCTGTTCGACACCGGCCAGCTCACGGCGCTCGACGACAACTGCCACGCGCTCGGCATCGACCTGTCGGGCATCGACATGATCGTGCTCAGCCACGGCCACTACGACCACACAGGCAACCTCGCTGACGTGCTCCGAGTCGCGACCCGCGCCACGCTTTACCTCCACCCGTCGGCACTCGTCGAACGCTACAGCATCCGCAACGGCAAGCCCAAACCGATCAACATGCCCGAAGCTGCGAAGCGGGCGATTGACCAACTTCCAGCCGGACGGCTGCGCTGGGTAACCGAACCGGTACGCCTGAGCGACGGCCTCTTCCTGACCGGCCCGGTCCCCCGCCAGACCACCTTCGAGGACACCGGCGGCCCGTTTTTCTTCGACACGGAAGGCCAGCGCCCCGACCCCATCGAGGACGACCTGTCGCTCTGGATCGAAGAGCCGGAGGGGCTGACCGTGCTTGCCGGCTGCTGCCATTCAGGAATCATCAACACGCTTGACTACATCGAAGCCCAGACCGGCCCGAAGCGGATCACGACGCTCATCGGCGGAATGCACCTCTCGGCGGCAAGCCAGGAGCGTCTCGACTGCACCGTAGCATCGCTCGCCAGGCGCGACATCCAGCGCCTCATCCCCTGCCACTGCACCGGGCAAGTAGCCGCCGAACGCTTCCGCGAAGAGCTGCCCTGCCCGGTAGAGGCGGGTTATGCCGGCATGGTGGTGGAGTCGGGGAAAGGGTGAGGGGGCAAAATCAGAGAAACAATTATCGCTGAATTTTGGTATATAAAAGGTATATCAATAGCATAATTCCGACACCATGATCTTTGATTTCGATCCGGAAAAAAGCAGCACTAACAAGCACAAACACGGTATCGATTTTATCGAGGCTCAGGAATTGTGGCTGGACGATGATCTCATTCAGGTTCCAGCCAGAACCCATTGACGAACCTCGTTTCATGGTGATCGGAAAAATTCAGGACAAGCACTGGTCAGCCATTTTCACCGACAGAAACCACGGCATTCGCATCATTTCAGTCAGGCGGTCGCGCCGCGAGGAGATTCAGCTCTATGAAAGCACAGGAATTTGATCAGAAATTCGACGTGGGCGAAGAGAACATCACCCCACAACTCGATCTTGAAAAAGCAGTGCGGGTCAACCAGCGTCAGAAACGGGTAAATGTCGATTTTCCGGTCTGGATGATCGACTCGCTCGACAAGGAGGCTAAACGGCTTGGCGTTTCGCGCCAGTCGATCATCAAGGTGTGGCTCGCCGAACGCTTGCAGGAAGCGGGTAAGGCGTGAGGCAATCAGGGACAGCAAGGACGAAGAGGCCAAAAACGCATTTTTTCTTCTTAACCTTTAAGTCCTTTGAGTCCTTGCTGTCTTTTCCCCCTTACCCTCACGCTCCCTTCGCCTCGGCGATGAGCCGGTCGAGGCAGGTGCTGCACACGCAGGTGTCGTAGCGCTCGGCGAGGGAGCGGCGCACCGACTCCGGCACCACTCGCGTGGCGCACCAGCATGAGGTGGACATGGCGCAGGTGAACGGCTCGCCGCACATCGGGCAAACGACCATTTTCGGCGTGCTGTCACTGGGGTGATCGTTGTGTGTCATCTTCTTTCGATTGAATGGTTTACGATACCAGCGTCTGGCGCAGCGCCTTTTGCCACCCCGCCAGCAGCGATGCTCGTTCCGCCTCCGGCATTGCGGGGGTGAACACTTTTTCGACGCCGTTGAGCGCGCGCAGCTCGTCGGAGGAGCGCCACACGCCAGCTTCGAGGCCCGCAAGGCAGGCCGCGCCGAGCGAGGTCGATTCGATGTTGCGCGGGCGGTGCACCGGAACGCCGATGAGGTCGGCCTGGAACTGCATCAGGAACTCGTTGCTCACCGCGCCGCCATCGACCGTGAGCGACTGAGGCTGAATGCCGGTGTCGGCCACCATCGCGCGGAAGACGTCGTGCGACTGGCAGGCGATCGACTCCAGCGCCGCCCGGTGTTTTGCCTCAGCTGGAAATGGAGAATCGGGTTTGCTGAGTTAGTTGGTTGATGGTGTCTGTTGTTGTCGAAATCTTAGCGGAAGCAAGGGGTG
>NZ_SDGU01000036.1 GCF_004118635.1 Chlorobaculum sp. 24CR | reverse complement strand
AGTCAAGGTCGAGAAATTGAGTATAAAAAGTTGCATTCACAGCAGCTCCAACTCTTCTAAATACCTCGAAGCTCTGCTTCGAGGATCCTTTATTGAAGCATATTCAAGCTTGAACAGGAAAATCAAACACTACCTGATGGTTGACGCTCACTTTACCTGGTGGGTCAAAGGCAAGGCTTATTTGTGTCGAATTATCGATATGTTGCATATGGGTTTGATCGATGAAGTTCTTTTTGGTCGAGAAGTTGCAGAACGATTGCCTGTTTTGGTCGATGAATGGGTTCAGGCTATAAGGTTATTACTCCGGCAACAATAAATCGCAATTTCACCCATTGTAAAAGATTGGGCTAAAGCCCTGATTTATATTGCTTTATCCGCTTACCCCGGGCTAAAGTCCGGGGTAATTGTTTAAGAGTTTTAATGGCCGGAGTAATAAAAGAAAAACGATAATCAGTTTTTTATTTCCCCCAAATTTTACCGGTCGATAATCCCGGCTCCTACGCTGTCGCCCCAGACGTTGACGGTGGTGCGGCAGCGGTCGAGGAACCAGTCGATGCTGAGAATCAGCGCGATGCCTTCCACCGGGAGGTTGACCGCTTTGAGCACCAGCACCATCGTCACCAGCCCGGCTTCGGGGATGCCTGCCGCGCCGATGGCGGCGAGCGTGGCGGTGAGGAAGATGACGAGCAGCTCAGGCGGGCCGAGCGCGATGCCGTTCATCTGGGCGATGAAGATTACCGCGACCGCTTCGTAAAGCGCGGTGCCGTCCATGTTGACCGTTGCGCCGAGCGGCAGCACGAATCCGGCGGTGCGCTTCGAGATGCCGTTTTTCTCCTCGGCGCACTCAATCGTCAGCGGCAAGGTCGCGGAACTCGATGCGGTCGAGAAGGCGGTGAAGAGAGCGGGGAAGGTTCGGACGGCGTAGCCCGATGGCGAGCGTTTGCCGAGGAGTTTCAGGAGCAGCGGCAGCGTGACGAGGCTGTGGATGGCGAGGCCGCCGATGACCGTCGCGGCGTATTTGCCGAGCTGTTGCAGTTCCGGCCAGAAGCCGCCGAAACCGCCCGCTTCGCCGAGCCGCCCGGCGATCAACGCCCCGATGCCCACCGGCGCGACCTGCATCGCCAGGTGGATGATCTTCATCATCGCCTCGTTGAGACTGTTGAAAAACATGATGGCCGTGCGCCCCGCCTCGCCGGTCATGGAGAGGGCCGCGCCGAGCAAGAGCGAAAAGGTGACGACCGGCAGAATGTCGTTGTTGGCCATCGCCTTGAAGATGTTCGAGGGCACCAGGCCGCTTATCACCTCCTTGAGAATGTCGCCAATGCCGCGCTTCTCCTGCATGAATCGGGCGTCCGGCTGCCGGTCGAGCCGGATGCCCGCGCCTTCGCCCTCCGGCGGACTCACCGCTTCAGCCCGCCGCGTCCAGCCGGATGCCGTGATGAGGATCGTCCCGCCTGAGCGCTGGACCGAGTCGATCGAGGCCGAGAGGTTCCGGTCGAGCAGGTGCAAGGTCGAGGTCGTCAAGTCGCTGTCGGGCAGCTCCGACGCCTCCATCCGGATGGTGTTTCCTTCGATGCGGTACTTCGCGTCCGCTCGCGTGATCGACTCTTTCGAGTGCTCCAGCCCCGCCTTGCCCGGCTGGATCCAGAGCACCAGCAGAATGCCGGTGAGCACCGACAGGCCGGTCGTGCCGATGTAGTAGCCGAGTGTGCGGGTGCCGAGCGAGCCAAGCTGCCGGATGTCGCCGAGCCGCGCGATGCCGCTCACCATTGCCGCGACGATGAGCGGCATGACGATCATCATCAGAAACCGGATGAACAGATCGCCCGCGAATTTCACCGACAGACCGGCCTCCGGCCAGAATCCGCCGACGAGCGCTCCGGAAACGATGCCGGCAATGATGCCGACAAGCAGCGTGTTGTTGCGGTTGTTCGGTTTGGCTGAGGGTTGCTGCATGTGACCGGGGTTTTGTTGCGATTCTTTACGGGATGAGTTTTTTTCGGGGGCTGGGGGGTGAAGCGCGAGGTTGCCGGGGGGCGTCTCGACAAAACGCCGAAGCGCCTCCCGGCTTTCATCGGTCGTTCAATAGGTCACTACTTTGGGAAGCGATTTGGCCTGGGCGATCCACTCCTGCACTTCCGGTTCGGGGGGCAGTCGTTTTACGAGATTCTGCGCGGCATTGACCTCGGTCATTTTGGCGTGCAGATTGTCCGCCCTTCGCTGGGCCAGTTCGGGCACCGTGTCCACGCCTGACGCCTCAAGCAGGTCGGCATACTCCTTGCCGATTCCCTTGATGCGAAACAGATCGGCCTGGTTCACAATCCGGAGAATCACGGCGTGGCTGATTCCGGTTGCTTCCTCGATGGCTTTTCTTCCGGCGGGCGAGGCCCCTTTTTCAAGCAGCGCCTCAACGGTGGTGATGCCCATGCCGTGGAGTTTTTCTCCGTGGGCTTCGTCAATCCCTTCAATTCCGGCGACTTTAGACATGTTCTCCTCCTTGACTGTTCAGGTTTTCATCAATAAACGTAGCGATACTGCTCTGTTCGATGATCTCGTTCGCCGGTCAGCGGATCTCCGGGTATCGTGATGCTGGCCAAACCGCTCATTTGGCAGGCATTGAAGGGGCATTGCTGTCAGACAGGGTTTCAGGGACGGCTCATACAAACTATATACCTGAATGGCCGATATGCAGCTTCAGAGACTATCTTTTGAAGTTTACGGAAGCGCTGGATATTTGACAACAGATTGGCAAGCCGAAGGATGGATTCCGGATGCTCTTTGACAGCTCTGAAGAGCAGTTTTTTCATCCATATCCCGGTTTCTGGCATCGGGTTCATTGTTCTGTCTGTTGCGCCGGTTTGGAACTTTACGCCGGGTTTGTTACGTTATCTCATTATTCTTCGTGTACGAAATTATTCTGTACGAAGGATTTTGACCTGTTTTCTTCAACCCAGTTTGTCGGGAAAATGCAGCAGCAGATGTGTTCGGATCGTGATTCAGCCGGTCGCAGTTACCAGGCTCTTCGGCGGATTGCCAGGGCGCTCGATGTTCATTCCCGCAAGCTGTACCGGGAGTGCAGCCTGACTTCGCCCCAGATGCTTTGCCTGCGCACGCTGAAGTGCGAGGGGCGGCAGATTCTCTCCGCGCTCGCCGCGCGCCTCCATCTCGGCGTGAGCACCACGAACGGCATCATCGACCGCCTCGAAGCCAAGGGGCTGGTGCAGCGAAGCCGCTCGCAACAGGATCAGCGCAAGGTGTTCATCACCATCACGCCTGACGGGGAGGAGCTGCTCGACAAGGTGCCGGAGCGGACGGGCGACATCTACGCGCAGGCGTTCGCGCAGCTTTCGCCTGAGGAGCAACCGGCGTTCGCCTCGATGCTCGAACGGCTTGCAGGCCTGCTCGATCCTTCCGGTAACATCCAGCCATATCATGACCTTATCCCTTACCCAGAAACGAGTTATCAACAGGATCGACCCGAAGGCGACCCTGTCGCACTGGAGTGACTGGCGGTGGCAGATGCGCCACAGCATCCGCGATTTCGATACCTTTGAACGCCTTCTCGACATAACCCTCTCCGACGCCCAGCGCAAGGCGTTCAGCGACACGGTGCAGAAGTTCCCGATGTCGATCACCCCCTACTACCTCTCGCTCATCAACACCGGTGACATGGAGAACGACCCGGTGTTCCTCCAGAGCGTACCCTCTCCTCGTGAGCTTGAGATAAAAAAAGGGGATATGGCCGACCCGCTGCACGAGGACGAAGACAGCCCGGCCCCTTGCGTGACGCACCGCTACCCCGACCGCGTCCTGCTCCTGGTGAGCAACACCTGCCCGATGTACTGCCGCCACTGCACCCGCAAGCGCAAGGTGGGCGACGAGGACACCATTCCCAACCGCTCCGCCATTGCGGCTGGCATCGACTATATTCGTCGGACGCCGCAGGTGCGCGACGTGCTCTTGAGCGGCGGCGATCCGTTCCTGCTCTCCGACGAATTTCTCGACTGGATTCTCGCCGAGTTGCGCTCCATCGAGCACGTCGAGATCATCCGGATCGGCACGCGCACGCCGGTGGTGCTGCCGCAGCGCATCACGCCAGAGCTGGTGGAGATTCTCTGCAAGCACCAGCCGGTGTGGATCAACACCCACTTCAACCATCCACGCGAGCTGACTCAGTCGGCGCGCAACGCGCTTTGCAGCCTGGCCGACGGAGGCTTGCCGCTGGGCAATCAGACGGTGCTGCTCTCCGGCATCAACGACTGCCCCCGGATCATGAAAGCGCTGGTGCACAAGCTGGTGGCCAACCGCGTCCGTCCGTACTACCTCTATCAGTGCGATCTCTCCGAAGGGCTGTCGCATTTCCGCACGCCGGTGGGCAAGGGGATCGAGATTCTCGAAAGCCTGATCGGCCACACCAGCGGCTTCTGCGTGCCGACCTACGTCATCGACGCGCCGGGCGGCGGCGGCAAGATTCCGGTGATGCCGAACTACCTCATTTCATGGTCAACCAACAAGGTGGTGCTGCGCAACTACGAGGGGGTCATCACCACCTACAAGGAGCCGGACTCCTACGAGCCGACCTTCTGCGACCGCAACTGCGCGGAGTGCGATTTGCAGCTCAACCTCGATGACGCCGAGCAGTCGAAGGCCATCGGCATCGAGCAGCTTCTTGCCGACCATGACCAGACCATTTCGCTCATTCCGGCCTCGAACGCACGGCACAAAAGGCGGAAGGGGGAGGCGCAGGAGGCGTGAGGAGGCCTCTTCATTTATGTGTTGTGCGGTGCCTGGAACCCCTCCCCCGGCTTGAAAGCCGGGGCAATGTGAATGTAAGAGTTCTGAATGTCCGAAGGGTTGAAACCCTTCTGAATGTAAAACCGCTTTCTGCGTTCTGGAGGCCTTGTGCTCGAATTCGTCACGACAATGAATAAAAGCGTCTCGTTATGGACGGAATCGACTATCTGATTTTCGGTGTGTACATGACGGTGATTCTTGGCGTCGGCGTCTATCACTTCAGGCGTAATGGCGACGCCGAGGATTACTACGTCGGCGGGCGGGACATCGCGCCGTCCCATGTCGGGCTGTCGATTGTGGCGACCGATGTGGGGGGAGGATTTTCGATCGGTCTTGGCGGCGTGGGTTTTCTGATGGGTCTTGCCGGAAGCTGGCTGCTTTTCACGGGGCTTGTCGGGGCCTGGCTCTCGGCGGTTTTGCTGATTCCGCGCCTCAAGAAGATCGACCGCGAGCAGGGCTTCATGACCTATCCCGACTTCCTGCGCTACCGGTATGACCGGCGCGTGGCGGTGCTGGCCGCTCTGATTTCCGGCATCGGCTATCTGGGCTTCACCGCCGCGCAGATGCTGGCCGGCGCCAAGCTCGCCTCGGCCACGATTCTGCAAACCAATCCGTTCGGCATGGAGCAGGTGAGCTTCGCCCTGCTCATCATCGCCCTGGTTACGGTGCTCTACACCATGATCGGCGGCTTGAAGGCGGTGATCTACACCGACACGGTGCAGTGGATCGTTCTGCTTGCCGGGTTGATGCTGGTCACCATTCCGGTGACGCTCGTCAAGATCGGCGGATTCGGTGCGCTCGTCGCGGCGCTGCCACCGTCGCACTTCAGCCTGACCTCCATCGAACCGGCGACCTTCATCAACTGGATGATTACCATCGTGCCGATCTGGTTTGTCGGCATGACGCTCTACCAGCGAGTTTACGCCTGCCGCGACGAGCGGGAGGCTAAAAAGGCGTGGTACATCGCCGGTATTTTCGAGTACCCGATCATGGCCTTCACCGGCGTGTTCCTTGGCATGTGCGCCCGCGTGGTGTTCCCCGAGGCCGAGCCGGAGCAGGCGATGCCGATGCTCATCAGCCAGGTGCTGCCTGTCGGGGTGACCGGCATTGTGGTCGCGGCCTACTTTTCGGCCATCATGTCCACGGCGGACAGTTGCATGATGGCCGCGTCGGGCAACTTCACCAACGACCTCCTGTTCCGCTCCGTGCTTCGCGGCTGGCAGCAGGGGAGCCTTGGCCTCTGGATTTCTATGATCGTGACGCTGCTCGTCGGCGCGGCGTCAGTACTGCTCGCCATCCGTTTCACCACCGTGCTCGACGCCATTTTGCAGGCCTACTCCTTCATGGTTTCCGGCCTGTTCATCCCGACGCTCGGCGCGCTGTTCTGGCGGCGCGGCTCGTCCGTGGGTGCGCTGTTCGGTATGGCGGGCGGGGGCGCGCTCACGCTGCTTCTGCTCTCCGGGCTCGTCACGCTTCCGCCGCCGCTCGCCGCGCTCGGCCTCGATCCCACGTTGTACGGTATCGTCTTTTCGGCGCTGCTCTACACCGGCGGCTCGCTGTTTTTTCCACAACGTGAGCGCGCCGGGTGCGCCTCGTCAATCCTCGAACCATGACCTCTACGCCCGACATCATCGAAACCCGCTTCGGCGCGCTTTTGCAGCATGGGCCGTTCAGCAGCCGCATCTATCTCATGAAAACGGGTGAGGCTGATCCGGTGGCGCTGCCAGCCCAGCTCGACGCGCTTGCCAGCGAAAAGGGTTACACCAAGATTTTCGCCAAGCTGCCGAGAGGTTCGGAACGGGAGTTTGTCGCGAATGGCTACCGGCTCGAAGCCTCCGTGCCGGGCTTTTATCGCGGAGAAACGGAGGCGCTCTTTCTGGCGCGCTACCTCGATCCCGCCCGCGCCGAATCGCCGGAGGCCGCCGAAATCGCCCGCATCATCGGGCTGGCCTCCACGAGGCCCGCTTCCGCGCCACCGCCGCTTCCGGCGGAGTTCACGCTCCGCGCCTGCACGCCGGGCGACGTCGATGAGATGGCGGCAATTTACCGCGAAGTGTTTCCGACCTATCCCTTCCCGATCCACGATCCGGCCTGGCTGCTCGAAACGATGGAGAGTCACATCGACTACTTTGGCATCGAGGATGCACAACAGGGGGGGCGTCTCGTCGCGCTGGCCTCCTCGGAGATGGACCTCGACGGCCTGAACGTCGAAATGACCGACTTCGCCACGCTTCCCGAGCTCCGGGGCCGCAACCTCGCCCTGCACCTGCTCGCCGAGATGGAAGCGGCGATGCGGCAGAAAGGGATGCGCACCGCTTTTACCATCGCCCGTGCGATGTCGCCCGGCATGAACATTACTTTCGCCAAAGCGGGCTACCGCTTCAGCGGCACACTCATCAACAACACCAACATCTCCGGCGGCATCGAAAGCATGAACGTGTGGTACAAGAGTTTGGGGTGAAGAGGGGGGGGGGGCGATTTTTCCGTTATCGCCGATTACTGTCAAGTGATGCCATGCTCGCGGGTTCGGGCATTGCAGAACAGGAGAATCCGGATGATAGGTGCGGGTCGAAGAGAATGAAGTGCGGTTATTTTCTGTGGAAAAAGTACATTGCTGTCAGGTATGAAGAGTTTTTTAAACGGATTTGGTCTTAAAATGGCTGTTCGCCAGCAAGGAGTGTGACTGCTTTGATTATCCTGCGCTGGTGTTCTGCCCTCAGGAAAAGAAGAGTATGGGGCGATATCAAAACAATGGAATGACGATTATAATGGGCGACGCTATGGATGTTCTTGCATCGGAAATTCCCGATGGAAGCGTCAGCCTCATTTTTGCTGATCCTCCATATAACATCGGCAAGAATTTTAATGGACGTAAAGACCGGTGGGAGTCAGACGAAAAGTATTTGGATTGGTGCTATCGCTGGATTTCGCTTTGCATTGACAAACTGGCGCCGGACGGTTCATTTTATCTGATGGCAGCAACACAAAGTATGCCATTTCTCGATATTTTTATCCGAAAGCGCCTTACGGTATTGTCTCGAATTGTATGGAGTTACGATAGTTCTGGAGTTCAGGCAAAGCGTTATTTTGGCTCTCTCTATGAGCCAATTCTTCACTGCGTGAAAAATCCGAATGAATATACTTTCAACGCAGATGATATTCTGGTAGAAGCAAAGACCGGTGCGACCCGCAAGCTTATCGATTACAGAAAAGCTGTTCCGACGCCATACAACAGCATGAAGGTGCCCGGCAATGTGTGGAACATTCCTCGTGTACGGTACCGCATGCCGGAGTATGAAGAGCATCCGACACAGAAGCCTATTGCCCTGCTTGAAAGAATCATTCTTGCGAGTTCTAATCCGGGCGATCTGGTGCTCGATCCATTTTCGGGAACATTCACGACAGGGGTTGTGGCGCAAAAGCATAATCGCCATTTCGTGGGTATAGAGATTGAAGAGGCTTATGTTAAAATTGGTATCCGACGTCTCGAAATTGCAAGAGAGTACAAAGGAGAGCTTCTGCATCGTCCGCCAAAATCTTATGAAACATCTGCTTCTGCTCAACTCGAAAATTTAACCCTGTTCGAGAAAAATCATGATACATCCGTTTACGGAAACGATTCTCGCCGTTCTTGAAAACCATTTTGGCGACAGTGCCAAGACGGTATTTGATTTGAGTCCGATGCTGGGTTATATCAATCAGAAAACCCGATCGGCAAACCGTGGATCAAAGTCTCGCAGCAGTTTTGCTAACCTGTATGCTCTGTATGTACTTATAGAAGATTATATTCAGCAAGGTTTCGATAAAAATTCGGGCTATGACAAGTATCCGGGGGCAGATTTTACTCCGCTGTTAAAGCGTATACGAGAACTCCCATTTGGTCAGAAGTTACAAAACCATGCGCTGAACAATAGAGCTAATGATGAGTTTCATAAATACTATCCTGATGATGATCGTAGGCCCATACTTCGAAAAGTCGATCTTCAAAAGTATTGGATCAATGAAAGTTTGCTTCAGGTAGAGGTTTCTGGCAGAAGGTATAATATCGCTCACTCTGTTCTTGATATTATTCGGGAATACGCTGAGACGAAGCGCCAATCGTTTGAACAGTTTATAACAGATTGCGAACTTCTTAAAAAAGCGCCGGAGAGGCAAGATGATTCTCTTATTGTATTTATTCGCAGTCTTATCGCTCCGGAGAGGGACGCACGTCTTTTTGAAATCGTCAGCTATTCGGTATTGCGATCCTTCTATGCAGAGGATATTATCTATATCGGAAGTACGGCGCAAAGTGTGAGCCCGGAGAGATTGCGACTTTACAAGACTGGTCGTACGAACGCGAACGATGGCGGCATAGACTTTGTTATGAAGCCTCTCGGTCGATTTTTTCAAGTCACGGAGACGCTTGATGTGAAAAAATATTTTCTGGATATTGACAAAATAGAACGGTATCCAATCTCGTTTGTAGTCAAGACGAATATGTCAATTTCTGATATAAGAGATCGGCTTGAGGCTGGGGCGCGAGAGCAGTATGCAGTAGATTCTGTGGTAAGGAAATACATGGATTCTATAGAGGAAATTATTAATATCCCCGTTTTGCTCTCTATCTTTGAAGAGGTAGTAAAATCAGGTCATGTGCATGACGTGTTGGATGAGATTATTCGATGGAGCAAGATAGAATTTAACTACATGGACTCAAACGGGTCAGATCCGGGTTCTGTGGCTGATGAAGACGAAGATGAGTGATTGTTTGTGTTGGGAGGAAATAAAAAAGTAAAATTCTTGCGTGTTTTTTATCTTCTGTTATTTATTTCCTCATAGATATTCTGCAATTCTCATTCAAAACGTATCAACATACATCGCGAACGTATTCATCTTTACCAATGATTGCGTGAGTATCGTTCCGACCGGGTTTGGCGGATGAGGTGGGGAGTTTCAGAGCCGGGGTGTTTCCGCGTCAATGGCGGTTACTTCTCCGGCGCTGAACTTTCGTTCTCCCGTTTCGTCCTCACCCAGGCGTCGCTTTTTTTGCGGATTGCCATTGCGAGGTAGAGCGGGATTTTCCAGAGGATGTAGAGGGGGGCGGCGACGAGGACGCGCCAGGTGTGGAGTCCAGCGTGGCGCTGGATTTGGCCCGACACCACGTAGAAGAGGAGTATGGCCCACCATGCGGCGATGGGCAGCATCCATGCTCTGTCGAGAAAGATCAGCGACAAAAGCGAGGTTACGGCGAAGAGGAGCACCAGCAGCGAGAGCGGCGGCACGGTCAGTTCGGCGAAAGAGACGAGGTAGCGGATCTGACCGGTGCTGAAGAAGAGCCTGAGCAGCGGTAGCGCCATCTGGCCGACCAGCTTGAAGCGCCCGCTCTCCCAGCGGCTGCGCTGGCTCGACGCACTGTCGCCCGACGTGACCATCTCGCTTCGCACGATGGCGTCCGGGTTGTAGTGGACGCTGATCTCGTTCATGAGCAACAGGAAGCTGAACTCCATGTCCTCCACGATCGAGTGGCAGGGCCAGCCGGTCTCCTCGAGCAGGAATTTGTCGAACGCCATGCCGTTGCCCTTGAGCGCGCAGGTCCCGGAGAGCTGGAACGGCCCGGCCATGCGCAGGTGGTTGAAGACGTTGAAGGCCGCGTCGAGCAGTCCGGGCCGCCAACCCGCATCGGGGTTGCTGACGCCGTTGTAGCCTTGCAACGCCTGAATGCCCGGCTGGCTGAACGACAGGCTCACTTCCCGCAGGTAGTTGCGGTCGGCGCGGACGTCGGCGTCGATGATGGTGATGACATCAAGGCCGTCGTACAGCGCCTTGTTTCTCTTGAGGAACCAGTCGAGCGCCTGCCCTTTTCCCCGGTTTTGCAGATTGGTTCGCTCGACCACCGTCGCGCCCGCGTTCCGCGCCACCTCGGCGGTGTTGTCGTCGCAGTTGTCGGCGATGACGAAGATTTTGACGTTCTCCGCCGGATAGTTGCCCGCCTTGATACTCTCGATGGTGCCCGCGATGCCCGCCTCCTCGTTGTGCGCCGGGATGAGTACGCCGATCTCGAACATCCGGTTTGCCGCCAGCTCCTCTTTCCGGAAGAGGTACGCGGCGATGGTGACTATTATGAGGTAGAGCGCCGGAATCGAAAGCAGAATGACCAGCAGAGTGACAGTGAAGACGATGAAGTGCATCAGGCGTTGTTCAGTTCGTTCTTGAAGTGCTCGGCCAAGAGGTCGTTGTTCTGGTGCTGGTTGTACATCGCGATCACTTTTTGCCGTCCGGCTTTGCCAAACTGCCTGCGAAGCGCTGGATTTTCAAGCAGTGTGCGGATCTGTCGCGCCAGATCCTCCGGGTCGCCCGGCATGGCGAGCAGGCCGTCCTGTTCGTGTTCGATCAGCTCCGGAATGCCGGTGATGCGGGTCGAGATGACCGGAATCTCCTTGGCCATCGCCTCCATGAGCACCACCGGCACCCCCTCGGCGAAGCTCGCCAGCACGAAAATATCGGCGCGGTCGTAGTGCTCGCGCACCTTGTCCTGGCCGAGCGCGCCGGTGAAGGTGACTTTGCGGTCGAGACCGTTCGTCCGGGTATAGTTTTGCAGCGACTCGCGGTCGGGGCCGTCGCCCACGAAGGTCAGGTGGAACGGCACGCCCGCTTTGTCGAGCATCGCGCAGGCCTCGATGAGGATGTGCTGCCCCTTGGCGGGTGTCAGCCGCCCGACGCAGAGCAGCTCCGGCACGGCGTTGGCGGGTTCGGGGCGCGGCGCGTACAGCTCCGGATCGATGCCGCAGCGCACGATGTGGAAGCGATTCCAGCGCTCCACCTCGCTGATGCGCATGATCTGGCTGCGGCAGTAGTGGCTGATGCAGCGCACGAACGAGGCTTCGCGCACCTTGTCGGGCAAGAGCGCCGTGTCCACCGTGTAGAAGATGTCGGGGCCGTGCACCGAGATGCTGAAGGTGACGGTGCCGTAGCGCTTCATGAGCATAGCCACCAGCGCCGTCGGGTTGCCGAAGTGCTCGTGGATGTGCGTGATGCCGTGCCGGTGCGCCCAGCGCAGCAAAATACCCGCTTCGGCGAAGTAGGCCGCCGCCTTGACGAGGTTTTTCGGGCCGGTGAAGAGCAAGCGGAAAGCCTCCGCCGCCATGCGGAAGTATCCTCCCGGATTCCGCGTGAGGCAGTGCAGGTGCGCTCCGATGATCGCCGTTGCCGGTTGCGAGAGTACCACGAGCGTGTTGGCGGCCTCCTCCTGCTCGGCGGGCGTCATGAGGTCGAGCTTTTTCGGCCTGTGGATCGAGGCCGTATGGACGGTCATTCCGGCCTTGCGCAGCGACTCGATCTCGCGGTAGATGAAGGTGTGCGAAATAGCCGGGTACTCGCTGCACAGATAGGCGATAGGCTTTTGAGTCATGCTGCGGGATTTGAAAGTCCGGTTTTTAAAGCGCTTTTTTTGTTTTTCAGCGGCCGGTTGAGGAGCGCACCCGCATGAAAGCGGATGACGCCAGCGAGCTGCGGCAGCACCACCGCCGAGCAGTGCCAGGCGTAGATTTTTGCCTCCTTGCGGCTCAACTGGTTTTCCTGCATGAACTTGCCGACTTTGAAGAGGCGCGGCGAGAAGAGCAGTGGCACTCCCGCCAGGCAGAGCGCCGTCGCTGTGAGCATCGATGTCACCGAGGGGCGGGCGGAGAGCAGCGTCACTGTCGCAAGGCTCTCCGCGGCGATGAAGCCGCCGCCTTTGATGGCGATCTTGCGGAAGTCCGCTTTCCAGAACGGGCTGCCGAGCCGGGCCTCCCGCGCCCGCACGGCGGCGAAGCCGTAGCCGGAGCGGTAGGCGCGTTTGAGGTACTGTTTGAGCGTGGTCATGGCCAGGTCGTGGCGCGTCATGACGGCGTCGATGCGCTCGATCTTCCATCCGGCGCGGATGACGCGGCGGCTCAACTCCGGGTCTTCGCCGCCGACGAGCGTTTCGTCGTAGCCGCCGGTCGTTTCGAGCGCTTCGCGGCGCAGGAGCACGTCGCCGCCGAAGCAGTCCGACTCGCCGACCGGCCCGTTCCATTCGAGGTCGCCGATCCAGTTGTAAATCGAGCGCTCCGGGTGCAGCTCGCGCCGGAAGCCGATGACCGCGCCGAAACGGGCGTCACGCATCCTGCCGACCGCTTTGCCGAACCACTCCGGATCGACGATGGTGTCCGAGTCGAGGAACTGCACCAGCGGCGCGGAGCCGCTTCTCCATCCGGCGTTCCGGCCAAGCCCCGGCGTCGGGTACTCCGGCGTCAGCGCGAGCACCCGCACGCCGTCGTAGCGTCTGGCCACCGCGATGCTTTCGTCGGTCGAGCCGCCGTCGGCGTAACAGATGCGAAGCTTTTCCGGCGGATAGCTGCCGGAGCGGATCGACTCGATGCAGCGCCCAAGCGTCTTCGCGCTGTTGACGCCGATCAGGACGCAGTCGATCTCCGGCAGGTCGCGGCCATTGCGGTACGCCGGGCTGTCGAGGTGCTTTTCGTTCATCGTGAGTTTACTTCGCGGCCTTGGTTTTCTGCCGGTTGAGGATGGTCAGCGCCTGGCTCGCCTTGTTGACGAGCGACTTTTGCGACAGGCAGGTGAGCAGGCAGAGCTTGTCGCACTTGATCGTCGCTTCGCGAATCTTCCTGGCCCTCGCGCCCGTCCATATCTCCCGTGCTGACTCCCTCGTGGTGTTGCCGATGGAGGGGAAGTGGAAGCAGAGCTTTACCTCGCCGTCGGGGCGGATGTAGAATTCGTGCAGCCCGATGCGGCAGGGGAGGTGCTCCGGCGAGGCCTTCTCTTCGCGGAAGCTCGCGGGCATCAGTCGCAGAATCTCCTCGCTGTTCATGATCGGCGACCCGGCGCGTTTCATTTCGATGAGCCGCTCGATCACCTTTTCAAATTCGGCCATCTCCTTCTCTTCGATCCACAGTTCGTCGTACGTCTCCGGCGTCCAGCGACCGAGCGGCTGGAAGTTCACCGCCGTCGCGCCAATATTCTCCGCCCAGCGCACGATCTCCGGCAGTTCGCGGAAGTTGGCGGACATGACCGTCGGCTTGATGATGATCGGAAAGGTGACGCCCTGCTTCTCTTGCTCCGCCTTCAAAAGGCCGATGCCGCGCACGATGCGCTCGAAGAGGCCCGTCATGCCGCGCACGTAGTCGTGCACCGCCGCCGTGGTCGAGTCGAGCGAAATGTTGAGATTGAACGGACGGGCGGCCACGAGCGCCTGCACGTTTTTTTCGTTCAGCAACGCGCCGTTGGTGGTGACGCCCGCCAGAATATCGTTGTCGCGGCAGAAGCGCAGGAGGTCGATAAATCCTTTTTTTATAAAGGGTTCGCCGCCGCTGAAGTTCACGGAGAATCGCCCGGTGAACTCCTTGATGCTGAGCAGGGTTTTCTGCCACTCCTCGATCGACATCTCAGGAATGTACTCCGCCTGCCGCCAGTACTCGCAGTGGCGGCACTTGCAGTTGCAGCGCTCGTTGACCAGCGCGTGGAAGGTGACGGGCCGGGTGAAATCGATGCCGCTTTTGATGTAGAGCGATTCGGCAAGCGCGTTGCGTGAATGGTTCAGCCCCATGCGGGCAAGTTCGGTGATCTTCATCTCCGTGGGGATTTATGCGTGATTTAGGCGCTGCTGATGGCGAGGAGGTCGATGCTGAACGTTGTTTTCAGGCTTATTTATGCTGTCGGGATCAGTTGCCGCAATTGCGCGATGTCGCCGGGCAGCGCGGCGGGAACCGGCAGGTTCATCAGCTCACAGAAGCGCTCTATCCGGTAGCGCCAGTCGTGGTTCGTGATGACCTGCGTGATGTTGACGAGTCGCTGCTCTTCGAGTTCATCGTTTCGCGAGAGCATATCCACCAGCTCATCGGCGGCGGTAGCGGGATCGTCTGAAAGCTCGGTTGTCGCTCCGGGCCAGAAGAGCATCTCGTCGGCCATTCGCGAAACCGGCAGTTTTCCGGCGACGATGCAGCCCGAGAGCAGCGATTCGAGCCATCGGCTCGTCACCATCATCGAGCGGGGCCGGTCGCCTTGCGGCTCCACATAGAGATGAAAGGCGAGCGAAATGCGGGTGCGGTGCAGCAGTTTGAACAGCATTCCCCGTTCAAGGCGAATCGTGGGGCCGGTCAGATTGCCGAGAGGGGAGTGAAGGTAGAGCCAAGGTGATTTCATCGGGTGAAAACGCTCCGTGAAACAGGCTTGATAGCTTGACGGCATCCGCCCGAAACCCGTGATGTCGATCTCTCTGGCCATCAGTTTGCGCGGCGTCCAGCTCAGGGCGTCCGTTCCCTGGTAGAGCTGATGGACGGTGATGCCGAAATGCTCTTTCGGATAGGCCGCGTCTTCGTGAGCGGTGACGGTTATCGCGTCGAATTTCGCCGTCTCTTTTCCGTATCCGGCGTGGAAATAGGAGTCGGTGACAAAGCCGTAAATCTTGCTGAATTTTTTGCGGCAGTCGGCGATGGCGTTAATCATTCCGAGATCGCCCGGATTTCTGGCAACCACGATCAGCACGTCGCCGCCAGAGGTCTGCAACGGCTCGTAAACGATCCTGTCAGGTTTTATCAGCCTTTCCGGCCATCCTGCGGCTTGAGGTTTCGGCGAGAGTATTTCGGCATCAAAATAGGCGGCCAACAGCTCCGCCAGTTCGTCGATAGCCAGCCAGCCGACATGCGGCGATGCGAGTCCTGCGTAGAGTATGGAGACTTTCATGGCTTTCAGGGTGCTCTCGTTATGAATTACCGGTTTTTGCGTACGCGGGGTTCAGCTTTTGAGCTGCCTGCACGGGTTGTCGTGAGTGTTGCCGGGCGTGCTATCTGCTTCCGTTGTCAGCGGCTCGCGTTCATAGTGCAGCTTGAGGCGAACAAAGAATCCGGCGGCAATACCGGCAAGGACTCCGGCGTTGTTGGCAAGGGCGTTGATGGCGTTGAAGCTCTCGCCGGTCATCATCATATGAAAGTTTTCGAGCAGGTAGCCGACCGGGGCCATCGATATGGCCAAGAGAAAGGTGGTTCTCCTGTTTCTGAACAAAATCATCGGCATGAATGCCAAAATCGCAAAAATCATCAGGTGCATGAGGGTGTCGAGCATGAAAAATCCGTACCGGAACTCCGGTTTGGGCACGAATGCTCCAACCAGACCCGCGATGAACGCTGCAATCCACAAGCTTCTGATTCTGGACACTGAACCGGATTCAGACCACGGATGTTCTTTTGGCGCTCTGCTCATACCTTGATGTTCTCAACTGATAAAGCGTGACGAACCCTGAAACGAGGGGGAGGGGAGGAAACGGGTTTTTGGCATGACGAATCGAGGCGTTTCAGTCAAATCACTGCCGGCATTGACGTTAAACGCCGTTTCGCCTTTGAGCAACATGCCGACGATGCCGCCGCTAAAGACCATATAGACCGGATTTATCATGGCGTTCAGGAGGCTGTCGATCATGTAGGTGGCCATAAAAACGACCATCACCGTGGGCGCGCCACGGTTTTTTTCGTTCCATCGTTCCGGGGCGCTTCGCATGAGGTAGAAGATTACCGGCGTCTGTACGGCGAGTATCAGGGCCATGAGGCCGAAAATGCCGTTCTGGCCGAGGGTGATGATCCAGAGCCCGTCGGTGACGCTGACGTCCTTGCCGGTTTCATCGTACACGCGCGAGCGGCCGTAGCCGCCCCAGCCGAACACGGTGCCTTCCATCGCTTTCCGGATGAGGATCGTTTCGTTGTCGAAGCGGAACTGGAGTGACTGGGCGCGGGTCGGGCTGAATTTTTCGGCCACGAAGCTTGAGAGGTTCGTGCCATCCCAGATGCCGGTCGTCCGGGTATAGACATAGAGATGTGGCGCGGCGAGTAACACCACAATCAGCCAGTAGTTTTTCATCTTGTTGGAGAGAAAGGCGAAAAGCAGCCCCAGAAAAATCAGGAAAATCGCTCCGTATGACTTCATCATCAGAAAGGTGACGGCAAGCGCCAGCAGCAGCAAACCTGATGGCAGCGACAGGATTTTTTCAGGAAGCTCCCTGGTATAGAGTAGCCATGCGCCGAGAAAAAGGGCAAGCCCCATCCAGGTGGCGGTCATCAGCCCGTGATCCATATAGGCCATTGGCCGGAATCCGCCGCCATCCCTGAGCGTCTGGAGAAAGCTGTGCTGGTGGAATCCGTAGGTCAGCCGGTGGAGCTGCGGACTCATAATCAGCTCGAACCAGCAGAAGGGGATGTAAATGATCGCCCCGATAAAGATTGCCGTACCAAGCAGTTTCAGGCCGTCGGCGTCGCTGAACCAGACTCTTCCGATGTACCAGGGCACGCCCCAGGTGATGCTCTGGTACATGGTTTGCGAAAGGCCGTCATAGAGGCCGAGGTAGTTGAAAACCGAAGAGAAGAACGGGGCGATGCACCAGATGAGTATCGGCAGGTCGATAGGGCTGAAGGAGACGTTCCGGAGCCGCTCTCGGTCGAAATGGCGCGCCCAGAACAAAATGACCATGCAGGTGGCGGTCACTTTGTTGTATTCGGGTATTCCCTTGATTTTCAGGCCCGCGACAGGCAGAAACTCCCAGCCGCCGACAAAGGCGATGGCGATGGCCAGCCTTACGTCGAATCGCTTGAAAAGCGACTTGACGATGGGAATCCAGCCGAACAGGGCGACCGGCACCATGAAATTTCCGCCGTTTTCAAGCATGAGGGCCGAGTCTGTTGCGTTGTGTTCCGGAAACCGGAAAAGCGCCCGTGATGAATGCTTTTGCCCGCCGCGTCACCATGGTATCGCTCCGGTGACAAGTCATCATTTTCCGGATCGAAGGTGTCGGGCTGACGTCATGATTTGTTTTGCCTTAGTTACTCTCGAAAGAGTTCTTCTTCAACGGAGGGAGGCTGTCTCAAAAGTCATTTATCAAACACGTTCTCTATACTCAGGCTCTGTGTTATTCTGAACGAAGTGAAAAATCCGGTTCCCGAAGAACACCTGTAAATAAATAATTTATAGCGCTTTATGAGAATTTTCCGGATTCTTCGCCCGACCGCATCGGACTCAGAACGACAAAAAATGAAGCCGTGAAATCACAAAAAACGACTTGTTTTCGCTTTTGAGGCAACCGCTTCGTTTTCGGGGCCGCCCACTCTTCAGACGCCCTCACTGTTTCGGCTCGACAACTCTCGCCGGAATACCGACGGCGGTGGCGTGCGGGGGCACGTCGTCGAGCACGACGGCGTTCGCGCCGACCAGCGCGTGGTCGCCGATCCGGACGCCGCCGAGAATCTTTGCGCCCGCGCCAATATCGACATGCCCGCCAATGACGGGAGCGCCGGGTTTGCGTCCGCCCATGCCTATCGTCACCTGTTGGAACAACAGGCAGTTGGGGCCTATCCGCGCATCCGGGTGAATGACGATGCCGTTCGGGTGCGGCAGGAGCAGCCCGCCGCCGATCTGCGAGTCGAGCGGAATGTCCGCGCCCGTGACCGCGCTCCAGAATCGGTGCCGCAGCACGGCCAGCGGACGCAACGCGCGGGCCACGATGCTGCCGCTCGTCTTCAGCCGTTGATAGCGGCGCAGCGCCGCAAGCAGCTTTTTGGCGGGTTCGTAACGTCCCGGAACTCGCTTTTCGCGCCTCCAGTCCGGCTCGGTTGCTGAAATTGGCGCGGTGGTTTCCATCGTTTTCATTGATGCAATGGGCCGGTCGTTATTTCCAAAGCTCCGGGTAGCGTGCTTCGAGCAATCCGGCTCGGCGTACGGCAACCTTTCGCCAGGTGAACTCCGCCGCGCGCTCACGCGCTTTTCGCCCCAGCGCTTCTCTTTTCTCTCGCTTTTCCGACATTTCCGTCAAGGCCGCTGCCCAGGCATCGACATCCAGATCGGGCAGCACCACGCCGCTGACGCCATCCTCGACAATCGCGCCCGCGCCCATCGCCGTGACGAGTGGTGGAACGGCGTGAGCCATCGCTTCGTAAGTCACCATCGGCCCGCCCTCTTCGAGGCTGGGAAAAACGAACACATCAGCCATGCCGAACACCTGGTCAATAGTGCGAGTGTCGGCGATGTGGCGAATGTTGTACTGGCCGAGATGCCGCGACACGATCGGTTCGATTGCCGGGTCGATGCCGCCGCACAGCACCAGCTCGCCATCGATCCGGGCGCGTTTCCACGCTTCCAACAAGAGCAGCACCCCTTTGCGCAGGCAGAGCGTACCGGCAAAGAGGAAAACCGGCCTTGGGTTTTGCGGCGCGGGCTGATCTATCGACGCAAAGCGTTCCGGCGCCCACCCGTAGCTGCTCGACATCAGTTTTTCTTTAGCCACGCCGCTGTCGAGCATCGATTTTCTGACCATCGGACCCGGGCAGAAGACCGAATCGGCAAGCAGCAGTTTGCGGTTCTCTTCGGCAATTTGCTCGTCAGATATGGTATCGGTCGGCGTCGTGTTCCAGAATTCGGCGGCTTTGCGCAAGATAGCTCGCGCCGAGCCGCGATGGCAGTTGATGCGCTCGATGATGATTTTCGCGCCCAGAGCGCTGAAACGCTCGAAGAGGTCGAGCCAGAGACCCGCCCAGAGATAGACGGGTGAGGCGCTGCCTTCCGTTCTGAAGAAAGCCTCTTCGGCCATCATGCGTGGCCGGGAGCTGCTGCCGAGCCGGTAAACGAGGCTTTTTCTTATGCCGGTCATGGCGGGTTTGAGCCACGGCGCGGCGAGTGACTCTTCGCAGCTCGGCACGGTCAGCGTCGTGGGGCGTCCTGATTCGTTCCGGTAACGGCACAGCGAGAGCGGCACGTGGCTGTTGCCGAGGTTCGATGCGTGGTAGCCGAACAGAACCGGCAGATGCTTCATTGCGGTGTCATTGATTGGGGGGCTGCTTTTTGCCCGACGCTTCCGGTCTCTTTTGTTTCGAGACTTTTTTGAGCGAAGCGAGTACGCCGGAGAGAAGCTCGAAGAGGCGGCGTCCCGACGGCAGATTCAGGAGCAGCGCTTCGAGCTTTCCGGTGTCGATCTTGTCGAGAAACTCCGGAGGCTTTTCCAGCAGCTTGTCGATGCTCGAACTCTTTGCCGGGCCGCCCCAGTTCAGGATCGGCATGATCGCCGGAACCTCCAGCCGCACGAACGCCTCGGCGGCTGACCGGAGGTCGCGGTACATCGTGCTTTCGCCAAGGGCGACGAGGGTGACGATATCGGCATGGAGCGCCAGATTTTCGGTCAGGTTGCTCTCCAGCACCGGCGGGCTGTCGATGCAGATCAAATCGTACTCTTCCCTCAGCCCGGCGAGTATTTCGGGGAGGTGCTGTTGCGGCGCGATGCCCGTCGCCTTTCCGTGGTAGAGAATGGCGGGCGAACCCTCGGCACCGTTAACCGTGATCTCTCCGGGCGATTTGCCGCCCGCCAGCGCCTCTCGCAGGCCATCGGGTTCATTGGCGAGGCCGTTGAGTTCGCTGAGCGGCGGCGTGTTGGCAGCGGCCTCGATCAGGAGCACCTTCGGCACGAGCGAACTGAGAGCCTGCGCGCTGTTCCATGCCAGCGAGGTTGCGCCCGTTTGTCGTTCAACGCCGCTGAAGAGAATGATTTTCGAGTGATTGAGCTGGTTTTCATGAACAAACTTCACCGCCAGACTTCTGATTTCCTTTGCCGCAGCGTCGCCGGGCTGAAGCGAGAGTATCTGGTGAAAGCTTTTCTCTTCGCCGGATTTGGGAATCTCTTTTGCCGGGGGATAACCGAGGGCCGACTTTATATCCTCTTTGCGCCTGATCCGGTTGTCGAGAAAATCGAACGCCACAAAGAGCACGACCACTGATCCGAACGAGAGGCCGAAAAAGACCATCATCAGCTTTTTCGTGTTGGAGCCTGCCGGTTTGTCGGGTTCACGGGCAAGCGATTCGATGGCGATGTGCAGCGGCGCTTTGCCTTCGAGCTCGAGTTCGTGAATGCGGGTGTCGATTTGGTCGAGCAGGTCGCGCTTGTGTTTCAGGGTCGATTTGAGCGCCTCGCCGAGGTGCAGGCCGAGTGAAATGCGCACCGACTCTTTCCTGGTTTTATCGAGCTCCTTGACCAGTTCTTCTTCGGTGCTTTTGGCTTTTTCCGCCTTGTTGTTGGTCTGGATCAGCTCCTTTTTCTGTTCGTAATCGCGTTTGCCGTAAATGATCGTTTTCGCGGAGGTGCGGACTTCGTTCTGCAATTTTTTCTCGTAATCGCGCATGGCCTTCATGCGCTGCTCGACGTAGATGCGGTCGGGGTTGTTCGGCGTCAGGCCGTCCGTGGTGCTTCGGAGTTGTTGCTGCTGCTGGTAGGTCCACGAACTTGTGAAGTCAAGCGACTGGTCGCCCATCACCATCTCTTCGACCATCGGGTCGAGGCTGAGGGCTTTGAGCTGCCGGCTGTTTCTTTCCGCTTCGTGGAACTGGTTTTCGGACGAAACCCTGTCGGCGAAGGCGTTGACGGCGACCTGCTGAAGCTCGTCAGCCTTTTTGCTGGCCATGTTGTTGGCTTCGGAAAAATCGGCTGTCGAGATGTCCTGCGTGAGCAGCTTGAGTTTCTCCTCGATCGAGGCTATATCGTTGCTCAGTACCTGCTGTTCATTTTTGAGATAGACCAGTCGCTCATTGTCCTGCATCTCGTTGCCTCTTCTCATCTTGTCCAGATAGACCTGCATCAGGTTGTTGAGGAGGGGGGCGAGTCCCTTTTTCTTCGGCCCGGCAATGCCGATGTCGATCAGGTGCGTGCCCGGCACGGGGTTGACCTTGACGAGGATTCCGGCTATTTCGGCGCAGGTCGCCGAAGGGAGGTTCGGCGCGAAAATCGAGGCTTTCTGATCGGGCGTGAGTTTGTTAACCGTTGTTTCGAGAATATCGAAATCGAGTATCCGCCTCGCCTGGGTGTTGGCGTAGTCCTGGTAGTAGTTGATGATGGAGAGGTCTTCGGAGTTGGTGATGACCTGCGGAATGATCGGGTCCACTCTCAATACGGCATGAACCTCGTAATTGGGTTTGCTGATGAGCAGCACGAGCGGCACGCTGAGGGCGAACAGGAACGATCCGATCACCAGCACGAACATGCCGTATCTTTTGATGAAGCCAACGAGGTCGATTGGCTTGTTCGGTTTGCCGAATGGCAACGCCTCTTTTGGAGCGTTGTCCTGCATCAGGCCGACTGTTTTTTTATTGGCAGAAACTCCAGCGCCTTGGCTTTTTCCGTTTCGTTGAGCACGAATTTCCAGAGCAGCCCGGCGCTCGACAGAACGAACAATGTGCCGCATGAGAGAATCTGGATCATCAGATTCAGGCGGCCTGTCTGCGGCCAGAGCTTCGTGGCGGCGTAAATCAGCACTCCGGGCACGAGCGGCAGCAGTGCCGGCAAAATGGAGTAGGCAAGGAATTCACGCAAGCCGATGCTGAAGGTGTTGTTGCTGCGCCAGATGAGGAACAGGGTGCTGACGGACATGCTCGCGGCGATGGCGGCGGCGGCTCCGGAGAGTCCCCAGGCTATCGTTCCGGCGGGAATCCAGAGCACCATGAGGAGCGTCTGCACCAGCATGTATTCGAGTTCGCGCCCGTTGCGGTCGATGCCTCTGAAGAGCATCGTGACCGGGCCGGTGCAGAGCTGGACCGAATAGGCGATGGAGAGAAAAATCATGACATCGGCGGCTCCGGGATATTTCGTGCCGACCCAGACGTCGATGAGGGGATGGGCCATCGAGACCAGAAAGCCAAACAGAACCGAGTTGAGGATATTGGTGAAGCGGATGCCGTCGAGGTAGAGTTTTTTCAGCTCATCGCTTTCGAGGCGCTTTTCGGTGTTGAACGAACGGACGAGGAGCACGACGAGCAGCAGGCACAACCCGGCGGCGGCAAGCGCAGTGATCGGGCCGCTTGTCGGCAGCCAGGGGCGAACCTTTTCGAAAAAGGCGATCGGGATGAGCGCCAGGGTGGCCGTGGCCAGCAAAATATGAACATAGGTGAAAGCTCGCTCATGCGGAGATTTCCATTTTTCGCCTCTCCACTCCCCTTCAAGATGCGCCGATGTGGAGAGGATGGGGCCGAAAGCCGAAGAGGAGACGCCGCCCGCCGTCGAGGGGAGCTTGCGGCCTATCTCAAACATGCCGCCAGCCGCCAGCCCTGAAATGGCGGTGATGAACATCCGGTCAACCGCCGTCAGGAAGATGCCGAGTACGCCGAGCACCTGCACCTTGCCTCCGAAACCGAAGAAGTGGCGCAGATGTTCGCGGCTGAAAAGCCTCCAGGAAACCCGCAGGGAGGGGAGCATCGTTTTGGCGATGAACCAGCAGCCGAGGGTTTCGAGAATGAGGCGAATGGCGTAGGCGTAAAGCAGCCCCTTGACTCCTGCGCCAAGGGCGAGAAATCCGATAATCGCCCCGATTTCGATCAGCCCGGCGATAATGGCGACCGTTTTTTCCTTGGTGAACTCGTGCATTCCGTTGATGATGAACCGGAAGCCTCCAAGCGTGAGTTCGATGCTGAAGACGATTGCTGTGCCGAGAATCAGCGTCGAGGCGACCTCCCGCTGCGATGGTTCGACATTGAAGCGTTCAATCAAAAAAGGCATCAAAAGGTAAAGTCCCACGAAAAAGAGCGAGCAGAACAGAAGCATGTAGGCAACGCCGGTCGAGAGCAGACGGCTGATCTCCTCTTCCTTGCCTTCGGCAAGGTAGCGCGCCGCGTAGCGGATGTAGGTGCTGTTGACGCCGAATCCGCCCATGCCGGCATAGGAGAGAATGATGAAGCAAAGCGACCAGAGACCGAACTCGCTCAGGGAGAGATAATGCAGGGTGAACGGCGTCAGCATCAACCGACTGAGCATATAGATAATCGTGGCGACGATGCCCGATATGGCGTTGCTGGCAAGCCGGTTCTGCGCGTTTTCTGTTTTACTCATGGAGTGGTATGGCGTTGCGAGCTTCAGGCGGTCTGTTTGTTCAGCAGCTTTTTGATCGTTGTTTTCAGGTTTTTCGGGATCATCGATTTGAAGAGGTGCGCCGGTCTCAGGTCGGAGTAGATGGCGCGGCGGTACGGAGTCATTTTCAGATAGTTCCAGTACAGGCTTTTGTACGGGTGCCGGTTCCTGAAGTGCCAGGGTTTCGAGCCGCCGGTGTAGTGAATGATGATCGGATTCGCTCTGGCTTCACGCAACTCCTCCTTGCTGAAGCAGTCAAATTTTTCATCGAACCCTTCGCTGAAAATTGACGATTGCTGATTGAATTTCAGCGGCACTTTTTTCCACTGCCCGTTGATGACCGAGTTCAGTCCGCACTGGTCGGGAAACCAGATCGCATCAGGGTTGTTTTCGATAAAGTCGATCACCTTTTTCTGCAAGCCGGTCGCCTTCCATTTCGCCAGGTTGATGAGCATCATTCCGGAGTTGAAATAGCGAGAACTTGCATCCATCTTCAACTGCCGGTGGCGGTCGAATCCGGGATCCTCGATAGCGCAGACATAGGCGTCGCCGAACTCCTGGTTGTACAACTCCTGTATCGAGCCGTTGACGATGATGTCCGAATCGAGGTAGAGCACCCTTTTTTCATCGATGAGCGAGGGAATGAGCAGGCGGTAGTAGATGCCTTTCGGATACATCGGATGTTCGGTGGCCAGCCTGGCGAACAGGTCGTCCGAAACGGTCAGATGCCTGATTTCGCAGGAGTGCCCTTTCGTGATTTCGTCGATGCGGCGACGGTCTTTCGGCGTCATGCCGCTGCTGATGATAGAGACGGTGAACGGCACGTCGCGGTTATTGAAAAGCAGCGAAACGAGCGCGGCGGCCAGGTGCTGGATGTAGTTCCTGTCGGTGGCGAAGACGATGTTGACCCTCTCGTTCATGGGCGGCGCTCTCCATTGATTGTCGAAAGCAGGTGGCTGATCCGGTTTTTGTAAGTGGTTTCGAAATCGTGCTTGCGGCCAAAACCGGCGGCGTTCCTCGATTTTCCGGCAATCTCCCCGCGACCGAGATCGAGCCGGAGGATCATCCATGCGACCGCGTCGAGATCGTCGGGCTTGACTCCCCACCCCACGTCGGCCAGATCGAGAATACCGCCAAAGGCCCGGTTGCGGTAGCCCACGATCGGTACGCCGCAGGAGAGGGTTTCGAGATAGGTGCACGAAGGGTCGCTCTGCCGGTGCAGGGCGACGAACAGATCGACCTTCTCCTTCAGTTCGGGCAGCAGTTGGCGGTGGAAGTCAACCGCGCCTCGCATCACGACCTCGCCGCCGAGGTCGTTCCTTTCGATAAACCGCTTCATCTCCTCTTCCCGGTCGCCGGTTCCGTAGATGGAGAGCAGGAACCGGAGATTGAGTTTCTTCAGCTTCACGGCGAGCTGGACAAGGTGATCCGCGCCCTTCATGGCGATGAGGCGTCCGGAGAAGGCCAGGCGGAGCGGTTGTTTGTTTTTGAGCGCGGCAAGGCGCGTTTCGAGTTCGTCGTCGCCGATAATCTGCTCTTTCGAGACTCGCGTATCGAAGTAGAGCAGGCGGTTCGGTATCTCCCTGTACTCGCTGAAAGCGGGCGCGCCGTTGCACTGAAGCCCGTCGCAAAGCTCGAAAGCCTTCACTCTTTTGCGCTCGTTGAGCCAGAGGTAGAGGTTCTGGCGAAGCCGCACGGCGGGATTGTGCGTGTCGAGGGCGACGATCTGGTAACGGGTTTCGGGAATGTACTCGATGACATAGACGCACTTGACGCCCATCTGTCGGCACAAAGCGGCGATATGGAGCTGGTCGAAAGCATCGGCGGAGGCCATGACGATCGTCGCACTCCTGATATGCTCTTTTCCGGCGATTTCGTTCTTTTTGAGCACGATGCAGTTGAACGGCATTGACGCAGGCGTTGCCTCGACCACACCGAAACTCTCAAGCGGAGAGTCGCTCGACGCCATCACGCAACTGACCGGGCCGGGCCACAACTGCGTGTAGAGCACGATGCCGTCGTAGAATTTTCGGTCGAAGCAGAGGGCTTCGCCCTTTTTCCAGACCGGCACGGAGGGGATGATGGTTAATGCTGGTTTCTGCAAGGAGCTGCTTTTTTTCAGGCCGGTTACGGGCTCGTGGTTGTTGTGGTGGTCGTGGAGGTGCCGCTCGAGCTGCTGTTGATAAACCCCGACTGGCCCCATATCTTCGAGCGCAACCGCTCCATGACGCCGAGCGATTCGAGGTCGGTGAAGCCGAGGTTCAGCATCTGCAACGAAGGCATGATTTTTTCGAGCGCATAGTTGAACCTGGCCATGCCGCCAGGGCTGACATAGATGATGTCGTTGGGCATCAGCGAGAAGTTCCTGGTGAAGTCGCCGGTTTCGAGCAGGTTTTTCAGGCTCACCCGGATGACCTCTCCCTTGAGGGTCTCTTGGCGGATGACGAACACCTTTTCGGGATCGGCATTTTTGTTCAACCCTCCGGCCAGCATGACCGCCTTGACGACCGTCATGCCGCTCCTGATCTGGATCGCGCCCGGCGTCTGTACCTCGCCGAGTACATAGACCATCTCGTCCGAAGACTCCGGAATGTAGATCACGTCATTGTTCCGGATCGGAGCGTTCAGCGCCATATTGCCGTTCCGGAGCAAATCTTCGAGGTCGATCCAGATGATGGTGTCGTTGCCCCGGATGATGGCGCACTTGGTGAGCGAGGTATCCTTGTTCTGGTCGGGAATGCCGCCCGCCAGCGCCAGCGCTTCGAGCAGCGTACCCCTGCCGGGGAAGTTGATGACGCCCGGCTTGCTCACCCTGCCAAGCACGAACGCCTTGTTGTTGTGGAACTCCTGCACGCGGATGGTCACTTCGGGCCTGATGTAGAACACTTCGAGCTTCGAGGTGACCAGCGCCATCACCTCGCCGACCGTCTTGCCGAGCACCCGGATGTTGCCGAGCCTCGGCACGGTGAGGAAGCCGTCGGGCGAAACGAGGATGCCCTCCTGCGATAGTTCAGGCCGCCGCCACACCAGAATGCTCACCATGTCTCCAGGCCCCAGGCGGTACTCGAAGGCCTCCTGCGTGTCGAGCGCCTTGACCCGGCCGGGCGTGGCGAACGCCTGCACCTTTTTCGGCGGCTCCGATTTGAAGCTGCTTTTCTGTTTTTCGGTGACGGGAGTCTCGCGCGGAGAAATAGAGCTGCACGCCGAGAGCAAGAGCAACAGCAGCGAGCAGAGTAGAGAACTCGTTCGCCTGAATCGCGCGTCGCAGCGAGTCGCGCCGGGTTGAGGGCAGGCGCAGCGCGGGAAAAACAGTTCGGTTCGTCTCATGGAAGCGTGGAATCGATCAAGACTTTTTCGGAATGATTCGGGCCGGAATGCCGACGGCGATCGAGTTCTCCGGCACCGACGAGATGACCACCGCGTTGGCTCCGACATCGACGTTGTCGCCGATGGTGATGTTGCCGAGCAGCTTGGCTCCCGCTCCGATGTTGACGTTGTTGCCGATCTTCGGGGCGGCTTTCTCCTCGATGTTTTTCAGCCCCACGGTAACGCCGTTGCGGATGATGCAGTCGTCGCCGAAGCTCGCGTAGCCGCTGATGACGATGTCGCCGAAGTGCTCGATGCGGAAGTTCCTGCCGACCGGCACTTCGCAGGGCAGCTCGATGCCGGTGAGAATCTGCGCCACCTTATAGAGAAACCGGTAGAGCAGTGAAAAGGGTTTGCGCAGCAGCGGGTTTTTGATGCCGTAGCGCCACCGGCCGTAACGATAGACCACCATCACCCAGAACCCCTGCTGGCTCCACTGGCCGCCGTAGGTTTTCAGGTCGGCCCGTATGTTCGGGAAAAGGCTCATGCGAACTTACCAGGGAATTGGTGGCGAGAACTTGCCGAAGCGCGTGTCGGCGACCGAGCGGGTGACCTGGCTTATGGTCGAGCGGGCCATCTCTTTTTTTCGCGCGGCGTCGCCAGTCGGGATCAGGAGGTTTTTCAGGTAGCGCATCGAGAACCACAGCAGCTCGATGCCAGCGCTCGCGAGCATGGTCGCAATTCCATAATTTTTGCGGTAGTAGAGCCACTCGCTGCGCATCCGGAAGGAGAGCACCTGCGAGGCGGCGCTGTCGAAGGTCTTGTCCTTGCGCGTCTTGCTGCTCGCCCCGCCGATGTGCATCACCTCGGCGTTCGGGATGAAGAAGACCTTCCAGCCCGCCTTTTTGGCCCGCAGGCAGAGGTCGGTCTCCTCGTAATAAATAAAGAAGCGCTCGTCGAAGGGGCCGATCTTGTCGAGCATCGCCTTGCGCACGATGGTGAAGGTGCCGGGCACCCAGTCCACCTCCATCGGGCGGTCGTGGGCGAAGTCGCCGAACTCGTGCCAGTTCAGCCAGCGCGATTTCGGAAACTTCGCCCGAAGGCCCGAGAGCGTCAAGAGCTTGGTCAAAGGCGAAGGGAAGCGCCGAGCCGACGGTTCGAGCCGTCCCTCCGGCGAGATGATCTTGCCGCCGCACAGGCCGCATTCGGGGTGCTCGTTCATGAAACGCACGGCGTTGGGAATCGACGACGGGCCAACGTAAGCGTCGGGATTCAGGAGCACGATGTACTCGCCGGAGGCTTGCCGGAACGCCTGATTATTGGCCGCCGCGAAGCCGAGGTTCTGCCTGTTGGCAATGAGCCGAGCCTCCGGAAAGCGCTCGGCGACCATCTCCGCCGACTGGTCGCGGGAGTCGTTATCGACCACGAAAACCTCCATCTCCCTGCCCATGCCGCTTTTGAACAGCGCGTCGAGGCAGTTCGCGAGAATCTCCCGCGTGTTGAAACTGACGATAACGACCGTGACCATCGGTTCGAGTGTTTTTGACATGGAGATGATATTGGAATTTCCTTCGCGCCGGTAGGTGACGCGCCTCATGCGTGGTCGCGCTGCCAGTTTTCCAGGTATTCCGTGGCGGCGTCGAGGTCGTCGAACAGTTGAACCAGCTCATTGGCATTGGTCGTCTCGAAAAATCTGCGCAACGGTTTGTCCCCGGCGGGTGCGCTCACGGCGCTGGCTTTACGTTTGTGCCGAAGCGTATAGACGATGTCTTCAAGGCCCTCTTCGTCAACGTTATCGACATGTTCCAGATCGATGACGACCATTTGATCCGGATAGCGAACCGGGCGGTTTTGCGCGAGTTCATTAGCCGAGTACTCGTTGAGCCTTCCGTAGAGGGCGAGGATGGCGATATCGCCTTTCGATGTTTCCTGAATGATCATGACGCGCTTTTTTTCTGTTGGCGGTAAATGGGTCCCCGCATGGTCAAAGCGTTTTTGACATGGAGATGATATTGGAATTTCCTTCGCGCCGGTAGGTGACGCAGTCCATCACCTTGCGGATGATCCAGAGGCCGTAGCCGTTTTCGGGATAGCTTTCGATGTCGGGCGCGGGCGTATCGATGCTGAACGGGCTGTTGGCATCGAGCAGGCTCACCGTGAGCCGCCGTTTTTCGATCTCGAAGGTGAGCGTGACCGTCGGCGGCGTGTCGTGCTCACCGGCGTATTTCACCGAGTTGGTAAAGGCTTCGCTGATGGCCAGTTCAAAGTCGTGGATGAATTGCGTCTCATCGGATGCGGAACGGTTTTCGCCGGTCAGGAGACTGGCCACCGAGGTTGTGGTTTGCCGGGCAACCTCGGTGAAGAGCGGGTCGCCCGGCAAGGTAAGCGTGATGATGCTGCTCATGTGCGGGCGATTTGCCGGGTTGCCGCGAAATCGACGGCGGCCGAGGTGTCATCGAAAATATGGAAAAGTCTCTGGGCGTTGGTGGTCTCGAAAGTCCTGCGCACCTTGTTGTTCATGCAGGAGAGCACAATGCCGCAGGCCGGGTCGCCTTTCTCCCTGGCCGCGCCGACGATGGCTCCCAGGCCGCTGCTGTCCATAAAATCCACCTTTTCCAGATCGAGGACAACCGCCGTTTTCGGGTCGGCAACCGGCGGGCTGCCTCGGAGTTTCGGAGCCGAGAGGGCGTCGAGCCTGCCTTCGAGGGCGACGATGACGATGCCGTTTGCCGATGTTTCGGTAATAATCATGGGGTGGTTTTTTCGTGAGGGCGGTTGACGAAGGCTTTCACGACGAGGCCGATGTCCGAGATCGGGCCGCTGTGCACGAGGTGGTAGCGCTCGACGATGGCCGCGTCGCCGCCGGTGGCGGGCCACTGTTCGGCTTCGGCGTAGCTGAAGACGCCGGGCCGGTAGGCGAGCGCGTTTGCCGGAGCGTTCGGATGCTGCGTCTCAGCCGGAAGCGGCGTGCTGCCGATGAGCGCGAGTTCGGCGGTGAGCACCCTGAAGAGCCAGGGATAGCGATCCAGCGAAAGGGTGGAAGCTATCGTGTCCAGAGCGTTTGCGGCGTCGGGTTCGACCTTGCCGAGCGAAATGGTTTCGCCGGACTTTCCGGAGAGATAGTCGCCGGTCGCCGATCTCCATCCTCCGCCAAGCCGGAGCAGCGTCGAGACGACGAGGAACGGAACGGCAAGCAGCACGATCAGGATGAGCGCGCCGAGGGCGTGTACGATTTTACGCGGAAGCGCGCCCAGTGCCTCGGATTTCCGGATGCCGCTGAGCAGGTGCGGATCCTCCATCGTGACCGCCACGCCGCTCACCGGATCGCTCAGCCGGTTGCCCGAAGCGATCCGCCCGATCACTTCGAGCTGCTCGCCGATGTAGGTGTTGTCGAAGACGATGCTCGACTCCACCGTGCTCTCCCGGTCGATGATGACGTTGCTGCCAATGATGGCCGACGGGCCGATGATCGCGTCGCCGAGGAGCTGAACGTTGTTGCCGATGCTCACGGGCTTGCGGATCTCCACCGATTTGCTCATGACCACGTTCCTGCCGATAGCGCATCCCGGCTCGCCACCGTAGCCGGGCAGAACGTAGCGGTCGGCTCCGGTTTCGAGCGCCTCCATCGATGCGCGGTAGTAGCTCGCCATGCCGTCGAGCGCCATGAGCGACAGGGGAGCGTCGGCTGCCTGCGCTTCCGGTTTTTCCGGAGCGCCGAAAAGCGTGATGCTTCCGCCGGGGCCAGCGACCCACTCGCCCTCCGGCATCGAACCGGCGAGGCTTTTGTAGTCGCGCCGTTTGTCGTAGCGGACGAACGAGAAGCCGCTCACCATCATGACCCGCTCCTTGTCGCAGAACCTGCGGTTTTTGCCGAGCATCGTCTCGACGCTGTCGCCCGTTTGCATGTTCGCGTAGGAGATGTCGATACCCCAACGACTGCCATTCTCGCAGTAGCGCTCCACCGCATCGAGTTCGCCATCGCCGAGGATGCGTACAGCCGGGCTGCCGACGAGGATGGCGAAATCGATCAGGAATTCGATGAAGGGCTTGTTGCAGATTGGCAGAAGCAGCGGATGAACGCAGGGGAACGCATCGCGAACCCACGCACACTCCGCTTCCCTGAGCGCCAGAATGGTTTTCATTTCGCGCTTCCCGGATCGGCTCCGGCGGCGAACGACGCAACCGCTTCGCCCCGGTTGGTAAAGATCGAAAAGAGCCGCGTCGCCTTGGTGAGTTCAAAAACCATGGCCACCTTTCCATTCAGTTCGGACAGTCTCAGGTCGCCCTTGTTGTCGATTGCCTTTCGCAGGCACCCCACAATCGCGCCCAGACCGCTGCTGTCGATAAAATCCAGACGGCTGCAATCAAACACCAGAAACGGCGTTTTCTCCAGCCATTCAGGCATGATTTTCTGCAACGGCTTGCTGTTGCTGGCGTCGAGCCGCCCCTCCAGCTCGGCGATGCCCACCAGGTGGCCGTCGATGTTGTCGAGAGTGAATTTCATGACAGGTTTCAGTAAGCTCCCCTGCCGCTGATGACGGCCGGGATGGTTCTCAGAAGAAGGCGCAGGTCGCTGATGATGCCCGCGCTCTGGATGTATTGCAAGTCGAGTCGTACCTGATCGGTGAACGCAATGTCGCTCCTGCCGCTCACCTGCCACAGGCCGGTGATGCCCGGAATGGCGTGCAGCCGCTTGCGCTGTTCGAGTGTGTATTGCGCCACCTCCTTCGGCAGCGGCGGGCGCGGACCGACCAGGCTCATGTCACCCTTGAGCACGTTGATGAGCTGGGGAAGTTCGTCGATGCTGAACTTGCGGATGATGCGCCCCGTGCGGGTGATGCGCGGGTCTTTTTTCATTTTGAAGATCACCCCGTCCTTCGACTCGTTCTGCGTTGAGAGTTCAGTTTTGAGCTTTTCGGCGTTCACCACCATTGAGCGAAACTTGTAAAACCGGAAGTGGCGGCCATTCCTGCCGACCCGCGTCTGCACGAAGAAGACCGGCCCCGGATTTTCCAGCACGATCGAGAGCGCCGTCAGCGCGAAGACCGGCAACAGAAGGACGAGGGCCAGCGTCGAAACCGCGATGTCGAGCAGGCGTTTGGCAAGGTAGGAGAGGCGGATGGTGTTCTCCCAGGCGGCAACTTTCAGTTTTCCCCGCAGCCGGAGCGATGGGCGGATGTTGCCGCTGATTTTCCGGATCAGCTCGCGGCGGACGGTTGGATCGAGTTCCATTGCATTTCAGGGGTTCGAGCTTTGGTCAAGCACTTTCCACTTCATCACCCGGTACAGGAACAGGGGATTGCCCACGACGTAGCGTTTCCACATTCTGCCGGGTTCCTGCAAAATCCGGTAAACCCACTCCAGGCCGATTTCACGCAGCCAGCGCGGAGCGCGTTTAATGTTGCCCGAAAAGAAATCGAACAGTCCGCCGACGCCCATGAGGATCGCTGGTTTTAGTTCCGAGCGGTGGCGGATGATCCACTCCTCCTGGAGCGGCGCGCCGAAGGCCACCAGCAGAACCGAGGCGTTCGAGCGGTTGATGGCTTCGATTACCCCGGCGTTTTCCGTTTTCCGGTCGAAGTAGCCGTGCATTACGCCCGCGATGGTGACGCTATATTTTTGCGCAATGGTGTCGCCAGCCTTTTCGGCAACGCCGGGCTTGCCGCCGAGCAGAAAGATCGAGCGCCGCTCTTCGGCGGCCATCGTGCACAGAAACGGGAGCATGTCGGTGCCGTTGATGTTTTCGCGCAGCGGCGTACCGAGCATCTTGCCCGCGATGACCAGTCCGATGCCGTCGGGCAGAATATGGTCGGCGGCCATGAGCGCCTCGCGGTAGTTGCGGTCGGCGACGCTCTTGTTCATGCAGTCGGGGTTGACGAAAAAGATGGCCGACTGCCGCTCCTCTTCGAGCGCTTGGCGGATCATTCCGATTGCCGTCTGCATCGTCATGTTGCCGATCTTCATGCCGAGCAGCCGGAAGAAGGGCGAAGGCGATGCCTCCTTTTCGGAAAAGAGCATCGCCGGAAGAGCGCGCAGAATCAGTAAAAAGTCGTAAACCGGGTGCTTTCTGAAGATGTACTCCCACTCGGTGGCCTCGCGCCCCTCGTGCGCGATCCGGCTGCTTTGCCGGATGCTCCAGAGCGAGATGATGCCCGGCTTTACCATGCTGATGTACCCCTGTTCAGGCGCGGCGGCGGGGGATGGCTGCCAGTCGCGAATCGCGGTGCCCGCCAAAGCGAGTCGCCCGGTAAAAAGCTCCAGAAACCACGGCAGCGTTGCCATGCCGCCCGAAAGCCCGTCGAAGTTCCGGAGCGTCAGAGGCTTGCCCGAACGCCCGAACACCGTGCGCTTCGAGAAGAGCGGCTTTCCGGCGGGCAGCCGGACGGCGAGCCGTGCAAGCAGCACCGGAACGAAAACGAAGAGCGAGACCGAGAGCGCCACGGCAATCTCGATCAGCCGCACGACCAGCTCCGAGAGCGCCGTGCTCACGGCAAAGGCCAGGCGGCGTCGAACGCCGCGCCGCGCTCGCGAGTGCCCGGTAAGCCGTTTTTCCAGCGCACGGGCCTCTTGCGCCGACCGGTTTACGCTCATCGCCGGATTCAGTTTCGCGCCGGTTGCGGCGCTCCGTTCCCGCCGATGCGGATCACGATGCAGGTGACGTCGTCCTCAAAATTGGTGCAGCCGCAGAACCGCATCAGCTCCTCCTCGATTTTTTCGACAATCGCCGAGGTTGGCAGCGCGGCGGATTTTTCGAGCAGGGCGGTGAAGCGCTCTTCGCCGAAGAGTTCGTCGCCGGGCGAGCGGTTTTCGGTGATGCCATCGGAGTAGAGCACGACCAGGTCGTTCTGTTCAACCGCGAAGCACGACTGCCGGTACTCCTCCTTTTCGATCATGCCCATCGGCAGGTTGTCACCCTTGACGAGGCGGCAGCGACCCGTTTTTGACGGCAGGTGGATGATCGGGTTGTGGCCGCAATCCACGAAGGCGATTTGACGGTTTTGCAGGTCGAGACGCAGGAACAACAGGGTAGAGTAGAGGCCGAGCTCAATCAGCTCGTGAATGCAGCGCTCGTGGATGCGCCCGACGATCCGCTCCACCGGCGGAAGCGCCTTCAGGCTGACCTGCTCTTCGGCGATGGTTTTCAGATAGAGCGACTTCAGCCCGGCTGCGGCCAGGGCCGACTGGATGCCGTGGCCCATTACATCGCCGATGAGCAGGTCGGCCTGAAGGGAGTCGTACTCGATCAGCTCGGTGAAGTCGCCGTCGAGATGGCCGGAGGAGCGCATCAGGTAGCTGATTTCAATGTCCCGCAGTGTGATCGGGGCCTGGCTCTGCAAGAGCTTTTTCTCGATCTGCGACTCCAGCTCCTTCTGCATGGATTCATACTGCTTGCGGCTTTTTTCCTCCTCGATCCTTGTGGTGATGTCGCGCGCCACCAGCACGCTGTGCGGGCCGCTTTCGAGGTGTACGCACCCTCTCGAAATTTCGAGCGGCAGGCGGGAGCCGTTTTGGCGAAGGCCCTCGATCTGCATGACCAGTCCGGCGCAACTCTTGGGCGTCTCCCCGGAGGCTCGGGCGATGAGGTTGTTCAGCTCCATTGCGGTTGGCGATTCCGGAAAGATTTCGGCGACCGGCTGCGCCAGGTGCTCGCTTCTCCGGTAGCCGAACATCGCCTCAGCCGCCGTGTTGCGATAGCGGATCACCCCCTTTTCATCGAGCATGAAGACCGCGTCCTGCGCTGCGTCGTTCATCGAACGGAACTGCTCCTCGCTTCGTTTCAGGTCGGCGGCCAGCTTTTCGAGCGTGGCGTTGGCCTCGGTCAGTTGCCGGTTCTTAAACGAAATTTCGTCGAACAGCTCCTCGCGCTCGATTTTCAGGCAGTAGTAGTCGAGGGCGTCGTTCAGGATGCTTTTGAACGATTCAGGATCGACGGGTTTGGGAATGAAGCGGAAAATCTCACCCTTGTTGACCGACTCGATGATCTGCTCGATGTCCTGCGATCCGCTGACGATCATCCGCAGCGTGGCGGGGAAGAGCCGCTTGACCTCCTTGATAAGCTCCAGGCCGTTCATTCCCGGCATCCGGAGGTCGGAGACGACCAGATCGACAGGGTTTTCCGCCATCAGCCGGAGCGCCTCATCGGCGTTGTCCACAAAGAATTTCCGGTACTCCTCCCTTCTCAGAAACCGGTTGAGCGAGGTGAGAATGTCAGACTCGTCATCAACGAAAAGAATGGTGAGTTCGTCACGGTTTTTCATGATGCTTCGGGTGCTGGGGCGGCCTTCAGCGGCAGCCGGATGGTGAAGACCGATCCTCCCTGCGGCGGGCAGGAGACGGCGAGGGTTCCGCCATGCTTGTTGGCGATGATGTCATACGAAATGCTCAGGCCAAGCCCGGTGCCCTTGCCGGGTTCTTTGGTGGTGAAGAACGGCTCGAAAATCCGGTTCCGGATCTCCGGAGGTATGCCTGGGCCGTCATCGGCGATGGTGCACCAGACCACCTCCTCGTCGTAGCCGGTCTCGATGATGATTCTCCCCTTCTCATGCCGCTTCTGCGAGGCGATGGCGTGGGCGCAGTTGACGACCAGGTTCAGGAAGACCTGGTTGATCTGCTCCGGATTGCAGGCCGCAGGCGGCAGTTCGGCAAGCCGGGTATCCACTTCGGCATAGTAGCGGTACTCGTTCTGGGCGATGATGAGCGTGTCGCGAATGCCCTGGTTGAGGTCGAAGGGGACCCGTTGGTCGAGCGCGTGCTGGAACGAGAAGTTGCGCATACTGCTCAGAATGGTGCCGATCCGCTCGAAGCCGCGCCGGGAGTCGTCGAACAGTTCGGGAAGCTCGTTGAGCAAGGCGTCCACGTTCAGCTTTTTTTCGAGGCTCTTCACCTTTTCCAGCGCCTCTGGCATCGGGCCTGACTCCCTGATGTTCTCGAAAAGAGAGCGATACTCCCTGACGAGTTGACCCAGGTCGTTGACATCTTCCCGGAGCGTGGCGAAGTTGATTCTCACGAAGTTGACCGGGTTGTTGATTTCGTGCGCCAGACCGGCGGCAAGCTGGCCGATCGAGGCGAGCTTCTCCTGGAGAATCATCTGCTGGTGGGTCACTTCGAGTTCCTGCGTCCTTTCCCTGACGCGCTCTTCGAGCGTCTGGTTCAGTTCGAGCAGTTTCTCTTCATTCCTTTTGCGCTCCGTAATGTCGATGCCGAGGCCGCGAATGCCGATGGGTACCCCGCGCCTGATGATCGGTTCGGTGTAGATGAGCATGGGAAAGGTCGTGCCATCTTTTTTCTGCGTGATGTACTCGTGGTTGTCGAAGCTGATGCCCTTGACCCGGGCCGTCATGTTCTGCAATACCCGAAGGCGCTCTTCGGGAGCGAACAGCCTTGTCGCCTCGAATCCCTGCGCTATATCGCTTCTGGTATAGCCGAAAAGGTCGAGGCCCGCCTTGTTGGAAAAGATGATGTTACCGGTGAGATCGATCTCGAAAACAGGCTGAAGCAACAAATCTGCCAGCTCCTGAAAGCTTTGCTCGCTTTCGGCCAGCGCCTCCTGCTCCTTTTTGCGCTGGGTAATATCCTGCTTGATGCTGATGAAATGGACGATCTCGGCGTCCGGGCCGGTGATCGGGCAGACGATGCAGTATTCGGTGTAGCGTTCTCCGTTTTTTTTCTTGTTGACGATCTCGCCCTGCCAGATTTTACCAGCGCTGATGGTCTCCCAGAAGTTGCGGTAAAAGTGCTTCGAGTTCGCCCCGGAGTTCAGAATGCTCATCGACTGCCCCTTCGCCTCCGCCTCCGTGTAGCCCGACAGCGCCGTAAATCCGGGATTGCTGTACTCAATGATGCCCTGGTCGCTGGTGATGACCACTCCCAGAGGTAGCTGCGTAATGGCCGCCGAGAAGAGCATCAGCTTGTTGCGCAGCTCGAACTCGGTCAGGGCGTTCCGGATGTTGATGCCGAGCCGGTTGATGCTGACCGGCTTGAGCAGATAGGCGTAAGCGCCGAGGTTCATCGAGAAGATTGCCTGTTCGATGTCGCTCGAACTCGAAACGATGATGACCGGAATCGATATGCTGTGCTCGTGCAGGTACGTGAGCACTTTGAGACCGGTCTTTCTCGGTTCGCTGATGTCGAGCAGGAGCAGCTCGATCATGCAGGTGCCGAACAGCTCGATGCACGCCTCGTCGCTGTCGGCCATCAGCGACGTATAGCCGAGCTGCTCGACGCTGGCCGCCGTGTGGTTCCGGGAAACGGGATCGGCATCGACAACCAGTATTGTGGTGTACTTGTCGGGCGCATACGGCAGGGTTCCCGCGCTGTCCGGAATGACATTCATGACATCTTGCCCGCTTTTTTCACTGGTTTGGCGATCTTGCCGATCACGGTCTCAAGGCCGACACCGGGATGCTGATGGGGGTTTTATGCGAAGCGGTCATTTCGTAGAGGTGCAATCCGGTGTGAGCCTGAGCTTTCCGTTGGCAGCCGGGGTGAATGCTGGAGGGCATAAGGTCAAATTGAGTGCGAACCGGTCAGATTAAACCATACAGCTTCGCTACCTTCAAACACATCTGCCTGAAAACCGGAAGCGATAGATGAACAAAAAACCAGACTAAAAGCGAGGCTCACTGCATTCTGACTTTCCGGGCGGAACGCCCCGTCGCTATGTTCCGGTTAACCGGTACTCACGTTCGACATGCCGTTCAAGAGGTTGCCGACTAATGGGAAGTTTGAGGTTATGGTAAACTGCCTGGTTGTTACCCGAAAAGGATGATGGCAACGGATGCCCGGAACGCCATTCTCTCAGGCCCATCGTCAAAGAAAAAAGATGATTGGCAGGGGTATGCTTTCATGAAATTCCAAACCACTCTGAAAAACATTCTTTTTTCTTATGGTAATGTAACATTCCATATAAATCAGATGCAACCTGGATTTTATAATCAAAGTTTCCGTTTCTTATTGTTTTTGAGGAATTTACGGCAGTTCGGCAAAAGAGCGGGCGGCCAGGCGTTACTAAAATGAACAACATGACATTGATGCGCCATTTCTGGCAGGTTCGATGTCGATAGGAACAAGTTTTAGACGCTCTTTTCAATATTATTATTGTATATGATAATGCCTTTTTTTGGGTGGAATATATATTTAACAGTGTATCAGCTTTCATCTTGAGGCAAGTCTGTTTTTTATGCGATAGTCGATGCAAGGGTTTCGGATGCGGATTTTTTTGAACAACAGGTGGACAAGAATTTGCAGAGAGTTTTCGGGGTTCATCGCGACAAGTCGTGGTGAACCCCGAAAAAGAACGTTGACTTTTTCAAAAACCAGCGACATCTCTGTTATTACTCCGGCAACAATAAATCGCAATTTCACCCATTGTAAAAGGTTGGGCTAAAGCCCTGATTTATATTGCTTTATCAGCGTACCCCGGACTAAAGTCCGGGGCAATTGTTTAAGAGTTTTCATGGCCGGAGTAATAACACTTAGAGCCGGACACTGCATCTATCATAATTCCTCTCCCGTAATCCCATGCAAAGAAAAGAAAAAGCGTTGGAGTTGTTCAGCAACCGTTGGCAATTGCGGCCAAGCGGTGTTTGCGGCTTTTCGGGTGGCGGGGGCGCTTGACGAGGCGGGTGCGTGGGATAGGGCGGCGGGATGTACGGCGCGGTGAGTGGGGCGCTTTTGGCGCTGTCGATGCGCTACGGCGGCATGGGCGGCAGCGGGGAGCTGGCGAATAAACGGAAAACCTGCGAGCCTGGGCGGCAGTTCATGGCGGAGTTCGAGAAGCGCATGGGTTCATGCCGTTGCGAATCGATTCTCGGCCTCAACATCGGCGAGCCGGAAAATCTGCAACAAGCTCGTAAACGGAAACTCTTTGAAACCGTTTGCGTCGATATGGTTGGTAGGGCCTCGGATATTCTGGAGGAGATGCTCAGTGCCGACGTTCCCTGACGGGTTGAGATCGCCGTCGGGCGGTTACTCTTCCATCTGAAAAACGGAGACTTCGCGCTGGATGGCTTCGCCGTGCTCTTCGTAAGCTCTCTCAAGATCGTACTGCATCTGCATTCCAAACCAGAACTGCGCCGAATTGCCGAAAAACCTCGCCAGACGCCACGCGGTATCGGCATCAATGTTACGCTTGCCTTGCAGAATGTCTTCGATCTCCGTTTCCGGAAGATTCAACCCCTCGGCGACCGTGGTGCTGCTCAATTGCATGGGGGTGAGGAACTCTTCAGAGAGAATCTCTCCTGGATGAAGCGTTTTCATTTTTGTTCTCGGAAGCATGATCTCTTCTCCTCTGATCTCCCTGCATTTCGGAATAGTGCCTTGTTCACTCAGTTTACCATTAATTCATGGATAATGCTTCCGGATTCGATCAAAGAACGCACAGCGATTCTCAAAATGGCAAGAAAACCAAAAAGCCCCGTTCGTACTGACGCGGGGCTTTTTGGTTATGATTGGCTCAATGGCGCTTACTTGTCGTCGCCGTCGATCACTTCGTATTCGGCGTTGACCGCTCCGTCGCCGCCCTTGCCGGACTGACCCGCCTGGCCGTCGGTTTGAGGCTGCGGGCCGGGCTGGGGTTCTGCGCCGGGCTGCTGGTAGAGGTTGGAGGCTGCTTCGCCCCAGACCTTGCTCAGCTCGTCCATCGCAGGCTTGATCGCCTCGGCGCTGCCGCTCTTGTGCGCTTCCTTCAGCTTTTCGAGCGCGCTCTCGATCTCGGCTTTCTTGTCCGCCGGGAGCTTGTCGCCAAGCTCGGTGAGCTGCTTTTCGGTGCTGAAGATGAGCGAGTCGGCGGAGTTCCTGATTTCGATCTCCTCTTTGCGCTTCTGGTCTTCGGCGGCGTGAGCTTTGGCGTCCTCTTTCATCTTTTCGATTTCAGCCTCGGTGAGCTTGCCGCTGGCCTCGATCTTGATGCTCTGCTCCTTGCCGCTCGCCTTGTCTTTGGCCGATACGTTCAGGATGCCGTTGGCGTCGATGTCGAAGGTCACTTCGATCTGCGGAATGCCGCGCGGCGCGGGCGGAATGTCGCCGAGGTGGAACCTGCCGAGCGTTTTGTTGTCGGTGGCCATCGGGCGCTCGCCCTGCAAAACGTGCACTTCGACCGAGGTCTGGTTGTCACCGGCGGTCGAGAAGACCTCCTGCTTGCGGGTCGGGATCGTGCTGTTGGCCTCGATCAGCCTGGTCATCACGCCGCCGAGGGTTTCGATACCGAGCGACAGCGGAGTGACGTCGAGCAAGAGCACGTCGGTGACGTCTCCCTTGAGTACGCCGCCCTGGATAGCTGCGCCGATGGCGACCACCTCGTCGGGGTTCACGCTCTTGTTCGGCTCCTTGCCGAAGAACTCCTTCACGAGCGCCTGCACCTTCGGGATGCGGGTCGAACCGCCGACCAGCACCACCTCATCGATCTCCTTCATGTCGAGCTTGGAGTTCTTGAGCGCACGGCGGCAAGGTTCGAGCACCTTGTCGAACAGGGTGGCGCTCATCGCCTCGAACTTGGCGCGGGTCAGGTTGATGACCAGGTGCTTCGGCCCCTCCTGCGTCGCGGTGATGAACGGAAGGTTGATCTCGGTGTCGGTGCGCGATGACAGCTCGATCTTCGCTTTTTCGGCGGCCTCTTTCAGGCGCTGCAATGCGATAGCGTCCTTGCGCAGGTCGATTCCCTCCTGCTTCTTGAACTCGTCGGCCAGAAAGTCGATGACCACCTGGTCGAAGTCGTCACCGCCGAGGTGGGTGTCGCCATCGGTCGATTTGACCTCGAAGACGCCGTCGCCCAGTTCGAGAATCGAGATGTCGAAGGTGCCGCCACCGAGGTCGAACACCGCGACTTTCTCATTCTGCTGTTTCTTGTCGAGGCCGTAGGCGAGCGCTGCCGCCGTCGGCTCGTTGATGATGCGCTTGACTTCGAGACCCGCGATGCGGCCCGCGTCTTTGGTGGCCTGGCGCTGGGCGTCGTTGAAGTAGGCCGGTACGGTGATGACCGCTTCGGTCACTTTTTCGCCGAGGAAGTCTTCGGCCGTCTGCTTCATCTTCTGAAGGATCATGGCCGAAATCTCCTGGGGAGAGTAGGTCTTGTCGCCGATCTTTACCTTGGCGTCGCCGCCCTCGTTGACCACGTCATACGACGCGAACTTTTTTTCGTTCGGCACTTCGTCGTACTTGCGGCCCATGAAGCGCTTGATCGAAAAGATGGTGTTTTTCGGGTTGGTAACGGCCTGGCGTTTCGCCGCCTGGCCAACGAGCCTTTCGCCCGTCTTGGTGAAGGCGACCATCGACGGTGTCGTGCGGTTGCCTTCGGAGTTTTCTATGACCGTCGGCTGGGTTCCCTGCATAACCGATACGCAGGAGTTTGTGGTGCCGAGGTCGATTCCGATAATTTTACCCATGATGTGTAAGTCCTTTTTTTAATGGTTTTGATCTACGTCGAACGCCTCCTTTTTGCGTGGAGGCGTTCGGGAGAATCGTTTAGCTGATTGAAATTTCCTTGGTTTTCCTGACCGGCTGGGTTTTCGGCAGGGTCACATGCAGTACGCCGTTGTCGTAGGTCGCGCCGATGTTCTCCTGGTCGATGATTTCGCCGATGTTGAAGCTGCGTGAGAATGAACCGTAGGTTCTCTCAACCCTGTGGTAATCCTTCTTTTTCTGCTCTTCCTCGTGGGTGCGCTCGGCCTTGATGGTGAGCACGTCATCCTCGATGTTCAGCGCGATCCGCTCTTTTGCAATGCCTGGAAGCTCGGCATCGAGATGGTAGGCATGTTCGTCTTCGGAAATATCGACTTTGAACGATGGGGCGGCAGGCATCTGGTTGCCGCTCCATATATCATCGAACAGCCTCATCGGGTCTTTCGCTATTTTCATCAACATGATGGTCTCCTTTGTGCTTTGTTTGTATGTACTCTCTGTTGGTTTGGCGATCATCGACCGCCTATGGTATTAAATCATCAAAAGCCGTGCCAAAGCAATATGTTCAATTTATGCCTTGTTCGTGTCTGACAAAAAAGCGCTTTTTTGTGCGCTATCTGACATGATGGCGGTCATTTTGTCAGGTTTTTGGGCGGTGAGTGGAGTGGTGGATAAAAACGGGAGAGGCTGATCGGGGCAAAAGAAGGGTGTTCAAAGGGGATAGCATCGCGCGTCAATCGAAGTTTTTCGATGGCAGAGCGGGTGGCTGCACTGGTGAAAATAAAAAAGGGCGATAACCTGGATCGCCCTTTAGTCGGTTCTGTCTTTGTAAAATTGTTCAGGTTGTAAGGTTGGTGTTCACTTTCTGAATCCAGCTCAGCCGGTCCTGAAGATTTTCAACCACGCTTTTCGAAATGAGGAAGCAGGCGTAAACGATGCTGTCGTCCGAAATCCTGTAATAACACTTGAGTCCCTCTTTGCGGCGGTTGACCACGCCATTGTCGTGCATGAGCGCCAGGTGCTTGGAGATGTTCGCCTGGCTCGCGCCGACCTCCTTGACGATCTCCTGAACGGTGCGTTCGCGGTCGCAGAGAGTCCTCAGAATTTTAAGCCGCATCGGCTCGGAAAGCAGCTTGAACCGGTTCGATACAGCTTCGAGCATCTCATCCGGCATGTTGAAGTGCCATTTTTTTACTTCTTCCTCTGTAATCGTCATCGATTTGCTCATATCGCAATCCTGTTAAAGCCTTTTTGCGCCATTTCAACGGCTCGAGTTGAAAACTTATTCCGATATATAGTTATTAAATCATATTAATCAAACCAAAAAAACATCCTTAACATCCGTTGCATGAATGCCGGATTTCAGGGGATATACTGCATGGAGGGGAGGGCCTCAGTAGGTGATGCTCGTTAGCCTGGTGATTGACTCGACAAGGCTTGTGGGCGCCTTGACGCGAACGATGCGTTCCCTGATGATGATTTTGGTCTTTTTCGCATCCTGAAACTCGGCTCGGCATTCAGGACATTCAGCAAGGTGTTGCGCAAGCTCTTCCTCTTCTTTCGGGGTGAGTTCCCCGTCGATAGCCGCGCTCATGAGCACCATCGCTTTACTACAATTCATGGCAGTCAACTGATAAATTGATTGGATTTCAAGGAGTCATTCACCGGATTCGGTGTTGTACCCGTGCTTATTGGCGTAATCTTCAAGTTTGGCACGCAACAGTTTTCTACCTCTGTACAGACGTGAACGAACCGTTCCGATCGGGCTTTCGACCATGTTGGCAATCTCCTCATAGGTAAATCCTTCAATGTCACACAACTGTATGACCTCCCTGAACTCTTCGGGAAGTGACTGCAATGCCTGGTAAACCTCTTCGTGAAAGAGGGAGTGGAAAAAATCGGACTCGGCTTCTGTGGTGTCGCTCTGTACGTCCTTGATCGTATGGTAAAAATCCTTGATCAGGTCGTAATCGACTTTTCCGGGTTCCCTCGCGTTTTTACGAAATTTGTTAATGTAGTTGTTTTTGAGAATTTTGAACAGCCATGCCTTGCAGTTTGTTCCCCGTTCGAAGGAATTGAAAAATTTATATGCCTTGAGGTAGGTTTCCTGCACCAGGTCATGGGCGTCGTCAGGGTTCATCGTGAGGTGCAGCGCATAGTTGTAGAGTGAGTTGATATGGACGACCGCTTCCTCCTGAAACTCTTGCTGTTTGACTTGTTCCTGAGCCGTGAGCGATTGCTTATTCTCTTTCATATGGCGTGTTTTTACCGGATGCTTTGAGGGGATTTTTGCTGAACTGAGCCGCGATGTTTCAATAACCCGTGATCGTGATGTTCCTGACAACAAATATAAAAATATATCTTTAGAGAACTTTGAGTCAAGCACCAAATAGTGGTTTTGCGCCAGAAGGCTTGACCCAGCACAAAAAAAGTTTGAAAAATGGCTGAAACGGTTGATGTCATTGTTATCGGCGCAGGTATCGGAGGCCTGACGGCGGCGGCGTTGTTGCAGGAGCGCGGCTTTTCGACCATTGTGCTTGAAAAGAACAGGTTCCCCGGCGGAAGCTGCTCGTCGTTTCAGAAGGGCGGATACACCTTTGACGCCGGGGCGTCGGTGTTTTACGGCTTTTGCGATGACGATGCCAAGGGGACGCTCAACCTGCATTCGCGGATTTTTCGCAAACTCGGCGTTGAGGTCGAGACCATTGCCGATCCGGTGCAGATTCACTACCACTTGCCGGCGGGTTTCGAGGTCCCGGCTTGGTTCGACCGCGACCGGTTTCTCGAATCGCTCTGCCGCCGCTTTCCGCATGAGCGGGCGGGCATCCGGAAATTTTACGACGAGCTCGAATCGGTCTATGCCATTCTCAATGCCCTGCCCGCCGGATCGCTCGAAGATGTGATGCATCTGGGGATTGTGGGCGCGAAGCATCCGCTCAAGGTAATGGCGCTTGGCGTCAAGACGCTCTTTTCGATGGGCAAGGTGGCGCGGCGTTGCATCAGCGACAGGGAGCTGCTGCGCTTCATCGATCTCGAATCGTACTCGTGGTCGGTGCAGGACGCTATTTCGACGCCACTGGTCAACGCGGGCATCTGCCTGGCCGACCGGCACCACGGCGGCATCAACTATCCTGTCGGCGGCGCGGGAGCCATTCCGGCGGCGCTGGTGAAGGGGATCGAAAAGTTCGGCGGTTCGATCCGGTTTGGCAGCGAAGTGGCGAAGGTGATTGTCGAGAAGGGCGTGGCGGTCGGCGTCCGGCTCTCTGACGGCGCGGAGGTGAGGTCGAGGGCGGTGGTCAGCAACGCCACCGCGTGGGACACCTTCAGGAAACTCGTGGACGATCCCCGGCTGCGGATTCCGGACGATCGCTTCATCAAGGCGCCGAGCTGGTTCCAGCTCTGGCTCGGAGTCGATGGCGCGATCGTGCCGCCGGAATTTCACATGCACCACATCATTGTCGGTGACTGGTCGAAGTACGACCAGCTTGGCGGCACGATCTACTTCTCCGCGCCCTCGGTGCTCGACCCGTCGCTCGCGCCGCCCGGCAAGCACGCGCTGCACCTCTTCGTGACCGCCGAAACGACGCAGTGGGATCGGTACGACTATCGCGGCGCGGAATACAAAGCCGCCAAAGAGGCCTTCGCCCGCTCGCTCATCGCGCGAGCCGAACGCCTCCTGCCGGGCTTGCAGGAGGCCATCGAACTCACGGTGACGGCCACGCCGCAGACGCACGTGCGTTACCTCAACCGCCGCGACGGCTCGTACGGCCCGCTGCTCAAGCCGGGCCAGAACGTGCTGCTCAAGCCGCAGAACCGCACGCCGGTAAGGAATTTATATGCCGCCGGAGACAGCACCTTCCCTGGCCAGGGCGTGATCGCCGTGACCTACTCAGGAGTTTCGTGCGCCTCGTACATTGCGCGGCAACTGGGCAAGCCGCTGGATTACCTGTGAGCCGGGCGTAGTATGGACTGAGTGGACGGCGTGGACTTTGTGGACGAGGAATGCCTGAAGAGGTTGTTCTTCTTCAATTCATAATTCATAATTCAGCATTCATTCTTCGCTACGCTGTGGCGAGCAGCATGTCGATTTCGCGGAAGGGGAGGTCGGTCAGCTCGGCGAGGATTTTCCTGGTGACGTACCCTTTGTAGAGGTAGGCGCCTTTCCGGAGGCTGTGGCTGTTCCAGAGAATTTCCGGAATGGTTTGGTGCGCGTTCAGCTTGAGCAGGAACGGCAGGAGCGTGTTGGTCAAAGCGTAGGTTGCGGTTTTGGCGACTGCTGACGGGATGTTCGGTACGCAGTAGTGCGTTACGCCATGCTTGACGTAAATCGGGTTGGTGTGCGTCGTGTGGCGGCTGGTGCCGAAGCAGGCTCCCTGATCGATCGACACGTCGATAATGACCGAGCCGGGCTTCATCGATTGCACTATCTGTTCGCTCACCAGCGGCTTGTTGAGCTTTAGCTTGGGACTGAGCGCGCCGATCATCACATCGGACATTTTTGCGAGTTGGGCGATATAGTGCTCGTTGGCGATGGCCGTCACCAAGTGGCGGTTGAAGAACGCTTCAAAACGCCGCAAACGGTTGATCTCCTTGTCGATCACCGTCACCTGCGCACCGAGGCCGAGCGCGTCCTGCGCGGCGAACAGGCCCACCGTGCCCGCGCCGATGATGGTGACGTGCGCGGGCGGCACTCCGGCAATGCCGCCGAGCAGAATGCCGCTCCCGCCGTAACCGGTTTCGAGGTATTTGGCCGCTGTCTGGATGGCCAGCGATCCGGCGATTTCGCTCAGCGTCCGGACGATGGGCAGCTCGCCGTCCCGCGTTTCAATGAACTCGAAGCCAAGCGCCGTGATGTTCTTGTCGATCAGCGTTTTGAGCATCTGGCGACTCACCGTGCCGAGATGCACCGCCGAGATGAGCATCTGGCCGGGCAGGAGAAGGTGCAGCTCTTCGGGCTGCGGCGGCGAGACCTTGACAATGACGTTGGCCTCGGAGTACAGCTCCTCCGGCGATTCGGCGATAATTGCGCCCGCTTCGGCGTAATCCTGATCGTGAAAATTGCAGAAACAGCCTGCGTCACTTTCGACCACCACCCGGATGCCTTGTTCCGAGAGTATCTGAACGCCCGCCGGTGAAAGCGCGACGCGACGCTCGTCCTGTGCTCGCTCTTTCGGAACGGCGATGGAGATATTCATCGTCTTTTCCGGCTTGAGCAGCCAGCGTTCGAGAGTTTTGACTCCGAGTTCAAATTCGAGAGTTCCAAAGTCGGAAGAGTAGCCCATCGTCGGTCAAATCGTCAGAATTTCTGAAACAGCTCTCGGCATTGCTATTACGCTCCCGGAGACCGTCGATGGCTGCCGGGGGCGCGGGTCAAGGTTTGTACGGCTTATTTTGCCGAGATGGTAATGCGCTCGACGGCTTCCGCCGGTTTGTCGTGGGTGGCGCAGGTCGAACCCGGCAGGTGCAGCCGCCCGCCGCTGACTGAGCACAGCGCGCCAGACGCGGTGTCGAGCGCCCCTTTGGCGGTACTGCCCGCCATGTCGAGCGGGGCTTGCATGAAGGGAAAGGTTTCGATGAAATTGTTCATGGCAAGCTGTGACGCCGGGCCGAGGCCGCTGGCGATCTTGCCGAGAGAATCGACGGGATTGAGCCGTCCGGACTGCACTCTCGACACGATGCTCGAAACGCCGGAGGGGAGCTTGTTGGTCACGTTGTAACCAATCGTTTGCGCGTAGGTAATGAAGCCGGGCGCGTTCAGTCCGAGCACGATTCTGCGGAATTTTTCGGCGCGGGTCAGCATCCGGATCGTTCCCTCCTTGACGATGGTGGTGCGGCAGGCGAGGCGTCCGCCCTCGGCGAAAAGTTTGTCGGAGATAAAGGCCTTTTCATCTTCGCCCGGTAGGGAGAGGCAGTCGGCCCCTTCGAGCACATAGACGAAACAGCTCTGGCAGATGGCGTTGCCGCCGCAGATGTAGCCGATGTGCGATTTGTTGCGTTTTGCGGCGTTGAGCAGCAGATCGCCGACCTGCGCTTCACACGGTCTGTCGTTGATGTAGATAGTCATGGCGGTAAGATTGTCATTGGTGAACGATGGCTTGTCGAATGAGTCGCCGGGAGATTTTTCCATGCAGAAATATACCTCCGGTACGATGGGTTTCAAAGAGTACTTCAAGCGTTATTTCGCCAAATGAGCGAAAATGAAAAAAGCCGGGAGTTCCGGCTTTTTTCAGACGCGGGTCAGTTGCAGGTAGCGCCGCACTCCTGATGGAGCTGGAGTCCCTCGGGAGAGACGATCCTGCGGTGACCGTTGTTACATTCCGCCCTTTTTGCAAGGATCGCCGCCACATCGCCGCCGTAGCCATCTCCTGCTCCGGGTTCGGGTTTTTCCGCCGAACGCTTCACTCCGAACAAGTCCTGTATGGCTTCGATCACGAGCTGAATGGCGTCACCTATGCCCGCCGCGACATCGTGAAGCAATTGTGTCGGTTCAAGCGCATGTTCCCCCTTTTCACGCTGCGCCTGAAAAACGATCGTGTCAGTGAACTTGACCGCCGACTCCCAACCCATCTTGCCCATATATGCCGGAAGCTGGAGCGGATTTTCGAGGGTCATCCTTTTGGCTGCCTCGACCTCGGAGAGAATCGTAATTTTGCCCGGTTTTTCTATGAGGGTCTGGCAGGCCATTCGCGTACCCTCCTTTATCAGCCTGTCGGAAAGCATCGCTTTTTCGGCGTCGCTCATCGGCGAAAGCAGCTCCGCACCTTCGAGCACCCTGACGTAACAGGTCTGGCAGATTGCGTTTCCGCCGCAAAAGTAACCAATATGGCTGTGATGAGCGCGAGCTACATCGAGCAATCTATCCCCAACCTGGGCGGAACATTTTCGGTTGTTTATGGTGGTATTCATCACTGTATGATTTTATGTTTATGAAGTGAATTGCTTCATAATTCCAATAACCGTTCGGTTTCGGGAAATAGTTTCTAACAATTGTTAAAAGTTGGGGAGGGGAGAATAGGACTTATAAGTCCTATTCGACCTATAAGTCCTATAGGAGGGAGAACGGGCTACGTGGTTTCGCTCGCAACCTCTCTCTCCGCAATGCTTTTCAGCAGCGCTTCGTACCGGTCGATGAGCGCCAGCGGAGCGGTGTCGGCGTTGGCAGGGTGCTGGAAGACGAGCTTCATCTTTTTTTCGTGCCTGAACTGCGGGTGGTACTCCCTGATCGCGCCGTTTTGCAGTGAAACGATCAGCCGATGGAAAAAGGCGCTGTCGTAGAACTCTTTGTCGTCGTCCGATGGCAGGAAGATGGTGGCGGTCGAGGGCTGGAGGTCGATCTTTTCGAGGCCGAGCGACGAGCCGAGGTGCTTCAGGCGGGCGAGCGCCAGCAGGTTCCGCACCTCCTCCGGCATCGCGCCGAAGCGGTCTTCCAGCTCTCTGGCAATGCTCTGGAGCGCCGCATCGTCACCTGTTTTCGAGATGCGGTCGTAGCACGAAAAGCGCTCCTGCGTGGCGGTGATGTAATAATCGGGAAGAAGCGCGTCGAAGAAGAAAATCATGTCGCACGGCCTCTGCGGCTTGAGCGCGGCCTTTTCGCTGTCGCTGAAGATGTGGCTGAACTCGGTGAGCTTGAGTTCGGCCACGGTCTCCTCGATCATCTTCTGGTAAAGATCGAAGCCGATTTCGTGGATGAAGCCCGACTGCTCCGCGCCGAGCAGATTGCCCGCGCCGCGAATGTCGAGGTCGCGCAAGGCGACGTTGATGCCGGAGCCAAGCTCCGTGAAGCTCTCGATCACCGCGATGCGCTGGATCGCCTCGCGCTTGAGCGTGTGCAAGGGCGGCGTAACCAGGTAGCAGTACGCCTTGCGTTCGCTGCGGCCCACGCGCCCCCGGAGCTGGTACAAATCCGACAGGCCGAACATGTCGGCGCGGTTGATGATGATCGTGTTGGCGTTGGAAATGTCGAGGCCCGAACCGATGATGGAGGTCGAAATGAGCACGTCGAGCTCCTGCTGCATGAAGTCCATCATGACGTTTTCCAGCTCCTTTGCGGGCATCTGTCCATGCGCCGAGGCCATGCGGGCGTAGGGCACGAGTTCGCGCAACTTGCGCTCGGTCTCTTCGAGGCTGGCGATGCGGTTGTGCAGAAAGAATATCTGCCCCTCGCGCTGGATTTCACGGCGGATGGCCGACTGGATCGTCGCCGAATCGTACTCGGTAATGATTGTCTCGACCGGCTGGCGGTTCTTGGGCGGCGTCGAAACGATGGAGATGTCGCGCGCGCCGAGCATCGAGAACTGCATGGTGCGCGGAATCGGCGTGGCCGACATGGTGAGCGTATCGACGCCGGGGAACTGGTGGCGCAGTTTCTCCTTGACCTCCACGCCGAAGTGCTGCTCCTCGTCGATGACGAGCAGGCCCAACTCCTTGAACACCACATCTTTCGAGACCAGCCGGTGCGTACCGATGACGATGTCCACCGCTCCGGAGGCGATGCGCTCGATCGTCTCCTTCTGCTGCTTTCGCGGCACGAAGCGGCTCAGTACGGCGATGTTCACCGGAAAGTTCTCGAAGCGCCGGGCGAACGACTCGCCGTGCTGATGGGTCAGAATCGTGGTCGGCGTCAGGATCGCCACCTGCTTTTTGCCCTCGACCGCCTTGAAGGCCGCGCGCATGGCGATTTCGGTCTTGCCGAATCCGGCGTCGCCGCAGATGAGCCGATCCATTGGCGAGGGGGACTGCATGTCCTTTTTGACCTCCTGGATCGCCTTGAGCTGGTCGGGGGTCTCCTCGAACATGAAGGAGGCCTCGAACTCGCGCTGGAAGATCGAGTCCGGCCCGAAGGCGAAGCCGGGCGTCATCTTGCGCTCGGCGTAAACCCGGATCAGCTTGGCGGCGATGTCGCGCAATTTCTTGCGAACCTTCTCCTTTTTGACGCTCCACTTCGAACTGCCGAGCTTCGAGAGGCTGGGCAGCGAACCCTCCGACGCGGTGTATTTCGAGAGCAGGTTGATGTTCTGCACGTTAACGAAGAGCTGGTCGCCGCCCTCGTACTCCACCAGCACGCACTCCTGCTCCGAATCACCCACCTGGATCGTTTCGAGCGACCGGAACACGCCGACGCCGTAATCTTCGTGCACGACGTAATCGCCCACCTTGAGGCGCTGCAACTCCTTGAGCGAAATGCCCCGAACCTTGCGCTTGCGGTGCGTTTTGTGGGTGTGGAACTTGCCGAAAATGTCCGACTCGGTGTAGAGATTCAGCTCGCCGAACACGAAGCCGGAGTGCAGGTTGGCCGGAATCCACTCGATGGCGTCCGGCGATTTGTCGGCGTTCTCGTCGGCGATGAACTCCGCCAGCTCCTCGATTTCGCGCTTCGATGCGACGGCGAAGAGCGGCTTCAGCCCTTGCCCGGCCTCCTCCTGCAATCGTCCCGCCAGCAGGCGGAAGTTGCCATGCAGCCGCTGCTGCTCGCCCGAAGCGAAGTCGATGCCCGCTTTTTCGAGTCGGTGGATCACCACGTGCCGGAAGCGGGGGAGCGCCGCTTCGAGCAGAAGGCGGTTCGCGGCGCTTGCCATCGCCGTGGCGTCGTCGATGACGATGATTGTGGACTCCGGAAGATAGTCGAGCAGACTGGCCGGTTGGGCCTCTGCCGCCACGTCCTGCGTGAAACTGCCGAACAGATCGGCCGACTCGATGGCCGAGGTCGAAAGCTGGCTGTCGGTGTCGAAATTCCTGAGCGAGCTGACCGTGTCGCCGAAAAATTCGATGCGCACCGGCTCGCGGCTGCCGTAGCAGAAGACATCGATGATCGAACCGCGTATCGAAAATTCGCCTTCATTCTCGACGAACTCCCGTTTCTCGAAGCCGTTTTGTTTCAGGAACGCCATCAGCGCGTCGTAGCCGGCGTCCGCGTTGGTGGCGAGCGAAAAGAGCCGTTCGTTCGATGCATCCGTGCGGCACACCTCGACGCCGAGATCCTCAAACGCCGCCAGCACCACCAGCTTTTCGCGCCGCGAGAGCATTCCGAGCGCAGGAGAGAGTTCATCGGCGGTGTTGCGGATGGGCTTGCCGCCGAGCAGGAGCGGCAGATCGTTGTCGTAAACTTCCTCCTCGTCGGCGCTGCAAAAGATCGCCACCGGCGCGTCGAACTCGTGGAACAACCCGGCGGCAATGAACGGCGCGAGCGACCCCCGAACGCCGCAAACGCTTACGGCACTGCGCTCTCCAGCTGTTGCCGACACTGAAAGCGCATCGCGGAGGGCGCGATACGGAGCCGATGCGGCAAGGCTGTCGAGTACGAGATCGACCGGTCTTTTGACGATACTGGCGAACTGAGGCGCAGGATTAGCGGAAAATTTCATGCAAGGACGTCGATACGGATTTCGGACAAAAGGAGAGACCTCCATGGAGGTATTCCGTGAAGCAATCGCACCAGCCGCCCGGCGGAGTGAATGGTTGAACCTGTTCAGGTTTCTGTAATAATTCGGGTAATATAATAAAGAGGCTTTATTCAGGAAGAAATAGCGGCGATGATGCGTAACGAGTTCCGAGATGGGCGTGATGTGCCGGGAGATGGCATCTATACGGCAGAACTTCGCGCAGGTGGGGTGGTGAGGGCTGGGGATGAGCTTATTGGAATGTGAGGCGTGACAGGGAACTATCGCGGTAAAGTGTTGGTAGAGTCAAAAACGCGCGTTAGATTTACACTTAGGTAATCTGATTTGTGGTGAAGATTTCAAAGTTGTCTGATTCACGTATATTTTGTCTGCGTTTTCCGGGTTGGGTGGATTATTCGACGCGAGTCTAAGAATTTAGTAACAGCAACTTACGCAGAGAAAAAAAGAAATAGAAGAGAACATGAGTGCTGATTATTTCCGTAAAGATCAGGCTGACGGTGTAACGGCACCTGATTTGTCGAAAGATTGCTCTTTTTCAGAGCATATAGTCCGTGCGAGGGGAAAAAGGACGCAACTCACAAGTGTTTCTTTATCACCGGAAAAAATCCGGGATTTTGGCCCAGTATTGTATCAAGCATTACAGCCAGAGATCAACAGTGATGGGCACGCATTGGTACAGCATTCTGATCTCATGTCCGCATTGCGAGATGCTGCTAACAGTTCTCAAAAGGAAGAACGCGCACGAGCAATCCAGGCTCAGCGATATGCCAGGCGACGCAAGGAAGGTGTGTTGCAATGGTCGTTCGACGTGACCGGTGTTGAAAAAAAAGATATGATCACTTGGGCGTTTAAAAATATCCAAAAGTATTTTAAAAGGGAGTAATGGTGGAGGAGCTATTTTCGTGCAGAAACTGCATCCATGATTGCGGACAGAGTCCGCTTATTGGTAGAGGTCCTGGCTTTTGTGTAAAGCATGATTCTGTGATCTCCGATCCTGATCGAACAACGTGTAAGTATTTACATCGTAAAGATTTGCCACGATTTGTAGTGGATGAAGGGTTAAGAGAACATGCTGGGGAATTCGCGGGCTTTTCGGGAATGGCCGATCTTGTTGAGCATAAACCAGTCGATAAACTTCAGTATAGCGAGAAATTTGCTTGGACAAACAATCAGTACGATCCAATTAATCAGGGGTTGGCGCAATATCACAAAGCAAAACCAGCATGGATATTTCTTCAGGCAATATCTGGAGGAATAGATGGTAGAAGGTCTCTCACACATGCATCACTGGTTCGTCGATATATGGATAATTGTGGGTCGTGGAAAAGCTCATATCGTTTTATTTTGGCTGTCGTTAAAGATCTTGGAAATACACCGTTTTTTCAAAATACAGACCTTTATGCTGACGAACAATATATTGATGACGAGGTTAGAGAAGATGCTGTATGGGATGTATTTTTTACTAAGTTAAGTGGCGTCCAAGAATATGGTTTTCATTCAGGCATTGAAAAACTTATGTGGTCTACTGACGAATTGAATGGTTCTTTGGCGTCTCTGGATTGGACGGGACTAAGAAGAGAATTAGAAATTAAAGTTCCTGAGTGGATAGAGCTAATCATTAAAAGCGCTATTGATGAAGGTGAGTTTTTCTCACAGAATCTCGATTACGAAAGTCTGTCAAGTTCAGAAATCTATTAGAAGAATTGTCGAAAAATGTTCTAACCTCAATCGCAACCATACTCGATTTACCAGAATCCATCAGAATTTCAGCTAATCAAAATCTCAAGCTTTTTGCCGAGCGCTTCGGCGTAGCTTGATAACGTTGAAAGCTTTACATCTTCTGCGTGGTTCTCGATTCGTGAAATCGCTGATTTGTGGGTTTTCAGCTTTTGGGCGACTTCGACCTGCGACATTCCCGCATTAAGCCTTGCCTGCTTGAGCATCACGCCGATGCGGAAATTTCTGTATCCTTCATCGAACCCTTCGGCAAAACCGGGACTTGACGCCTTCTGCTCGTCAATAAAAGCCTGCAATTCATCTCTGTTCGTGTCGTTTTTCATACTCTTGTTTTCCCTGGGAGCGCCGAGCGCCTGCTCGGCATCTTTTTTTGTTAATAAGCAATTTTACCTCAGATTAACGTTTCTTCGTAATATATCAATGACGTTGAAACCAAAATATGTGGAGCCTTCGGCTCCATTGCCGAGCAGGCGCTCGGCGTTCCCGGCCTGTTAAGGCAGCCTCCTGCAAGGCAATGATAAATCCGAGATGGTGATGTAGGGGCGGCTCTTGTGGCCGCTCGCATACGGAGTGGTGCGACGGTTCGGTTGTCTCACACGTGCCGTTTGTCCGATCCGCCCGATCAGTCAGATCGATGTCCGGCCCCCTCAACTTTCCCTCCCCATACTTTGTGAAAATTGTGCAAATTGCATTGTCGCGGGCTGTTGGGGCCGCGTGAGTCAGGGTTCTCTGTCGTACATTCACCTTCATCAAAGTTGCGCTTTCCGCCGATGGGCGCGGGCGCATGGTTATTATTTATGGAGCATATTCTCGAACTCAAGGATCTGAAAACCTGGTACCGCACCGATAGCGGTATCGCCAAGGCTGTCGATGGCGTGAGCTTTTCGCTCGCCCCGAACCGCATTATCGGCATTGTCGGCGAGTCGGGGTGCGGCAAGTCGGTGACGGCGCTTTCGATCATGCGCCTCGTGCCGATGCCGCCGGGCTACTTCGCCGGGGGCGACATCCTCTGGAAAGGGCGCAGCATCGTCAAGGCATCGGAAGCCGAGATGCGCAAGATTCGCGGCAACGAGATCGCCATGATCTTTCAGGAACCGATGAGTTCGCTCAATCCGGTCTTCACCTGCGGCGACCAGATCATGGAGCAGATTCTCAACCACCGCAACGTGAGCAAGTCGGAAGCGCGGCGGCAGGCGGTCGAGCTGCTGAACCTGGTCGGCATTCCGAATCCCGCCGAACGCATCTCCTCCTATCCCCACGAGCTGTCGGGTGGAATGCGCCAGCGAGTGATGATTGCGATGGCGCTCTCGTGCGGGCCGGAGCTGCTCATTGCCGATGAGCCGACAACGGCGCTCGACGTGACCGTGCAGGCTCAGATCCTCGAACTCATCGGCAGGCTGCGCCAGGAGCGCGGCATGAGCGTGATGCTCATCACCCACGACTTCGGCGTGGTGGCCGAACTCTGCGAGGAGGTCGTCGTGATGTACGCTTCGCGCATCGCCGAGAGCGGCGCGGTGCGGCACATTTTCGAAAACCCGCTCCACCCCTACACGCAGGGGCTGCTCAAGTCGATTCCTCGCCTCGGCGCCAAAAAGGAGCGGCTGAACGTGATCGAGGGCAACGTGCCGAGCGCCACGCGCCTGCCGGATGGATGCCGCTTCGCCGGACGCTGCCCGCTGTCGGACGACCACTGCCGCCGGGAGCAGCCGCCGCTTCTCGAACATGAACCGGGCCATCGTGCGGCCTGCTGGAAAATCGCCTGAAATGAACACAATTGAACAAGCATGGCTGAACCCTCCATACTGATCGTCGAAGATGACCGGAACCTTGCCGGACTGTTGAAGTATAACCTCGAAAAGGCTGGCTACGCCTGCGTTCACGCGGCCACCGGCGAGGAGGCGCTCGACGAGCTGAAACGTCATGCCGTGAGCCTGGTGCTGCTCGATATTATGCTGCCCGGCATCGACGGCTTCGAGGTGTGCCGCCGGATTCGCCAGGATGTGCAGTACAGCGACCTGCCCATCGTGATGCTGACCGCCAAGGGGGAGGAGATCGACAAGGTGTTCGGCTTCGAGCTTGGCATCGACGACTATGTCGTGAAGCCCTTCAGCCCCCGCGAGCTGAATCTCAGAATTCGCGCCATTCTCAAGCGCGACCGGCGCAACCGCAGCAACGTGCAGGAGGTGCTCCGTTCGGGCGGCATCGAAATCGACATTGGTCGCCACGCCGCCACGCTCGACGGTCGTCCGCTGGTGCTCACCCTCATGGAGTTCAAGCTGCTGGCGCTTTTGATGAAGCGCAAGGGGCAGGCGCAGACCCGCGAGGTGCTTCTGAGCGACGTGTGGGACGTGGACAAGAGCATCAACACCCGCACCATCGACACGCACGTCACCCGCCTCCGCGAAAAGCTCGGCGACGCCGGGCGCTTCATCAAGACCGTGCGCGGCCTCGGCTACAAGTTCGACGAAAACGGAGAGGAGTCCGGTGAAGGCTAAGCTCTCATTCAGACTCGGTCTGGTTTTCGGGCTGATCATCTTTTTTTCGCTTGCTTTCAGCTACGTTTATCAGGGACGTCAGCTCCGCAAGGTGCTTTCCCAGAACGTCCGGACAAGCCTGCTTCATGACCTCCGCCTCCTGGCCGGAATGCTGGAGAGCCGCCCTTCGGGCTGGGACGATCCGGCGCTCTCCGACCAGTGGGCCGACCGCATTGGCAAGACGCTCGATGTGCGGCTCACTCTGATCGGTCTCGATGGCAGGGTGATCGGAGACTCCTACGTTCCGGCTGACAAATTCGGCAAGCTTGAGAATCACCGCAACCGCGAGGAGGTCCGGGAGGCGCTCTCCGGACGCCTCGGAGAGGCGAGGCGCTTCAGTGTTTCCGTGCGCGAAAACATGCTCTACATGGCCATGCCGGTCGGCCAGCCGGTGCCGTGGGCGGTGCTCCGGCTGGCCAAGCCGATGCACGACATCACCGCCGTCGAGGCGCAGATCGACCGCGGCATTGAGGGCGGCCTCTACTGGGCGCTCCTGCTCGCCCTGGTAGCTGGGGCCTTGTCGGCGATGTTTCTCTCCCGCCCGCTCGTCAGGATCGCCAGCGCCGCCGACCGCTTTCTGCACGGCGAGAAGGAGGTGAAGATTCCGGTTAAGCGCGAGGACGAAATCGGACGGCTGGCGCGGGCGTTCAACTACCTTTCCGAAGAGATCGTGCGGCTGACCCGCAAGGAGGAGTGGCTCCGGGAGGTGCTTTCGAGCATTCGCGAAGCCATTATCGTCACCAACGCCTCGGGCGAAATTGTGCTGGCCAACCCTGCCGCGTCGCGGCTTTTCATGATCGAAGCCGCCCGTAAGCGCTCGATACCGGTCACCCATATCGAGGATCCGGGAATGCGGGAGCTATTCGAGCGGGTACACCGTCGCCAGAGCGGGGTTTACAACGAAGAACTGACAGCTTCGACCTCCAAAGGCAAGCGCATCCTCAAGGTGACCGCCGTGCCGGTGATGAGCGGCTCGCAGTTCGACGGGACGGTGCTGGTCATCAACGACGTCACCCGCCTGCGCAACCTGGAGCGCACCCGTCGCGATTTCGTCTCCAGCGTGTCGCACGAGCTGCGTACGCCGCTGGCGAGCATCCGGGGCTACACCGAAACCCTGCTCGAAGGGGCGGTCAACGATCCCGAAAACGCCACGGCGTTTCTGAACATCATCCTGCAGGAGAGCGAGCAGCTCACCGCGCTGGTTAACGACGTGCTCGATCTGTCGCGCATCGAATCGGGCAAAATACTCTACACCTTCGAGCCTCTCAATGTCAGGCCGCAGCTCGAAAAAACGGTGGCGCTGTTCGAGCCCGCCGCCTCGCGCAAGGGGGTGCGCATCGAGCTGAACGCGCCCGACGGCTTGCCGCCAGTCTATGCCGACAAGAACTACTTCGACATCATCATGCGTAATCTCATCGACAACGCCATCAAGTACGTCGATGAAAACCGGGGGCGCGTCAGAGTCAGCGCCTACACCACCGGCGACGGCGTCAGCATCGAGGTCGCCGACAACGGCATCGGCATTCCGCAGGCCGATCTCGACCGGATTTTCGAGCGCTTCTACCGGGTTGACAAGGCGCGTTCCCGCGAGCTTGGCGGCACCGGTCTCGGCCTTTCCATCGTGAAGCACATCGTGCTCGCGCATAAAGGCAAGGTTGAGGTGCGCTCCCGGATCAATCGAGGCTCGACCTTTACGGTTACGATTCCTGTCGCCGAAGCCTGAGGCGCGGCTTGCGCGGCGGTTTCGGTTAATCCCCATTTTTTTGTACATAGCCATACAGGCTATGCAAGAACGCGCCTTCTGCTGAATTCCGCTAATCTCCAATCCTGCCGTCATGCTCGACTCTCTTCTGCGCTACATCGAATCCTTCAAAATCGACCACGCGATCGCCATGCCGGTGGCCACGTTGCTTGCCGTGCTCGCCGCCGTCGTGCTTATCGGTATTGTCGAGGTCATCACCAAAAAGGTACTGCTGCGCTTCATCCACCAGTTCGCCAGCCGGACGGCAACCAACCTCGATGACCTCATGGTGAGCCACGGCGTGTTCGACTGGATTGCCCGGCTGGTGCCGCCGTTGCTCGCCTACCGGATGGCCGCTCCGGTTCTGAAGTTTTACCCCGGCGCGGTGCCGATGGTCAACGACAGCCTGGTCATCTATTTCGCAGTCGTGGTCATTCTCTTGGCGCTCTCCGTACTCGATGTTCTCTACCAGTTCTATTCGGGCCACCCGGTCGGCAAGAAGCTGCCGGTCAAAAGCATTGTGCAGGTACTCAAGACGGTCGTGGTTTTGATCGGCGCGGTGATCGTGATCTCCCGATTGCTCGGCCGGTCGCCGGTGGTGTTCATCAGCGGCATCGGCGCGTTCACGGCGGTGCTGCTGCTTATTTTCAAGGACTCGATCCTCGGCCTGGTGGCGGGCGTGCAGCTTTCGAGCAACGACCTGGTGCGCATCGGCGACTGGATCACGATGCCCAAATACGGCGCGGATGGCGATGTGATCGACATTTCGCTCGTGACCGTCTCGGTGCAGAATTTCGACAAGACCATTGTGGTGCTGCCGGCCTACACGCTCATTTCGGAGGGGTTCAAAAACTGGCGGGGAATGCAGGAGTCCGGCGGGCGGCGCATCAAGCGCGCCTTCAATATCGACATGCAGAGCATCCGGTTTCTCGACGACGATCTCATGAAAAAAATGGAGAGCGCCCAGCTTCTGAAATCCTACATGCGAGAGCGCCTTCAGGAGGTTGCCAACCACAACCGGGCGGTTGGCGCCGATGAAAGCTCGCCGGTCAATGGCCGCCGCCTCACCAACCTTGGCACTTTTCGTGCCTATCTTCAGGCCTACGTGCACAGCCTGGCAAAAATCAATACCGATATGATGATTATGATCCGGTATTTGCAACCAGATGCCTTCGGGTTGCCGTGCGAAATTTACTGCTTCACCAAAACGAAGGATTGGGCGGAATACGAAGCGGCGCAGTCGGACATCATGGATCACATCCTGGCCGTGCTGCCGTTCTTCGACCTCAAGGCCTATCAGCTTCAGGGCGCGGTGATCCCCTCTCCGTCGGCCGTCAAAGCGTGAGCGACAGGTCGCGCTCCGGCCAGCGACTCTCTGCGATGATCTGGCGGTGCAGCGGAATCCGAACCGGCGGGAGATTGTTCGGGCTGTAGAAGCCCGCCTCGAACACCTCGTGGTTGATCGCGATGCGCTCATGCGCCGCAATTACGCGATACGCCACCGCCATCAGCGAGCCGTACAGCGCCGATTCGAGGTGCCACACCCCGATCAGCCCGTTGATTTCGCCCTCCAGCGAGGTCTCCTCGAACAGCTCGCGCAGGCACCCCTCTTCGGGCCGTTCGCCCGCTTCAAGAAATCCGCCGGGCAACGCCCATTCGTTATAGGCCGGTTCGTGCGCCCGCCGGATGACGAGCAGCTCGTTGTGCCGGTTGACCGTCAGGGCGACGGCGACCGGCAAGGGATTGATGTAGTGTATCCATCCGCATTGCGGGCAGTTCATCCGGTCGCGGCCATCGATGAAAGCGCCGTTCAGTGGCGTTGCGCAATGCGGGCAAAATGCAAAAGGCTTCATGCCGGAAATATCGGGTATCGGTTTCGTTTCAAAGCGGAAGCACCATGCCGCCGCCCGGCTTTATCGGCAAGAACAGGAACTGCGTTCAAATAATTTCTCGAAGATAGGCGATCCTGCTTTGGCGCTTTGAAAAATCCGGGAAACTTTTTGCGGGGGGAAACGATTCCCCGATGCTGAAAACTCAATGAAAATGTAACTATAAACGAAACATCATGGCACTATTGCAGGTGGGTCAGAAAGCCCCGGATTTTACCGCGAAAGATCAGGATGGCAATGAAGTTTCCCTTCGCGATTTTACCGGACGCAAGGTCGTTCTCTACTTCTATCCCAAGGATGACACGCCGGGTTGCACCAGGGAGGCTTGTGCTTTTCGTGACAATTTGCCTAACTTTCAAAAGACAGATGCCGTAGTGCTCGGCGTGAGCGTCGATGGTCAGAAAGCCCACCGTAAATTCGCCGACAAGTACGAGCTGCCGTTCACGCTCTTGGTCGATGACGAGAAAAAAATCGTCGAGGCGTATGGCGTCTGGGGATTGAAAAAGTTCATGGGACGGGAGTATATGGGGACGAACCGGGTTACGTATCTGATTGATGAACAGGGCGCTATCGAGAAGGTGTGGCCAAAAGTCAAACCCGAAACGCACGCTGCCGAGGTGCTCGACTGGTTGCAGCAAAAAACGTGACACATGACAAACGAATTTGAAATACTCAAGCCGGGCAAGCTCCTCTTGGCTTCGGCAAATCTGCTCGAATCCAATTTCAAGCGGACGGTGCTTCTCATATGCGAGCACAACGATGAGGGGTCGATCGGTTTCATTCTGAACAAGCCGATGGAGTTCAAGGTGTGCGAAGCCATCAGCGGATTCGACGAGATCGAAGAGCCATTGCACATGGGCGGCCCGGTGCAGGTCGATACGGTGCATTTTCTGCACACGCGGGGCGACGTGGTCGATGGGGCCGTCGAGGTGATTCCGGGGCTTTTCTGGGGAGGCGACAAGGAGCAGCTCAGCTACCTCATCAACACCGGCGTCATCAAGCCCGCCGAGGTGCGCTTTTTTCTCGGTTATGCCGGATGGGGCGCAGGACAGCTCGAAGAGGAGTTCGAGGAGGGATCGTGGTACACCGCCGAAGCAAGGAGCGAGCTGGTGTTCACCGACGAATACGAGCGCCTGTGGAGCCGTACCGTGCGCTCCAAAGGCGGCGAGTACTGCTACGTCGCCAACTCGCCAGAACTTCCGGGGATGAACTGAAAGCATTTCACTCCATCTACCGCAGGGGCTGACCTGCGTGTCAGCCTCATTTGTTTGTTTTTCGACTCCTAAACTTTGCTTTTTGGAACTCTGCACCGTAAACAATTGTTGACAATGACAGGAGAAAATCGTATCTACTCCTGATGACAAATGTTCTTTGATTTACTGGGGATGACAGGCTATCGACAGGATAGGTGTAAGATGTCGTTGCACTCCGAGTTTCAGCATGGATGGACTCGTTAAAGAAGTCTATGTACCAAATAGATGCAGACGATTATTCGTATGCAATGGCTGCCTGATTAACAAAAGTTAACACAGACGCCATCGTCCAGCGGTGAATGCGCTTACTCTGAAGGCGCTGGATGGCATAACCCGCGCTTGAGCCTACGGGTTCGCGCAAGTAAGCTTCATACGTTCAGGCCCACTGGGGCGTATGAATATTTGTGAGGGATAAGGGGACGAACGCTGCTGGCGGTGTAATCGTACCACGAAAACTTAATCACCAGAGATGAGTGTGGTGACTGCATCGAGCAGTGTTCTGGACGCGGGTTCAAGTCCCGCCATCTCCACAGGTTACAACCAGTTAGGCAGGTCCGTCAGTACGAGGGCTTGCCTTTTTTTTGTGCCTGCACGTACCTCTTTTGCGATCAGTCCAATCCGACTGATCGGACTGATCTGGCGAAAAATCTACCTCGCCTTCCGCCGCTCCGCGAGCGCTGTTTTGTGTTGCTGAAGAGCGCGTCAGCGCCCAATCGGGCCGGGTGAATTCATTGAAAAATCGATACCTTGAGCAAAGCGCTCACTCAATTCAGTTTCGGAGATCAATGATGAAACCTGCCCAATCAATCGTCACGGCCATTTCGTGCGGTTTGGCCTTGTTGATGATGAACGGAACCGCCCATGCGCGTGAAACGTACCAGGCCGTACCAAACAAGGCTCCGTTGAGTATCTACAAGTATCCGAAAGTCAAGCTGGCGGCTGACCTGGAAGCACATCTCTCCGTGACCAGGGGCGACAACGGCAGGCTCAGCATTACCGGTACGATAACGAATCCGGGTAAAAGCAGTTGCAAGACAGCGTCCGTGGCCGAGCTGATTATGAACCTGAGTTACGCTCCGCAGTACTCCTACGCAAAAACGGGTGTGTCGGACATTCTTGTCTCCCGGTTGTTCAACAATCTCAAGGCGGGCGCGTCGATACAGGTCAACGCCGTTTACCAGATACCGGATTTCGGCGGCTGGGCGTCCGTCAATGTGCCGGGCAACGCCAAACGCCTCTTTACCCTGCGCGTCATCAAACAGAATGGAACCTCCTACAAGCCGGACGAAGACAGCGACATCGAGAACAATGTTGCCGATGAAGTTGTGTTTTACCGGGATTTGACGCGGTGAAGAGGCCTGTTTTCTGATTCGCTTGACGCGATGCTGCCTTTTTGAGAAGAGCCTTCAAGGTTGTGTTGTGTCAGTGGAAAACAGTCCCAGGTTTTTTGTCATTTCGAGGAACAGCCCGACCTGTCGGGATTCGCGATGACGAATCCCTGTCATACAAAACCGGCAGGTTGGCCTGCCAGTACGAGTTTCAGGCACCATCGAATCCCGAAACCATTCGGGACTATGTTTAGCGGTGCTCTGATATTTCAATTGCTTTTCTCATACTCCCCGGTCGATGAAACCGAATTGATCTCTACCGTCGAGTTGGGGAGGATGACGAATTCGCTCATGCCGACGTGGTTCTTTTCTTTGCCCCAGTCGTAGGTGTAGCCGAGTCTTGTCCACGGGTAGCCGTTCTCTCCGTAGGATTGCGCTTTCAAGTCGTTGTACCATTTTTTGAACTCGTCGCTCACTTCGATGAATTTGTTGGGCGTTCGGAAATCGGTTTCAGCTTCGCTGTCAGTTATTTCAGGGTCTGCGCTTGGGCGGTACAGGTCGGCGGGCCTGACCCACATTTCGACGAACCTGGTTTTGCCGTTGTTTGGCGGCAGGCCGAGAAGCTGTTCGAGCCGCAACGAGCTTTGCGGCTCGTGCTGTTTGCAGAAGTTTTTCACCTCCGGCACCGTCGTCACCCAGATTTCCCGCGACACCGTGACCGGTTGGCCGACCTTGTCGTCGTAGCCGTTATAGTTCGTCCAGGTTACGACGAGCACTCGCGTATTCAGCGAGTCGTTGCGGTTTTTCCAGATGAGCCGCTCGTTCGACGGCACGATGGCTACAAGATTTCTCGATATTTCCGATGGCTCGGCAACGGCTGCATCGGCGACCGCCGCGCGGTATTGCTGCTTCAGCGCGTCGTGATCGACGATGCTCTGCCGAGAGGCGCAGGCGGCAAACAGTTGGGAGAACAGGAAAAGCAGCATCAGGCTTTTCAGGCGGGCGAAAGAGTGCTTCATCGGATGGGTCTCCTTGATGGCGGGTTGGGGAGTGCAAGAATCTGTATCAAAGAAAATAAGAGTAATAAAGCTTATAATGAAAGCGGTTCAGCGTGATGAAAACGTGTTCAAACCGGGGGTCTGGCTTTGTGAGGCGTCTGGTCGTTATCCGATGGTATTGAGTGCCTTTTGAGCGGGCTTGAATGCCGGGGTACCAGAATATCGTTGAGAGCGTTGTACATTCTCGCAGTTCAAGTCAGGGGCGCCCATTCAGGTCGCGCCGGTATTGTCAGTTGCCAATTATTTCTCAATTTTCATGTATATCGGCGACGTTGTTTGCGCCATCATCGAGCGTGATGGCCGGTTCCTCATAGCCCGGCGGCCTGCGGGCAAGCATCTTGCGCGGAAATGGGAATTCCCCGGCGGTAAGGTGGAGGCTGGCGAATCGGAGGCCGAAGCGCTTGACCGGGAGCTTCTGGAGGAACTCGGTGTTCGGGTGGAGATTCTCGATCGCCTCACTCCGGTCGAGCACAGCTACTCCGACCGGTCGCTTCGGCTGATTGCGTTTCGTTGCCGCATTGCTGCCGGCGTGCCGGATGCCGGTGAGCACGAGGAGCTGCGATGGATCGAAATCGGCGAGGCGGACGCATTCGATTTTCCGGAGGCTGATCTGCCCATTCTTGTCGAGTACCGGCAGAAAATTGCCGCCTCGTCGGCGCCGTCGCCCGGAAAGAGTTGATCGGGACGGAGTATTTCGCTTGTTCTTGCTATCTTTACGGTGACGTGACGCCGGTTTCCAGCCATTCGCCCAACGATCAATAACCCCATGCTGATACTGAGTAAACTGCTGCCGTTGCTGGTGTTGCCGCCGGGCATCTGCCTCTTGCTTGCCATTGCGGGCCTGCTGTTCAAGCGCCGTTCCCTCGTCTGGATTTCCCTCGTACTGCTGTGGGTGTTAAGCCTGCCGGTTGTCGGCCAGGAGCTGATGCGTCGCATCGAGATGCCTTACCACCGCATTCCGGTCGAGCAGGTTCGGAAAGCCGGTGCCATTGTCGTTTTGAGCGGAATGCTTCAGCAACTCGACGGCGCGCCGCTCGGTGAATTCGGCGAGGCGGCTGACCGTTTCGAAGGCGGGATTGACCTCTTCAGGGCGGGCAAGGCTCCGGTGCTCGTTTTCACGGGAGGTCAGATGCCCTGGGATCCTGACTGCGTGCCCGAGGCCGAACTTCTGGCCGCAAGGGCGCGATTGCGCGGTGTGCCTGCCGGAAGCATCCGCCTGACCTCGACGGTCGTCAACACCGCCGGTGAGGCGGTCGCCACGGCCTCGCTCCTCGGCTCGGTGAGCGGCAAGCCGAAGCGGATCATTCTGGTGACCAGCGCTTTTCATATGCCACGCGCGCTCATGCTTTTCAAAGCCGCGGGTTTCGAGGTCGAACCCTACCCGGTCGATTTCAGGGCGACAGATATGAAGAGCCGGACGACGCTGCCCGATTTTGTGCCCGATGCTAACGGGATGGCCGCTTCATCGATGGCGTTGCGGGAGATGATCGGTCAAATCGTGTACGGTACCGGTATGCGATTTATGAGGTCGGTCAAGTGATGCACCCGTCGTTTTTCCGTGCCCATGAGGGCGAGAATGGTTGCGTCTCTTGATTATGCCGTTTTTTAAAGTTTTTTATATTTAAGTTAAGTTGAGTATATAGGTGTATTTTAAGTATTTACTTGCATCGCCAAGCCGAGGGGAAAGCGGTTTAAAAGCGTATATTTCAGGTGAATGCAATTATTCGATTTTTTTGCGATGACCAATGAAGAGAAAAAAAACGGTTGCTGGTATGCCGTTTACGTTCGCTCCCGCTACGAGAAAAAAGTGCACCAGTATCTGCTTGAAAAGGGACTCTCCAGTTTTCTCCCTTTAATTGAAACGCTCAGGCAGTGGAGTGACCGGAAAAAAAGGGTCGAAGAGCCGCTTATCAGAGGCTACGTTTTCGTGCATATCAACTATCACAAAGAGCATGTGCACGTGCTCGAAACCGACGGCGTGGTGAAGTTCATCGGTATCGGCAAGACGCCGTCGGTGATTTCCGAGCGCGACATCGACTGGCTGAAGCGCCTCGCTCACGAACCCGACGCGATTGGCGAGACGGTGGTCTCGATTCCCGTGGGCAAGAGGGTTCGGGTGCTGGCCGGCCCCTTCAAGGACATGGAGGGCGTGGTCAAAAAAGAGGGGCGCGAAGAGCGTCTCGTGGTCTATTTCGACAGCATCATGCAGGGTGTACAGATCACGATTGCGCCTGAACTGCTTGCCCCGATTGAAAAGGCCTCTCTGGAGCAGTCCCCTGAAACGAAGAAACCGGGGCGTCATGAGGTTGAGTCAGCCATCAGGCACATGGCGCACTCCTGAGCCGCGAGCATGAACGCCCCTTACCCCTCATCCGGCGCAGGATCGCTTGATCGACCGCTGCACCGGATTTTCGGATTCAGCTCCTTCAGGCCCAACCAGGAACAGATCGTCCGGGCGCTCATGGCCGGTCGGGACGTGTTCGCGGTGATGCCGACCGGCGGCGGCAAGTCGCTCTGCTACCAGCTTCCGGCGGTGCTCATGCCGGGCACGGCGCTGGTGGTCAGCCCGCTCATCTCCCTCATGAAAGACCAGGTTGATGCGGCCCGAGCCAACGGCATTCGGGCGGCGTTCCTGAACAGCTCCCTCGACTTCGCCGACCAGTCCGCCGTGCTCCGCTCACTCCAGAGCGCTGATCTCGACCTGCTCTACGTCGCGCCGGAACGCTTCGCGCTCGACCAGTTCCGCGAGCTGCTCACGGGCTGCCGCATCAGCATGGCGGTCATCGACGAGGCGCACTGCATCTCCGAGTGGGGCCACGACTTCCGCCCCGACTACCTCTCGCTCTCCTCGCTGGTCGAGCTGCTGCCCGACGTGCCGGTCGCGGCCTTCACGGCCACGGCTACCCGGAAGGTGCAGCAGGACATCGTCGAGCGGCTCCGTCTGCGCGATCCGTTCATGTTGCGCGCCTCGTTCGACCGGCCCAATCTGTTCTACGAAGTGCGCTTCAAGGAGCCGGGCGAAGCGCAGCTCGTGTCGCTTCTGCAAGGATTCGCGGGCCAGTCGGGCATCATTTACCGCACCAGCCGCAAGAGCGTCAACGACACGGCGGCCATGCTGCAAAAACGCGGCATTCGCGCCCTGCCGTACCACGCGGGCCTCGGCGACACCGAGCGGAAGCGGAACCAGGAGGCGTTCATCCGCGACGAGGTCGAAATCATCGTGGCCACGGTGGCCTTCGGCATGGGCATCGACAAATCGAACGTGCGCTTCGTCATCCACGCCGATCTGCCCAAAAGCGTCGAGAGCTACTACCAGGAGACCGGACGCGCCGGTCGTGACGGCGAAAACGCCCGCTGCATCATGCTCTTTTCGCACGCCGACATTCCGAAGGTGCGCTTCTTTATCGACGCGATGCAGGACGAACAGGAGCGCTGCCGGGCGCTCGACGCGCTCTCGAAGGTGGTCGCGTTCGCCTCCTCCACGGTGTGCCGCCGCCGGATGCTGCTCGAACATTTCGACGAAGCGCTGCCGGTCGAGAACTGCGGCACCTGCGACGTCTGCCAGGGGCTGCACGAAGTGACCGACTGCACGCGCCAGGCGCAGATGGTGCTCTCCACCATCGTCCGCACCGACTCCCGCTTCGGCGCGACCCATCTGGTCGATATTCTGCTTGGCAGCAAGAACCAGAAGATCATGGAGTTTGGCCACGACCGCCTCAAGGTCTATGGCATCGGCAAGGGCCACGACAAGAAGTTCTGGCGTCGGCTCATCGACGACCTCATCGCCCGCAAAGCGGTTGGCCGCTCCGAGGGGCTGTATCCGATGCTCTACCTGCTCGAAGGCGGCGCGAGGATTCTCCGGGGCGAAGAGCGGGTCGAGATGGTCAGGATCAAGGAGAAGAAGGGTAAAACTGCCGCCGCCGTGCGCGGAGGTCTCGACGCGCTCTCGGAGGCCGACAAGCAGCTTTTCGAGCAACTCCGGACGCTCCGCAAGCGTCTGGCCGACGAGCAGGGCGTGCCGCCGTATGTCATCTTTTCAGACAAAACCCTCGTCGAACTGAGCGACCTCCAACCCTCAACCCCCGAAGAGATGCTCGCCATCAGCGGCATCGGCGAAGTAAAACTCGCCCGCTACGCCACGCCATTTCTGGAGGCGATAGCCCGGCACAAGGCGGGGTGATTGCTTTTGCTCGACATTAGCTGCATTCTGAGTGGTTATTCGATTGTGTCTTATATTGGTTGTGATTCAGAGATACGCAGTTTAGGCGGATCAAGCTAAACAATGTTGGCTCAAAGCCGATCAGCAACACTACATCGTGGAGAAGGGAGCGAAAATGAGCGAAGAATTTCTATCCAAGATAAAGGGTTTCAAAAGAACTTTCGTGATCCACTCCAATGCAAACCCTTATGCTTCTGCGGCTGTAATGGGAAATATTGCTGCTCGTAGTCAAGAAGAGGGTTTTTATTTTCGCTTTTCAGACAATTTCATCCCAATGGTTGATGACTTTGCTAGCGAGGAGTTCGACGCAAATGCTGCTCCGGACCAGATCGATGCGGATTTCAAGAATGATTGGGTCGGATACCTGCGAACTAACGGTTTTCCAGCCTGCGGTCTCAAATACAAGGATAGACGCACGCCTGTAGAAAACACTATGCTTTATCTTAATGCGTATAGACGCATTCCGGCAATGAAGCCCAGGATCGTTCATGAGTCGCGAGAGCTATCGGTACCATATGAATATAGTCCAGACTATGAAAAAATTGTGGCTCTCATCAAGCCTGGAGGCGATCTTAAACCATATCTTAGCCGTGATATTCTCAAAAAGAAGCGCCCTGATAAAAATGACGCCTTGCTCAACTCTTGGGGAATACAACATCTGCATTTCCGCACAGAGGGAAGCGATCAACTATTATTTTGCGTAATAGCAGAATCAGATGTTTTCGTTATTCAGGCGCTGTCTCACAACGAGGAATATCTATGGGTAAATACTCAGCTTGTTGAGATTTTGCACAGGAATTGGCCGGAGTTGATCCTCCACGCAAAACATGATGGCCTGCGCCCAGAAGATATATCAAATACCAAACGTCACTCGCTTCGCAGCAAAAACGCGAACTTCGCAGTTACCGTTTCTGATGGAACTGTTTATCTTCCACTCGCGGGGGGGACAATGGCGTCCGGTGACTCCATGGAAGATCGGGTAAACTGTGATAAGATTTTTTCAGAACTTGAATCTCTATGGGATATATTCCCCGAAGCTCTGCTTCGTTAAAGATAAAAGTGTAATAATTGAGCACATATATTCATAAAAGTCATAATGTA
>NZ_SDGU01000035.1 GCF_004118635.1 Chlorobaculum sp. 24CR | reverse complement strand
TACATTATGACTTTTATGAATATATGTGCTCAATTATTACACTTTTATCTTTAACGAAGCAGAGCTTCGGGGAATATATCCCATAGAGATTCAAGTAAATGAATAACAGGTGAATTATCCCTTGTCATTTGAGCTATTGAATAAAAATGCCCCCAATAATGAAAGACAATTCCCTTAATGAATGGATAAGATATCAGTACACCTTGTTTTTCCAACAAACCATCATTATTACTTTCACCTTCAAATTTGGAAGCTCGATATATTGCATCATTAAGTCTGCCGAACGCCACATTCCATAATTCCCCACTGACTTGAGATTTACTATCACCATCGTAGTAGTGCTGCTGCAGAGCATCAGATGGTTTAGAAATGATTGGAAGCTGGTCAGAAAAATCAATAAGCAGCACAGTATCTCCACAGGAATACTGCTCATTCTTTATATTGTTACCAATCTTCTCAATCAATAATTCTATCACAAGTCTTACAGAGCGAGGATCATAATCAGCATTTCCTTTGTCATAAGGACAAATTTCACCTTCCTTGAAAGCCACTGAATTCCCCTTACTGATTTCACCCTCAAGGTATAGTTTTGATTCAAATGCATCATGCATTATCTCTTTATGCTTAGAATTACCACCAAGCATATTTAAGCTTTTTAACTCTATATAAATATTTTTCCCTCTAAATAAAGCCTTATAGTCAGGAGTTTTTCTGGCTTCATTTTCAGGAACCTTATCAAGAACCAATAATGAGTTAAGCTTTGAATAAATATAAGCTTCAGAGTACTTATTCTTAATCTCTACAAGAGCAGCGTAATCTTCAATATTTTTCAGCGATTTATCTACATGTTTTTCAATATCTTTTAAACTCCGAAAAAACACATCATTAACACACATCTCAACCTCCATTTTATCTATAAAATCAAGATTGATATATAGCATCGGAAAGTTACATCCCATGCCTTTTATATCTTGGATAAGTGTCGAAATCTTTTCTCTAACACAACCCATATTAACCCCATTTATGAATAAATTTATTTATATGCTTTCTGTAAAGACCACCCTTTCTTTGCAAAAAACCATTGAACTTCAATGCTAAATCCATGACGTAATAATGCGATTTCAATGAGTTGCGCACCTTGTTATGTGTCTTTGCTCCAACGAGATATGTTCTCAAGTTCATAACTAAACTCAAGATAATTTGGCTCTACGGCTGTTTCATTTTTTGTAAGATGCACTCCATTGCTCTCAAGAAATAATTCTATATCTTTTAAGGTCTTATCGTTAGCACCAATCTTTATAAACGCTTCACGACGTGGATTAATGTTTATCGTTCCTTTTTGACTTTCCTCAATTCTAGTAATGGTTAGTCCAAGTGAGCGTAAGTGCGCGGCTATTGCTTCTACAACGTGATATGGACCTTCAACTGAACTCTCAAATTCATCAGACAAACAAACAGTCAATGTGTCTGACCAGAATGTATCTTGTTTCACTATATTTTCTCCCCCTTGGTTATTAAAGTTGCATAAAGCTTACTATATATATCTCACATAAAACACCTATAGAAAACTTTTACTAAATCAACAAAAATTTATTGCGTCACAAATATACCATTTCATCAACAAAACACCGCAGCTTTTGCCGTAAAAACCTTCACCCTTCATCAATCTGGCGGAGAATTTCGCTCAGCGAGGCGGCGGCGGCGAGTTTTTCTTCGTCGGTGGCGGCGTTGTAGACGCGGATGATCGCCTGGCCTCCGATGCGGAACATTCGTTGAGCCTTCGGCTCATGCCAAGCTGGGGCTCCGCGCTCCCAGGGCATGTCATCAAACTTCATCAACTCGAAGCGTCCGCTTGGAGCGCATTGTCCGGCATCGCATCAACCGGCACCATCTCCTCGATCAACGTCTCCGGCGCAATATCCTGCTCGTGCGGCCAGGTCACAGCACCAAACAGAATACCGACCTGATTGAAATAATGCTCATCCCTGAGTTCCCGGAAAACACCGCGATCGAGGTAAGGCTTCATATCAAAGACACCCCGACGCCCATCCTCGATTTCAACATAAAGCCGATAATCAGGTAACGGCTTGACAATTTTTGCATCCCAATACATACAAGACCTCACAGCGGTGTAATTTTATATGGTTCTTCCCCATTAATCGCCAACTCCCAATCAGCCATCAATTCGTCACGATGCAATTCAATCCACGCCTGCACCAGGCGCAACTGCTTGCGCGGCAGATTGCCTGCCAGAATATCTCCATCTTCGATGCCCACGGAAGCTTCAAACTCCGCGTATCTGGCATGGAAGTGTGGAGTATTGTGGTGTTTGTTATCAAGAAGATACAAGCGGATAATGATTCCGTAAAACATTGATATAATTGGCATTGAGCATGTTCTCCTGTTACTCGGCTTGAGAAATCAGCGTTGCACTCTTGATGTTAATAAATTTCGCGTTCTACCCCTCTTCAATCTGGCGGAGAATTTCGCTCAGCGAGGCGGCGGCGGTGAGTTTTTCTTCGTCGGTGGCGGCATTGTAGAAGCGGATGATCGCCTGACCTCCGATGCTGATCGGGGGATACTCCTTCCGGGCGAGCATCGGCATCACGGAGAGAAATTGCGCGACCGCCTCCCGCTCCATCCCGTTGATCCGGCCGATCACCTCACCGGCGATGCTGTTCCAGTCATCCGCGCCAAGCCCGGCAACATACGCCGCGCTCTGCACCGCGCCGTACTGAAAGCCCACCACGGCAAACACGACATCCTGATTGCCGCTCCGCTCAAGTCCGGCAGGACATTGGCCGATAGCTTCGGCAAGGAATTGCAGCGCCAGTTGCGTTACCGATTCGAGGCTCTTTTCTGGAATGTCGTTCATTGGTCAAGTGGCTTGAGCGTTGGCATGTTATGCCCTGAAGAAACTGAAATATTCCGCAAAAGCCAAGTTCATCACGACTTGGCCGAACACGACTCCCTTACACATTTTTCATAAACAAACTCAGGATCAAGATCAACGCCGTTCGCCCACTCCACCGTATCGAACGACACCTTTACCGAGCCGAACACAGCCGGATCTGCAAGCTTTTTGAACACACCAAAATTCAGATACGGCTTCATATCCAGAATACCACGTTCGTCATTATCAAACTCTACGACTATCTGATAATCCTTTTCCGCCGTGACCTTTATTACTGAAGGATACATAGTGTTCTATCATTTCGTCGTCACACTCTTATCAGCCAATATCATTTTCATCGCCTCATCATAGTCTATGTCTTCAGCAGTTCCCCCCTCGACAGCAAGAATCCTGTCGAGAATTTCTTGTTCCCAGGCGGCATCAATATCATCAATTACTTTTTGCATATATCCCTCCTCTTTTTCCTTATCTATTTGAGACACCTACTGAATACTGTCCCATACATTTTTGGGATCAGCGATTTTCGTAACTCTGCCCGCTTTGACATCCTCCTTACCACGCTCTATAGCCTTGAGAAACAACGGGTTAGCGAAATAGTCGTCCGTTTCGCTCTGGCTTTTGGACGGCGATGTTCTCCGCCTGTTTTTCTTCTGTAAAAACTCGACAAAGTCAAGTACTTCGTGAAGCATCGGCTCCGGAAGTCCTTGTACTGTTTTGTAGATTTTTTCGGCTGTGTTCATCGAGTCTCCTGTTTTCCCGCTTGTCAAAGCGGCGTTGCACTCTCGATGTTAACAAATTTATGGCGGATTTTGTCAGCCTTGCCAGCAGGTCGCGCAATACCGGAAAAGAGTGGATTGCCGCGTCGCTGCGCTCCTCGCAATGACACACAGCGACAGAACAACGTGCCATCGATAGGCCATCTACCCCTTCTCGAACGCCTCTTGCAGGTTCGCGATGTAGCGGTCGATCTTTTGCTTGAAGGCAAGTTCAACGAGCGGGGCGAGGAGAAATTGCAGGAATCCGGGGAGATCGACTTCGAGCGCGCCTTTGGTGTGGAGCTGAACTTTCGTGCCGGTTCCGGCGGGTTCGATGCGCCAGCCGCCTTCGACCCGTGCGTTGCCCTCGCCCTCGACGGGCGTCCAGCTTACGCTCAGCGACTCGCGGTCGCTGCGATAGGCGCAGGCGTAGATGGTCTGCTGCAAGGTGTGGTCGCCAATGGCGATCTTCTCCATGATCCAGCGGAACGTGTTGCCGCCGAGCGGTTCGAGCTTTTCGAGATCGGGGAAATGCGAAGCGGAATGGGGAACGTCAGCCAGCAGCTCGAACACCTTCTCCGGCAAGGCCGGGGTATCGAACTGCTTCGACACATCGATGGTAACGGTGAATGACATAAACCGGCAAGTTGAGGTTCTGTCAGACGAAATCCCTTACTGCGCAGCCTGTTCGACGTTCCGCCGACCTCTGCTGTTGTCGAGGGCGTTGAGCAGCTCTTTGTCCCTTTTATAAATGTCGTCCCTGAAGTTAATTTTGTCACCGTCAACAAAAGCGGTCTGATAAAAGAAATAGACCGGCACCTTGACCGAAAGCGGAATCGTGCGCGTTTTGCCGGTACCGATCGCAGCTTCGATCTTCGAGAGGCTCCATTTTTCGGAATCGCGCATCAGCTCCTCGGCAAGCTCGAAAGGCCGGTCAACCCTGACGCATCCGTGACTGTAAGCGCGATAGCTTCGCTCGAAGAGCGGCTTGGTCGGCGTATCGTGCATATAGACCGTGAACCGGTTGGGCATGTTAAACTTGATTCTGCCCAGCGATCCGTCATCGCCGGAAGCCTGAACCAGCCGATACGGAAAACCCCCGTTGCTATACTGCGACCAGTTGACGCTCGACGGATCGACCGGTTTGCCCTTGTTGTCCACCACGGTCAACTGGTTCTTGCTGAGATAGCCGATATTCTTTCTGATAGCCGGAATGGACTCCTTGACAAGAATGCCCGAAGGAATCACCCAGTGGGGATTGAAGATGATGGACTGTATCTGGGCGGCAAAAACCGGCGTCTGCAAGTCAGGCTTGCCGACGATGACCCGTGACTTCCACTGGACGGCGTTGTCCCGGACGTACTTGACCGAGAATGCCGGAATGTTCACCATCACATAGGTGCTGCCCAGAATGCCGTCATACCAGCGCGTCCGTTCGAGATTGGCCCGTATCTGATCGACCCGCAGCGGCGCCGGGTAGTTCATGGCGTTGAGGGTCGCGATGCCAATGATGCCGTCAACCGACAGCCCGTGCCGCGCCTGGAAGGCACGCATTGCATCGTACAACTCCTGGGTGTAAACCTTGTCGGCGGGCGCGTTAATAGCCAGAGAATCGGCTGGCGAGGCCGGATCCGAGATCGAAGGCTCGTCCCCTGAGTAGTCGCCAGACAGGATGAGACGCTGGCGGATGAGCGGCATCCGTCGATCGACCTGACCGACTTTTTCGATATTCGGCCCTTGATAAACCGGCTGCCATCCGCCGTTGTCGGCAATCTTGCGGTAACGCGCAAGCGCTTTGCGCAGCCGCGCATACTCTGGCGACAAATGCCGCAGCTCTGCGATCATTTCGGGAAACTCGCTGCCCATGACCGCCGCCATCAGCGTCTGGTCATAGTTCGCGCCCGGCTTGTGGGCGGCGATGTTCCAGTTGGGATCGAGCGAGCCGGGGTCAATTTTGCCCGCACGCAGATTCGACATCAGCGTGAAAACGGCGTCGGTCATGAGGATATCGGCCCGGGCCTGCAATGCCGGAGAATCGGGAGGATTTGCGGCGAATTTCCTGATCTCCGCAAAATGGTAATCGGAGGGGTTGAGGCCGTCTTCGTCACTCTCTTCGATAACATCGACCAGGCGCGCAATGGCCTTTTTATTGGTCCACGCGGCGCGGTAGCCGATCGACCGGTAAAAACGCTGCAACTGCCCGTCAATGACCAGGCGTCGGGGTGCGGTAACATTATCCAGCCGTTCGAGACGGTAGAGATAGCTTTTCAGATAGCTGCTAACCGGCTGGTCAGGAAGTTGGCGAGTGGCGGTGCTGTCAGCCGCATGAGCCGGAACCGGCAAAACCAGAGCGGCAGCCGACATCAGCGCGAACCAGAGCAAAACGAAAGGGAACATTAATAGAGAGTAAAACTTATGCTGGATTTTGTCCCTTCACTCCGCCAAGCGCGAGTTCAGGATTGAGCACAACCGACCGGGATGCATAGCCCTGGTCTTTGTGATAAATGAACAGGCACGTGCCGTCCTTGATAAGATCGATCAGGTCGAAACACTGCTCCATCGACACGGCCGGGCATCCGAGGCTGCGACCGAGATGACCGGTGCGGCTGATGTAATCCTCGGAAACATAGTCTGCGCCGTGCATGACGATGCTTCGCATCTCGGCCTTGTCGTTGATTCCCTGGTCAAGTCCTTTTAAAACAAGGGAGTAGCCATTCTTTCCGGCGTAGGTGCTTTCCGTGAGATAGAAGCCGATACTGCTCTGGTTCGAGCCTGGCTGGTTGGAGAAGCTGGTCGCCATGACATCACCGCTCCCCCTGCCGTGGGCGACAAGAGCAGAGCGAAGAATCCTGACGTTTCTGACATCGATAATGTACAGACGCTTGACATCAGAGGGTTTGCTGAAATCAATCAGCGTAATAACGTCTTTGCGACGGAGCTGTCCCTCGCGATAGAGGTTCCAGTATCCCTTCAAGGCGAGCTTGAGCGCCTCCGGGTCAATATCGTTCTCCTCTTTGATGGATTGCATCACTGAGGTAATCCACCGGTTCTCCGGCGAATCGTCAGCCGGAATGGCGCGGCTGGCCGCGGGCAACGCCATGAACAGCGTCAGCGAAACGGCTATGACTCTTTTTTTCATACACATACTCCTCAAAGCGCGGTCGAAGAGGCCGCGTCATGGTAATCGTTAGTCATGAACAGAAAGCCGGCAACATACGGTCAGGAAAGGATGGCTCAGGCAAGCTCCTGCACGATTGCCGCGCCGGAGAGTCCGGCTGGCTTTTTTATAAAATCCAGTAAAGATAAATCTTTTTTCGTCGAGGCAAAACGATTGCGCCGAAGTACTACGCTGAATAGCGTATTCAACCTCATTCAGCGCCGGATACCTGCATTGCTCTGGAACCGCACCTGTGCATCGGCAATGCGGGAATTCAGCCTGATGCGCTGCCGCGCGGGCCACCAGTTGAACATCAGATTGCTCAGCGATTCCCAGATCGATACCCAGGCCGCGATGGTCAACCCCTCGACGAGCACTCGCTCGTAAACAAACTGCTGCAAGTCCGGGACTATGGCCGCGCCAAGCGATAACGAAACAAAAAGCAGCGCCATGCCGGAAAGAAGAAAAAGCAGGGATTTTTTCAGCAGCCGCTGCATCGAGGCAAGCTCCAGCTCCCGCTGGTAGATAAAGAACCTCCGTGCGCTGGTACGGATGCGATCCTGAAGCTCCACGGATGGAATGGCGTCGAGGGTTATGCGGATGATGAAATCGACCCTGCCGATTTCACGTACGCAGTCGAGCAGGTAGGCTGCCAAATCTTCGTCGAGGTCTTTGCGGTGAAAGGGCGCCTGCTTGTCGAAATCCTCGTACAGCTCCTCGACCTTCGACGCATACACATCGACGGCGAGGAGACCGTCGTCCGTCCGGTCGTACCGCTCAAGAATATCTTTTTTCATGGCTGTCACGAATCGTTGCCCTCTTCGCCGAAGCGAACCATCGCGCCGGATGCTGATTTCAGGCAAAGTCCCGCGCCCGCTGACGTATCACTTGCCGCTTCCCGAAAGATACTGCCAGCGAGAGCTGACCGAAACCGTCAGCTTCTGCTCACCCGGCTGCACGTCGGTCGGCGGCGCGCCAGCCGGAGCCGCCTCGGCCATGACGGCGCGCATCACGGGAAAATCGTTCTGCGGCTGGCCGTACTGAAGCTCCTGCAACGCACCAAGCTTTCCGCCTGCGGCGCGGGCTATCACCTCGGCATCGCGCCTTGCGCTCCTGACGGCATCGGCGAGCGCCTGTAGGCGAAGACTCTCGAAGCGGGACGAAAAGTAGCGCAATCCATCGACCGTGCCCGTGCCCGCGCCCGCGCCGACCACGGCGTCGATCGCGCCGCCAAGCTTGCCGAGATCACGCACCACGACCCGCACGACGTGCCGCGCCTTGTAGCCCCGGAACTCCCGTTTGCCCGTCGAACGGTTCCACTCCCACTCGGGACTCACCGTGTAACTCGCCGACGAAGCGTCGGCAGCGGAAACGCCCGCCTTGCGCAGCGCCTGCTGGAGTTCGCTCCAGAGCGCGGCAGTCGCGGCGGCGGCTCTGGCCGCGTCTTTGCCGGTCGATTCAACCGTCGTCGTGAATTCAGCCGTATCGGGATCATACGTCACCGCGCTCGATGCCGATACCGAAATACCGCTCTCGACGGCATGAAGCGAAGTAGCGGGAAGGCTGCAACAGAGCAGCGCCAAAACCATGATCGTCACCTTTCGGAAACCAGAATGTCCTTTCATATCAATCTCCTTGCTGATCGTTGAAAAACAAAGCATTCTAAAAGGTAACACCGCGTCGAGGAAAGCTCAAGCCTGTGCTTCGGCGAGGCAAAAGCGCTGCGTGCTGAACTTGCAGAGAAACGCCGCCACGCTGCCGTCGGGCCGCTCGACCATCACCGCGCCGTCCTGCCACGGGCCGTTCTCCGCCGCCCACCGGCTGCCGGGCGGATCGCCCTGGTTCTGGTGAATGTTGTGCACCCCCTTGCCATTGCGGAACGGCTCGCCGAACACGAAGATTCTTCGCCCGCGCCGCAGCATCGGTTCGAGGTCGCGAAACGCATCGTTGCCCGTGCCGTACTTCCAGCAATGCAAGCTCGCCCCCTCCTCGCAACCGGCGCGGACGCACTCCGCCGACGGGCCGAGCCACTCGCTCCGGTAGTAATCGAGCGCCCCGGACTCCTCATCCATCCCGATAAAGCGCCAGCCGTCCGGATGATCGCGCAGCGCCGCCGCCCGGTCATGCGGCAACTCGACCACCTTCCACTGAATGCCGTCGCGGCGCTGCTTGCTGTCCAGATCGACCACGCAGCGATAAACCGCGCCCCGCGCGCGCACCAGCAGCGAGCAGTGGTAGTAGTGCCACGCATCCTGCCGGTTGTCGCAACCGTACCGGAGCAGCGACCCGGCAAGGAATCCATAACCATCGAAAAGCGGCATAGGCTGAGGGGTTGGGTTGGTAACACTGTTATGTTTTCCTCTGTCATTCTGAATGAAGCGCAGCGGAATGAAGAATCCAGAAAGTCACGTATAGCTTTCAGAATCAATCATTTATCACCAAGCCCTGAAAAAAAACTGGATTCTTCTCCCGATAGTGGTCGGGACAGAATGACAGACGACAGAACATTTCTCTGACGATGATTGACTCTTCACATCGCCTCATCATCCAAACTTAGGATTCTGCCGGCCAACCGCAAAAACTGGCAATCCTCCACCACGGAATTTTGACCTTGACCGCCGAGAATGATTACCTTCAATCATACCTTTCAACTGCCGAAACCATCCGCTCATGCCCAACACCTTTTCCATCGAACAACAAGCGATCTCCACGATCCGACTGCTCGCGGTCGATATGGTCGAAAAAGCCAAATCAGGTCATCCGGGACTCCCGCTCGGCGCGGCTCCGATGGCCTACACGCTCTTCACCAAAATCATGCGCTTCAACCCCGCCAATCCGGAGTGGCCCAACCGCGACCGCTTCGTGCTCTCGGCGGGCCACGGCTCGGCGCTGCTCTACGCGCTCTTGCACCTCTGCGGCTACGGCCTCGGCCTCGACGAGCTGAAGCAGTTCCGCCAGCTCGGCAGCCGCACGCCGGGCCATCCGGAGTACGGCGAAACGCCGGGCGTCGAGATGACCACCGGCCCGCTCGGCCAGGGCATCGCCACCGCCGTGGGCGTCGCCGCCGCCGAACGGTTCCTCGCAGCAAAGCTCAACACGGCGGAGCGGGCGCTCATCGAATACTTCACCTACGTCATCTGCGGCGACGGCGACCTGATGGAGGGGGTCAGCTCGGAGGCTTCGTCGCTGGCGGGCCACCTCAAGCTCGGCAAACTGATCTGCCTGTACGACAGCAACCACATCACCATCGAAGGCTCCACCGCCCTGGCCTTCACCGAAAATGTGGCCCAGCGTTACGAGGCCTACGGCTGGCACGTCATTTCGCACATCGACGGCACCAACCTGGACGCCATCGAGCGAGCCGTGCGCGACGCGCAGGAGGTGGACGACCGCCCGTCGCTCATCATCGTCAGTACTACCATCGGCTACGGCAGCCCGCACAAGCAGGGCACCGCCTCGGCGCACGGCGAGCCGCTCGGCCCGGACGAGGCGAAGCTGGTCAAACGCGCCTTCGGCTTTCCGGAGGATGCATCGTTCGTCGTGCCGGACGAGGTGCGCAGCCATTTCCGCGCGGTCGCCGAACGCGGCATCGGGCTGGAACAGGAGTGGAAACAGCTCTGGAAAGCGTTCGGGCAGGAGGAACCCGACCTCGCCTCGGCATTGTCCGACCTCGCCTCGGGCCGCTTCCCCGCCTCGTGGCTGCCAGAGATGCCGGCGTTCACGGCGGGCGAAAAGCTGGCCACGCGGCAGGCGTCAAAAAAAGTGCTCGGCGCAATCGCGGAGAAAATCCCGCTGCTCGCGGGCGGCTCGGCTGACCTGGCCCCGTCGAACGGCACACTCTTCGGAGCCGCGTTCGAGGCTGGGAGCTACGGCGGAGCGACCTTGCACTTCGGCGTCCGGGAGCACGCGATGGGCGCAATGGTCAACGGCCTGGCGCTCTCGAACATGGTGATTCCCTACGGCGCGACCTTCCTCATCTTCGCCGACTACATGAAACCGGCGCTGCGCCTGGCCGCCCTGATGCAGACCCACTCCCTCTTCATCTTCACGCACGACAGCATCGGCGTCGGCGAGGACGGCCCGACCCACCAGCCCATCGAGCAGCTCGCCATGCTGCGCGCCATGCCGGGCTTTGACGTCTATCGCCCGGCGGATGCGAACGAAACGGCGGCGGCGTGGCTGCTCGCGCTCGAACGCCGCAAACCCGCCGCCCTCGTGCTGACGCGGCAAGGCTTGCCGGTGCTCGACGACGCCGACGGACGCCTCCGCGACGGAGTACCGAAAGGAGCCTACGTGCTCGCCGACTGGGCGGAGGGAGCCGAAGCGGAGCCGGGCAACTGCGCCATCATCGTCGCCACAGGCTCCGAAGTGCATCCAGCGCTCGAAGCCAAAGCAGTGATCGAACAAGAGGGCTACGCCGTCCGGGTGGTCTCGATGCCCTCGAAAGAGCTGTTCGCCGAACAGAGCGCGGCATACCGCCAGAGCGTGCTCCCCCCGAACGTCACGAAGCGCGTCGTCGTGGAAGCCGCCACCACCTTCGGCTGGCACGACGTGGCCGGAAGCGGCGGCACGGTCATCGGCCTCGACCGCTTCGGCGCGTCCGCCCCCGGCCCGCAAGTGATGGAGCACTTCGGCTTCACGGCGTCGAACATCGCCGAAAAAGCGCTCGAACTGCTCAAAACCGGAGAAGCATGACGCACTGGATTTCCGCCCCGCACGACGCGCTGCTCGAAAAAGCGGTCGCCTTCATCACCGACGCGGCCTACCGGGCGGTCGCCGAGCGGGGACGCTTCACGCTGGTGCTGTCGGGCGGCAACACCCCGCGAGCGCTGCACCAGAAGCTTGCCGAAGGAATCAGCGAGGAGCGCTACCACAAACTCGGCTACAAGCTGCCCGTCGAGGCGCGCCGCTGCCCGCGCAACCCCGACGCGCTCGCGCTACCCTGGGCGCACACTCTGCTCTTTCTGGGCGACGAGCGCTACCTGCCGCCGAGCCACCCCGACAGCAACTACGGCATGGCCCGCGAAACGCTCTTACGCCACGTCTGCGTAAAACCGGAGAACATTTTCAGGATGCCGACAGAATCAGGCGATCCTGCAGAGGACGCCCGCCGCTACGAATCGCTGCTCCGGGAGTTCTTCAGAAAAACCGGGACGGACGACGCCCCGCCCTCCTTCGACCTCATCCTCCTCGGCCTCGGCGACGACGGCCACACCGCCTCCCTCTTCCCCGGCGACCACACATCGCTCAAGGAGAAGGAGCGCTGGGTCATCGCCGTCGATGCCCCAAACGGCAAACCGCCCGGAATGCGACTGACGCTGACCCTGCCCGTCATCAACGAAGCCAAAACGGTGCTCTTCCTCGTACCGCCGTCACGCTACGAACTCGCCCGCGCGATCAGCAACGGAGAAAGGCCGGAACTGCCTGCGGGGATGGTGAAGCCGAGAAGCGGGGATGTGTGGTGGTTTGTTGAGGGAGTGGAGTAGCTCACTCTTTTGTATGGAGTGAAATAATGTGTAAGTTTTGTATTGTAAATTGTACTTGACGTCGTAGCTGATGAACCATGAAACTGTGACTACTTATGCAATTGACGATTACACTACCGGATATTCTCCCTGATCAGGTCACGCGGGTTATGACCAAAGTGAGGGAATTCTTCGCTCAGGAAGGCATTCCTGTAGAGATCAAACCTGATGCGCCGAAAGGAGATCCCTGGGATAATCTGAACTTAGAGGATATTGCCGTTGACACCGGCATAACCGATTTCGCCGAAAATCACGATCATTATCTTTACGGAACACCGAGACGATGAACAATCAAGTGTTTGTCGATACCTCGGCACTGATCGCCATTGGCAACAAGCGAGATGCTTTTCATTCCCAAGCGATTGAGGTTAATGACCGCTTGGTGAGGTCAAATAGTTTGTTTGTCACTTCAAATGCAGTTTTACTTGAATTTGGAAATGCTTTCAGCACGGTCAATCTGAAACCGTTTTCAATCAGACTGATTGATGCAGTAATGCAATCAAAGAAGTGGAAAAGTATTGTTGTCGATGAACATATCATGAACAGGGGTTTTGCTTTGTACAAACAAATGGCTGATAAAGATTGGGGATTTGTGGATTGTACCAGTATCGTTCTTGCAAAATCTCTGGGGATACAAAACGTTTTCAGCACTGATCATCATTTTGAGCAAGCCGGGTTTACTGTTTTGTTGAAGAGGTAAATCCTTTTTTGTGCTAACCGATCAAGCGAACCTATCCAAAACGCCGCGAAATAGAATGATATTATACAAATACAAGTCTTTGCAGGGCGATGGCTTATTACATTCTCTTGACATGATAGTCAACAGAAGGATTTACCTTTCTGCCTGTGACCGAATGAATGATCCAGATGAGGGAAGCTGGCAAGTTTTTGAGCATAAAGAAAAAATAAAACATCCTGATCAACCATATTTAAACACAGAAAAAATTGCCAGACAAACAATTGATAGACAGAGATTCACGTGTTTTACAAAATCCGCAACAGAACCTCTGCTATGGGCCCATTACGCAGGCGGCTTCAGCGGAATTGCTTTAGGATATGAGTTAGATGAGAAAAAATATGATATTAGGCTTGTCGAATATGAGGGGCGAGCCTGTGTAACCCTTGAACAATTACAAAAAATTGCTGAAGGCATAAACCCTCCTCAAGATTTTGGGATTTTGAAAACAAAAGCAAAGTGCTGGATATATGAGGAAGAGTACAGACTTTTTGGATCCATAAACGATGAGCACTATCTAAATAACATCATTCCTAAATCAATAATATTAGGGCCTTATGATTCAATTCATTCTGATATTATTGAAGATATTTCAAGAAAGTATGGCATTGCAATATCATATTTAAACAAAGATGAAGAAGATAATTACTGTATTGAATCTTTATAAATTTGCTTCCAAAACAATCTCCCGCTACTGTCATTCTGAAGACGATTTGTCGGCTGAAGAATCCAGAAAAGCATCGTAATATCTTGCGAATCAGTCGGCTATCCCAACCTTCGGGAACTGGATTCTTCACTTCGTTCGGAATGACAGATGCTTGTCCGCAACTTTATCCCCGACACAAGAAGGGCGGACACACAGGTCCGCCCCTACAGAATATTCAACCCATCATCCCCTATCCGTCACCCGTAAATCCTCGACGATTCCGGTCCCCAGCTATGAACCGGGTACAGCTCCGGAACCTGGCCGTCGATTGAATCTTTCAGGCTGTCGATAATTTCCCACGAGTACTCCACGCTGTCTTTGCGGATGAAGTTCATCTGGTTGCCTTCGATGGCGTCGAGCAAAAGGCGGTGGTACGGCGTGAGGCCCTCGCCCTGGAAGGTGTTGCGGTAGTCGAACTTCATGAACACCGGATCGGTAATCATCTGCTCGCCGGGTCGTTTCGCGCCGAAGCGGATGGCGACCGTCTCGTCGGGCTGGATGCCGAGCACTACCTGGTTCGGCGTACTGCACGCCGCGCCGCCGGACGGGCCGTAGTAGTTCTGCGGCGGGCAGCGGAAGGTGATGACGATTTCGGTGACCTGTTTGGCGAGGTTCTTGCCCGCCTTCATGTAGAACGGCACGCCCGACCAGCGCCAGTTGTCGATGTGGAACTTCACGGCGGCGAAGGTTTCGACCTTCGAATCCGGCGCGACCCCCTTTTCGGCGACGTACCCCTCGTACTGGCCAAGCACCACCGAGTCGCGCACCGAGTCGATGTTGAAGCGGCGCACGGAGCGCAGAATTTTGGACTTTTCGTCGCGAATCGAGTCGGCGTCGAGATCGACCGGCGGCTCCATGGCGATGGCCGCGAGCAGTTGCAAGCCGTGGTTCTGGATGATGTCGCGCAAGAGCCCGGCCTCCTCGTAGTAGCCGCCGCGCCCCCGGATACCGAAATCCTCGGCGATGGTAATCATCACCTGCGCGATGTACTGCCGGTTCCAGAGCGGCTCGAAAATGCCGTTGGAGAAACGGAACACCATGATGTTCTGCACCGGCTCCTTGCCGAGGTAGTGGTCGATGCGATAGACCTGCCGCTCCTCGAACACCTCGTCGATGACGCGGTTCAGCTCGCGGGCGCTTTCGAGGTCGTGGCCGTAGGGCTTTTCGGCGATGAGCTTGCGCCACCCGGTGCATGAGGATTCGCGCCCGCCCAGCCCGGCCTTGCCGAGATTCTTCACCACGGCGGGCGCGAGGCTCGGCGGTATCGACAGGTAAAACATCAGGTTGCGGCAGGTTCGCCCATCCTCCGCCTCCTCGCGCAAAATCTCGCCACGCAGCCTCGCGTAGCCCGCCGGATCGTCGAGATCGGCCCGCACATAAAAGAGGCGGCGGCAGAAGATATGGAGCCGCTCGGCGTCACCGGCGGCTTCGGGCGAGTGCTCAAGCAGCCGCTCGCGAACGCTCTGGCGGAACTCGTCGTGGCTCATCTCCTGCCGCCCGACGCCGATCAAGCGGAAGCTCTCCGGCATGTGCCCCCACCGGGCGAGCTGGAAGACCGACGGAAACAGCTTGCGCGAGGCCAGGTCGCTGCTCGCGCCAAAGATGACGATGGTGAAGTTGTCGAGGGCGGCGCTCATGCTTTCTCCTCCCCGGCTCCGGGAGCCTGGTAAGCGTGACCGCCGAAGCCGTGACGCAGCGCGGCGACCACCTTGTCCGAAAAGTTCTCCTCGCTCTGCGACCGGAAGCGACGGAACAGCGCGCCGGAGATGATCGGCACCGCCACGCCGAGATCGATGGCCGCCTCGACCGTCCAGCGCCCCTCGCCAGAATCGGCCACCTTGCCGCCGAGCCAGCCGAGGTCGTTGTCCTGCGCGAACGCCTTGCCCGCCAGCTCCATGAGCCAGCCGCGAATCACCGAGCCGTTCGACCAGACCCGCGCCACGGTCTCGTTGTCGAGGTCGAAGCCGCTGGCGCGAAGCAGGTCGAACCCCTCGCCGATGGCCTGCATCATGCCGTACTCGATGCCGTTGTGCACCATTTTAACGAAGTGGCCCGCGCCGGACACGCCCATGTAGCCGCAACCGTCCGGCACGCAGAGGCCGCGAAGCAGCGGCTCGACGTACTCGTAGGCCTCCCGCTCACCCCCGGCCATCATGCACGCGCCGTGGCGAGCGCCGTCCAGCCCGCCGCTGGTGCCGACGTCGAGCAGCCGCACGCCCGCTTGGCGCAGCCGCTCCGCCCGCGCCACCGAATCGGTGTAGCGCGAATTGCCGCCATCGATGACGATGTCGCCTCGATCGAGGAACGGCAGCAATCCGTCGAGCACCGCATCGACCGCCCTGCCCGCCGGAACCATCATCCACACCACGCGCGGCTTCGGCAGGTCGCCCACAACGTGCTGCAACGAGCTTGCTGCCGTCGCCCCTTTTTCAGCAATCGCCGCGACCGCCTCCGCCGAAAGGTCGAACGCCACCACCTCATGGCCCAGTTCGAGCAGATGTTCGACCATGTTGAAGCCCATCTTGCCGAGGCCGATGAATCCTGTCTTCATATGAAATCTCCTTTTTTAGGAGTTGTTACTCCCGGCGGTGATTATTGGTTCCGTTCCACTCTATCGATTACCGCGACGGGACCTGTTGATCTTGCGTAGGAGCAGTCCCCCGTGGCTGCCCGATTTCGCCAAAGCCGTGTGCCCGGCATCCCGTCCGGGCGGGCATAAAACCCGCCCACACAAATTCACGACCCTGCGGCAATTCCGATTCCATTGGAAAGATACCCTCCGCCACAATCGGATTGAGCAATAACTTTCGGGAAACTGCGACAATTCATTTGCATCTGACAGACCTATTACCCAGATTGGGTTAACTAACGATCTATCGATGGGCAGTGAAATAGCGAAAACCGAGTTCAGCGAACAGGATTTCCGGCAGTTTCAGCAGAATCTGCGAAAGGAGACGCTGATGCTGATGGAGTGGTTCTCCGCGGACGCTTTCGAGCAACGCGAGGTTATGTGCGGCTTTGAGCTTGAAGGGTGGCTCGTGGACAGCGATTGCGCTCCGGCGGCACGGAACGAGGAGTTCCTTGCACGGGTTAACAACCCTCTCGTCGTGGCCGAGCTGTCGAAATACAACTTTGAACTCAACGTCGCGCCTCATCCGCTGAATCGCCAACTCCCGGAGTTCCTGCGCGGCGAGCTTCAGACGCTCTGGGACAACGGCTCCCTCCACGCCCGTGAGATGGGCTGCCAGACCCTCATGACCGGCATTCTGCCGACCTTGCAGGACAGGATGCTCACGCTCGAAAGCATGTCGTCGATGCAACGGTTCCACGCCCTGAACCGTGAAATACTGCGCACCAGATCACGTCATCCGCTCAAAATAAACATCGAGGGGCCGAATGACCGGCTGGAGGTCGTGCATCACGATGTCATGGCCGAGGCGGCGACCACCTCGCTGCAGATACACTTTCAGGTTCCGCTCAGCCGCGCCGCCGCTTTTTACAACGTCGCTCACGTGCTCTCGGCGCCAATGGCCGCGCTGTCGGCCAACTCGCCATTTCTTTTTGGACGCGAACTCTGGGACGAGACCCGCATCCCGCTCTTCGAGCAGGCTGTGTACACCCCATCGTTCGTCGATCTCTCCGGCAGGCCGGTTTCGCGCGTCACCTTTGGGCGCGATTACGTCCGCGACTCACTACGGGAGGTTTTCCTTGAGAATCTGGACGGTTTTCCGGTGCTGCTGCCAGTCACGCTTGACCACGACTTCAGCATGATGCACCACTTGCGGCTGCACAACGGCACCATCTGGCGCTGGAACCGGCCACTGATCGGCTTCGGCGAAAATGGCCGCCCGCACCTGCGCATCGAGCACCGCGTTCCGGCGGCGGGGCCGTCGATTCCCGACGTCGTCGCCAATATTCTTTTTTTCTACGGAGCGATGATGTACCTGCAACCTGAAGTTCCGCAGGCCAACATTTCGTTTGAACAGGCGCGGGCCAATTTTTACGCTGCCGCCCGCTCCGGCCTCAACGCCAATGTCGCCTGGACTTCGGGAAGCACGATGCCCGTCGAGACGCTCATCTTGCAGCACCTGATTCCGGGCGCGATTCTGGCGCTGGCCGCGGCGGGATTCGACAGCCGCGACCTGCGCTATTACCTCGTCGATATTCTGGCGCAGCGGGTAGCGTCGCGGCGCAACGGGGCGTGGTGGCAGAAGGCCTTCGTCGGCAAGCACGGCCCCGACTTCCGGGCGCTGACGCAGGCCTGCCTCGATAACCAGAGCCTCGGCATTCCCGTTCACGAATGGAGCATCTGAACCACTACCCCGTCCCGGCGCTCCGCCGCTTCGAGCGCCTGCCCGACGGCTTCACCGACGCGCCGGTCGAAAAAATCGGGACGATCCTGCCCGGTCCGTCGCTGATCCGCATCGCGGGCGAGCCGGGGCCGCCGATCTTCGTTTCGATCCTTTTGCACGGCAACGAAACCACCGGCTTCGACGCCATGCAGCGCCTCCTCGCCGGATATGACGCGCCGCGCCGCCCGTTGCCAAGACCGGTGCTGCTCTTCGTGGGCAACGTCGCCGCCGCCGGACAGAAATTACGCAAGCTCGACGGGCAGGCCGACTACAACCGCATCTGGCACGACGAGCGCTATCCGGAGCACCGGCTGGCGCGAGAGGTGCTGGCGGAGGTGGCCAAAGCCGCGCCGCTGGCCGCTATCGACCTGCACAACAACACCGGCAAGAACCCGCACTACGGCTGCGTCAACCGGCTCGACGACGCCACGCTCAGCCTGGCGCGGCGTTTCAGCAAAACCATCGTCTGGTTCACCGAGCCGCGCGAAGTGATTGCGATTGCGCTGTCGAAAATTTGTCCTTCGGTGACGCTCGAATGCGGCGTATCGGGCAACGCCGCCGGAACGAGCCACGTGGAGCAGTACCTCCGGCACAGCCTTGAGCTCTCCGCCGAAGCGCTCTTCACGCCACCACCGAACCACCTCAGCGACCTGTTCCACACTACCGCCCGGATCGTCGTGCGCGAAGGACTGCGCGTGGAGTTCGGCGCGTACGGAGGCGACGCAGATCTCTGCCTGCGCGAAGACCTCGAAAGCCTCAACTTCGAGCGAGTGCCCGAAGGCGCGGAGCTGGGGCGTTACCGCGCCGCCGCGCCGCCGCTCGTCGTGACCGACAACGACGGACGCGACATCACCCTTCGCTACCTCCGCTTCAGCGAAGAGCGCATCTTCACGAAGCTGCCGATCGTACCCTCGATGTTCACCCGCGACGCACGGGTCATCATGCAGGACTGCCTCGGCTACATCATGGAGCCGTACGAAGTGAAGGGTTGATAACTTAAGCGTCAGAGCAAGGAGACGCATTGGTTTGTAGGGGCAGGCCTCGCGCCTGCCCTGCTTGAAACAGTCTAAAGGCCGCACGTACAAAAAAAACTGAAACAACGGTGACGCCAGGGCAGCCGCGAGGGCTGCCCCTACGGGATCGTGATCGGGATTTGATTTGGAGTTGGTTTCGGGATCGGTCTGATCCGTCCGTTCCGCCAAGCTCACCGCCTCGCGTTGGTGGCGATGAGGTCGAGGTAGCGGGCGATGAGCTGGCCGTTGACCGCCGCCCATGATTTGTCTTCGGCAAAGGCGAGGCCGCGCTCACGCATGGCGCGGAACAACTCGCCATCCTGCATGAGCTTTGTGAAGCACTTGTAGAAATCACCGATTTCCCCGGCTTTGGCGACCAGGCCGCCGCCGGAGCGCTCGACCAGCTCACGGCATCCGCCGAGATCGGAGACCACGGCGGGCAAGCCGGTGGCGAGCGCTTCGAGCGCCACGTTGCAGAACGCCTCGGTAGTCGAGGGAAAGAGGAACAGATCGCCGCTCGCGTAGGCTTCCGGGAGCGCCACGCCGGTCAGGTAGCCGGTGAAAACCGCGTCGGGCATCCGCCGTCGCATCTCTGCCTCCTCCGGGCCGGAGCCGATCATCACGAAACGTACGCGCTCGCCGAGGCCCTCCTCGATGAAGCGCTGGTAAAGGCTCATCACCACCTCGATGTCCTTGTAAAGCACGAAGCGCCCGGCGTAGATAATGACCGTCCGCCCCTCGGCGTCCCACGCCCGCCGCAGCTTCGCGGAGCGGCGAGAGGGGTCGAACAGCTCCCTGTCGATGCCGCGCGACCAAAGTTCGACCCGCTCGATCCCCTTGCCGGTGAGCCGCTCGCGGACGCTCTCGTTCGGCGCGAGCGTCACGTCGCAGGCGTTGTAGAATTTCCGGAGGAAGCGCCAGACCGCCGGTTCGGCGAAGCCGAGATGGTAGTAGCTCAGGTAGGAGGGAAAATCGGTGTGGTAGGCCGAGCCGACCGGAATGCCTTTTTTCCTGGCATAGCGCAAAACCTTGCGGCCAACGATGTCGGGGGTGGAGATGTGGACAATGTCCGGCGCGAACTCGTCGAGCTGCCGTTCGGTGACGGCGTTGTAGAACCCGAGTTTGTAGTCGGGGTAGAGCGGAATGGGCACCGACGGCGTCAGGTTAACCGGCACCGAGGCGTTCGATCCAGGGGCGAAATCGGGCGTCCAGACCACGACCTCGTGGCCGTTTTTGATCATTGACGAGACAAGCTGGTAGATCGACCGTACGGCGCCATCCTTGTCCTTGACGTAGGTTCCCGCATATAAGGCTACCTTCATATCGGCGGCGGCAAAAAGCTGAAAATCGTTGCATCTGACTCATGGAACATCGAAACGCGCCTACAAAACCGCAGGCCGTTCCTCGCCATTTCAGGCTCCGTCAAAGGTACTATTTCCCGCTTAAAAAGCCGCGCCGCCGCTGAAGATTGCCAAACCGCTCGCTCCGGCTGACCTACGAACCGGAGGCGATACTGCCCATGACCGGGCTGACCAGTCTGCGGTAATCGAACCATGAGAGCCTGACAAGCTCCCGGTGAGTTCCGGCGTTGAAGACAATATCCATGCTTCCGTCCAGCTCGTCATCCGCATAGACCGCCATGCCGTACAAATTGCCGAAAGGTGGCATCGCGCCGATTTCGCACTCAGGAAACAGACCGCTGAACTCCACCTCCTCGGCAAGGGCGACATCACGAGAGCCGCACAGTTCGCGGAGCTTGTCGAAATCGAGGTGGCGCGAAGCGTGCAGAAGCGCCATGGCCATGTTGCCGTCGATCGTCACCATGACCGTCTTGACCAGCTCGTTGCCCGACACGTGCGCGGCGGCTGCGATCTCTTGCGCCGTGTAGGCCGGCGAGTGGCTGGTGACGAAGTACTTGACCTGATGGCCGTCGAGGAACTCCCGTAATCTTTGGATAGGCATTGCGTCCTCCTTTGATTTGGTGTTGAAGCACGGGCTTTTTCAAAACGCAAACCGTCGCCTTTGCATTCCCGGTTCCGGCTCGAAAAGAGCGGAACGTCACCGGTGCGCGTCCCGCCACGCTTCGAGCAATGGCATGGACTCGCGGTAGCCGGTATCGAGAATCTCCGGCACGGCGGACATATCGACCAGGCTGAAGCGGGAGAGATCGGGCGTGATGACCAGATCGGCCTCGCTGATCTGAATCTGCGAAATGGCGCGCATAGCGCTGTAAAAAGCGTTGAGCAAAAGGTCGGGCAAGTGCTCTGGCCGCCGGAAGCTGTGACGGCCAAAGAGGTCGATGCACGCGATCCGGCTCGCGCCCATCGCCTTGAGCGGAGAGACCGGCACGTTCTCGGTCAGTACGCCATCGACCAGCAGCATCTCGCCCAGCTCCACCGGTTTGAAAATGCCGGGAATCGACGAGCTGGCCATCACCGCCGTGGCAACGTCGCCCTCGCGCAGCACCACCTTGTTTCCGGTGCAGATGTCGGTGGCGACGATAGCGAGCGGAACCGGCGACTCCTCGATGCGGCGCGAGCCGAGCTGGGCGCGGACAATCTCGCCGAATTTGCGCATCGAGAGCAAGCCGTAGCCGGAGAGAGTGAGGCCCGACAGATCAGACCAGTCCAGCTCAAGGGCAACCTTTTCGATCTCCCGCCAGCTTTTGCCGAAGGCGTGCATCGCCGCGATAAACGAGCCGATGCTGGTGCCCGCGACGCAATCCGCGCGAAAGCCGGTCTCGTCCATCGCCTTCAGCACGCCGATGTGCGCCGCGCCAAGCACCACGCCGCCGCCGAAGGCCAGGCCGGTTTGTTCCGATACGTTGCTTGTTATACTCATTCGCCTATGAAAAGATGGTGACAATTTTCTTGAGCAAGCTGAACCGGCCTGCCGTGTAGGGAGGATAGCGCAGATCGGGATCCGGAAAACCGCCCCGCTCAAGTACGCTCCGCTCGGCGGTGAAGGTCTCGAAGCCCGCCCTGCCATGATAGACGCCGATGCCGCTCGCGCCCCTGCCGCCGAAAGGCAGGCCTGGAATCGCGGCCTGAAAAAGCAGGTCGTTACAGCAGACGCCGCCGCTCCGGGTGTGCTCGCGCAGATAACGAAGCTCCGCGCGGTCACGCGAAAAAAGATAGACGGCGAGAGGCGCGTCGAGCGACCGGACCATGCCGACGGCCTCTTCGAGCGTCGTGAACGAACGCACCGGCAACAGCGGGCCGAAAATCTCCTCCTTCATGAGATCGGAATCTTCGGGAACGTCTCGGAGAATCGTTGGCGCGATATAGCGCGAAGCCTCGTTCGGGCCGCCCCCCTCGACGAGTGCGCCCTCGCGCCGCAACGCTTCGAGCCGCCGGAAGTTGCGGGCATCGACGATCCGGCCATAGTCAGCGCTCGATTGCGGATCGTCGCCGAAAAACTCACGCAGCGCCTCCTTCATCATCGCCAAAAGCTGCTCCTCGACGGACTTGTGAACCAGCAGATAGTCGGGAGCCACGCAGGTCTGCCCCGCATTGAGGAACTTGGCCCACGCGATACGCCGCGCGGCCAGGCGCAGATCGGCCTTTTCGGTGACGATGACCGGGCTTTTGCCGCCAAGTTCGAGCGTCACCGGCGTGAGGTGCCGCGCCGCCGCCGCCATCACCTCACGCCCTTTCCGGCGGCTGCCCGTAAAAAAAAGATGGTCGAAGCGGTGTTCGAGCAAGCTGGCGGTGAACGCCGCATCGCCTTCGGCAACCCTGACCGCCTCCGGATCGACAGAGCGCCCCAGCTCCCCGAAGAGCAGAGCCGACGTGGCCGGAGCCATCTCCGAAGGCTTCACCACCGCGCAGTTCCCGCCGGCGAGAGCGCCGATGAGCGGGGCCAGGCAAAGCTGCAACGGATAGTTCCATGCGCCGATGATGAGCACGACGCCCAGCGGCTCACGCTCGACGAACGCGCGCGCGGGCTGGTAGTGCAACGGTACGCCGACTTTTTTCGGACGAATCCAGCCGCGAAGGTGCTTCAGGACGTACCGGATTTCGCTCCTGAGCCAGGCGGTCTCGGTCAGCCAGGTCTCGGCCACAGGCTTGCCAAGATCGGCATGAATCGCCTCGGCAATGGCGGCCTCGCGCTCACGCAGAAACGCATCGAGGCCCCGAAGCTGCCCGCGACGCCATTCGAGCGAGCGGGTTGACCCGCTGTCGAAGTATCGCCGGAGTCCGGCATGGGTTGTAGCGTCGTAGGATTCGGGCATGGCTTTTTGCGTTATCATGCAGCCTTGATATTTCTGTAGGGGTAGCCCTCGCGGCTACCCATCTTGTCAGCGTGACATTGAACAGAGGGCAACCGCAAGGGTTGCCCCTGCAATGCATTGTCTCTCTCGCTCTTCAATCCATCGACAAACAAAAGAGACGCCCTGATAAATGTATTCAATATCGGCCATTATGAATCGTATTTTTGCCGGTCTGGCTCTGCGGATGTAACTTCCCGAAGCCAAAGACACAACCCTCAATCAACGCAGATACTTCTATGGAATGGATTTTCAGTCCTGAGGCCTGGATTGCCCTGTTGACGCTGACGACGCTTGAAATCGTCCTCGGCATCGACAACATTATTTTTCTCACCATCATCGTCAGCCGGATGCCCGCCGAGCAGCAGAAGCCGGGCCGCATACTCGGTCTCAGCCTCGCCATGCTCACCCGCATCGCGCTCTTGCTGTCGATCACCTGGGTGATGCGCCTCACCAACGAGCTGTTCACCGCTTTCGGCCACGCCGTCACCGGGCGCGACCTCATCCTGCTCGGCGGCGGGCTGTTCCTGCTCGCCAAAAGCACCCACGAAATTCACCAGAGCCTCGAAGGCTCGGAAGAGGTCATCAAGGAGCGCTCCGCCTCGAACTTCGTCATGACGCTCATCCAGATCGCCATTATCGACATCGTCTTCTCGCTCGACTCGGTCATCACCGCCGTGGGGCTGGCCAAAGATATTCCGGTCATGATTCTGGCCATCATGATCGCCGTTTTCGTCATGATCATCGCCTCCAAAACCATCGGCGAATTCGTCGAGCGCCACCCGACCATCAAAATGCTGGCGCTGAGCTTTCTGATTCTCATCGGGGCAACGCTGGTGGCCGAAGGGGCCGGATTCGAGTTCCCGCGCGGCTACGTCTATTTCGCGATGGCCTTCTCGGTTTCGGTGGAGATGCTCAACCTGCGGCTGCGCAAGCGGGAGAAGGAGCCGCCGGTGCATCTGCGCAAGGCGCTGGAAGATGAAGAGGCGGCCTGAACGCGGCTTGCGGGAACCATTTCCGAACAATCAAAAGTTCTCTAAAACAGAGAGATAACCGAACACTGACCGTGCGTCCAGACAGGCGGCTTTCCGATTCCGGCGAAGGGCCGCTTCCGGTTGAGCCCCTTTCGCCGTCCGGAAAAAGGAGCGCACACCATGCCCATTCCCGCAAAACTCCTCCCCGCGCAACTCTACAGCCGGTGCGATCCCGGACAGTTCACCTTCAGCACCACCGCCGATCTCGATGGCTCGACAGAAATCGCAGGCCAGGAGCGAGCACTCGAAGCGATCCGGCTCGGCATGGGCATCCGGCGCGACGGGTTCAACCTCTTCGCCCTCGGCCCGTCCGGAACCGGCAAGGAGACCACCGTGCTCCAGCTTCTCAACGCCGTCGCGCCGAAAGAGGCTCGACCCGACGACTGGTGCTACGTTTACAATTTCGGCAAACCGCGCAGCCCCAAAGCGCTCCGCCTGCCGCCCGGCCAGGCGTGCCGCCTGAGCGACGACATGGAGCGCCTCGTCGAAACGCTCTTCGGCGTCATGCCCGCCGCCTTCAGCAGCGAAGAGTACCAGTCGCGGGAAAAAGAGATCGGCGAGGCGTTGCAGGAGAAGCAGTCAAGCGCCATCGAGGCGATTGAACACGATGCGCAGGAGCACGAAATCACCCTCATCCGCACTCCGGGAGGCTTCGCTTTCGCGCCGGTGCACGAGGGCAAGGTGATCGCGCCCGACGTTTACATGCAGATGAAACAGGAGGAGCGCGACAAGATCGAAAAAGAGACCAACCGCCTCCGCGACAGCCTGCAATCGATCATGGCGCAGTTCCCCAAGTGGCAGCGAGAAACCGCCGACAAGATCAAGGAGCTGAACCGCGAGGTTTCGGCATTCGCCCTCAAACCGCTCATGGATGAAATCAGAGCCAGATACAAAGAGGTCGAAGAGGTGCTGCGCTATCTCGACGAGGTCGAGCGCGACATGATCGAAAACTTCGGCCAGTTCCTCGAAAAGGAGACGCCCGAAGAGGGGCCGTTCATGATGCCGCCGCAATTCAGCCCGGCAGGACGCAAGCGCTCCGCCGTCCGCTACCGGGTGAACGTGATGATCGACAACAGCAAGCTCAACGGCGCACCGGTGATTCTCGAAGACAAACCCGCCACGCAGAACCTCGTGGGCGACATCGAGCACGCCGCGCAGATGGGCACGCTCATCACCGACTTCACCCTCATCAAGCCGGGCGCCTTGCACCGGGCAAACGGCGGCTACCTGATTCTCGACGCGCGGCGGCTCCTGCTTGAACCTTTCGCCTGGGAGGCGCTCAAAAAAGCGCTCCGCACCCGCCAGATCCGCATCGAATCGCTCGCCCAACTTTACAGCTTGGTCAGCACCATTTCGCTCGAACCGGAACCCATTCCGCTCGATCTCAAGGTCGTTTTGCTCGGCGAACGGAGGCTCTACTACCTGTTGAGCAGCTACGATCCTGACTTCAACGAACTGTTCAAGATCGCCGCCGATTTCGACAACGACATGCAACGCAACGATGAAACGCATCTGGCCTACGCGCACCTGGTCGGCTCGATAGCCGCGCGAGACAAGCTCCTGCCGTTCGAGCGCGACGCGGTGGCCCGCATCATCGAGCACGGCTCCCGCATGGCGGGCGACGCCACCCGGCTCTCCTCGAACCTTCAGGCGATCCGCGACCTCGCGCACGAGGCGGAGTACCACGCCGCGCAAAACAAGCGGACGCAGGTGAGCGCCGACGACGTCGAGGCGATGCTCGAAGCGCAGCGTTACCGCGCGGCGAGGGTTCAGGAGCGGATGCGGGAGGCGATGATGCGCGGCACGATTCTGATCGACACCTCGTCGGAACAGGTCGGCCAAATCAACGGCCTCTCGGTCTATTCCCTCGGCGAACAGAGCTTCGGTACGCCGAGCCGCATCACGGCGCGGGTGCGCCTCGGCAAGGGCGAGGTGATCGACATCGAGCGCGAAGTCGAGATGGGCGGGCCGATCCACTCGAAAGGGGTGATGATTCTGTCGGGATTCCTCGGCTCGCGCTACGCCGCCGACGAGCCGCTCTCGCTTTCGGCGACGCTGGTCTTCGAGCAATCCTACGGCGGCATCGAGGGCGACAGCGCCTCCTCCACCGAGCTCTACGCCCTGCTCTCGGCGATTTCGGGGATTCCGATCCGGCAGTGGCTGGCCGTCACCGGCTCGGTCAACCAGCACGGCCAGGTGCAGGCCATCGGTGGCGTCAACGACAAAATCGAGGGATTTTTCGATCTTTGCAAAGCGCGCGGCCTCGACGGACGCCACGGCGTACTGATTCCCGCCTCGAACGTCACGCACCTGATGCTCCGCCACGACATCGTCAAAGCGGTCGAAGCGGGAGAGTTCTCCATCTGGCCCGTCACGCACATCGACGAAGGCATCGAAATTCTGACCGGCGTTCCTGCGGGAGAGATGGATGAAAATGGCGCCTGGCCGGAGGGAACAGTCAATGCGAAAGTGTTCGAGCGACTCAAGACAATGGCCGAAAAACTGAAGGCTTTCGGCAAAAAACAGAGCGACGAACCGGAAAAATGATGTGATTCTGAGTTGACGGAAAAGGCGGCTGAAGCGCGAAAATCGATGTTACAATAAAGGATCCTCGAAGCAGAGCTTCGAGGTATTTAGAAGAGTTGGAGCTGCTGTGAATGCAACTTTTTATACTCAATTTCTCGACCTTGACT
>NZ_SDGU01000034.1 GCF_004118635.1 Chlorobaculum sp. 24CR | reverse complement strand
ACATTATGACTTTTATGAATATATGTGCTCAATTATTACACTTTTATCTTTAACGAAGCAGAGCTTCGGGGAATATATCCCATAGAGATTCAAACAAGCGGTATATTACCATGACGCTATAGATAAGATTAATTTTATTAATGACATAAAAAAAATTATAAACGATATTTCAAGTGAAATTCGCATACCAAAATGGAGGTAACACTCCATCTTTCTATTCACTATAAGATATTTCATTTGTTTTAGCAGAAATAATACCGTATGAAATAGCTGTGAAGTTTTTGATGTTCACGAAAACGGTTGCGTACCTATCTGTAAAACTAACATTCACCCCTCCAGTTCGATTCGGAATTTCTTTCCGAGCACTGTCGCAGCGCGAGAAAGCGTTGTCAGCGTCAGGCTGGTGTCGGTCTCATCGAGCAAACGATTCAGCGCGGCTCGGCTGGTGCGCATTTTTTTTGCCATTGCTGATTTCGTGAGTTTTTGCGTTTTCATCTCCTGATCGATCTGCCAGGCAATCACCCGCTTGATCGCCACCGCGTTCGCATCATCGAAAAGTCCCTCCTCCTGAAGAAAATCATCGAAACTGCTGCCGATATTTTCAGCTTTCATCATGTACTCCTGAGTCTTTTAAGCGCCAGTTGCAGGTCGGCTTTTGGCGTTGATTGTGATTTTTTAATGAAACCGTGCAACAGGACAATCACATTATCCGATACGGTGAACAGCACTCTGGCAATCCGGTCATGCAGATGAATACGAATTTCCCATAAATCCTTCTCCATTTTCCGAACAAGCGGCATACCAAGAGGCCAGCCATACTGGACGGTCTTGATGTCCTCACCGATTGTTTTCCGGTCTGCCGCTGACAACTCCTTCAGCCAGTCGCGAACCGGCTCATTGCCAACATCGCTTCTGAAAAACCGGACTTCGAGTTTCTGTGTGTTCATGGCCAAATGTATCAAAATCAGTACGCCATTACAACAGGAAGCAGAAAAAGAAAATCTCAACAGACACGTAAATCCATTGGAATTAGTTGTTTAACAATAATTCTCCAACCGACGGGAATGTTCGACCCCAACCCCGATGCCGGGCAGGCGCAAGGCCTACCCCTACCGCTCCTTTATCCATTATCAGCCCCGTCAATACGCCAGCTCCGCGCCAAAATCGCTGATCAGATAGCGCACGAGTTCGTTCGTTTCCGACAGCTCTTTGAACATGGTGAAGACGCTTTTTTCGCGGGTGCAGGCATCGCGTTCGGCGTCGTAGCGGACGGCGAGTTTGAGCGGCAAGCGGTAAAATTCGGCAAGCTCGCTTTCGAGCAGGGCCGAGTCGTGCTGAAGCTCTTCGTACGAGAACTTCCGGCAGCAGCCGAGCTGCACGACGCCCGACGGGCTGCACGATACCAGCTCGCTGGCGTGCAGATGCGACACCAGCACCTGCAATCCCCTCGCCGAGAGGTGTTCGAGGAAGCGGCCCCACTCCATGCGCAACTGTTCGAGCACGGCCACCGGCGCGCCGCTCTCCGCGTGGTCCGCGCTCTCCTCGACGCGCTGGCGGTTCATCGCCGGAAGATGCTGGTCGGCGTTGCTACCGAATTTGGAGAAGCTCTGCTTCCACGAACCGAAGTCGATCGATCCCGCCGCTTTTGCGCCTTGCGGACGCGCGGCGGCGCGTCCTGCCGGAGGCGCGGTCGGCGGTTCAGGCACCGGCGGCAATCCGGACGGGGTTGCGCTGGATTCCGGAGCGGGCGCTGCTTTCGGGCGGCGGGCGGAGGCCGCAGGCTTCGATGGAGTTGCGGGAGCGGACGCCGAGGGCGGAGTTACAGGCTCAGGCTTTTTTTTTTCGTCCGCCGGAGCGGTTGCCATCTGCGAAGTTCCCCGACCAAGCTCGATGAGCTTGAGCAGCGCCAGCTCGAAGCGGAACTGGTGCTCGGCGTAGAACTTCAGCTCGCGCTGGGTCTGCATGAGGAAGTCGGTCATCGCCATGATCGCCTGCGGCGTCAAGCGCAAGGCGTCGCGCTGGTAGCGCTCCTTGACCGGCTCCGGGCGCTCGATGAGCTTGCTCGAACGGAGATTGTGGATGATGAGGAAGTTGCGGAAATGCTCGATGAGCTTTTCGATGAAATCCTGCTCGTCGTAGCCGTTGCGGTTCACCATGCCCGCCAGGTCGAGCATCGCGGCAGCGTCGGCATTGGCGATGGCCTCCGTCACCATGAAGAAGTGCTCGTCGTCGATGTAGCTCAACAGGTCGGCGACCTTTTCGTAGCGGATGACGCGCTCCCCTTCGCTGTCGAGGGCGAAGGCGATCACCTGGTCGAGGATGCTCTGCGCGTCGCGCATCGACCCCTGCGCCTTGCGGGCCACGAGCTGAAGCGCGTCGGCATCGGCTGTGATCCCTTCGGCGTCGCAAATCTGCTGAAGCTGGCCCTGGATGCGGTCGAGCGGGATGCGCTTGAAGTTGAAGCGCTGGCAGCGCGAGGCGATGGTGGCCGGAATCTTGTGCAGCTCGGTGGTGGCGAAGATAAAGATCGCGTGCGGCGGCGGCTCTTCGAGCGTTTTGAGGAAGGCGTTGAAGGCCGCCGTCGTGAGCATGTGCACCTCGTCGATGATATAGACGCGGTAGCGCCCCTTCTGCGGGCCGTAGCGCACGTTGTCGCGAAGCAGGCGGATGTCGTCCACGCCGTTGTTGGAGGCGGCGTCAAACTCCGAGATGTTCAGGCTCGCCCCGGCGTCGAAGTCGCGGCAGCTCTCGCACTCGCCGCACGGCTCGGTGACCTCCTTGAGGTACTTCGGGTCCTCGATCATCCGCTCGCAGTTCACCGCTTTGGCGAAAACACGTGCCGCCGTGGTCTTGCCCACCCCGCGAAGTCCCGAAAAGATGTAGCCGTGGCCGACCCTGCCCATCCTGAGCGAGTTCTGGATCGTGCCGGTAATGTGCTCCTGCGCGGTAATGTCGGCAAACCGCGCCGGACGGTACTTTCGCGCTATGACCTGATAACTCATGAATCCTTTTCGGTTGAATCGTTAGGACACTTCTAAAAAACGTCGTGATCCCGACTTGCCTAGAAAGACGAATGGAGCAGAGAAACCGGAGCTCTTCAGAAGGGTTTCAACCCTTCGGACATTCAGAACTCTTGCATTCACGTTGCCCCGGCTTTCAAGCCGGGGAACAGATTTCGAGCACCACCCAACGTAGCAATCGAGCCGCGCAACAGGTTTTTAGAGCTGTCCGTTCAAGAGCGCAATCAGCGGCGTCTGCATCGCGCCCCTGAGCGCCTCGCGAAGTTCGGCTCGGAGCGGCTCGAATTCGCCACTCCCCTGCCCGTCATCCATGCACCCATCTCCGTTGAAAAGCTCCCTCGGCAGGCTGGCGTAGAGATCGAACAGCGTCATGGCGTGAATATCCGCGCTGATGGCAAGTCCTCCGTCGGCGGTCTGGTGCAGCACTGCGCTGCGCTTCAGAAATTCGACGGCAAGGCCCAATTTACTACGGTCGCCACTATTTTCCGACGCGAGAAGTTTTTTACCGGTAATAAAGCTTCCCGAAGCCTGCGCAAGCCACACCGAACGCAGCACGGCGACCACCTCCGGCACTCCCTGCAACGGATCGAACTCCCGCGCCTGGCTCGCCGCCGGCCTGAAGTAGCCGAGCGAAAAGACGAACTCCGCGCCGGTCAGCACCACCACCCATTCGAGGTATATCCAGAAAAAGAGCATCGGCACCACCGAGAGCGCGCCGTAAATGTGCTCGAAGGTGGCGAAACTCGACACGTAAAAGGTAAACCACCGCTTGGCAAGTTCGAAAAGCACGGCAGCCAGTACGCCACCGGCCAGCGCATGGATAAAGCGAACCTTGCGGTTCGGCACCAGCATGTAGAGCAGAAAAAAGGCGATGGTGGTGTTGAACAACGGCACGAACGAGAGCAGCCGCACCTTCATTTCGAGCAGCTCCGCGCCGGAGAGCACCGAATACCAGACGAACGAACTGGCCGCGACGCTGGTGCCGATGAAGAGCGGGCCGAGCGTCAGCACCGTCCAGTAAAGCGTGAAGCCCTGCAAACGCCGACGCGGAGTCTGCACCTCCCAGATGTCGTTGAGCGTCTGGTCGATGGTCGAAATCAGGAAGAGCGTGATGACGACGAGAAAAATGCCGCCGACGGTGGAGAGCGAGGAGGTTTTGTCGATGAACTCCCACAGATACCCTTTCAGAATCGAGCCCTGGGCGGGCGCGAAGTTCTGGAACAGAAAATCGCCGATCTGGTGCTTGAGCGAGGCGAAGACCGGAAACACCTTCAGAATCGACAGCGTCACCGCCATGAGCGGCACCAGCGAAAGCAGCGTCTGGAACGCGAGCGAACCGGCGCTCATGATGACGCGGTCGTGAACGAAGTGCCGCCACATGAACGAAAAAAACGCGGATGCCGAGTGTGCCGCATCGTGCAGCCGCCCGCCCGCATCTGTGCTGCTGTCTTTGGTCTCCGTCATGAAATTCTGTTGCGATTCAAAAGCCTGCGCGAGTCGATGTTCCGGCCATGCCGATCACCGCAAGTTCAAGGTAGAGAACTTCATCGAGATAAAAAAAGTCGGCAAGTCTGCCGCAAAAGCCGCGAGCGCCGGGTTCGGGAAAATGCGCCCCTTCCCTTCCCGGCAGGCCGTTTCCGTCCACCAAGTCCATCGTTCGGATCGGTCGAATCAGCCCCAAAAAGAACGCTATCACCTCGTATTCCCGATAGGGGCACTCCTCCGTGGCGGCCCTGTTGTTGCGATATTTTCAGGCATTCCTGAAAGTGGCCGTCTCAAAAGCAAAAACCGAGTCATTTATGGGCGCTATTCCTTCTGTTTTTCTTGTCATTCTGAGTCCGACGAAGTCGGGCGAAGAATCCAGAGAGGTCACGCAACGTCTTTCAAATAAGTCAATTATCGTGCTGCTCGAAAAAAACTGTATTCTTCACTTCGTTCAGAATGACAGAGGAGAAAACGTTGATCCTCAAAAAACAGCGTTCCGGATAACCTTTTGAGACAGCCTCCTAAAAATCTCTGCCGATTCCGAGGCGCAAAATAAAAAGCCCCCCGGTGATGCCGGAGGGCGTGAACAGTATCGGCTCAGGCTGGGCAATCAGGCGATCTGCACATAGACCGAAGCCTTGACGTTGCAGATCGGGCAGTGCTCCGGCGGCGCGCCAAGCTCGATGTGGCCGCAGACCGGGCAGAGCCAGATTTCGGTTTCGGTGATGTCGTTACCAGCCTTGACCGCTTCGAACGCCTTACGGTACAGCTCGGCGTGAACCTTCTCGGCCTCGACGGCGTAACCGAACATGCGCTTGGCCTTGTGCCCCTCGGCGACGGCCTGCTCGAACATCGGCGGGTACATCTCGTTGTGCTCGTAGGTCTCGCCGCCGATGGCGACTTCGAGGTTGTCGGCGGTCGAGCCGATGGCGTCGTCCGCGGCCATGTGGCCCTGCGCGTGGATGCGCTCGGCCTGCGCGGTGGTGCGGAAGAGTTTGGCCACATTCTTGAAGCCCTCTTTCTCGGCTTTCTCGGCGAAGGTGGTGTACTTCATGAATGCCTGGCTTTCACCAGCAAATGCGTTTTTCAGATTTTCGTGCGTTGTCGGCATAAACGAATGTTGAATTATGAGTTATGAATGATGAACTGAAAATCATTTCCGGAGGAAGACGCCGAGGTCTTCGAGCAGGGACTGGAGGTCTTCTTCGTGTTCGACCTCGTCCTGGAGAATCTGCACGGCGAGGTTGTAGGTGACCGGGTCTTTCATGCCGATCTCCTGGATGATGCTGTTGTAGGTGGTAATGGCGCACTGCTCGCCGGAGATGTTCTGTTCGAGGATCATCTTGACGAACTTGTCATCCGGAGCGTCATAGCCGCAGTTGGTCTGATCGAACCACTGCTTCGGGCTGGTCAGCGGTGTGCCGCCGAGCTGAATGATGCGCAGGCTCACCATGTCGGCGTGCCGCAACTCGTCAGCCGCGTGCTGCAAAAGTTCCGCAATGACCGCGTCCTTCATCGGCCCCTCAACGATCTTGGCGCCGATCCAGTACTGGTAATAGGCAAGCCACTCGTCGGCAAATGCCTTGGTGAGAAGCTCAAGCACCCGCTCGATATTCTCGCCAACAATTTCACGTCCTCTGGTTCCCATATTCGTGTGATTTTGATTGAAGAAATTACGCTCTTCTTTGGAGAACCCCAAGCATCAAAAGAGCCGGGGTTTTCGTTTTCTTCCTCATAATACTCCTATTTTTTTGAATGAGTTCCAAGCATTTGCCCAGAACGCATAAAAACGTAACAATGCGCCAGAGCCGTGGAAAAAACTCGCTCGATGCGCAACCGGGTGAAAAAAAGTGAAGATTGCCTATATTCGGGAGCATTCCGGGCGGAAAGGAAACCGACTGCCTGGAAACCGCTTTTTTTATCCCGTATTCCGGATGGCAGTGCGCCCCGGATACGGTCGAGCCAAATCTTGTAATCATGGAATTCACCCACCTCGACGACAGCGGCATGGTCCGCATGGCGGACGTTTCCGGCAAACCGCCGACGCGGCGTGAAGCTCGCGCTTCGGGCTGCGTCGTGATGCAGCCGGAAACCATCGCGCTGCTCCGCCAGCGGGAGCTGCCGAAAGGCAACGTGCTGGCGACCGCGAAAATTGCGGCCATCCAGGCCGCCAAGCAGACCTCGGCGCTCATCCCGCTCTGCCACCAGCTCAACCTTTCGTGGATCGACATCGACTTCGAGCTGCGCGACGACGCTATCGGCATTGCGGCGACCGTCGTCACGCGGGAATCGACCGGCGTGGAGATGGAGGCGCTGACCGCCGTGTCGGTGGCGGCGCTGACGATTTACGACATGTGCAAGGCGGTGGACAAGACGATGGAAATTTCCGCCGTCCGGCTCGAAAAGAAGACCGGCGGCAAGTCGGCGCTTGCGGCGACGGCGGAGTACCGACCGCGCACGGCGATCCTTGTCATGTCGGACTCCATCGCCGCGGGCCGCGCCACCGACCGCTCCGGCGCGATCTTGCGCGAGGGACTTGAAAAAGCGGGATGCGCGGTCGAAGCTATGAGCGTCGTGCCGGACGAACCGGCAGAGATCGTCGCGGCGGTCGAGGCGTGGATCGGCGAGGGGGTCGAGTTCGTCGTCACCTCCGGCGGTACGGGACTTGGACCTCGCGACCTGACCATCGAGGCGCTCGCGCCGAAGTTCACCCGGCGGCTGCCGGGCGTGGAGCAGGAGCTTTTCCGGTGGGGGCAGGGCAAAGTCCGAACCGCGATGCTCTCGCGGCTCGCCGCCGGGCTGATCGGCAGCACGGTACTCGTCTGCCTGCCCGGCAGCGCGGGCGCGGCCAGGGACGCGCTCGAAGCGATTGTGCCTGGTATTTTCCACGCATTTCCGATGCTCAAAGGGGAGGGCCACGCATGATCACCGTTCACGAAGCTCACGAAATCATCGCCGCCACGCTCACGCCATGCGGCCCGGCGGTTGCCGCGCCGTTGCGCCAGCTCCGTGGCCGCGTGCTCGCCGAAGAGATTCTCGCCGAATTCGCCATGCCGCGCTTCACCAACGCCGCGATGGACGGCTTCGCCGTCAGGCACAACGAGATCGCCGGAACATCGGAGGACGCGCCCGTCACGCTGCCGGTCTCGCAGGAGCTTGCCGCCGGAGCACTTTCGACAGAACCGCTCGCGCCGCAAACCTGCGCCCGGATCATGACCGGCGCGCCCGTGCCGGAGGGGGCCGACACCGTCGTGCCGTTTGAGCAAACCAGCGGCTTCGAGAGCGACGCCGTGGAGTTCTACAAAGCGCCCAAACAGGGCGCGAACATCCGCCACGCGGGCGAGGAGGTCGGCGCAGGCGCATTGCTCGCCGCCGCCGGAACCCGCGTGACGCCTGCCGAGATCGGCCTGCTCGCCACCTTCGGCGTCGCTTCGGCGCTCGTGAGGCCGCAGCCGCGAGTCTCGATCATCACGGTCGGCGACGAGCTGCGCCTGCCCGGCGAACCGATCGAGCCGCTCGCCATCTACAACAGCAACCTGCCGCTGCTCGAAGCGTGCGTCGAAGCCGCCGGAGCCGAGGTCACACAGACGCGCCAGTTGCGGGACGACCGGGAGGCGATTCGCGAGGCGCTGGCTGCGGCCATCGCGGAGTCGGACGTTATCGTCACGGCGGGCGGCATCTCGACCGGCGAGTTCGACTTCATGCACGAAACGCTCGGCGAGCTTGGCGTGGAGCAGAAGTTCTGGAAAGTCGCGCTGAAACCGGGCAAACCGCTCTATTTCGGCTCGACCGCTTCGGGCAAGCTTGTTTTCTCGTTGCCGGGCAACCCGGTTTCGGCGCTGGTCTGCCTCCTCGAATACGCCCTCCCCGCCCTCGCGCTGATGCAGGGCGCGACGCCAGCGCCGAAGTTCACGGCGACGCTCGACGAGCCGTTCCCCGCCGACCGCAAGCGCCACCGCTTCCTGTTCGGCGCGACGCAGATTGAACATGGAGAAATTCGCTGCCGCATTTCGCAGCAAACCGACTCGCACATGCTCACCGCGCTCCGTGGAGCCGACTGCCTGATCGAAGCCGAAGCGTCGCCAGAACCGCTCCCCGCCGGATCGCTCGTCACCTGCTCGTGGCTTCCGTGGGCAAACGCATTTTGATACAACGCGACAAGATGTTTCATCCCTTTGAAATAGCCCTCTGCGGCCTCTCCGGCTCCGGCAAGACCACCCTCGTCGAAAAGCTGATCCGCCGCTTCTCGGAAAATGGATTCGAGGTGGCAGCCTTCAAGCACGGCTGCCACCGCTTCGAGATCGACCGCGAAGGCAAAGACTCCGACCGTTTCGCCAAAGCGGGGGCCGTGCCGGTTTTGATCGCCGACCGCGAAAAAGAGGCGCTCATCTCGCAGGGATCGGATCGGCTTGACATTGCCGGTTCCGTGCTGTCGGCAGATTTGCTTTTCATCGAAGGGCTGAAAGAGCTGCCGGCGCCGAAGCTGCTGATGGTGGATCGCGACCGCGCCGTACTGCCGATGCTTGAAAGCGACGCAATCCCGCAGGTGCTCGCGCTCGTGCACGACGGAAACAGCGACGAACTCGAACGGTTCGACCTGCCGCTGTTCCACCGGGATGACGTGCCCGCGATCAGCATCTTCGTGGAGGAGTGGTTCCGCAAACGCGCCGAAGCCATGCCACTCCACGGCCTCGTGCTCGCGGGGGGTCAAAGCTCGCGCATGGGCCGCGACAAAGCGACGCTCAACTACCACGGCCCGAACCAGCTCGAACGCACGGCAGCGCTGCTTGGCGACGTCTGCAATCAAGTGTTCATCTCTTGCCGGGCCGAACAGGTTGAAAACTATGCGACAAGCGCGAATTTTGCGGCCATCGCCGACAGCTATCTCGACATGGGGCCACTCGGCGGCCTCCTCTCCGCACAGCGCCAACGTTCGCACGCTGGCTGGCTCGTGGCGGCGTGCGACTTTCCACTGCTCGACGAAGCGGTAATTGCAGCGCTCACGGAAGCGCGAAATCCGTTCCGCTTCGCCACGGCGTTCGCGGCGGGCGACGGAGTCCCGGAGCCGCTGCTCACGATTTACGAGCCAAAATCGCGCCGCCGCCTTCTCGAAGCGCACGCTTCAGGCAACGACTCGCTCCGCTCGTTTCTGTGCAGCAACCGGGTGGCGCTTGTCGAACCACACAACCCGTTGGCGCTCTTCAATGCCAACGATCCCGAAGCGCTCGGTAAAGCCCTGCGGATGATGGGAAACGGATACAAGCGATGACGCGAGATGCCGGACAAAGCCGCGCGGAGCTGACCGACCGGTTCGGGCGCACCATCGACTACGTGCGCATCGCCGTCACCAGCGCCTGCAATTTGCGCTGCACCTACTGCCTGAAAGATGAAGCTCCGGAAGCAATCCGGCAACTCGCCACCGCCAACGCCGCGCAGCTCATCGCGCTCTTCGGCGGCATGGGCGTCCGGAAAATACGCTTCACCGGCGGCGAGCCGCTGCTCCACCCCCGCATTGCCGAGCTGGTCAGGATCGCCAAAACGACGCCCGGCATCGACACCATCCGGCTCACCACCAACGGCGTACTGCTCGACCGGCAACTCGAAGCGCTGGTCGAGGCCGGGCTGGATGGCGTCAATCTCAGCCTCGACACCCTCGACCGCGACAAGTTCCTCTCGATCACGAGGCGCGACCGCTTCGAGCAAGTCCGCAAGGCGCTCGACCGGCTGCTCGCCACGCCCGGCCTCACGGTGAAGATCAACACGCTCATGCTGCGAGGCATCAACAGCGACGAAATCCCGGCATTCGTCGAGCTGACGCGCAACCACGACGTCACCGTGCGTTTCATGGAGCTGCAACCTTTCGACGACAGCCAGATCTGGCGCACCGGCCGGTTCATGGGCGCGGAGATGATCCGCGAGCGGCTCGTCGTTGCATACCCGGAACTCGAAGCGGTCACCGGCCACTCGACCGAGCACTACAGCTTCCGGCTGCCCGGCCATCGCAGCTCGATAGCGATCATCCCGGCCTTCTCGCGCAACTTTTGCAGCAGTTGCTCGAAACTCCGGATCACCGCCGACGCCAAACTGATCGGCTGCCTCTACCACCACGAAAGCATCGACCTCGCGCCAGCCCTGAAGGGTGAAATGAATGAAGAGGAGATCAAACAGCGGATTGTCGAAGCCGTGCAACAAAAACCCAAAGACGGCCTGAAAAGCAGCCACGACACCGCCGCATCGAGCATGTCGCGAATCGGGGGGTGAGGAGAATTATGAATTATGAATTATGAATTGAAAATCCAGAGCACGGTTTCTTCTGCCGTTCCATCACTCCTATTCGACCTGTAGAACCTCCACCGAACTCCCCGGCGCTACCATGCCCCCCGCCAGCACCCGGCAGAAAATGCCCTCGCGCGGCATGATGCAGTCGCCGGTGGCCTGCTGGATGACGCAGCCGCCATTGTGGCACTCCTTGCCGATCTGCGTGACTTCCAGCAAAACCTGCTCGCCGACCTGCAACCGGTCGCCGACGGCAAGCGCGACAAGCTCGATGCCCCGCGTCACGAGGTTTTCGCCGAACATGCCGTACTCGAGTTCCGGCAGCACTTCGCGAACCACGTCGATGCTCTCCCCCGCCAGCAGCGAAATCTGCCGGTGCCACTCGCCCGCATGGGCATCGCCCTCGATCCCCCAACTTTCCCGAAGTTCGGCGGACGGAACCGGCAGCTTGACCGTCCCTTTTTCAACACTGACACAAACCGCTTCGAGAACACCCATGAGTCACCTAAACGCTTGAATTTTCAGAGATACCGCAGATTGACGTTCAGCTCCATCGTTTTCTTGTCAAGCACGAAGGAGGCGTCATCAAACGAGGGCGGGCCGAATTTCGATTTGGGATTGTTCGAGGTGCCGACCCCCTCCTTCGGCATTCCGAGGAAATTGCTGTCGAGCTTGCCGTTGCCGTTCTCGTCGTGCTGAACCGCAACCGCGTACACGCCAAAAGGCGCATCCCCGAAAACCACCACGTGCTCCGCGCCGCTCGCCGGAATCTGGGTTTTCCTGATCGCCCGGTCGAACTTGCCGGGAAAGCCCTTTTTCGCATTGAACAACGCCACGTAAAGATTGCCGTCACTGCTGCGCAAACCGGTAATTCTGACCGTGATCGAGCCGACGCCAGCAGGGGCTTCAATCTTCTCCGGCTCCTCGGCAACAGCGTTTTGCGACACGGCTGGCAGTGGCATTGAAAGCAGCGCCAGCATCAGAAACAGAAAAAAAGTTTTCATTTCGATAAAATCGATCTTGTTTACATAGTTCAGAATACCTGCGGCATCATCATCAAGCAGCAACCGGCGACAATTTGTAAACCTTGCCGTATCGCAGCGCCGTCGCGACATCACCAGAGCGCAAAGCCGCCCTTACCTGATCGAGCTTCAAGGCATCTTCGAGGCTGATGTATGGCGCCCACCCCTCTTCCGAATCGATAAGTTCGATTTCAATTTCGGCGGCATACTTCCCTTCGTGCAGAAGTTTCTTGACTTTTCTTCCGTTCATCGCTTCCTCCTTGTAAAATCTTCTTCCCAGCGGTCAGGGTCTGGCCGGTATGCAGTAATCAGCACCGCAGGAGAAGTTTTCCCTTTGGGTATTCCCCAAACAACGTGTACCGGTTTTTGATCTCTGTCTTTCTGCAACAGCAAGACACAAGGGCCTTTGTGAAAATCCGGATACTCTTCCACCACCGTGGCGGAATTAACCGAGTCCAGCACATCCTGCACGAAAATATTGTCAGCGGCAAGTTCGTCATACCCATGACTCGAAATGATAACCTCTTTCGCTGCAACAAGCTGCCGTATTTCCTGAAATAAATTCCTTTGCATCACCGGTGCTGGCTGAAATGAGCGTCTCGTTAAAACTTAACAATACAATACCGATTTTACGCATACAAGTTGATCGCGCCAGTCACGATACAGCTCCCGGTCTACAGCTCACGGCTGGAATCCATCAGGCGTTTGTAATACGATCCGGAGGTGTAGAGCGCGGCGGCGGGGTTGTGGCCGAGGACGCGATCCTTGACGATGAGCGTCGTGACCGGGGCGTCGGAGTGCTTCATAAAGAGGCTGTCGTGGCCGACGCAGAGGCCGATCACGACGTTCAGGTCGGTCGGTTTTTCGTTCATGACGCGCGCTTGCATCACCGGATTGCAGAGCGATTCGTGGCTTCCGGGTTTGAGTTTCAGCTCCTCGTCGATGCCAATTTCGCTCTTGTCCACCGCGCCCGCCTTGCAAAGCGCCGAGAAGGGCTCGAATCCGTGCGCTTCGAGAATCCTGGCGAAAATTCGCGCCTCTCCGGCAAGCCCGACGCAGGTGACGAGGCCGATCTTTTTTGCGCCGATTCGCCGGGCGAAGGCGACAATCTCCTCGGCGCGAGTCAGCTTTCCGTAGTACAGCCCCTCGACTTCGGCGGCGGCGCGGGCGATCCGGGCATCGATGCCGTCGCCACGGTAGAGATCGAGGCTCTCGTCGAGCTGCTCCTTGCCAATCGCCGCGCTGAGGCAGCCGTCCGGCAAGCGCTTCTCCATCCGGTAGCAGCTCATTGTATGGCACTCTACGCAGCCGCGCTCTTTACCGAAGTTATCCGGCATCGATCCATCGTTCATGTGTGCGATCCTTTGATTGTTTGAGGTGAGGCCGCCATCACTCGATGCGTGACGCTTCCGGCGCGGCTTCGGCGGTGGCTCGCGTCCTGACGCCGGTGAGAATCAAGAGGCCGAGGCCGAAGAAAACGAGCAGCGAGGCGAGCGCGATCTTCTGGCTTCCGGCCTGGGCGGAGACGATGCCAAACACGAGCGGGCCGATAATCGCCGACGCTTTACCGAAACTACCGTCGTAAAAGCCGAAAAATTCCGTGACGTGCTCCTTTGGCGTCAGCCGGGCCATGAGCGAGCGCGAGGCCGACTGCGACGAACCCATCGACATTCCGGCGACCAGGCCGGTCATGAAAAAGGTCTCCTTGCTCATCGAAAAAATCGCCATCAGAATCACCACGAACCAGATAAACAGCGTAATGACAATAGTGCGCTTCGGGCCGATCTTGTCGGTGATGAAGCCGAACACCACCGAGCCGAAAATCGCCGTGGTCTGCACGGTCATGAAAAAGGTGATCAGCTCGCCGGTCGTGAAGCCGAGCGTATTCTGCGCGTAGATCGAGGAGAAGGCTATAACCGTCAGAATCGCGTCGTTGTAGAAAAAGTAGGCGAGCAGAAAGCGCGCCAGATCGGGGTAGTTCATGATATGCCGGATCGTGTAGCCGACCTCCCTGATCGAGTGCGCGAACGAGGAGCCGCGCTCGCGCCGCCGCTCGCCGCCGCTCGTCGCGCCCGCCGAGCCTTTCGTGTCGCGCAGCATCAGGAAAATCGGCGCGGAGAACACGGCGAAAAAGAGCGCGACGATGAGGAAACTGAGCTTCAGGTTCGGAATGTTGGCGGGCACGATCCCCTTCGAAAGCAGTGGCAGACTGACCAGCAGAATGGCCAGCGCGCCGAGGTAGCCCATCGCGAAGCCGTAGCCGGAGACCCTGCCGATGCTGCGCGGCGAGGTGATCTCCGGCAGCCAGGCGTCGTAGAAAACGAGGCCCCCCTCGAAGCCGATGTTGGCGAGGATGAAGAGCGCCGCCGCGAACAGCACCATGCCCGGCCCGGAAAAGGAGAGTAGCGCCGTCGAGACCACCGCCATCAGCGTGAAGGCGAAAAGGAAGCGTTTGCGGCGGCCAGAGTAGTCCGCCTCTGCGCCGAGCACCGGCGAGATGAGCGCCACGAGCAGCATCGAAATGCTGACGCTCATGCCCCAGAGCGCGTCGCCCCGGGGCTGGCCCTGGCAGATAATGTTTTTGAAGTAGAGCGGAAAGGCGAACGTCACCATCATGACGCTGAACGACGTATTGGCGAAATCGAACAGCAGCCAGGAGAAAATCCGGGCCTTCTGCGATGTGTCGTTCATGCCCATCGAGAGGCCGGCTTACGCTCCGCCGAGATGACCGAAGAGCGACTCGAAGAGCCGTCGGCCATCCTCGGAGCCGAGCAGCTTTTCGCTGGCGCGTTCGGGATGCGGCATCAGGCCGAGCACGTTGCCCTGCCGGTTGACGATTCCGGCGATGTTGTTCATCGAGCCGTTGAAGTTGGCCTCCTCCGTGGCGTTGCCCTCGGCGTCGGTGTAGCGGAACACCACCTGCCCGTTCTGTTCGAGGCTCTCGATGGTTTCGGGCGAGGCGTAGTAGTTGCCCTCGCCGTGCGCCACCGGCACGCGCAGCACCTCGCCCTTTTCGTAACGGTCGGTGAAGATCGTCGCGTTGTTGGCGACGCTGATGGTGGTCTGGCGAGAGACGAACTTCCGTCCGGCGTTGCGGATCAGCGCCCCTTCGAGCAGGCCGCATTCGACCAGCACCTGGAAGCCGTTGCAGATGCCGAGCACCGGGCGTCCTTTGGCGGCGAAGTCGATCACCTCGCGCATGAGAGGCGAGAAGCGGGCGATGGAGCCGCAGCGGAGATAGTCTCCGTAGGAGAAGCCGCCGGGCAGGATGACGGCGTCGCACCCCTTCAGGTCGTGGTCGTTGTGCCAGAGCATCACCGGCTTTGCGCCGGGAAACGACGCGACGGCGTATTCGGTGTCGTGATCGCAGTTCGAACCGGGGAAAACCACGATTCCAACGGTAACATCAGCCATAAGAGCGTGCGGAGTTTAGTTGACGGGTTCCAGTTCGAAGCTGAAATCTTCCATGATCGGGTTCGACAGGAGCTTCTGGCAGATTTCCGAGCAGACGCGCTCGGCCTCTGCCTGGGACGCTTCGTCGATAGTCACCTCCATGTATTTGCCAATCCGGATCGACTCGACACTCGAATATCCGAGATTTTCAAGCGCATGTTGCGCCGCCTTCCCCTGAACGTCGAGAATCGAGGGACGGAGGGTCACTTTGATCTTAGCCTTGAATGCCATAGCAATGGTTACGTTGCAGGTTGAGGAGGCCGGAATTTCGCGTCAGAGCTGCCACTGCTGAACGGTGCGGGTCAGCGACCTGGCGATTCCGAGCAGAATATACAATAACATGGCCACAAAAAAAGCCTTGGCCTGAAAGACCAGCACACAGAAAATCGCGATGACGTACAGGATCATCTGCACGGGATGGCGGCGGAACGAGTCGAGCGTCGGTTTTGGCAACACGTCGTAGTTCACCTTGCTGACCATCAGCACCGCAAGCACGACGGACATAATGGTCAGCACGCGCTGAAGCTGCGGAACCGAGAGCAGCGGCTCTGCCTGCATCCACAGCACAAACGCCGAGACGGTCATGGCCTGCGCCGGTGTCGGAAGGCCGGAGAAGGAGTCCTTGTTGTAACCGATCAGGCTGATGTTGAACCGAGCGAGCCGCAGTCCGCTGCCGATCATCAACAGCGAGCTGAACAGCAGCCCCCACGGCATACCGAGCTGTTCGAGACCGAACTTGTAAACGAGGTAAGCGGGCGCGGCCCCGAAAGAGACGAGGTCGGAGAGGGAATCGAGTTCCACGCCAAATTCGGACGAGCTGTTGGTGAGCCGCGCAACGAAGCCATCGATGGTGTCGAAAAATGCCGCAAGAAAGATGAGCCAGCCCGCAATGATGAAGCTGCCCTCGCCCGCCATGACGATGGAGACGTAGCCCGATACCATGTTCATGACCGTGAAAGCGGAAGGCACGAATGAGCGCGAAACAAAGGGGAATCGCCGCTGGGGCCGCTCACCGCCATCCTGCAAAACCGGCGGATAGCGTTTCTGTCGAGCTTTTCTTTCTTCTGTTCCCATATAAATCATTCATCTGGCGAGTTCACCAGCCTAAGCCAAACCTGCCGCCGCAGAGAAAATGCCGGGGGCGAGATGGCGCAGATTGTTTTGCAAAATAATCGATTCATGAAATCATGCAATCGGTAAACACTGATCAATACGGTTTCAGCGCCCTCTTCAGTAACTCTCGTCTTCAGACGGGAAGCTGTTGCTGCGCACATCCTCGACATAGCTTTTAACCGCCTGTTCGATCACCGTCGAGAGGTCGGCGTAGCGCCGGACGAAGCGCGGGCGGAAGTCGGTGCTGAGGCCGAGCATGTCGTTGATGACCAGCACCTGGCCGTCGCACTCCGACCCCGCGCCGATGCCGATGGTCGGGATGGTCAGCGATCGGCTCACCTCTCCGGCCAGTTTCGAGGGAATCTTTTCGAGCACGATGGCGAACGCTCCGGCCTCTTCGATGATTTTCGCGTCCTCCATGAGCTGGCGGGCCTCCTCCTCCTCCATGGCGCGCACCTTGTAGCTGCCATATTTGTAGATCGACTGCGGCATGAGGCCGAGGTGGCCCATCACCGGAATGCCGATGTCGGTGATCCGCTTGACCGCCTCGGCGATCACCTTGCCACCCTCCATCTTGACGGCGTCGCACTCGTGCTCTTTCATGATCTTGCCCGCGTTGCGCACGGCATCCTCCGGCGAAAGCTGGTAGCTCATGAAGGGCATATCGACAATCACCATCGCGCGGCTCGTCTCGGCCTGCGCGCCGCGCACCACCGCCTTGGCATGGTAGATCATCTCGTCAACGGTGATCGGCAGCGTGGTGTTGTGCCCGGCGAACACGTTGCTGGCAGAATCACCGACCAGAATCGCGTCCACCCCGGAGCGGTCGAGAATCCGGGCCATCGTGTAGTCGTAGCCGGTCAGCATGGCGATCTTCTCGCCGCGCTCTTTCATATCGAGCATCCGGCGGGTCGTGACGTGGGGCAATTTATTGCCAGAGGGCTGGTTCATGACGGTCGTCAGTTAGAGTGATTGATGAAATCCTTCGAGGCGTTCGATCTCCCCGGAAGTCAAGAGTTTCGCGCCCGATCCGGCGGACTTCCCCGCTTCGGCGATGAGGAGCTGCACGAGATCGGCGTAGCCCGCGCCGGAGAACTCGTCGAGTGAGGCGGTTTTGCGCTCCATGTCGGCATCAACCGCCTCGACGAGTTCGCGGGACGCACCTGCAAGATAACGCGAAATCTGCCGATGACGCGCGGAAAGCGGCAAAGAACCGTGCTGGAGGATGACATTTCCGTTGCGCCGCTGCGCCGAGCCAGCGATTTTGCGCCCGCCGACCTGCAATTCGTAGCGGGCCGAGGCTGTGAAACAGGAGACCGATTCGGGGGATGCGTACCGCGCCCGGAAGTCAGGCTGCGACCGGCAGAACTCCGCCTCGACGCCAACGCTCGACAGCGCCCGCGCGATGGTTTCGTGCACCATCTGGTAGATCACCTCGTTCGGCAGCGGCGTGACCGCGAAGAACGAATAGGTCAGCTCATCGGCATGAAACACCGCCCGCCCGCCGGTGGGCCGCACCACCACATCAACGCCCTCGGCGCGGCACCGCTCCCGGTCGATCTCCGCCGGATTCTGGTTCCGCCCAAGCGACACCGCCGGAGGCGACCACCGATAGAAGCGCCACAGGCAACTCCCCTCGCCAAACGCCTGTTGGAACGCCCCATCGGCAAACGCCCGCATGAGCCGCATGTCGAACTCCATATTATACTGACCAGAGCCTGCCCCGGAATCGATGCAGCAGACTGAAGAGAATTGAGGTTCCATGAGGGTATAGAAAAAAGTCATCCCGCCTGAAATTTCACGAACGCGGCGGCGGGGGCGTTCTCGTTGCGGAAATATAGGAAAAGATAGAAACCCTCGCCATCCAGCAACTGAACGGAAGGCGAGGGAAAAACAGGGAGAAAACGATGCGCAGGCTCAGACCGCTTCGGCGACCCAGCTTCCGTTCACGTCGCCCGTGATGACACCGACGAGGTTGAGTTCGGAGTCCTGGGCGAGCGAGAAGTCTGCTGGCCACTCGACACTGCTCCTCGACATGGTGGCATCGCCAATCTCCGATCCGAAAAACAGCCACTCCGAAGCTGGCGCAGAATCCAGACCAACCACCATCTTGAGAATATCAAAAGCATCACCAACCTTCACCTTGCCATCATGGTTCACATCGGCCGCCAGATACTGGTAGTTGCTGACGGCGCTGCCATCCCGGTTCGGGTTCATGCCGAGGCTCACCTTCAGCGCCGCGAGCACGTCGGTAAAACCAACTGCATCCGACACGCTCTCGTCCGGCATTTTGAGCGCCGACAGCTCGTACTCTCCATCGATCACGCCATCGAATGAAAGCTGGCCATCCGGCCCGCTCACATCATCGACCGATACCGTCCCGGATTCGAGCGCTACGGCAACCCCCTCGACCGGCGCTCCGGACTTCCAGAACGTGACTGTTCCATCGAGCGAGTAAGCTATCGACAGCACCTCATCGGTCGCTTCACTCGTGACGTGTTCCGCTGTTCCATGACCATCTGTATAGCTCACATCGACCGTCATCGCCTTGCCAACTTCCGCTTCCGTAAGCAGATACGTTTCGCCGGTCACTCCCGTAATCGCTACGCCATCGGCATACCAGTGGTATGAGAACGTACCGAGACCGTCGGCATCGGAAAGATCAGACGTATCGACGGTCAGGGTATCCCCTTTGATCGGTGTACCTGTAATCGTCACCTCGCCCGTTGGCGCATCATTCACTGCTTCGACTCTGACCGCCTGATCCACATGCGACGCCTCACCCTCTTTATCGGTCACCGTGAACCTTACGACCCGCTCGTCCGTGCCCGGATCATCGCTGCTGTTGGTGAACTGCATCGAACGAGCAACCTCCTGCACCAACGCATTCGTCGCGTTGGCGTTGAAGGTCAGCGTCCACTCGGCGTTGTTCGATACCGACACGACATCGGCGGTACCAATCTGCACGTCGCCAGCCATCACCTGGTTACCGGAGGGATCGAGCCAAACACCATTTCCGCCGGGGTTGCCGGTAGGCAGAAAAAGGCTGTCCGCAATTTCGGCATGGGTAACAACCTGCACCTGCAACGTACCACCATTCCACGATGCGTCGCCATCTGGATCGTTGATGACGATGGCAGGAGAGACCAACACCGAAGTTTGCTCAGGCGCAACAGGTACCGCAGACAAGGCAAATGTTGAGGTATTCAGCAGCACCGATACCGTATCGCTAGAAAGGTTTGCCACCAGTATATCGGCATCGCCATCGCCATCCACGTCCGCACTCGTCACCAATTCAGGCACATGACCCGTTGCATAATCGACCTTTTCGGCAAAGGTGCCGTTCCCCTTGTTCAGCAGCACCGACACCGTGTCGCTATTGTGGTTTGCCACCAGCATATCGGCATCGCCATCGCCATCCACGTCCGCACTCGTCACCGAATACGGCCTATCACCCGTCGCATAATCGACCTTTTCGGCAAAGGGGCCGTTCCCGTTGTTCAGCAG
>NZ_SDGU01000033.1 GCF_004118635.1 Chlorobaculum sp. 24CR | reverse complement strand
TACATTATGACTTTTATGAATATATGTGCTCAATTATTACACTTTTATCTTTAACGAAGCAGAGCTTCGGGGAATATATCCCATAGAGATTCAAGTCGATTCGTGAGTTGCGGGACTTTGAACTCCGGGACCTGAACGTCATCATCGGGGCCAATGGCTCAGGCAAAAGCAACCTCGTGCAGGTCTTTCAGATGCTGATGGCGATGTCCCGCAAAGGATTGCAGAAGTTTGTCCTGGAAAACGGAGGCGCTGACAATTTTCTCCACAATGGCCCTCAGATTACTCCGGCAATATCGATGGAGTTTGAATTCGAGTCCCATAGTGATTACCGACAAGGATCAAATTTCTACCGTTTTGAACTGATCCCTACCGTATTGGATACGTTTCTTGTCAGTGAAGAACGGAAATATGTTACGACGAATTGGCGGCCTTATGGCAGTCCGTCATATGAAAGCCGACTGTACGATGAACGGGAAGAAAAATCCCAATTGAATGAACAATTCAATGGCGTCGGCTATTTTGTTTATCGCTCCATCGCCGACTGGATGGTCTATCACTTCCATGACACCAGTTCGACGTCCCCCATGCGCCGTTCCGAGATCATCGAAGACAATGCAAAGCTCAGACGCAACGGCGGCAACATCGCCCCATTTCTGTTGAAATTGAAAACTGATTTCTTGTTCCGTTCTTCTTATCAGGACATCATCAACGCAATCCGGCTGGTCATGCCGTTTTTCGACGATTTCCGTCTCGATGTACTCAAAATGGGTGAGGCTGAAAAAGTCAAGTTAAGCTGGAGCCAGAAAGGCTCCGACTTTCCGATGCAACCTTATCACCTCTCCGACGGCTCGATTCGTTTCATCTGCCTCGCCACGGCCCTTTTGCAGCCGCTTCCACCATCTGCGATTGTCATTGACGAACCGGAACTTGGTCTGCATCCCGAAGCGATCAGAATTCTCGGCGAGCTGATTCGAGACGCGGCCAAACGAACGCAGATCATGGTCGCAACGCAATCGCCTCTATTGCTCGATCAGTTCTCCATCGAAGATATTGTCGTGGTGAATCGCCGGGAAGGGCAGTCAGTATTTGAGCGGTTGCAACGCGCCGATTTCGATGAATGGCTGAATGATTATTCTGTCGGAGAACTCTGGTCGAGAAATATTATCGCCGGAGGCACCAGCCATGAATGAGTATGCGGAGGTGATTGTGCTTTCAGAGGGGCCGACAGAACAGCTCTTCGTCAAGCAATTACTCGCTCCATATCTGGCGCAAAAAAGGGTTTTTCTGACACCGGTCATTCTGGAGAAGCCCGGTGAAAAAGGTGGCGATGTTAAATTTGCGCGCGCCTGCAATGACATCGGAAAACATTTGAAACAAAGAAGAAATACCTGGATAACGCTCTTTGTCGATTACTACGGCATTGACAGCGATTGGCCAGGATATTCGGAATCAAAAAAGCAGACTGAGCATACCCGGAAGGCGCAAATCATGATCCAGCATACGACCGAAGCAATCAACGCACTATTTCCAGATATCAATGCCGCTTCGCGTTTTATTCCCTATATCTCCATGTACGAAATCGAAGCTCTCTATTTCAGTGATCCTTCTTGTCTGGCCGAAAAGTCTGGAGCGCCGCTGAAGTCAATCGAGCAAATTCTGGCCGAGTTCGGCGAGCCTGAAAAAATCAACGATCACCCGACAAGCGCGCCATCCAAAAGGCTGGAGAAGCTCTCGAACCGGTTCAGAAAAACCACAACCGGCATTGCCATCGCCACGGCAATCGGTATTCCGAAAATGCGAGAAGCATGTCCGTTATTCAACAACTGGATAACACAACTCGAAAATCTTCCGCGCTGACCGATCAGTCATCGTGAACAAATCCCGTCGGCTACCGCTGCACCAAAGCCGTTCCCGGCGACGCCGACGGCTATCCCGAATCGTTCGAGTACATCGACGCCACCCGCACGCTCCGCGTCGGCAGCGGCGAGTTCGCGCCCGTTTCGCCGACGCGGAGCTGGTGATGAACGACTGGTTCGACATCGAGGCCAGCCATTTCAACGCTCCGCCCCGTCGATTCCTTCACCCCAAGAGCGGAAAACACCGCGAAAACCGGTATGTTTCTACCATTCAGGCGCCAGCCATATCGCTCGCTGAAAAATCCCCAAGTTTTGCAATGGCATGACAAGCACCAACTCGATCCACAAGGCGTTGCAGGACTTCGCCGCCGCCGTTACGGAAAAGATGAGCCAGCTCACGCTGGGCGAGCCGGAGGAACAGCTTCGCGCTCCATTCGAGAATCTCATGGCGGGCGTGGCCGATGCGCTTGGCTGGAAGGTGGTCTGCACGGGCGAAACACCGCTGCCTGACCGGCTCGGTCGGCCCGATTACGCCATCCATCGCAATCAGGCGCTGGCGGGATACGTCGAGCTAAAGGCTCCCGGTTTTGGCGCGAATGCCAAGCGTTTCAAGGGGCGCAATCGCGAGCAGTTCAAGCGCTTTTCGGCGATGCCGAACATGCTCTACACTGATGGTAACGAATGGGCGTTGTATCGCGAGGGAGAGCTGGCAGGCAAAATCGTTCGGCTGTCGGGCGATGTTTCGGTGGATGGCGCGAGCGCCGTCGCCGCCGATGATGCGGCAAACATCGAGCGGCTGCTGCGTGGATTCCTGCTTTGGGAGCCGTTCATTCCGACCGGGCGCAAGGGCACGATCGACCTCAAGGGTTTCGCAGACCTGCTCGCGCCGCTGACGCGCATGTTGCGCGACGACGTAACCGATGCGCTCAAGGACGCCGAGTCGCCGCTCGTGCACCTCGCGCGTGACTGGCGGCAACTGCTCTTTCCCGGCGCGTCCGACGAGCAGTTCGCCGATGCGTACGCGCAGACCGTGGCGTTCGCGCTCCTGCTCGGACGCAGCGAAGGGGCCGATCCGCTTACGCTCGACAGCGCCGAGAACGCGCTCGCCGCGCAGCACAACCTGCTGTCTCGCGCGTTGCAGGTGCTGACCGACCCCGGCGCTCGCGCCGAGATGGACGCGTCGCTGAACCTCTTGCTTCGCCTCATTGCCGCCGTGCCGCCCGCGACCTTCACCGGCCCGGAAGATCCGTGGCTCTACTTTTACGAGGAGTTCCTCGCGGCTTACGATCCAAAGTTGCGCAAGGATGCCGGAGCCTACTACACGCCCGTTGAGGTAGTGCGCTGCCAGGTGCGCCTGATCGACGACCTGCTTGTCAATCACCTGAACATGCCGCTCGGTTTCGCCGATCCCGGCGTCGTGACGCTCGATCCCGCAACGGGCACCGGCACCTACCTGCTCGGCGTCATCGAACACGCCCTCAAGCGGATCGAGGCTGAACAAGGGGCGGGAGCCGTCGCGGGGCAAGCGACCGGGCTGGCCCGGAACCTCTACGGCTTCGAGCTGATGGTCGGCCCTTACGCCGTGGCCGAACTCCGCGTCAGCCGCGCCCTGCGCGACCGTGGCGCGTTGCTGCCGAAGGATGGAACGCACGTCTATCTCACCGACACGCTCGAAAGCCCCGACGCTGAGCCGCTGGTGTTGTCGTACTACCTGAAACCGATTTCCGACCAGCACGAAAAAGCGCTCAAGGTCAAGAACAGTGTGCCGGTGATCGTCTGCCTCGGCAATCCGCCCTACGACCGGCACGAAGCCGCGACCGGCGAGAACAAGGCGCGAACCGGCAACTGGGTGCGCTGGGGCGGCAAGCCGAACGGCGCGGATGCCATTTTCCGCGATTTCATCGACCCCGCCGTCGCCGCCGGGCATGGCGTGCACGTCAAAAACCTGTACAACCTCTACGTCTATTTCTGGCGCTGGGCGCTCTGGAAGGTGTTCGAGCAATCGCCGGCGCACGGGCCGGGCGTGGTGAGCTTCATCACCGGATCGAGCTACCTCGACGGCGACGCCTTTTGCGGAATGCGCGAGCACATGCGCCGCCATTGCGACGAACTCTGGATTCTCGACCTCGGCGGCGAAGGCCGCGGCACACGCCAAAGCGACAACGTCTTCGCCATCCAGACCCCCGTCGCCATCACCATTGCCATGCGTTCGAGCAACGCGAATTTGGACAAACCCGCCACCGTTCGCTACGCCCGCATCGAAGGCAGCCGCAACGAAAAACTCGCTGCGCTCGACGCCATCACCAACTTCGCATCGCTCGACTGGCAGGAATGCCCCGACGACTGGCAAGCGCCATTCAGCCCGGCAGGCAAAGGCGATTACTTCAGTTTGCCATTACTGACAGACCTCATGCCGTGGCAGCATTCAGGTGTTCAACTCAAACGTACCTGGCCAATTGGCCCTGACAGAGAAACACTTGAAAGACGTTGGAAAGGATTGCTGACAGCATCAAATCGATCCGAAGCTTTTCGAGGCACGGGCGACAGGGAGATTAATGGTGTGTATCGTGTCGAGCTTACAAAAGAAACCGATGCCACCCCGATAGCATCTCTTCCGCCTAATTCGCCCGTTCCGCCGATCCAGCGTTATGCTTACCGCTCTTTTGACCGACACAGCATCATTGCCGATGGACGCTTGATGTCGAGACCGCGCCCTGACCTCTGGCAGGCACACAGTGAACGTCAGGTGTTTTTATCAAGTCTGTTTTCTCAAGCGCTGGGCACAGGCCCCGCCTTGACAGCTTCTGCGATCATTCCCGATCTCGATCATTTTCGCGGGTCATATGGCGCAAAAGCAGCAATCCCCCTCTTTCGAACCTCCAACGCTTCGGAGGCGAATATTCTGCCGGGGTTGTTCGACTTGCTGGGGGCGGCGTACCGGCGCACGGTGACGCCGGAGGATTTTCTTGCGTACGTGTATGGCGTACTGGCGCAACCGGCCTTCACGGCGCGATTCGAAAAGGAGCTTGAAACCCGCGAGCTGCGCGTACCGCTCACGAAAAGCGGCGAGCTGTTCGAGCAGGCGCGAGCCATCGGCGCAAAGCTGCTCTGGCTGCACACCTACGGCGAGCGCTACGTGCCGGATGGGCGCAAAAGCGGACAGGTGCCGAACGGCTCGGCCCGCTGCACCAAAGCCGTTCCCGGCGACGCCGACGGCTACCCCGAATTGTTCGAGTACATCGACGCCACCCGTACGCTGCGCGTCGGCAACGGCGAGTTCGCGCCCGTTTCGCCGGAAGCGTTCGCCTTCGAGGTGTCGGGGCTGAAGGTGGTGCAGTCGTGGCTGAAGTACCGCATGAAGAAAGGGGCGGGCAAGAAATCCTCGCCGCTCGACGACATCCGCCCCGAGCGCTGGACGAGCCGGTTCACCACCGAGCTGCTCGAACTCCTCTGGGTGCTCGAAGCCACCATCGACGGCTACCCCGCCCAGGCCACGCTCTTCGACGCCATCATCGCAAGCGACTGCTTCCGGGCGGGCGAACTCCCCGCCGTCCCGGAACTGATGCGGAGTCCGAAAAAAGCGAAAGCATCGACCGGCGGGCTGTTCGAGTTCGAGGAGTGAGGGTTAATCCATGCCGTCCAATTCTGCCACCACATAAAAAAAGTGACCGGCCTTAATGACCGGTCACCGATACCTCATGAAATGTGAACGACGTATAATCTGCTCAGGCTTCCGACGTCTCGAGCTCTTTGCGCTTTTTGAGTGCCGCAACGGCGAGTCCTCCAACACCAAGAAGAACGATGGTTCCGGGTTCGGGTACAGCCGCAATCTGGACGCCGTTGATGTTGGCTTCAAGAGCTGCCTGATTGTAACCGATCGCCAGATTACCGATTGCATCCGTTGTCGCATGGATCAGCAGGTAGTTCTGTCCTGCGATAAAGGAGTCTGCAACTGCAACAGATGGAGAGGTAGTATAGTAAGAACCGTTGACGGTTACCCCCAATTGTCTGCCATCCGTAGCGGAATCGCCCTCGCTGTAAAGGTAAACATCATACGGTGTACCTGCGCTCAGACCTGAAAAGGTGATTGTTCCGCCTGCAGTAGCTCCGTACGCGAATAAATAGCCATCCATCAGTCCTTCGTAGCTGGTACCGTGAAAACCATTAACATCGCCACCCGTAGCTACCCATCCGCCAATATCGTCCGCCGTGCCGGTAGTACGAACACTCACACCGGTAGCATCTCCATTCACATCAAACAGGTTTGACGTTGTATTGTCTATTGATGTGCTTCTTCCCAAACCAATCGTATTCCATGTGTCGCCAGCTTTGCCGATCTCAGCTGCGCCGGTATAGCCTCCGCCTCCAATGCTTGTGTAGTTAACGTTGATGTACGACACTGCGGCAAGAGCCTGGTTCGACCAGAGCATTCCCGCCACGAACAGAAGTGAAAGTAGTTTTTTCATTTTCAGATGTATTTTAGTTGACAAAATCCTCTAAGCTGCACGAAGAGGAACCCCACAAAAACGTTGATAATCAACCATGGAATCCACATCGCTGAAAACTGTTGCCAGATATTGCTCATCAATTAATGACAGACACCCTCTTTATTAATGAGCTCGATAGCTTTCGGCCTTTTTCACGACAACGCACCGTCGTGCTCGCGCACCAACAAACAATGCACTTTAAATAGTAGAGGCAGAATCACTAAACATCATGAAGCCACCGCTGAAAAGGGTTACAAGCGGCTTGAGGCCAGAAACAGAGGCTTACACCGCGTAACGAATTTTTTTAGCACCGATAAACCGCGTAATCGAGACACGCAATAAGTTGAAAAAAAATATCTTTAATAGATCTCTGTAACTACAACACAACAAAGAAAAAAATCAAAATAAAAGACAACCAAAACAAAGAAAATCACGACGCTAAACGTTATCTGGATAAATTCAGAATATATAAAAACAATGAAAACAACATGATTATTAAACAAAACTTTATATCAATAATTTATTTATGAAACAAAGCAAAAATCTATACAAATAGCGTCTATCAGATAAAAAAGAAAAAATAATACAGCCAAAAAGAATGAAATCACTTTGTGAATCCAGAGTAAGCTGATCGATCTGCTTCCACAAGAACATGGCGAACTATCCGTCTGCTTCATGAGGGCTGTATAGTTGATCGATACAAAAAGCTCTTCAAGCAAAAATGAGTGAGCATCCGGTTTAGACCCGTCCGAGCACGACGGCCCCGGATACACTTCAAGGTATTTGATGAAAATTCTGGCCATGTATGCCCAGCCACAGGCATCGGTGAGATGCAAGACATGCTGAAAAAACCCGACGCGCTTAAAGTCCCGGAAGATCGGATCAGTGGTTTGTTTGATGCTGTCATCAATGAAGGCCACTCGGTGGGTTCCTCGCTGTTCCGAAGCACATGCGGAGTCCGAAAAAAGCGAAATCTTCGTGCGGAGACCTGTTCGAGTTCGAGGAGTGACGGGTGACAACCGGCAAGAGCGGTGCTTGCCATGAAAAACGATAAGCATCCGCGAACTTCTCCGCTATGATTTATGAAATTATTAATGTACTTTTAAATATAGAACCCAGATAACAATTCACGAAAGGAAGTTCTGAGGGATCACCCCAATATTGATACCCATGTCAGTCAACACTCTCGATTTCGATCTGTTCAAAGACTTTCCCGAACCAGTCTTTGTCATGGCCCCGGACGGAACGATCCTGGCAGCCAACCGCCTCTACGCTTCCCGATTCGAAGGCCTCCATGAACACATCATCGGACGCAATGTTTTTGAGCTGCTTGCCGAAATCAACACGCCACCCAAAGTTATCGCCAACAGGAAAAGCAAAACCGAAGAGGTGCTCCGAACCGGCAGGCATATCACCATCGATGACCACATGGACGGCGCGTTCTGGCGCGGCTTGATCTATCCGGTGTTCAGTGCTGAAAAAGAAATATCGAAACTGCTCGTCATTGTGCAGGATATTACGGCGCAACGGGTTGCCGAAATGGAGAACGAGGATTTCTGGGCAAAGATGGATTTCGCGCTTCAAAGCAGCCATGTCAGCGTCTGGTCGCACGATATCGACAATGACCGCCTCCTGAGAACACTGGAGCACGATCGCATTTTTGGTTATGATGCGCTCGTTCCTGACTGGAGGATTGAACGGTTTTTTGCTCATATTCACCCCGAAGATTTCCTGATGGTGAAAAGGCATTACGAAGCTTCGATGGCGAAGCAGTTGGATTTCAATATCGAGTTTCGTATTCGAAGAACCGATGACCAAATCCGGTGGATCAATCTGGTCGGCACCTTCCGGTTCGCCAAACCGGAAGGCACCCGCTCCATTGCAGGAATCATCCTCGATGTGACGGATAAAAAACTTGCGGCTCTTGAACTTGAAACGTTGCAGGCGCAGCTTCAGCAATCGCAGAAAATGGAGCTGGTCGGCCAGCTCGCCGGCGGCATCGCCCATGACTTCAACAACTCGCTGACCTCCATTATTGGCAATCTCGAACTGGCCCTCGCCAAAATCGATCCTTCGCTTCCTGTGGCCAGGTACCTGAAATATGCCCATAAATCCGCCCTGCGTTCGGCTGAACTGACCAGGCAACTTCTGGGGTTTGCCCGAAAACAAATGGTCCAGATGAAAGCGGTCTCGCTTAATCATGAAATAGAAAACCTCATCCCGATGCTCAAGCCCCTGATCGACGAGCAGATCGAGTGCGTCTGGCGGCCAGGCGAAGACACGCCGGAGATTTTCATCGATCCTGCCCAACTTGATCAGGTGCTGACCAACCTCTGCATCAACGCCAGGGACGCCATCAAAGAGAGCGGAACCATTACCATTTCAACCGGCGCGGCCCGTATCGAAAAGGAAGACTGCGCAAATGGGCACTCCTGGCAAAGCCCCGGCGAGTATGCCGTGCTCTCGGTGAGCGACACCGGAAGCGGCATCGACAGCACGGCGCTTCCCCATATTTTCGAGCCGTTCTTCACGACCAAGCCGGTAGGAAAAGGCGCCGGACTGGGCCTTTCGACCGTCTATGGCATCGTCAGGCAAAACAACGGCTCCATCGACTGCCAGAGCGAGCCGGGCAAAGGCGCGACATTCAGCATCTATTTCCCCGCGCATCGGAATGAGACCGGGGAATCCATGCTCAAGGCAAACGGGCAAACCTTCAAAACCAAAACGGTGCTGTTGGTCGAAGATGAACCCAATATTCTCAATATTCTCAAACTGGAGATCGAAGAAAAAGGGTTCAGGGTGCTTGATTCGCTCAATGCCGAAAGCGCTCTTGTCATCGCCGAAAAGCACTCGGAGAAGATCGATCTCCTGGTGACCGACATCGTCCTGCCGCGTATGAATGGCATTGAACTGAGCAAACAGTTGCAGGCGCGCATTCCAAAGCTGAAATCCATTTTTATGTCGGGTTTCGCTTTCAAGAAATCCGGAAGCAGTGGAGAGTCGTCAAAAAGCGTGAACTTTATCCGGAAGCCGTTCACCCTTCCCGAGTTCATGAACATGGTGTATCAGGTAATGCAGAGGCAGTAACCTGGCACAGCGCGGCGCGTCATGAAGAAAAAATCCATTGAGCCGGTATCCGGCAAAGTGTTCGAAAAGATCGCTTCCGTCGATCTCGACAGGAGCGTCGGCGTGTTCGAGGCGTGCCGCTTTGTGCAATGCGCCTTCGCGCAGGCCGATTTTTCGGGCCTCGTATTCCGGGAGTGCGCCTTTGAGCAGTGCGACATGAGCATGGTGAAGCTTGTCGGCGCGTCGCTTCAGGAGGTGCCGTTCACCGGCTGCAAGCTGCTCGGCGTGCAGTTCAGCGAGTGCCGAAAGCTGTTGCTCGAAATGAGCTTTGAGCGCTGCATGATGAAGCTCTCGCTCTTCGGCGGCCTCGACCTCAAGAACACACGCTTCTCCGGCTGCGATTTGCAGGAAGCCGATTTTACCGGCGCGAACCTCGCCGGTTCGAGTTTCGCCGACTGCGACCTCCGACTGGCGATCTTCTTTCACACGAACCTCGAAAAGGCCGATTTTCGCACCGCCTTCAACTTCTCGATCCCGCCCGAATCGAACCGCCTGCGGAAAGCGAAATTCTCGCTCAGCGGCCTGCCCGGCCTGCTCGACGCCTATGGCATCGAACTCGAATGAGCTGCCGCCAATCAGATGCAAAGAGTGGGCATTGCGCCGGACAACTCAAAATTCGAGCAGCTCTTTTTATATTTTACCCGGCGTTACCTCGCCTGATTTTTTCTGTGTCGATCCGAAACCGGATAGCCATCGCGCGATGGGCGACGTTGTAGCGGAGGCCTGTCCGGATGGCTCGCGGAACCAGACAAATGCTTGTTGCTGAATTGACCGTCTCTGTTGTCACTGCCATGCCTCGCTCTCGCAAAACGACCGCTATCCTCGCGCTGCTCGCGCTGACGCTTGCCTCAAAAGAAGCGGCAGGCGGCAAGCGGCCCTTTCCCGACACCGACGGCTACCCTCGTCAAGGGTGGGGTTTCGATACCGGCGCGACGCCGGGCGACCGGATCACCGGGGTGAATTACCTGAGTCCAGACGAACTCGAAGTTCTCAAGGAGGTCAACCTGTTGAGACGCGATCCGGCAGGATACGCCCGTCTTCGGCTTGAACCGCTCAGGGCCTGTTACCTCGGAAAACTCTTCTTTCATCCCGGCGCAACCCCCGTTCCCTTGCGAACCCGCGAAGGGGTCGCGGCGCTCGACGAATGTATCCGCGTACTCGAAAACGCCGAACCGGCGCCCCCGCTTTCGCCATCCGACGGACTCTCGCTGGCCGCCCGCGAACTGACCCGTGAGCAGGGTGCGACGACACGTACCGGCCACGTCGGCAGCCACGGTTCGACGATGCCTGAGCGGATCGAACGGTACGGCCAGTGGCGAAGTTCTATAGCGGAAAACATTTCGTATGGCCTTCAAACGCCCAGAGAAATCATCGCCTTTCTGCTCATCGACGACGGCGTCTCCAACCGGGGGCACCGGAAGAACCTGCTGAACGGCACGTTCAATCGCATCGGTATTTCGATCGGGCCGCACCGCCGACACAACGCCATGTGCGTCATGGACTTCGCCGCTGGTTACACCACGAAAAAACGGTAATCTGCAACGCCTGCCCGCTTCATCGAAAAACCGACAAGCTTCGAGGGGTGCTGCTATTCGCCTTCGATCAATCGGGCGACCGGCCCGCCGCACTCGGCGCAAGTGCCGGTTAGAATCAAATCTTTCCTCTCGATTCCGGCTGATTCAATATTGATATACACCGCTTTCCGGCACGCGCTGCACCAGACATTTCCAAGAAGCTTTCCCTGAATCGACGGCTCGATTGCATCCCAACGCCTGAGCGCCGCAGGAGTGAAAAGTGACCGGTCCGGAATGTGTTTTATCATAAGTTTTTTTATTCAAAATTTTTGATCATTCCGTGAATAATTGGCTTTAACTCTTTGATATCTTCGGTTGCTGTTTTCCAGACGACCTCAATATCAACCCCAAAATATTCATGAACAAGTTTGTCGCGCATCCCGGCCATTACTCGCCATGGCACATTGCTATATTTTTCCTTGACATAGGCAGGGATTTTTTTGCTCGCCTCGCCAATGATCTCAAATGCCCTGATTACGGCAAATTGTGATTTGTCGTCCTGTGCAAAATCATGAAAACTCTGATCCGCAATAAATTTCTCAATTTTGACCATAGCATCGAGTATATCCTCAAGATAATCGATAAATTCGCGATTAATGCTCATAAAATCACCAGTTCCTTCCGAATATATTTCCCTATTCGAGGTTTAAGAGCTGACTCCATTACCAGATCAACCTTGACGCCAAGTAAATCTGACAAATAATTCTCCAATGCAATAAACTTGAAAAGTGATGGCGTTGATGTAAACGTCACCAACAGATCCAGATCACTTGCCGAAGTCTGCTCATTACGCACATAAGAACCAAACATGCCAAGCCGGTTTATCTGATACTCTTCCTTGAGCTTGACCATGTATGGCTTTAGCGCCGTCTGTATTTCAGTTACATTTTTCACAATAACTCATCTTTTTCGTATTCTTTTCTGATTTAATCATAATTTCATCTTCAGCGACTCTCGCGGACTCGCGGCTGGAAAGCACCTGCTGTGACAAACAAAACCGTCATCTGCAACCAAATTTAGATATCTGTTACTATCGTCATTATTTACCAAATTCTTCTTGCAGTCTTATTAGATAAGGCTCTACAGCGCTATGAATAGTTCGTTTAAAAAACTCGTGAATTTGCTCTATATTTTTTTCAGCTGATAGCAAATCAAAACGATTCGGCATGATAATTCTGAATGGCTCCGTTGATTTATATCTCCTAATACACTTTTCTGATATTCTATATCCGATTTTGTATTCAAAACCTGCAGAAAGTATTGCTTCCTTGATATCATCTCTTATGAATCTTGAAACAATATTATTTTTAATATCGTTCAGTTTATGATCGACCTCAGCTATTGGAGACTCTACATGAAAACGAACTTCATTGGGTTTACTCGTTTGAACTTCCCAATGAATAGTGAAAAAATCTCTATGATTTTTATAATCTCCACCTCTTCGAGACCACTCCCATTCTTCGTCTCGTCCAGATACTAATGGACCTCCTTTTGGTTTTCCGTAAATAAATTGAATCATAATTTATTTCCCGTTAATTGCACAATGAATGCCAAACATTAATATTTACGAATCCGTATAAACCCCCATCTTCACCACCTGACTATTCGATGTTCATCTCATTTTACGCTCCTGCTGCCTTAAATGGCAACGCCGATACCAAATTCATGAACCAACAGAAAAGCCTGGATTGCCACGTCGCTACGCTCCTCGCAATGACAGATTTCACCAAAGCAATTTACCATTGACTTGTCATAAACCAAAAAAAAGCGCCGGAGCTTCAACAGCACCGGCGCTTTTCAAGACGAAAAATCTTGCCGTTTTAGCGGATCGAGTCAAGAAACCGTTCGGCTTCGATGGCCGACATGCAGCCGGTGCCGACGGCGGTGACGGCCTGGCGGTAGGTGAAGTCCTGCACGTCGCCGCAGGCGAAGACTCCCTGGACGCTGGTCTCCGTGGAGTGGCCCTTGGTGAGGATGTAGCCGTAATCGTCCATGTCGAGCTGGCCCTGGAAAATCTTCGCGTTCGGTTCGTGGCCAATCGCCATGAAAACGCCGTCGCAGGCGTGCTCAGTCAGCTCGCCGGTCTTGACGTTTTTCAGGCGGATGCCCGTCACCTTCATGTCGTCGCCGAGAATTTCATCGACCACCTCGTTGAGCATGGTGGTGATCTTCGGATTCTTGCTGGCCCGCAGGCTCATGATCTTGGAGGCGCGGAACTCGTCACGCCGGTGAACAAGCACCACTTCGGAGGCGAACTTGGTGAGGTAGAGCGCCTCCTCCATTGCCGTATCGCCGCCGCCAACCACGAACACGCGGCAGTTGCGGAAAAAGAAACCGTCGCAGGTAGCGCACGCCGAAACGCCGCGCCCGCGATAGGTCTCCTCGGACTCGATGCCGAGCCACTTGGCGTTCGCGCCCGTTGCGACAATGAGCGTCCGGGTGAAAATTTCCTCGCCGCCATCGAGGGTCAGGCAAAACGGACGGCGCGACAGATCAACATCGGTCACGCTGCCGAACTGGAACTCGACGCCGAAACGCGCCGCCTGCTCACGCATCCTGCCCATCAACTCCGGGCCGGGAATGCCTTCGGGAAAACCGGGAAAGTTTTCGATGTCAGTGGTAATCATGAGCTGACCGCCGGGCTGATGCCCTTCGATGACCAGCGGCTTGAGGTTAGCCCGTCCGGTGTAAATGGCCGACGTGTATCCGGCAGGGCCGGTTCCGATGATGACGACGTCCCTGATTTCTTTGTCCATCGCGTGTCTCCGGGAGGTATGGTTTGGATTATAACAAAACTATCCCGGCTTGAACCGGGATAGCAAAGAGTACAAAAGGATGGAAGATCAGCCGATATGCTCGTCGAGCTTTTTCGAGATCATGTTCTTGGGCAGAGCGCCGACCATCTGGTCAACGACATTGCCATCCTTGACGATCAGCATGGTGGGAATGCTGCGAATGCCGTATTTGGCTGCCGTATTCGGGTTGTCATCGACGTTGAGTTTGGCGATGATGGCCTTGCCTTCGTAATCACCGGCAAGCTCTTCGATAACCGGGCCGAGCATCATGCACGGACCGCACCATGCAGCCCAGAAATCGACCAGGGCAACTTTGCCGGAATCGAGAATTTCAGCCTGAAAATTCTGATCGGTTGCCTCGAAATATTTTCCGCTCATAAGTTCTCACGTAAAAGGTTAACAATTGATAAGAGAAACAATGTTACTCTGTGCAAATATAATTGAATAAAAACAAACCTGGCAACAAATGCCGAAAATCTATCCGGTAATTTTGACATTGTCCGGCCCAAGAATCTCTTCGAGCCGGTCGAGCAGTTCGTCGTCGGCCTCGATTGGCGTGTTGCGAGCAAAGAGCTTCAGGGTTTCGTTGCACGAACCAATGGTGGCCCGAAGTTCAAAATCGACCGGCGTTCCGCCCTTGTGCCGCTCGAACAGCTCGCGAACCTCCCTGAGTCTGTCGAGCTGCGAGGCGTCGTCGGCGTCGATGCGCAGCACCACCTTTCTGACCAAGGCCGAGCGCACCTTCTTGAGCGGCGCGACCTCGCGTACCAGCAGCTTCAGACTGCCATCCTTCGCCTCGGCTTCGGCGCTGAGCATCACCGCTTCGTCGGGCTGAAGCATGTGGCGGTACTGTTCATAGACGCTGGCGAACACCGTGAAATCGGCCTTGCCGGTGAAATCTTCGAGCACGCCGAAAAGCATCTGCTTGCCCTTGCGATCCTGATAGGGCTTGACCGACACGATCACGCCAATCGCCTTGTAGAGCTTCGACGGGGTCACGTCGCGCATGTCAAGCGTGAGGTTGGCGAACGCCTCCCAGTCGCGCCGGTAGCGGTCGAGCGGGTGATGGCTGAGGTAGAAGCCGACCAGCCGTTTTTCGTGCTGGAGCCTTTCGCTGTCCGGCATCGGCTCGGCGTTGTCGAGATCGGGGTAGTGCACGCCCGCCTGCTCGTCGCTGAAATCGTCGTTGAAAAAGCCCCCCTGGCCGAGCGTGACCGCCTTGTTCTGAATCTGCCCGAACTTGATCGCCTTGTCCACGTTGACGAGCAGTTTGGCGCGGTTGGGGTCGATCTCGTCGAGCGCTCCGGCCTGGATGAGGCATTCGAGCGCCTTGCGGTTCATGGCGCGAAGATCGACCGAGGCGGTCAGGTCGAACAGGTTGAGGAACGGCTTGCTGTCGCGACGCAACCGGGCCGCCACCACAGCCCTCGCGCCGCCGCCAACCTGCTTGATGGCGCTGAGACCAACGCGGATGCAGGACTTGCCCTTGAATTCATCGACCGAAAAGAGCGCGTCGCTTTGGTTGATCGAGGGCGGCAGGGTAAAGATGCCGAACCCTTTGGCCTCGTCGGTCAGGTGCTTCATGCGCTCGGTGTCGCCGATTTCGCTGTTCAGGACCGCCGTAATGAACTCGATGGTGTAGTGCGCCTTGAGGTAGCCCGTCCAGTAGGCCAAGACGCCGTAGGCCGCCGAGTGGCTTTTGTTGAAACCGTAGCCCGCAAACTCGGCCATCAGGTCGAAGATGCGCGTGGCGAGCGCTTGATTGACATCGATGCTGACCGCGCCATTGACGAACTCCTCCTTGAACTTCTGCATCAGCTTCGGGTCCTTCTTGCCCATCGCCTTGCGCAGGTTGTCGGCCTTGCCGAGCGAGAAGCGCCCCATCACCTGCGAAATCTGCATCACCTGCTCCTGATAGACGATGACGCCGTAGGTCTCCTTGAGAATCTCCTCAAGCATGGGGTGCATGTAGTCAATCTCCTCGCGCCCGTGCTTGCGGTCAACGAACAGATCGACGGCGTTGCGGTGCTCGTCGATGACGGCGTTGAGCGCGCCGGGCCGGTACAGCGCGCTCATGGCGATGATGTCGCCAATGGTGGTGGGCTGGAGCCGCGTCATGTAGCTCTGCATTCCGGAGGACTCGAACTGGAAGATGCCCGCCATTTTGCCCTCCTGAAAGATGCGGAAGGTCTGGCGGTCGTCCATCGGCACCTTTTCGAGTTCGATATCGATGCCGTGGCGCTTCCTGATGAGCCGCAGGGTTTCGTCGATCACGGCGAGGGTTTCCAGACCGAGGTAGTCGATCTTGAGCAGGCCCGCCTGTTCGATGCAGTTCTTGTCGAACTGGGTCACCACCTGCTTTTCGTCACTGCTGTCGGCCTTCGTGCCGTCGATGTCGTTCTGGTCGAACTCGTCGGCGTACTTGCGCTCCTCGGTCTCGATCTTGTTGGAGACGTAGAGCGGCACCTGCTCTTCGAGCGCGCCGTCGGTGATGACCACCGCGCCCGCGTGCATCGAGACGTTGCGCGCCCGCCCCTCCATCGCCCGCGCATACTGCATGAGCTGCTGGTACTGCGGATCGGTATCGACCAGCCGCTTCAGCTCCTTGACCTCGCGCAAGGCGTCGTCGAGCGAGGTGCCCGGCCTGGTTGGCACCAGCTTGGCGAGCTGATCGACCGCCTTGAGCGGCACGTCGAGCACGCGCCCGGCGTCGCGAATCGCCGCCTTCGCGCCGAGCGTACCGATGGCGACCACCTTGGCGACACTGTCCGGGCCGTATTTCCGGACGGTGTATTCGAGCACCTTCTGCTTGCCGACCGGCGTGAAATCGATGTCGATATCGGGCATCGAGATACGCTCCGGGTTGAGAAAGCGCTCGAAGAGCAGCTTGTACCTGAGCGGATCGATCCGGGTGATGCCGGTCAGATAGGCGATGATGCTGCCCGCCGCCGAGCCGCGTCCGGGGCCGACCGAGTAGCCCATCTCGCGGGAAGCGGCGATCAGGTCGCTGACGATCAGGAAGTAGGCGCTGTAGCCCATCTTTTCGATGACGCCGAGCTCCAGCTCGATGCGCGCCTTCGCCTCCTCCGGAATTGCGCCGTCCTCCACGCCGTACTTGTTGCGCGCGCCCTCCCAGGTCAGGTGGCGCAGATACTCCTTCTCGCCCTCGAACCCTTCGGGAAGCGGAAACTTCGGCAGATGCGGATCCTGATCGATAAAGGTGTAGGCGCACGATTCGGCGATCTTCACCGTATTGCTCAGCTCGCTGTGCGCGTTGTCGAACAGCGCCGACATCTCCGGGGCCGACTTGAAGTAGTTCTCGTGGCCCGGCAGGCATTGCAGGTTCTGGCTGTTGAGGCGCTCCTTGGTGCGGTTGGCGATCATGGCGCGGTAGCAGCCCGAGTCGCGCCGTTCGAGGTAGTGCACGTTGTTGGTCGCCACCAGCGGAATCGAGAGCTGTTCGGCCAGGCGGATCGTGGCTGCTACGAGCTGCTCCTCGTGCGGAGCGCCGTGCTTCTGGAGTTCGAGGTAGAAGTGCTCGCCAAACATCGAACGATACTGCCCGGCGAGCTTCGCCGCTTCGCTTTCGTCGCCGGAGAGCAGCGCCCGGCCGACAAGGCCGGAGTGCGCCGCCGACAGGCAGGTCAACCCCTCGCGGTACTCTTCGAGCACGGAGCGATCGACATGCGGCAGCCCGTTGGAGAAGCCGTCCCGCGCCGCCCGCGACAGGATAACGCACATGTTGCGATAACCAATATCGTTGCGAATAAGCAGAATGAGCGTGGCCGGGCGTCCGCTGTCGCGCGAGTCGGTGCCCGCCAGGAAAATCTCCGCGCCCATGATGAGCTTCACGTCGGCCTTGCGGGCCTGGCCGAACAGCTCCGGCATGTTGAACATCGCGCCGTAATCGGTCACGGCGACCGAACTCATGCCCTGTTTTTTGCAGGCCGCGAACAGCTCGCCCGGAAAGATCGGGCTGCTCTGCATCGAATAGTGAGTATGGGTGTGAAGGTGAACGAACTCCAAAACGCCTTGTTTTTGGTTGCCATGCTCCGGACGAATATCGAACGGCTCACCCATCATTATAACCTTTCAGAAACTTCATGCAAGATCAAAATTGAGCCTCGCATGGTGAGCGCCCGGTGCTGCTCCTGAAAAGAAACAGAGAGAGGCGCCAAGCCGCAAGGTTATGGCAAGTGATAACCATGCAACAGCTTACGGAAAGATTGCCGTCTATTCGACCGATGGCGGCGAAGCTGGAATGAGCGCTGGCTCAGTGAGGTCGGAGGACGAGCAGGGGCGGCTGCAATGACGTTGCGATACAGGGCTTCATACTTCTCGACCATGTGGCCGAGCGTGAAGCGCCGCTCGAATTCGCGCCTGCACGCAGCTCTTGAAATCGTATCGATATTGTGGATCGCATGGATGAAATCGAGCTGGCTGTCGCAGACAAACCCGGTGAGGCCGTGAGTAATCACCTCCGGACTGGAGCCGCAGCGCCGCACGATGACCGGCGTACCGCAAGCCAGCGCCTCGATCATCACCAGGCCGAACGGTTCGGGCCAGTCGATGGGATTGAGCAGCGCGCGTGCGTTCCTGAGCAGCTCCCCTTTCCGGCTGTCGTCCACCTCGCCGATATACTCGATGTAGGGGCTGTCGAGCAGTGGTTCGACCTTTGTTTTGAAATAGGCCTTGTCGGCAGGGTCGATCTTGGCCGCCAGCTTCAGGTGGATTTTGCACGCCCTCGCCAGCCTGATCGCCTCATCGGGCCGCTTCTCCTCCGAAAACCGGCCGAGGTAGAGAAAGTACTCTTTCGGATCGGGATTGAACGTGAACAGGCTCTCCGGATAGCCGTGATAGACCGTGCCCGCCCAGTTGATCTCCGGCGCCGGAAGACGCTGCGAGTCGCTGATCGAAACCCAGGCCATCGATCGGTACCGGCGCAGCATTTCGACATAGTCGGGCACATCGAGCCGCCCGTGCATGGTCAGCACGGTCGGAGTCTGAAAACGGGTAGCATAAGGCAGAGTGAGATATTCGAGATGCGAGTGGATGATGTCGAACTCCCCCGCCATCTCCTCATAGACTTTCGAGAGCATCAGCATGTGCATGATGATGGTCGAGTGGATTTTGCGACCGAGCCGGAGACTTTGCGTCACCGGCGCAATCAGGCGGGCGCTGGTGACGGAGTCCCCGGAGGCGAAGAGCGTCACCTCGTGGCCACGCTCAACCAGCCCTTCGGTGAGGTAATAGACGACCCGCTCCGTGCCTCCGTACTTCTTCGGCGGGACGCTTTCGATCAGGGGAGAAATCTGCGCAATTCTCAGCTTTTTCATTCTTTCGCTTCCGTTTCATTTCGTTGGGCAATAACTCAGTGTGAATGGCTCATTGGTACGAATCTTGTAAGTCTGACCGTAAAGGGTGCAGGGCAACGTCAAATCCGATGCGACCTCGATCGTGATCGTCACCTCGCCGTGGGTGATGTCGAGGTGCACGGTGCGTTCGCGCCACCGAACGCGGAAGGCGAGGCGCTCCCACTTTTTTGGCAGCCACGGATTGAGCACGATCCGGTCGGACTTGAGGCTCAAGCCGCCGAATCCGTGGACGACCGTCTGCCAGCTTCCGCCAACCGACGCGGCATGGATGCCGAGTTCGGTGTTGTCGTGCAGATTTTCGAGGTCGAACAGCGCGGTCTTCATGAAGTAGCGATAGGCGTTGTTTCGCTCGGAGACGGCAAGCCCCATCATGGCGTAGGTGCAGTGGCTCAGGGAAGATTTGTGCGCCGTGCGCGGCTCGTAAAAATCGTAGTTGGCCTTCTTCTCGTCGAAGCTGAACGAATGCGGAAAGAGCAGCATCATGAGCACCACATCGGCCTGCTTGATGAGCCGGGTGCGCCCGATGTTCCGGTAGTTCACGCCCGGCGGCAGCACCGGATGGCCGCGCCGGTCGTGACGCGAGATCACGTAATCCTTGAGGTCAAAGTAGCCGTCGAACTGCTCGACCAGACCCGTTTCAGCATTTTGGATGAACTTGAGGCGGCGGCTGATGTCGAGCCAGCGAAGAGGCTCATCATCGCCAAGCGCAATCTTTGCCGAAAGTTCTTGCAGTGCCTCCGGCGCGGTTTTGCCGAGATGCCGGTAAAGCATGGAGGCCAGCCGCAAATGCCACTTCACCATCCAGTTGGTATAGGCGTTGTTGTTGACGTGCTCGTGAAATTCATCCGGCCCGATCACCGTGTGAATTTCGTAACCCTCGCCGACCCTGGTCACCCGGCTCGCCCAGTAACGCGCGGTCAGAAACACCATCTCCAGCCCGCAGTGCAAGAGGAACCCCTCGTCGCCAGTCACCCTGAAATAGCGCTCCACGCCATAAATCACGTCGGAGACGATGTGCTCCTCCTCGTCGCCGGTGTAGATAAAACGGATGATTTTTTCGAGTTTGGAGGCGAAACGCGGCGTCACATCCTCGCCGGTGGTGGCCGACTCCCAGGCGAACCGCGCACCCTCGCAACCCGACTTCGAGGCGTTCCTGATTGCGCCGGGCAGCGTGTTGAAACGGTACATCAAGGCGTTGCGCGCCATCGCCGGAAAGTTGTGGATGTAGAACGGAAGAATGAAAATTTCGGTGTCCCAGAACACGTGCCCCATGTACCCCTCCGAGCTGAGGAACTTCGCGCCGATGGGACTGGGCCGCGCGGGACCGTTGATAAGCAACTGGTAGATGTTGTAGCGCAGCGCCGCCTGGGCGGCGGGGTCGCCATCGATGCGCACGTTGGCCTGCCGCCAGAGCTCGCGCCACACCTCGATGTGCCGCCCGATCTCGACTGGCGAGCCGGTTCGGACGTAGCAGCGGAGATTACAGATCGCCTCCCGGATCATGTTGCGCGAGCGCTCCTCCGGCACATCGCGGCTGGTCATGACGACGGCGAGCTTTTCAAAGAGATACGACTGCCCCTGCGAAGCGTCGATGGTGATTTCGCTGGTGAACTTCTCGCCGTAAATCCTCGGCTCCCAGCGCAGCATCCGGCCCGGATCTGAGATCATCTTCCACGACGCGCCGAGGGCGATACGAATCCCCTGCTGGCGGGTGATCATTTCGAGGTACATGAAGTTCCGCCCCCGCTCGATCTTTTCAAGCTGGAGGTGCTTGTACTGCTCGCGCGGGAAAAAGCCGCGATTGAACACCTGACCGTTCAGCCCCGAAAGCACCCTGATCTGGCCGGAAAAATTCCTCGGCGTGATCTTCACCCGCATGTAGCCGCGGTGAGGATCGTGCATGAAAACAAGGCGGGAAGTTTCGAGAGTGAGAATTTTTCCGTGAGGATTTTTGAAGGTGGTGCGGCGGTGCAGGATGCCTTTTTTCATGTCGAGCACCTGCTCGTGCTCCAGTGCGCGGCTGCACGACAGGCAGAATTTGTCCCCGTCATGCCAGACCGACACGTCGGTCCACATCGGGCACTTGACCAGCTCCTCGACGTCCGACTCCGACTTGTCATAAACACCAGCCAGATACATGCCGCCGCAATGGCCCGGCGGAAGCTCTTCGAGGCTGCCTCGAACATTGAGGTAGCCGTTGCCGAGGGTCAGAAGGGTTTCATTGATCTGGATCGCCTTGGGCTGTTTCCGGTATCCTTTTCTCCTCAAAAGCCACTCTTCCGGTGAAAGCTCGAAGAAAACGTCAAGATCATCCACCGGCTTTCCGTCGCCTGACAATGAACTTCCTGTCATATTTCCTCCCTTGGGCTGACGCCCATTGCATAGCTGATCACCGAATCGACACCTTTTCACAAAAAAACCGAGCACCGGCACAGGAGACTTTTTTGCAGATTTCATCGGCACGGCTCCCTTAACTTTAAATAACAAAGTTAAGCAGACTGAAAGTTCACGCTCAATTTGCATCTGCTCAAAGCAGCCAGGTGTTACCAATCGGAAAACCGGCGGGCGGGGGATGCGGTTTGAGGCTGTTTTTTTCCTATTTTGTGCAACAATAGCAGGCTAACCCAACCCTTCAAGGCCATACCCATTGGAGCAGAATATTTACAAGCAGTGCCCGGTCTGCGGTTTTCCGCTGACCCGGCAGAATGCGATATGTCCGAGATGCGGTAACGACATTCTCGAAGACATCAACACGCTCGACGAGCAGAATCACGAGAAGCACTACCGCGTCATCGAGGAGAAAAAAGCCGACTGGTACATCCGGTGCCTGGCCGAAAACCTCGATACCGGCAAATCGCCGGTCGTGAACTTTCCGAACGACTACACCGGCCCGATGCACTCGGGCTTCCACAACCGCCTCTCCCCGGCCGAACAGGAGGCGCTGGCCGCATCGCGAACCGTGCTCTTGCGAGACCCGCAAAAGCGGCACAACTGGTTCAAGGCGCTGGGCAACGACTGGAAGGAGGTGGTCAAAAACACGCTGAAAGTCCAGCGTGACCCCTCGGACGAGGAGCTGCTCGACTTCCTGAACGCCACCAGCATCCGGTGCGACAACATGCGCATCCACAACCTCGCGCCGACGAGCCTGCTCGAAAACCTGCAACAACTGCGCTGCGACGAAAGCCCCATCGAGAGCCTCGAACCGCTCCGAAACCTCCGCAACCTCAAGCGCCTCTACGCCTTCGACTGCGACTACACCGCGCTCGACCCGTTGCGCGACATCCTCTCGCTCAAGTTGCTCTGGGTTTCAAGCACCGAGGTGAGCGATCTCGAACCGGTCAGCGGCCTTGTCAATCTCGAAGAGCTGTACTGCTCCGAAACGATGGTGAGCGACCTGTCGCCGGTGAGCGGACTGTTCAGGCTCGAAAAGCTGAGCTGCTACAAAACGGAGATCACCTCGATCGAGCCGCTCCGGAACCTGACCAACCTCTCCGAACTCGGCATCAACATCACCGGCGTCAGCTCGCTCGATCCGCTGTCGAGGCTGGAAAATCTCGAATACCTCCGGTGCAGCCGCACGGCGATCACGAGCCTCGAACCGCTAAAAAACCTGGCCATGCTCAAGGAGCTGGGCATTGCGGAAACCGGCGTCCACCACCTCGACCCACTCGCCGGACTCCGGGAGCTGGAAGAGCTGAACATCATCGGCACGCTTGTCGATTCGATAGCGCCGCTGATGGAGCTGGTGAGTCTCGAAAAGCTGGAACTCTCGGCAGGCCGAATTCCGCAATCCGAAATCGACCACTTCATGCAACTGAATCCCGCCTGCGAAGTGGTGATAAAGCCGTGAGGCTGAGTGGAAATAGACGATAGTAAAGAAGGGATAACGGTAATTTGAAAAAGCTGTTATCCTTTTTTTTGATTGAAAAAGCCACCTGATTATTGCGGACGGTTGATGTGCTTCAGCGCTTAATCCGCATAATTCTGTTGCCAAAGTGCACACCATGCCCTAAATTCGTCTTATGAAACTGATAAACTGGAATAGAGAGAAGAATGAGTGGTTGAGAAAAAACAGAGGAATCTGTTTTGAGGATATTCTTTTTTATCTGGATAGTAAGTGCCTGATCGACGATATTGAACATCCAAATCAGGAAAAATATGCTGGACAAAGAATGATGGTTTTGAATATCGATAACTATATCCACCTTGTCCCTTACGTTGAAACGGCTGATGAAATTTTTCTGAAAACGATCATTCCGAGTAGAAAAGCGACAAAAGAATATCTGGAGAATAAAAAATGAATAATTTCGATAATGATGAAAAAGAGTTGCTGGATTCTTTTGAACGAAATGAATGGCGTTCTGTTAAAGATTTAAAAAAGCGAAAGCTGGAACTGGAAGAATCTGCACGTGCTACCATACGAAAAGATAAACGGGTAAATATCCGGATTTCCGAACGCGACCTGAAAGAGTTGCAGAAAATTGCCCTGAAAGAAGGGTTGCCGTACCAGACGTTGATTTCGAGTATTTTGCACAAATACATAAACAAGACTCAGGCAGAGTGAAGGGAAAAAATACCGGTGGGGAACTGATACCGCAAGCCGAACTCGACCGCTTCACGCAACTGAATCCCGCCTGCGACGTGATCGTTAAATCGAATGGATGACGGATTGGTCTGAAAGGATGGGGGAAATGAGAATGGGATAACGGTAATTTAAAAAAGCCGTTATCCCTTTTTTCTCTTACCCTGGGAGCGCTCCGCGCCGCCGTTCGATGGCGTTCCGGGGGCTTCTGGCGCTGCGTCCCTTGCGCCGCCTGCCCCCGGCTCGCCATCTCACTCCTCTTTTGCCGGATGAGCTGCGCTGAACTGCGGGACGAACACCAGGCGGAAGCCGACGTTGTAGCAGCGAAAGCCGGGATAGCCGCCGGCGCGATCAGCCGAGCGGCAGTACCCCGCATAGTTGTACCAGCTACCGCCGCGAAGAACACGGTTCGAACCCGTTTCCGGCCCCCGCGGATTCTCCACAACTCCCTGCTTCCGGCACTCCTCATAATATGCTTCATCGTACCGGTCGCTGCACCACTCCCACACATTGCCATGCATGTTGTACAACCTAAAACCGTTCGGCTGAAAACTGTCCACCGGAACTGTTTTTTCACGATACTCCCCTTTCGGGTTTTTGCCGTATGGATAGTTCCCGTCATAGTTCGCCTGATCCGTTGTGAGGTTCTCGCCGGTGTTGAACGGCGTTGTCGTGCCCGCCCGGCAGGCATACTCCCACTCCGCCTCTGTCGGCAAACGGTAATTCCCGCCACCCGTTTTTTCGTTCAGCTTTTTGATGAAAGCCTGGCAATCGTCCCAACTGACTTGCTCTACCGGAAGATTATCTCCTTTAAAAGATGAAGGATTCGAGCCGGTAACTTTCTGCCACTCCTCCTGCGTCACCGCGTACCGGCACATCGCAAAGTCGCTCAGTTTCACATTGTGCTGTGTTTCGTCATCGCTTCTGTCCTCCTCGCTCTTCGGGCTGCCCATCATAAACTGCCCCCCTTTGATCAGCACGAAATGCTCCGGCAACTGCGGTTTGGGAACTTGCGGTGCGACAGAGGTAACGGATATTTCTGGCGAGGAGGGCTTCTTTGCCAAATAGGGTTGTGGAACCAATGCGGAAATAGCCTCAATACAGGCTTTAAACTGACCGTGAGAAGCATCGTTATTCCAGCCGGTCAAATCGGCGGCTTGAATGTGCCTGAAAGCCAGGCCCAACGTTACCTCATCGAGCTTCAAAGGAACAAGAATTTGCTTTCTTCGCCCCTCTTCAGCCTCTGTCTTGACCCAATGGGAGCGAACGGAATCCTTCGACCAGACAACAACGACACACCGGGCGGCATCGAGATGCATTTCAATGTATTCGTCCCATGTCCTGCCAGGCGGAATATTCCTGTCCCAGAAAACAGTCCATCCCAAGCTCTCCAAATGCCGGACAATTGGCCGCACCCGCTCTTCATCTTTCTGGGAATAACTCAGGAAAATATCGCTCATAACTTGGGGTTATCCGTTACGCAAGCTGTTCGGTGAATATACGCAGCAGGAATGAACATGCCGAACTCCCCGCGAAACAATGATTCAGCATTCCGCGCCGCGCTTACTCCGCACCCACAAAAAAACCATGCCCGCGACCATCGTAACGGCTCTCCGGCTCGTCTGGACGATAGCGGGCATGTTCACCGCGCTTTTTGCCCTTTGCTTCAAGGGGCAGGGTCATCGGCCTGTTCAAAGGCAGTCATCCGGCTATGCTTTTGAGCTGCGGGACGAACACCAGGCGGAAGCCGACGTTGTTGTTGCGATTGCCGGGATTGTCGTTGTCGCGATAAGCCGAGCGGCAGTTCCTCGCATTGTTGTTCCAGCTTCCGCCGCGAAGAACACGGTTCGAACCCACGGCCGATGCCCTTTACCAACCTGTTCAAGATACGATTCCTGTCCTGCAATACACGCTCTTGCGCAGTTCCCGGCTGTCGGCATGGGCGGTAAATGCCTCCAGTGGCATGACGTGACTGGCATACACTTTTTGATTCCACTCCCCGCTCATCAGCTTTTCGGCATAGATTCCCGACTTTTCAATGAAACGCTTCCGGCTGCGCTGTGACAGACGAACATGCCCCGGATAGAGCAGATAACCCAGAAACGGCAAACCATTGCTGCTCATGTTCAGGCAGAACGGCTTGAGAGCAAGCCGCAAGGTTGCCTCCGCTTCATGTTGAAAACGACGTCCGGTTTCGAGCAGCCGCTCCTTGTCGTCGCTCCAGAGCACCATGTCATCCATGTACCGCGCATAGGCCGGAACATGCATCACCTCCCTGACCCGGTGATCGAGAGCAGACAGATAGTGATTGGCGAAATATTGGCTGGTCAGATTACCAATAGGCACGCCCTTGCCCTCTGCTGACCCGACATGGCTGTCGATGATAGCCTCGAAAATCCCGAGCAGATGGCTGTCGCTGAAAAGCCGGTGAAGTTGCGACTTGAGGACTTCATGATCGATGCTCTCGAAATACTTTCGGACATCGAGTTTCAGAAACCAGCGATACCGGCGATGATACCTCCGCGCGGTATCGAGCGCGGCATAGGTTCCCTTGCCCGGGCGGCTTGCGAAGCTCTGTTCAATCTGATAGCGCTCGAACGATGCATGACAAAGATTCATGAGCGCATGATGCAACACGCGCTGCGAAAAAGGAGCGGCGCAAATCACCCGCTTCTTGGGGTCGTAAATGGTAAAGGAGCGAGCATGGCCGGTTTCTATTTCGCCAGAAACGATCTGCCGTTGCAAAACAAGCAGATTGGCCTGCAACCGCCGCCGGTAGGCCAGCACCTCCGGGCGCACAGCCTTGCCCTTTTGCGCTTTGTAAAAAGCAAGGTGCAGATTGTCCATGCAGGCGATCTCATCGATCAGCCACTTCCGAGGTTTCATCTCTTTCTGTATCGGAAAGAAAAAAACGGGCAAAACGTTCGACCTTCTTTTCGCCAATTCCCCTGATGCCGAGCATGTTCGTGACCGTGATCTCCTCCAGTCTGGCAAGCGCCGCAAGCTCTTCATCGGTAAAGACGACGTAGGCTGAAACCCCTTCCTGCGCCGCAACCTGTTTGCGAATGTCGCGAAGATGAGCAAATTTTTTGAAGGTAGCCTCATCAAGCACCTGGCGGTAATCGACCTTCGTGCGCCCCTCCTGGGCTGCCGGAAACGAGTGTTCGAGGTAACGTACGCAAAAGCACCAGCAGGCCCCATGGTCGCCGTGAACAAGCTGCTGCTCGACTTCGAGTACCCTGTTCGAGCGCAGAAAAACGTTCATCTCCTGCTGGGCCGCGCCGCTATCGCCAATGGGAATGGTAAAAAGCCGAATCTGCATGACTAACCCCGGAATCGGTTGCGAAAACCGGCCGCCTCCGGCGGCGCTCTCTTTTCAACTCCCCGCCGTTCGATGGCGTTCCGGAGGCTTTCGGCGCTGCGTCCCTTGCGCCGCCTGCCCCCGGCTCGCCATCTCACTCCTCTTTTGCCGGATGAGCTGCGCTGAACTGCGGGACGAACACCAGGCGGAAGCCGACGCCGTGGTGGCGAAGGCCGGGATGGCCGTAGTCGCGATAAGCCGAGCGGCAGCGCCCCGCAAAGCTGTACCAGCCCCCGCCGCGAAGAACACGGCGCGAACCCGTTTCCGGACCCCGCGGATCCGTCACCACTCCCAGCTTCCGGCACTCCTCATAATATGCTTCATCGTACCGGTCGCTGCACCACTCCCAAACGTTGCCGTGCATGTTGTACAGGCCAAAACCGTTTGGTTTAAAATAATCCACCGGAACCGTCTTTTTACGATACTCCCCTTTCGGATTTTTACCGTATGGATAGTTCCCGTCATAGTTCGCCTGATCCGTTGTGAGGTTCTCGCCGGTGCTGAACGGCGTCGTCGTGCCTGCCCGGCAGGCATACTCCCACTCCGCCTCCGTCGGCAAGCGAAAAAAGCCGCCACCCCGTTTTTCTGTCAGCCAGTTGCAATAGGCAACCGCATCGTTCCAGCTTACATGCAGCACCGGATGGCTCCATTCGGCTTCCGGCCGCTCGTTACCCGAAGCATCGTGACGCCAGTTGACGCCCTCTTTCTGCTTCCACTTTTTTCCATCCCAAACATGGCTGAAGTTCTCTTTTTCAGCATCGGTCAGGTGGCCGCTCTCTTCGGCAAAGCGTCTGAAATCGGCAACCGGCACGGCATACCGGCACATCATGAAGTCACTCAGCTTCACCTCGTGCTGCGTTTCATTCTTTGCTCTGTCCGTCTCGCTTTCCGGGCTGCCCATCATGAATGCGCCGCCTTTGATCAATGCATAATTGATGGTCAAACTCGTCACAAACCCCTGTTCCTTGCAGAAAAGCTGGGTCATATCCATGCCGGTGAAGTCCAGCTCCCAGGCAAAAGCGAGGTTTTCAAGCGCCTCTTTGGCGATGAAATATTCGAAAATCGATTTGTGCGCGAACTTCCATTTGTGCGCCCCATCGCGGGTAAGCAGCGATTGACCGGTCATCTGGTAATCTTTCAGCCCGGTATCGACACCAACTTCGACGGCATCATCTCTGGAAAGCCAGAGAACATTGCTCTCTTTTCTTTTCTCATAAATTTTCAGCGCGACCAGACGAGAATACTTGTGCAGATTCTCTTTCAATTGCTCGCGATTGACCTTGTTATGCTCTCTTTTATTGCACTCACGCTCGATCCATGCCTCGACCAGCTCCTGATAAATTTGATACGTATTGTGAAACTGCTTGCCGCTGTCTACGAAATCGCCGATATGACTGAGCAACATCGGGCGCACCATCAGATTCTGCGAGTTATAGACAACCTGACGAGCTTTCTTTTTCTTCCCCCAGCAAAACACGCCATACTTCCGGTTCAGATAGGAGTCGATTTCGCTGTTATCGAACGGGGAAAGATAGAGTTTGGCAAGTGAATGAAATCCGGCTTTGCTGTAACGGGGGATTTTCAGCTCATAGGGATCATCTTCCTGACCGGGGAAATATTGCGTCCGGCTCGTAATCACCACGTCACGAAAATCCCTGACCACATCGAACAACTCATCAAGCACCTTGCGAAAACGCTCGTCATCGGACAAGCCGTCAGGCTCGTCGGGGGGAAGCAATCCTGCATATTCATCAAACGCATCGAGCAGGAGAATCGTATCGATTGCCTCGTCTCTCTTTATTGCCCTGATGTGCTGGAACACATCACCGGAGGCAAACGGAATATATCTGATCGTAAAGCGCCGGTTCCTGCTGAAAAACGAGTTATAGCGGACGAAAAGGTTAACAAGAAGGGTCGTTTTTCCCATGCCCGAATCTGCCAGAACGAGATAATATTTCCCATCCGTCTTTTTTTCATCAAAAGCTTTATCAAGAAAAAAAGGAATCAGTTTCTCTCTCGGAACGTAGTTATGCGTAAACCGTGGTTCATCCTGTCTTGTCGGTGAAGCGCTCTGCCCTTGCGTTTCAATGAACAACTTCCGTTTTTCTTTCACCTCCTTGTAGGTAAAGTATGGCGCAAGGTCTCTGGCAGCTTGCTGATCCTGGTGTCGCCGGTACAGCCATGCAAAGAGACCGAAGAATCCCTTGAGCAGGTCTTTTATCAAACCTTCCATAGTTCAGCTCCAAAGGTATTTTTCCCTACAGAAAATCAATTCGCTCAATATACGCAACAGAGGGCAGACACGCAGGTCTGCCCCTACGTTAATGGCTGGAGATATGAAATAATCCGTTACACCCAATCCCCAACATCGCGCCAGCCGACGACCTTTACGCCGCTACGCTCGTAGGACTCGTCGCCGCCGTAGATCAGCCAGGGAGAATCGGTTTCTTCCGTTGCAAACTTTCCTGCTCGCTGACCTGCTTTGATGTAATCGGACGTGACCGTGCTTCCTGACTTGATCTCGACCGGCTGGAGCTTTGCGCCACTTTCAAAGACCAGATCGGCCTCGACGCCGTTGTTGTCGCGCCAGAAATAGAGATCAGCAGGCAACCCTTTGTTGTACCGCGCCTTGATGAACTCACTGACGACCAGCGACTCGAACAACGCGCCACGGAACGGGTGCAGAGCAAGCGTTTCGGCGGACCGGATGCCGAGCAGCCAAGAGGCAAGGCCGACATCGAGAAAATAGAGTTTCGGAGACTTGACCAGCCGTTTGCCGAAGTTTCGATAATAGGGCGGCAAGAGATGCACCAGATAGCTCGATTCGAGCACCGACAGCCAGGCACGCGCCGTTGACTGTGAAATTCCGGCTTCTCCCGCCAGTGCGCTGAGGTTGAGCAACTGGCCATTTCTACCGGCGCACAGGCGCAGAAATCGCTGGAATGCCGACAAATCCTGAATCTTCAGCACCTGCCTGATATCACGCTCCACGTAGGTCGCCACATAGCTGGCGAACCAGTCTTCCGGTGAAAGCGGACGTGAATAGAGGGCCGGGTAGCCTCCGGTGATCATCAAAGTATCGAGAGAGAAACGTTGCTCCGTCAATCCCGGAATTTCCGACAGCGATAACGGTAAAAGGTGCGTCATCCCCGCTCTTCCGGCAAGCGACTGGCTGACGCCCGCCAACAAGCCGAATTGCTGGGAACCGGTAATGACAAACCTGCCCGGAGCAGGGTTTTCATCGACCATGCCTTGCAACCACGAAAAAAGCTCCGGCCAGCGCTGCGCTTCATCGAATACGGCTCCGTTTTCAAAACGCTTGAGAAATCCCTTCGGATCCTCGACGGCAAAAGCTCGTTCATCCGGATTTTCGAGGCTGACGTAGGGTTTATCGGCAAAGACCGCCCTCGACAGGGTAGTTTTCCCTGACTGACGCGGCCCGGTCATAACGATAACCGGAAACGCCTCGGCCAACCGTAAAAGGGTTGATGTTAAACGACGTTCGATCATAAGGCAAAATATACAATCTGAAGATCAAATCGTCAATTTGTATAAAAACAGCCCGCTCACCATGACAAGTGTCGAAAGTGAAAGCTTCCCGGTACCGTCGGTTTTCGACCACCTTCCCGCTTCGTCGTCGTTTGCATGAGTAAAACGCTCCGCTATTTCCGTACGGGCGGTTCGCAAGAGCACAAGGTCGCTTTCCCTGTCATTCTGAGTCCGTCCCGACTTGTCCGGGCGGGCAAAGAATCAAAAAAGTCACGTAGAATATTCTAAATCAAAAACTTATCAGGGTATCCGCCAAAGATAACTGGATTCTTCACTTCACGTTGCTCCGTTCAGAATGACAGAAAGAATCCAGGTTCATCCAGAAAAAAAATCCTCTATAAGAACTGCCTCCGCTCAAATAAAAAAAGGGCAGACCGATTAAGCCTGCTCGTTTGAAAAGTACTGTAACGACTTGCCCGCTTCGACTCACTCGATATACATCAGCGGCTGGTTGGCGGAGAGGGTGTCGCCCTGTTTGGCGAGGACGACGGTTACGATGCCCGATACCGGCGCTTTGACCGGTGACTCCATCTTCATCGCTTCCATCACCGCGACCTCTTGGCCCTCCTCCACCTTTTGGCCAGCTTTGACCTCCAACTTGATAACCGTGCCCGGCATCGAGGTCAACACCGGTGCGCTCCGGCGCTGCTGACTGGGGCGAACTGCATCGCAAAAAATCCGGTACCCGGTATTCCGCCGCTATTGCCAACGGACAAGTAGAACTCAGAATATGACAGGAATAAATCGGAAAAAGATCAGGTTATCATCACCCCATCCCACCTTGCAGCGAGACGGGGTGTGACAAAAGAGGCGGGTCAGCTCAACGCGGCTTCGACGATCTGTTCGGCTTTGGCGTTGGGGAGGTAGAAGTAGCGACCGCCGAGTTTCTGGGCGAGCTTGGGGGCTTCGCCTCTCGACAGGTAGTTCATCTGGGTATCGACCACGATCGAGGCGATGCCGTCGGCCTGGATGGAGAGGGCCAGTGCCTCGATCTCCTTCTCCAGCTCCTCCTTGGGCGCTTTGGTGGCGTTGGGATCGTAGGCCGCGCCCAGCGGAATATTGCCGCGACCGTCGGTAATCATGACGAACATGATCTGCGTAATGCCTTTGGTGCGCGCCTGCTTGGCGGTTTCCCAGCCGGTGAGCAGCGCCGAGGCAAGCGGAGTTCCGCCGCCGGTCGGCAGCACGTCAAGCTCGCGCTTGGCGCGATCCACGCTCTGCGACGGGGGCAGAAGCACCTGCGCATGCTTTCCACGGAACGAGATCAGGCTCACCTGGTCGCGGTGAACGTAGGCGTTCTGTAACAGACTCGCCACCGCGCCCTTGGCCTGGCGCATACGGTTCAAGGCCATCGAGCCGGAGGCATCGACCATGAAGATGAAGAGCGTGCCGGACTTGTCGCGGAAACGCTTGATCTTGACGTCGTCCGTGCTGATGACCAGTGCGCCGGTTTTGATGCCTTTCTTGGCCTTCTCGGCCTTGCGCGCTGCCTGCCACGGCGCGGCGGAAATGAGCGTCGGAATGAGCGCGACCTTGCCGCTCTTGATTTCGCCGGGCTGCGAGCGCACGAAGCGGCCTCGCTTGTTGTTCAGCGCTTCGCCACGGCTTCCGGATTTGGCCTTCTTCTTGGAGGCGAGCGAGATGTTGAGAATGTTGTCGGGAAGCTCGGTCTCGATGGCGTCCATCATCAGCTCCTCGATCATGTCGGGAGTCTCCTCCTGCTCCTCGTCGGCGTCGGAGTCGGTCTCGTCCGGTGGCGCGTTTTCGTCTTCGGTCTCGTCCTGCGGCTGCTCGTCCGGCGGTGGAGGCTCCTCCTGCGGCATCTCCTCCTGCTCCTGCTCGCGTTCGGGCATTCGGGTAGCCCTCGGCACCAGCACCAGCTTGACGGCAAGCTTCATATCTTCGTCATCGACTTCGGTACGCTGACCGAGCGCGGCATTGGCGATGGCGGCGCGAATCGCGAAGATATCGACGCGGTTGCCCTCGACGCCGAGGCTGATGGCGGTCTGGATGAGACCCTTGATCTGCTCGTTGGTGATCGAGACGTGGGGCAACTGCTCCCTGGCCGCGCCGATGATGCCGCGAAGCATCCGCAGTTCGTCCTGCGTATCCTCCTCGTTGCGCTTACCCATCACGAGGCTGACGATCAGCTTGCGGGCGCGGTAGTCGTTGACCGGCGTGAACGGCACGATGATGCCGATGCGGTCGAGCAGGCCCATGCGCACCTCGCCGTCACTCGGATCGTAGGTGCCAACCAGCATGAAGTCCGCCGGGTGCACCTCGCTGAGACCCTCGCGTTCGACAAGCACCACGCCACGGCTCATGGCGTCCATGATGTGCGACACGGCGGAGCTGTCGAGCAGGCTGAGCGAATCGACGTAAAGCACGCCCTTGTGCGCCTTTGAGAGCACGCCGTGCTGCACGATGCGCTGGCCGGAGGCGAGGGTCGCTTCGAGATCGACGCCGCCGATGAGGCGGTCTTCGGTCACGTTCAGCGGCAGCTCCACGAAGGGCGTACCTTCAGGCAGAATATCGGAGAATGCCCTTGCGAGCGTCGATTTTCCCGAACCTACGGTCGAAGGAATCACGACACCGCCAAGGGAGGGATCGACGGCCAAGAGCATCAGCGCCTGCTTGGCCAGATCCATTCCTACAATGTCGGTAAATGCTATCATGCTGCTGCTTCGGCCTCTCCCAGTACTTTTGCGAGTTCGCGATCGATCTTTTCACCCGCATCGACGGTTTCGAGCGGATCCTTGCGCAGGCGGTGGCGAAGGCACAAGCCGGCGATCTTGCGGACGTGCTCCATCGTGACCTCCTTGTCGCCCTGCAGCGCGGCGTAGGCGTGGGCGGTGCGGGTGATGGTCAGCTCGCCGCGGTGGCCGTCGATACCGAGGTTCATGCAGAGGCGGGCGATGTCAGTCAGCACCGCGTCGTCCATCGCAACCTGCGGGAGAAGTTTCTGAGCGGTGACGATCTCCTTCTGGAGCTTCTGCTGCTGGCGGGTGACCTTCTTGAGGAACGCTTCCGGGTCCTCGTCGTACTCGCGGCGGAGTTTGACGATCTGCACCCTTTTTTCGACATCGTTAATGGTGATGATGCGGGCGTGCAAGCCGAAACGGTCGAGAAGCTGCGGACGAAGCTCGCCCTCTTCCGGGTTACCGGAACCGACCAGCACGAAGCGGGCGGGGTGGCGGATGCTGATACCTTCGCGTTCGACCACGTTTTTGCCGCTGGCGGCCACGTCGAGCAGCACGTCAACCAGGTGGTCATCGAGCAGGTTGACCTCGTCGATGTAGAGGAAGCCGCGGTTGGCCTGTGCGAGCAAGCCCGGCTCGAAAGCCTTGACGCCGCTGGTGAGCGCCTTTTCGATGTCGATGGTTCCGCAAACGCGGTCTTCGGTAGCGCCGAGCGGAAGGTCGATGACCGGTACGGGAATCTTCTCGGTCTTGACCTCGGAGGTCTTGAGCACCGGAGCGCCCTTGACGCCCGACTCCATTTCGATGTACTGCTCGACGGTGCGGTTGTAGATGTCACCCTTGACGCGGTCGATGAACGGAAGCACCTCGGCCAGCGCACGAACGGTCGTGCTCTTGCCGGTACCGCGATGACCCATGACCAGAACGCCGCCGATCCTCGGATCGATGATATTGAGAATCAGACTGAGCTTCATCTCTTCCTGGCCGACAATGGAGGTGAACGGGAAAGCCAGGGCGGACTTCTGCTTGGGAGCGGGCTTTCTGGCGGAAGTCACCGCCTGTTCTTCTGCGGTGGCCTTGGCTTCCGTGGTGGCCTTTGCCTTGGCTGAAGTGGTCTTTTTTGCGGCTTTGGCAGTCTGGGTCATAGTCAATTGGTTGGTTAATACCCGACCCGGGCCGCCGATCACGGTTTCCCGGCAGGGGCTTGCTTGGTTAAGACGAAAAGACAATAATCAATAATGAATTCTGAATTTATGCTTTTACCATAGACATAACAAACCCTTTTCACGAATGTGACAGGTAAAAGCACTATGCCGGAAATCGCCGCGATTGTTGGTTTTTCGGAGATACAAGATCGGTCGGATCAGTCCGATCCGACCGATCGAATGCAGGGGCAGTCCCTTGCGGCTGCCCTCGCATGACTTCACCCCATGCCTTGCAACGCCGCGAACGCCGCCTCTTTGACGGTTTCCGACAGCGTCGGGTGGGCGTGCACCGTGCCCGCCAGCCCTTCGGCAGTCACGCCATAGCGGCAGGCCAGGCCGAGTTCGCCGATCAGCTCGACCGCATCGTGGCCGATGAGGTGGCCACCGAGCATCTTGCCGGTCGCGGCCTCGAAGATGAGCTTGACGAATCCTTCGAGCTGGCCGAAGGCGTTGGCCTTGCCCGATGCGGCGAACTGCGAGCGCCCGACAACCACCGTGTGCCCGGCTTTGATCGCCGACTCTTCGGTGAGGCCGACCGACGCCACCGACGGCTGCGCATAGACGCAGCGCGGAATGAGCGGCTCGGACAGCGGCTCTGGCGACCTTCCGGCGATGGCTTCGACCGCAATCGCCGCCTCCGCCGAGGCCTTGTGCGCCAGCAGCATCCCGCCGCGCACGTCGCCGATGGCCCAGACTCCCGGCGTGGAGGTTCGGCACCATTCGTCGGTGCGGATGAATCCGCGCTCCGTCTCGACGCCCGCCGCGTCGAGGCCAAGTCCGTCAATCGCGCCGCTCACGCCGACCGCCACGAGCAGGCACGACGCTTCGAGCTGCTGCGGCTCCGCGCCTTCGACGAGCAAGTCGGCACAGACGCCCGCATCGCTGATGGCGACATTTTCGAGCTTCGCGCCGCAGTGCACGGCGATGCCCGCCTTGTCGAAAGAGCGCTTCAGCGCCTCGGAAACCTCCGCTTCCTCGGCGGGCAGGATGCGCGGCATCAGCTCGACGATGGTCACCTGCGCGCCCGCCTTGGCGTAGAACCACGCCATCTCGACGCCAATCGCCCCGCCGCCGACCACGATCATCGACGCCGGAACCTCCTTGAGAATCAGCGCCGCGCGGCTGGTGATAATCGTCTTGCCGTCCGGCTCCAGCCCCGGAATCACGCGCGGTTTCGAGCCCGTCGCCACAATGATGTTCCGAGCTTCGAGCGTACACATGGAACCGTCCTGCGCCGTCACCGTCACGCCCGCGCCGCCGGTCAGCACCGCCTCGCCCGCCCACACCTCGACTTTGGCCCGCTTCAGCATGAACTCGACGCCTTTCGAGCTTTTCAAGGCCACGTTCCGGCTGCGCTTGACCGCCTGGGCGAGATCGAACGACACCTCGCCGACGCTGACGCCGAAGGTCGCCGGATTCTTCGCCAGATCGTACACCTCGGCGCTCCGGAGCAGCGCCTTGGTCGGAATGCAACCCCAGTTGACGCACACCCCGCCGAGCGCCCCCTTTTCGACAAGACAGGTTTTCATGCCGTGCCGCGCCGCATGAATCGCCGCCTCGTACCCACCGGGACCGGAACCGATGACGACCACATCGAACTGCGCTGACGAACGCTCTGACTGCTGCATAATGTAAAGGATTGCGTGACGATCATCCCGACCCGAACAGGCGGCGATGGACAATCACGGTTGCACGAAACGATTCTTTGACTATAATAACATTCACGAATCTATAATAACATTCACGAATCATGACACGCCGTTGAAAAAATGTCATGATCCCGACTCGTCGGGGAGGACGGCTGAAGCACAGAAACCGGAGCTCTTCAGCGGGGTTTCAACCCTGCGGACATTCAAAACTCTTACATTCACCTTGCCACGGCTTTCAAGCCGGGGTCGCGTGAGGATTTCGAGCACCACCCAACGCAGCAATCGGCTTGCGTAATAATTTTTTCATGATGCGGCTTCAAGCCGTCACAAAATGCAAAAAGAGCCGCTAAAAACCGAATCGCCAGCCGAACCGCAACCGGAAGAAGCCGCGCCGAAGCAGATGACCATTCAGGTCAGCAAGGTGCAGACGCCGATGCGCATTGACCGCTACCTCGCGCAGCAGGTGGAGAACGCCACGCGCAACAAGGTGCAGGAGGCCATCGAGGAACAGCGTGTGCTGGTCAACGGCAAGCCCGTCAAGTCGAACTACCGCATCAAGTCGTGCGACCAGATCCACATCACCTTCCTGCGCCCGCCCGCCCCGGAGCTTGCGCCAGAAGACATTCCGGTCAGCATCCTCTACGAGGACGACGACCTGATGGTGATAAACAAGGAGGCGGGCATGGTGGTGCATCCGGCCTTCGGCAACTGGACGGGCACACTCGCCAACGCCATTCTGCACCACCTCGGCAAGGAGGCCGACGAGCTCGACAAAACCGACCTGCGCCCCGGCATCGTGCACCGGCTCGATAAAGACACCTCGGGCCTCATCATCATCGCCAAAAACCCGACCGCGCTGCACCGGCTCGCCTCGCAGTTCGCCCGGCGGCAGGTCGAAAAGGTCTATAAAGCCATTGTCTGGGGCGTGCCGGATCCGCCGTCGGGGACAATAAAGACGAATATCGCCCGATCGCACAAAAACCGCAAGGTGATGGCAAACTTCCCGTTCGAGGGCGGCGAAGGCAAGCACGCCATCACCGACTACCGGGTTATCGAAGACCTCGCGTACTTCGCGCTGATGGACATGACGCTGCACACGGGGCGCACGCACCAGATCCGCGTGCACCTTCAGAACCTCGGCCACCCCATCCTCGGCGACGAAACCTACGGCGGCGCAACCCCGCGCACGCTGCCCTTCAGCAAGAGCGAGCCGTTCACCCGCAACCTGCTGGAGCTGATGGGCCGCCAGGCGCTCCACGCCGAGACGCTGCGCTTCCGCCAGCCCACCACCGGCGAACCCTTCGCCTTCACCGCCCCGCTGCCGGAGGATATGGAGACGGTGCTCGAAAAAATCAGAGCCGTCACAAAACCGGCAACGCTCCGATAAACGCCCCCCCTCCTGACCGGCGAACCAAGAGCGGGCCAGCCTTGTTCTCAAGGCAATTCTTGTATATTGTATTCATGTATCAAGCGATATGGACAGAACGCGGCACCCCGTCCGCAGGATCAGATCGAGGCATGTTGTCTCTTGGGAAAAGCACTACCATCTCATCACCTGTAACCATTTGCACGTCATGAAAAAAGCACTTACGATTGCGGTTCTGACCGCCACGACTCTCGGTCTGGGCGTTCCCGCGGCTCACGCGAAAGTCAATGTCGATCTCAATCTCAATATCTTCTCACCTGCCGCGGCCTATGCCGCACCGCCACCGCACCGGCATCACAGACGCTATTTTCACCGAAGACCCGATTTTCTCTATACCCCGCGACTCGGCTTCTCCGTTTCGCTCGGAGGCCCGCATGACATGCTCCTGTATGGCGGACGCTACTATATTTATGACAACGGCGCATGGTACTGGTCGTCAAGGTATGACGGGCCGTGGAGATACATCGAACATCGCCGCCTTCCGCGCAATATTCGCCAGTACCGCCGCAGCGAAATCCGGCGTTACCGCGACGCCGAGTACCGCAGGCGCTACCGCCGCGACTGGCGAGACCGGGATGAGCGCAGAGGCCCGGATCGCGACCACTGGCGCTGAAAAGCTCTATCGTCGCACTCTCTGAAATCATCTGAATTCTTCAAGACACCGGAGGGCACCAGTCCTCCGGTACACTTTTAACCCATGAAAGTCATCGGCATCAACGGCAGCCCTCGCCCTGCGGGCAACACCTCGATCATGCTCAAAACGGTCTTCGAGGCGCTCGAAGAGGAGGGCATCGAAACGGAACTGATCCAGGTCGGCGGCACCGACATCAAGGGGTGTCGCTCCTGTTACGCCTGCGTAAAAAGCAAGAACCGTCAGTGCTCGACCAAAGATGGCTTCAACGAGATTTTCGGGAAAATGGCGGAAGCCGACGGCATGATCCTCGGCTCGCCGGTCTATTTCGCCGACATCACCCCGGAGCTGAAGGCGCTCATCGACCGATCGGGCTTCGTGTCGCGAACCAACGACCAGCTCTTCCGCCACAAGGTTGGCGCGGCGGTGGTCTCGCTCCGGCGCGGCGGCGGCGTGCACGCCTACGACAGCATCAACCACCTCTTCCAGATTTGCCAGATGTTCATGGTCGGCTCGACCTACTGGAACCTCGGCTTCGGCGGACGCGATGGCGGCGAGGTTGTCAATGATACCGAAGGCATGGAGAACATGCGCGACCTCGGCCAGTCGATGGCGTTTCTTCTGAAGAAACTGAATGCGGGGTAAAAACAAAACCATGCGTCGCCGGGAGAGATTGGGCTAAAGCCCTGAAATATTTTAGTTTATCCATATACCCCGGACTGAAGTCCGGGGCAATTATCAAGAGTTTCAGTAGCATCCATTCATTACAGACTCGTGCATTCATGTTGCCCCGGCTTTCAAGCCGGGGGGCACGGATAAAACAAAAAATACCGGGCTTCAGCCCAATTTCTTCAGCCATATATTAGTTTGCGCACTCAACACTTTCTTCTCATCTACTTACTTCCCTGAATCCTGTATGCGAACTATCCGTTTTTCTGCCACCATCTGCCTCTTGGCTCTCCTGTTTTCCGCGCCGAATCTCGCCCTCGCAGCAAGCCCGGCGAACATGGATGCGCCATCGGCCAGCGTGGTCGAAACGGTGTGCGGTGAGCGCATCGCCGATCCGTACCGACCGCTTGAAAATCTCAAAGACCCGGCAGTTCAGGCGTGGTACAGGCGCCAGGCCGATCACGCGCGCGCGGTGCTCGACAAGATTCCGGGGCGCAACGAGCTGATCGCCAAAATGGTGGAGTTCGACAAGCGCCGCCCGGAGAAGATTTACAACCTCTCGATCACCGACAACGACCGCTACTTCTACCTCAAGCAAACGCCCGCGGACGAGACCGGCAAGCTCTTTTTCCGCAAGGGCTACAACGGCAAGGAGCGGCTGCTCTTCGACCCGACAACGTACAAGGACGGCAGCGGCGGCGCGTTCGTCATCAGCCGGGTCTCACCGAACATCGACGGCTCGAAGGTGGTGATCGGCGTCTCGCCGAACGGCTCGGAGGACGCGATGCTGTTCGTGATGGAGGTCAAAAACGGCCACATCTTTTCGGAGCGGATCGACCGGGGCCGCTTCGCCTCCCCGTCGTGGCTGCCGGATGGCGAGGCGTTTTACTACACCCGCACGAACAGCAACGACCTGCTCGACAAGGATCGCCAGAAAGACAGCCGCGTCTGGCTGCACCGGGTCGGCGCCGACCCCTCGACCGACCGCGAAATCTTTTCGCGCACGCACGATCCCGAACTGAAGATCAGGTCGGAGGACATCCCCTACGTTTCGTACGACCGCAAGAGCCGCAAGCTCTACGCCTTCGTGAGCAGCGTCGATCCGCGCATCACCGCCTGGTACGCCGATGAGGATGCCATCGGCGACTCCTCGATTCCGTGGAAGCCGCTCTTCCGCCCGGAGGACGAGGTGTATGATTTCGCCGCGACGAAGCACGATCTCTACCTCTTTACGCCAAAGAACGCCCCACGCTTCAAGGTGCTGAAAACTTCGCTCGACCAGCCCGATCTGGCGACCGCCGAAACGGTCATTGGCGAACCGGCGGAAGGCACCCTCACCGCCCTCGCGCTGACCGACGGCGGGCTGTTCTACACCATCTCCACCAACGGCGTCCGGGAGGATTTATACCGTCTGGATTACGACGGCAAAGAGGCAAAAAAGATCGAAACCCCGTTCGAGGCGGGCACGATGTCGATCAGCTCGAAAGGGTTCGACAAGCCGGAACTGTGGACGATCATGGGCGGCTGGAACCACGACTACCGCCGCTACCGCTACGATGCCAGGCGCGAGCGCTTCATCGACGAAACGCTTTCGTCGAAGGCGAGCTACCCCGAATACGACAACCTCGAAGTGCGCGAAGTGATGGTTCCGTCGCACGACGGCGTCAGGGTGCCGCTGTCGCTGATCTTCAATCGCGGCATGAAAAAGGAGGGCAAAACACAAGTGCTGATCTACGGCTACGGCGCGTACGGCAACTCGATGACTCCGTTCTTCAGCCCCTCGTTCCTGCTCTGGACGCACCGGGGCGGCATGATCGCCGTGGCCCACGTGCGCGGCGGCGGCGAGCTGGGCGACGACTGGCACAAGGCGGGCATGAAATCGAACAAGCCCAACACCTGGAAAGACCTCATCGCCTGCGCCGAATACCTGGTTCGTGAGAGCTACACCTCGCCAGAGCACATCGCCATCAACGCAGGGAGCGCGGGCGGCATCCTCGTGGGACGGGCGATGACCGAGCGCCCCGACCTCTTCGCCGCCGCCATGCCGCAGGTCGGCGTGCTCAACGCGCTGAGAAGCGAATTCAGCCCCAACGGCCCGGTCAACGTTCCCGAATTCGGCACGGTCAACGACCCGGTCGAGTGCAAAGCGCTCCTCGAAATGGACGCCTACCTGCACCTCCGCGACGGCGTCAGCTACCCGGCAGCGCTCATCACCGCAGGCATGAACGACCCCAGAGTCCCCGCCTGGCAACCCGCCAAATTCGCCGCGAGACTTCAGGAAGCCTCCGCCTCCGGCAAACCGGTGCTCTTCTTTACCGACTACAAAGCCGGCCACGGCATCGGCGACATGAAAACAAAACAGTTCGAATCGCTGGCCGATATGCTGAGCTTCGGGCTGTGGCAAACAGGCGGCGGCGACGGCGGCAAAGCCGCCGAATGATGAATTATGAATTTTGAATGATGAATTGTAGAGGGGATTCACTCCCCGCCAATCTCATCCACTTCGTCCACCAAGTCCACAACGTCCACGCCCACTCACCGCCTCTTCAACCACCCCAGCCGCTCTTCCTCCGGCAAGCGCTCGATGGCGTAGCGCAGCATCGTGCGCGGCATGGCGGCGACGTGGAGGTCGAGGAAGGCCTCGAGCGCTGGCTGGTCGCGTTTGCCGACTTCTCGGAGCATCCAGCCGGTGGCCTTGTGGAGCAGCGCTTCGGGGTCGGCGAGCAGACGTTCGGCGAGAGCGATGGTGTCGCGGAAGTCGTTCTTGCGGATGAAGTGGAAGGTCGAGACGATGGCGATGCGCCGCTCCCAGAGGTTCGGCGATTCAGCGAAGCGGTAAATAAGCGAGCGGTCGCGGGCGTGGAGGTGGCGACCCACGATGTGCGGGCAGGTGACATCGACCAGGTCCCAGTTATTGATGCGGTCGGTTCGCAAGCAGTAGAAATTGTACAGCACTTCCCTGCCCGCTTCGTCCGACGCGCGGTAGCGCTCGATGAGCAGCAGCAGCGCAAGCATCCGGTCTTCGTGCCACGGCGAGTCGAGCAGCTCCGAAATCACCTCGATGCCCGTGTGCCGGAACTCGCGGCACAACTTTCGCAGCACCGGCACGCGGATGCCGCGAAACCGGTCGCCCTCGCCGTACTCGCCCGGGCCGGTCTTGAAAAAGCCCCGGAGAATCTCCGCCGTCGGCTCATCGGCGAGGGATTCGAGGCGGGTGCGGATGGTGGCGATCATGGGGAGTGCTGTATTATTTGCAAAGAATAGGTCGCATGGGACGGATGGGTCTTATAGGACGAATAGGACTTATGGGACTTATGGGACTTATGGGACTTATGGGACTTATGGGACTTATGGGAGGAAGAAATTCCCGGCGATGTTCCGCAAGGGCCACCCCCTACAAATCCCCCCGGCGGGTTCTTTAATTATCAACTATCCATTATCAATTGTTCCCCTCACGCCAGCTCGGCAAGCTTCGACCAGCGTTCCATGTTGCTTTCGAGCTTTTCCTGAATTTTGTGCAGTTCGTCGCCCAACTTTTGCACGGCCTCGAAGTCGGAACCGGCGGCGGCGAGTTCGGCGTTGATCGCTTCCTGACGCTCTTCGGCTTCGGCGATGGCTGCTTCGAGCTGCTCCAGTTCGCGCTTCTCGTTGCTGTTGAGCTTGCGCTGTTTCGGCGATGATGTCGGCTTTGATGCCGTTGGCGCAGGTTTTGCGGCGGCTGGTGCTGGCTTTTTCTTCGCGGCTTGCTCTTCGGCGGCGGTTGCGGCCTTGATGTCGAGATAGACGCTGTAGTTGCCGGGGTAGCGCCGCACGATGCCGTCGCCTTCAAACGCGAAGATGTGCTCGACGGTGCGGTCGAGGAAGTAGCGGTCGTGGCTCACGACGACGAGGCACCCCGGAAAGGTGTCGAGGTAGTCTTCGAGCACGCGCAGGGTGGGGATGTCGAGGTCGTTGGTCGGCTCGTCGAGCAAGAGCACGTTCGGCGCTCCGATGAGCTGGCGCAACAGATAGAGCCGCCGCCGCTCGCCGCCGGAGAGGTTGCCGATGGGGTTGTACTGCGCCGACGGGGCAAAGAGGAACCGTTCGAGCATTTTGGCCGCCGAAACCAGCGTGCCGTCCTTCGTCTTGATCTGCTCGGCCTCCTCCTTGATGTACTCGATGACGCGCTTTTGGTCTTCAAGGTGGCGGCTCTCCTGGTCGTAGTAGCCGATTTTCACCGTCGGGCCAATCTCGATGCGCCCGCTGTCGGGCTTGACGCGCCCGGCGATCATTTCAAGCAGCGTAGTTTTACCCGATCCGTTCGGGCCGATGATGCCGATGCGGTCGCCCTTTTCGAGCAGGTAATCGAACGAGCGGAGCAGCGTTTTGGAGTCGTAGGACTTCGAGACGTCGTGAAACTCGACGATCTTGTTGCCGAGCCGCTCCGCGCCGAAACCGATCTCCATCTCCTGCTGCTTCTCCTTCCTGGGAGCATAGACCAGCGTTTCGGCTCGCTGCAACCGCGCCTTCTGCTTGGTGGTGCGAGCCTTCGCGCCGGTGCGCATCCATTCGAGTTCCTGCTTCGCGAGGGCATTGCGCTTGCGCTCGTCGCGAATCTCCTGCGCATCCTCTTCTTCCTTCTGGACGAGATAGCTCGCGTAGCCGCCGGTGTAGGTTTTGGCCGTTTTGCCGTCGAGCTCGATCATGCGGGTGGCGACGCGGTCGAGGAAGTAGCGGTCGTGCGTGATGAGGATCACCGCCCCGGCGTAGCGGCGGATGTAGCTTTCGAGCCACTCGACGCTGTCGGCATCGAGGTGGTTGGTCGGTTCGTCGAGAATCAGCGCGTCACTGGGAATGACGAGAGCGTGGGCGAGCGCCACGCGCTTGCGCTGGCCGCCGGAGAGCGTGCCCATTTTCGCCGTCAGGTCGTTCAGGCCGAGCTTGCCGAGCACCGCCTTGGCGTTCGACTCCAGCTCCCACGCGCCGCTCACGTCGAGTTCATGCGACAGGTGCGTCACCTTCTCGATCAGCGCCGCGTCGCCGTCGGACTCCTCCAGCGCCTTGAGCGCCAGCTCGTACTCGCAGATCAGCGCCATCACCTTGTCACCCGACTTGAGCACCGCTTCGAGCACCGTGTCGTCCGGGTCGCAGGGCGACACCTGCGGCAGGTAGGCGATGCGCTTGTCGCGCGAAATCATCACGCGACCGGTATCGGACGTTTCGGAGCCGGCGAGAATTTTCATCAGCGTGCTCTTGCCGCTGCCGTTCGCGCCGATGATGCCCACCTTGTCGCGGTCATCGATGCCGAACGACACCTCCTCGAACAGCGTTTTCAAACCATATGTCTTGCCAATCCCCTCAACCGTCAGAAGCACCATGCCCAATCCCGTTTAGCGCTGAAAAAGCTGGAATATAGCCTATTACCGCCGGAACCCGCAGGAATCGCCACCGAAATCGGGATCGGGATAAAACCATCAAGCCTGCGACAAAAAAAAGCCCCGTTTCGCGCGGGGCTTCCGGTTGTGATTCTCAACCGCGTTTACACACCTTCCTGCTCACCGGCAGGCTCCAGCTCGGAGGTGGCGAGCGTACCGATTTTGTTGGCGAGGTTGAGGTGCAGGTAAAGCGGCTTCTCCTGGCGCAGGATGCCGACCACATCCTCGAAGCGGCTCAGCGGATAGTGAATCGAGGGTTCAGGATTGCTCGCGTTCTCTGGAATGGCCGCGTCATCCTTGACGAAAACGATGCGCCCCACATACCTCCCCTCCTTGTAAACGTAGATCAGCGCCTCGTATGGATGAGCGCTGTAATACCAGATTTTGTAGCTGTCGAAATCAGCACGAATTGTTGCCATGCTACTCCTCCTTTCATCTTTTGTAATTAGAAATCAACGCCAAAGAACAACTGTATGCCCAAGGAATACGTATAAATAATTTATACAAATTTTTTTGCAAATATAACGTGAAAGAACATTCCAAAATCGATCTGGCATGGTGAAAAATTTCGGGTAAGCCTGAACTGCGTCAGGCAGTGACGCAAATACTTTTCATTTCAGCGATATTTTGAATACCATTATTGAATGAAACTTCGCCGGTCACGCACTGCTCCGGCTCCATCACCGGCGCTTCGACTCCGGACAACCATCCAAGACCGTAATGACCGCTATTGAAGAAACGCTCGCCTGGACCGAAATTCCACTGCCCGAAACGCTCAGAAACCTCACGCAGGAGGAGCAGGAGGCGCTCGCCGGTTATGTCAGAGAGGTGATAAAGAGCAAGACCGACGGCTTCGATGAGCTGTACCACGCCATCGGTTCGATCGTTCGGTTCATTCCGCACTTCATCGTCATTCCGCTCATGGTGGAGCACATCCGCCCGCAGATTTCCGCCGGCGTCTGCCGGACGATGGGCGTTGACCAGGCAGTCAACTACGCCAACGATCTGCCGCTCGAATACTTCAGCGAAGTGTCGCGCCATCTCGACAACGACCTCATGGCGCGGATTCTCGAAAAGATGAAACGCAACCAGGCCGAAAAAGTGATGCTGTTCGAGCTGCTGCACCACCGCTCCCACATGCTCGGCATCGCCGAACACCTCGACCGGCGAATGCTTGAATTCGTCGTGAAAAACCTCGATCTGAACGGTCTTCCGGAGGGCGACCCGGTCTTGCTGGCGCACAAGTCACTGAGTGAAAAATTACACAACCTGCACTGAGCAACAATGGCGAGCGAAGGTGCTGGAGATAACCAATAAACCGCCTGACCGTCATTTTCCGGCGCAGTTTTTTATAGATTGATGAAAGGTATTACCGGCAGAGAACGTCATACCTGTTGAAAAGGACGGAGTTCGGCTTCCTGTGTTGTTTCAGGGCATCGCGATTCCGCCGAGTGATGTTTACCATAATAAATCAAAGGAACCAACCTATGAAAAAATCACTCTTTCTGGCCGGCGCCGGGGTTGCGGGACTGCTGCTCTGCACAACGCCCCCGAACAATGCCAATGCTGAAGTCAATCTGAACATCAACCTGGGCGGCCCTCGTTATGTCGATGACTATGGCCCCGATTTCATCTACCTCGACGATTACGGTTTTGCCGTCTCCTACGGCTGGGACTACGATGTCATCCGGTATGGCGATTTTTACTTTATCTACCGTGACGGCGGATGGTTCCGCTCGCGCTACTACCGCGGGCCGTGGGCTCCGGTCGGATACCTGAGCCTGCCCTACCAGATCAGACGGCACCGATGGAATGACATCAGGCATCGCCGCGACCGCGAATACCGCCGCCATGACCGCAACTACTGGGATCGTCATTTCAGAGAACAGAGAATTCGCGATCGCAACAGACCGGACGGACGACCCGACTTCAGACCCGGCGACAGACCTGGCGGCAGACCGGACGGGCGTCCGGACGGCAGACCCGATGGACGGCCTGACTTCAGGCCCGGCGACAGACCTGGCAGCAGACCGGACGGACGACCCGACGGCAGGCCGGATGGACGACCCGATGGACGACCCGACGGCAGACCGGACGGACGGCCTGACTTCAGGCCCGGCGACAGACCCGATGGACGACCCGACGGCAGACCGGATGGACGACCCGACTTCAGGCCCGGCGACAGACCGGACGGCAGACCGGACGGACGGCCTGACATCAGACCAGGCGGACAGTCTGGCAGCAGACCCGATGGAAGGCCTGACCTCAGACCAGGCGGACAGTCTGGCAGCAGACCCGATGGAAGGCCGGACGGACAACGCAAAGACAGGGACGGTAAAAACTCTGACGACGACAAAAAAGACCGGGGTGGCAGACCCGACTTCGGTCCCGGCGGCAGACCGTAAATCGTAAGAACGGTAAACAAGGGCTGTCTCGGACTCCAACACGAGACAGCCCTTGTTACTTTACACGATCGAGAAATGGCGCTGCATTCTTTCACGACAAAAAGAAAACTCCATCCACACCCCTCCATCCTGCCTGTATTGCAGGTAAAGTTGCTTCCGATGACGCCATCCCCATCCGGGCGCAGGGCAAGGTCTGCCCCAAACCGAAAGCAATGCTTTCGCCATGAAGGTCATTATGCCGTAGTGGCGTGTCAAGAAAAAAATGACGGATATTCGTCATCGCGAGGCCCGACTTGTCGGGACGTGGCGATCCATCTTTTGTTGATTTCGCTGCTTCAGCATGGATTGCCGCGTCGCTAAGCTCCTCGCAATGACGGGGAATACACCAGACTGTTTGGTATTGACGTGACAGTAGTTAGTCGTATTGTTTCAACGCGAGCATTGCTTGCAGATCGCTGATTCGTGCATTGGGTGGAAAGGCCCGGCAGACATCGGGCAGAATCGCTCGTTTTTTTTCAGGAATTAAGCGTGATTAAGAATAGTTCATGAATGGAGGTTTGTTACATTTGTGATTTTTATAAGCTCTTTATATTCTAAAGACCTCAGCGCCAGCCCCTGGCCGCCTTACCACTGCAATGCCATCGATCATGAACGACAACGCCACCATGAACACTGCAAACAGCGAGAGTGAATCAGTCGTCCGCCATCTCGAAGCCGAGAATGCCGAACTGAAAAAAGAGCTGAACCGCCTCTCCCTGGTTATCGAAGGCACGAATGCAGGCTATTGGGATTGGAACATCCAGACCGGACTGGTGAGCATCAACAGAGCCTGGGCGGAAATGATCGGCTTTACGCAGGAAGAGCTGGGCCAGGTCACGATTGAAACCTGGGAAAGCTTTTGCCATGCCGGAGACCTGCGCAAAGCCACCGAGCTGCTTGAGGGTACTTTGCGCGGCGAAACCGATTTTTATGAGGCGGAAGTGCGAATGCGGCACAAAAATGGCCATTGGGTCTGGATTCTCGACCGCGGCAAGGTGTTCGAGCGTGACGTCAAGGGCGTGGCGCTCCGCATGACCGGATCGCATCAGGATATCACCGAGCGCAAAGTTGCCGAAGAGCAGCTTCGCAAAGAGCACAATCTCTTTCTGGAAGGGCCGGTCACGGTGTTCCGGTGGTTGAATCGCAAAGGGTATCCGACCGAATATGTCTCAGCGAATGTCACGGCTCTGTTGGGATACGCGCCATCAGACTTCACTTCAGGAATTATTGCGTATGCCGATATTATCCACCCGGATGATCTTGACCGGATTTTGATGGAAATTGAGAACTATTTCGCTGATTCCGAACGCACCTCATTTGAACAGGAGTACCGGATCATCCGTAAAGATGGCCAGATCGCCTGGATTTACGACTTCACGACCATAATCAGAAATGATGACGGCGCTATCACCAGCTTTGAAGGCTATGTGCTCGACAACACGATCCGGAAACAGTCGGAACAGGAAGTGGCTTACAACCGGCGGTTCGAGCATCTGATTTCAACGCTGGCCAACGAGTTCATCAGCGCCTCGGCCGAAGAGATCGACGCCATGATCGACAAGGCGCTGGAGGCGATCGGCAAGTTCGTCCATGCCGACCGGAGCTATATTTTCCAGTACTACGACAATCAAAAGCTCATGGACAATACCCATGAGTGGTGCGCCGAAGGGATCGAACCGCAGATCGATATTTTGCAGCACCTTCCGACCGCCGAGTTCGAGTGGTCAACGAAAAAAATCACCGCTGGCGAGGTCATTATCGTACCGGAGGTTTCGGAGCTGCCGAACGAAGCCGCCTCGGAGCGGGAGATTCTCCAGCAGCAGGATATACAATCCCTGATCCTCATTCCGCTCGTGTCGGGCAATGTGCCGTTCGGTTACATCGGCTTCGACGCCGTGCGGGAAGAACGGGAAGAGTGGCCAACCGGTTCCGCGTCGATCCTTTCTCTGGCCGGGGGCATCATCGCCAACGCATTGCAACGCCAGCAAGTCAGAAAACTGCTCCAGAGCGAGCTGGATCTGGCGCTCAAGTTGAGCGCCTCGCAGACATTCGAAGAGACCATGCAGCACTGCCTCAAGACCGCGATGGAGATTTCAGGCATGGACAGTGGCGCGGTCTATCTGCTCGATGAAAACGAAAAGACTTTGAAGCTTTTTCAGAGCAAGGGCACTTCGAACACGCTCGACCGTGAGCTTGCCACGTTCACGCAGAATACACCGGAATACCAGATCGTCACTTCCGGCAAAGCCGTGTACAGCGACCAGAACCCCGTGTTCAGAGAATGGGTGACGAACACGCTGAAAAATGAAGGACTGAAATGCTTCGCAGTGCTGCCGGTTTTCAGCAAAAACCGCCCCGTCGCCACCTTCAATATCGGCTCGCATACGCTCGATCATGTACCGGAGTATGCGCGCAAAGCGCTCGAAACCGTGACGTCGCATGTAGGCGCGGCCATCATGCAGGCAAAGCACGAAGAGCGGGTCAGCACGGTCAACCGCAATCTCGAAACCCTCTTCGAGTCTATCGACGATATGCTCTTCATTCTCGCCGGGAATGGCTCCATCGTGCACGCCAACTCCGCCACGGTCAACGCGCTCGGCTATTCGCTCGACGAGCTGCGCGCAATGAACGTGCTCGAAGTCCATCCACCGGAGCTTCGCAAACAGGCGCAACAAAAAGTCGAAGCGATGCTTGCCGGCGCTGAAACCCTCTGCGATATTCCGCTGCTGATGAAATCGGGCGAAAAGATTCCGGTGGAAACAAAGATCACCCGTGGCGTCTGGGACGGCAAACCGGTGCTCTTCGGCATCACCCGCAATGTTTCCGAGCGCCTCAAAAACCAGGCCGCGCTGGTCGAAAGCGAACGGAAGTTCCGCGAGCTGACCGAGAACCTGCCCTTCCCGCTCTTTGAAACCGACCTGCAAGGGGCCGTCAGTTATATCAACCTTTCGGGAATGGAGTTTTTCGACGTCTCAGCCGAAGAGGTCAAAGAGGAGATTTCAGCGTTCAGCTTCTGCTGGCCGGAAAACCTTGAACCGGCTCTGGCCAACCAGCAAAAAATCTTCTATCCGGGCTACAGCCCCAAGGGAAACGAATATACCATCGTGATGCGCGATGGCCGCGAGGCGCCTTTGCTGCTCTACAATTCGCCCATACGCAAAGAGGGAAAATTTGCCGGAATGCGCACCACGGCGATCGATCTCACCGAGCTGAAGCTGGCCGAGGCGGCGCTGCACGAAAGCGCCCTGCAGAAACGGATCAGCGAAGAGTTCAGAGCCATTATCAGCAATATCCCCGGCCTGGTGTATCACTTGTCGAGTGACAATCGCGCCAGACTCCTGTCGAGCGGCATACAGCCCTGGTCGCAGGCACTGATGCAGTCGAACCATGTAGAGTCACTCGACGACGCCATTGCCTTCGTCCATGCCGAAGACCGCCAGCTTGTTATCGATGCCTTCAACAAACTTCGCGCCAGGCAGAGTTCGACAACGATCACGTTCAGAATACCGGTTCCGGGCAATGAGGTCAAATGGGTCGAAAACCGCAGCACCAGCGTCTTTTCGGAAGAGGGTGCTTTTACGGGGATCGACGGCATTCTGTTTGACGTTACCGACCGGCTCAAAGCCCAGGAGGAGAATCAGCAGCTTCAGGCAAGCCTGCAAAAAACCCAGCGACTCGAAACCATCGGTACGCTGGCGGGCGGCATCGCTCACGATTTCAACAACATTCTCTCCCCAATCCTCGGCTATGCGGAGATGGGCGTGTTGCTGATGCCAACAGAGAGCAAGCCGCATGAGTTCTTCCGGCAAATCATGCTGGCAGGCGAGCGGGCGCAGAATCTGGTTGCGCAGATTCTGACCTTCAGCCGCTCGGAAGAGTCGGAACCGATTGTCGTCAACGTGCAGCCCATCGTCAAGGAGGCCTTGAAACTGCTGCGCCCCTCGATTCCCGTAACGGTCTCCATCGAGACCCGTTTCGGCAAGTGCGGCAACGTGCTGGGCGATCCGACACAGCTCCATCAGGTCATCATGAATCTCTGCACCAACGCCTTCCAGGCCATGCCGGAATCGGGCGGCAAGATAACCATCGAGCTTGCCGAGATGACGCCCGGCAGCGAGTTTCGTAAAAAACTGCCGAACCTGAAGGCCGACCGCTACGCGCAGCTCACCGTGGCCGATACCGGATGCGGCATGGATGCCGAGACGATGGAAAGAGTGTTCGAGCCGTTCTTTACCACCAAAGCTGTCAACAAGGGCACCGGACTCGGCCTTTCGGTGGTTCACGGCATTGTCAACAGCTTCAGCGGCGACATAACGGTGGAGAGCCTGCCCGGCAACGGCAGCACGTTCCGGGTTTTTCTCCCCATAATCGAGGAGGAGGCGATGATCGAGAAAATCGATAACGAACCCGACGAAAACCAGAGCAACGCGCGGGTGCTTTTCGTCGATGACGAGCTGGCCGCCATCGAGGTCATGCGCGTGATGATGGGCCACCTCGGCTTCAACATCGTCGGCGTGAATTCACCTATCGAGGCGCTTGCCGAGTTTCACAAGGATCCGGACGCCTTCGACCTGGTGATTACCGACCTCACCATGCCGGAGATGACCGGCATCGAACTGGCCAAACAGCTACACGAGCTCAATCCGAAACTCAGAATGATTCTGATGACCGGCTATGGCAAGAGCATCGAGAACCCTAACTCGCTCAGCCGCTACGGCATCTGCAGAATGCTGAAAAAGCCGGTCAGGCTCAACAAGCTCGCCGAGGCGATCAAGCAGGTCATAAGCGGCCAGGCGCATCTGTAACTTTCGAGGATCGGAGATTTGTCAACGGCAACAAAACCCTGACAAATCTCCGCGACTGCTGCACACCGCGCCAAACAGGGGTCACGCGAAAACAAAAATTCAGACAATATCGACACGCCCGGCAAAGATGTACCCAACGCCGTGCGAGGTTTTCAGCGGAATGGGAAGTTCGAGATCATCTTTTTTGCGCCGCAACCGGTGAACCAGCGCGTCGAGCGCCTTGTTGCCGAGTTCGTCATTGTCATAGGCGAGCGCCTGCAGAAGCGCCTGCCGCTCCACAACCCCATTGGGCGTCAAGGCCAGCTTCTCCAGGAAATCGAACTCCTTCGAGGTCAGCGAAACCCGGCTGCCGTGTGGCGCGATCAGGCACCCCTCCTTGCGCAGCAACGACCAGCGCGGTTCATCCGTTTTTTGAGCGGCTGATCCTTTGGCCGCCTGCGGCTCTTTTTCGTCCGGCTCCGTATCGATGCCGATCCGTCCGAGAAGGCTCTGAATCGAAGCCGCGAGTTCGGCGAAATCGATCGGCTTGACCAGATAAAGATCGGCTCCGGAGCGATAGGCCGTGATCTTGCTGTCGAGCGAAGCCTGGGCGGTGAGCATGATGATGCGCATGTCGGTATTCTTGCGGACGAATTCGGCAAGCACCAGACCGTTCTGGTCGGGCAAGCCAATATCGAGCACCGCAATCTGATACTGCTGCCTGCTGATGCTGTTGTAAAACTCCAGCGCGGATGCAACGCCGATAACTTCCATTCCGGCAAGCGCCAGATACTCTACCATGCTTTCGCGGAAATCGCGATCATCCTCGACGACAATGATATGATAATCAGCCATGGAAAATCGGTTATGAATAATTTTGCCGGATAATTATGAGTTCGGCGATTATAACTCTTAACAATTGCCCCGGACTTTAGTCCGGGGTTTATATATAACACAAAACAAATCAGGGCTTTAGCCCAATCTCTTCCTACGGTGGCATTTGCGATTTATTGTCGCTGAAGCAATTAACTCAAACATTCTTCCCGACAAGCGGCAAGGTGACGACCGCTTCGACTCCTGATTCGATGCCGAAGAGGCTCACCGCGCCATGATGATGCTCGATGATGTCTTTGACAAGCCACAGGCCAATGCCCGCTCCGCCGGTGTTGGCCGCGTTGCTGCCCCGCCGGTACTTCTCGAACAGCTCGTCGCATTCGGCGCTGGAAATGCTTTTGCCCTCATTCCGGATAGTGATGATCGCCTCGCCATTTTCCGCGCGGGACTCCAGCGCGATTGGCGAATCAGGCGGAGAGTACTTCCGGGCGTTATCGAGCAAATTGAAAATGGCCATGCCGAACTGCCCTTGCGCTCCGATGATTTCCGATCCATCGAGGTCACCTGAGTAGTGAATGGTTCGTTCCGGCCACATGGAACGGAACGCCTCGATCTGCGACAGAATCACCGGTTCGATCTGGAAGTTGGTTACATTGAACTCTTCCGACGACTCCTGGAGTCGGCTCTCCTGAATCGAAACCTCCATGACCCCGACCAGCCGCTCGATGGCCTGCTTGATCTTGTGCATCTCCCGCTGGTTGGAGTAATCCCCGCTTCTGCTTTTGAGTTCGATCAGATCGAGGTTGCCGCGAATGATCGCCAGCGGCGTGCGGTATTCATGAGAAATCATGCTGAGAAAGCGGTTCAGGCGCTCCACCTCCTCCTGCAACTGCTCCGTTCTCTCCGCCACGGCCTGCTCAAGCTGGTTGATGCTCGCCTGCTGAAGCTCCTGGACGGTAATATCGGTCAACATGAACAGCACATTGCGCTGCCCGGCAATGGTAATCGATTCGGCGGAAAACAAAATGGTAACGATTTTGCCCGCTCTGGTTTTCAACTGGAGCTGCCGGTTTGAAACCCTGCCCTGCTTCCGGAGCTGATACATGATGCTTTCGTACTCTTCGGGATCGAGATACAATCCCAAATCGCCATAGTTTTGACCAACCGCCTCTTTCTTTGAAAAGCCAAACAGCCTGAGCCATGAGGCATTGACATCGAACAACTCTCCGTCCTTAAAGTCTCCAATGCCAATGGCGACCGGTGAAAATTCAAAGATATTCCTGAATTTCTGCTCGCTCTCCTTGAGCAGAAGTTCGGCCTGCTTCCTGTCAGTAATATCCTGCACGATTCCCGACAGGTAGTAGATTTTCTCCGCCCTGTCATAGCTGAAAGCGCCGAAAACCCAGATCCATCGCAACCGGTTGTCGGCAGTACGTATTTTGCACTCAAAGGTGTGATCCTTGTGGGTTTTGCAACACTTCTTGACGGTTTCCCTGACTGTATCGCGCTCTTCCGGCACGACATGCTCAAGAAACGCCTCCAGCGACCACTCTTTTTCAATGGAGTCATAGCCGAAAATCCGGGCGTATTGCACGGTCCGCTGTGCGCTGAAATCCTTGAGGTCAATCGTCCAGATGCCAATGTTGCCTTTTTCAATCACCAGATTGAGTTGCTTCTGGCTTTTGCGCCTCTCCTCTTCCGAGCGCTTGCGATCGGTAATATCCATAATCATGCCGAGATAGCTGCCGGGCTGCCGGTCGGACGATTGCAACGGAACGCCCCGGCACATCAGCCAGTGAACGGAGCCGTCCGGATGGCAAACGCGGTACTCGACCGTGAAATCAACCATCCGTCGTGAAGCCGAGTTCATGGTCTGGAGCGTCAGCTCGCGATCTTCGGGATGCACGTTGGTTCCGCAGAGTTTGTGCGACGAAATGTTGCCCTGCGGCTCAAGACCGTAAAGCGCCCAAATCTGATCTGACCAAAAAAGCCTGTCGATTTTGACATCCCACTCCCAGATGCCCGCCCCGGTGGCTTCGAGGGCGAAATTGAACCTGAACTTGCTTTCTCGCAACTGGATTTCGGCCGTCTTTTGTTCGGTCATATCGATAACCGTTCCAATGTAACCCATCGTTTTGCCGCGCTCATCCTGCCGTGGCTTACCACGCGACATGAGCCAGTGAATGGAGCCATCCTCGTGAATCGTGCGGTATTCGACATTCAGCTCGCGCTGCTGGCGGGCGGCGGTGCTGACAACCCAGACAGCCATATCCCGGTCATCGGGATGAATGGCGTCCGCCCAAAGGCCGAAAGAAGCCTGATGGCCTTCGTTCCTCGGCAGCCCGTGCAAGAGCCACATCTCGTCGGACCAGATGTTTTCGTCGGTTTGCAGATTCCACTCCCAAACCCCGGCCCGCGCCGCTTCGAGAGCAAAACCGAGACGGTTGCGGTTTTCGACAAGATCCAGCTCGACCTGCTTGCGTTCGGTACTCTCGATGATAGCGCCGATATAGCGGACAAGCGCGCCTTTGGCATCGAAAACCGGCATTCCGCGCGAGGTAAGCCAGTGAACGGAGCCGTCGGGATGGACGGTGCGATACTCCGCGACAACGGCTTCGTGCTTTTCGCTCCCCTCCCTGACGAGCTGCGATACCATCTGCCGGTCTTCGGCATGGATCGTATCGATGCAAAGGTGATGATTGAGCGTCCGACTGCCGGGACTCAGTCCGTAGAGCTTCCAGACCTGTTCGGACCAACTCAACTCGTCCTTGCAGGCATTCCACTCCCAGATACCGGCGTGAGCCGCGTCCAGCGCATAATCGTAACGGATTTTGCTCTCGACAAGCTCTTGCTCCAGAAGTTTCTGCTCGGTAATGTCAATGACCGTGCCGATATAGCGTTCAAAGCCGCCCTCCTCGTTGCAAATCGCCATTCCCCTCGACATGAACCACAGAACCGATCCGTCCGCATGGCAAATCCGGTACTCTATGTTCATGTCTGTTCCGGAGCTGATCGAGTGCGCCGAGCTCTGAATGGTTTTTTCGAGATCGTCGGGATGGAGTACTCGCTTCCAGAGATCGTAGGTCAGTTGCTCTTTGTGCTTGTCGAGTCCGAAAAGCGTCCACATGCTTTCGGACCAGAACAGCTCGCCACGCTGTAAATCCTTTTCCCAGAAACCGGCGCGAGAAATCCGCATCACCTGCTCAATCATGGCCTTGCTTCTGGCCAGCTCATCCTCAAGCCGTTTTCGCCCGGTAAAATCTATGACAGAACCCACGTAACGCTCCGGCGAGTCGCCACTCGCGCCGTACACCGGCTTGCCGCTCATCGCAATCCAGCGGATCGAGCCGCCAGGCTGGCCGAGCCGGAATTCTATGTTGAGAGCGCCTCCGGTGCTGAGCGACGCTGCAATCGCACGGGAAAATTCTTCACGATCATCCGGCAAGAGCAAGACTTTGAACTGGTCGAGGGAGTGGCTCAGGTGATTTTTTTCAAGGCCGAATATCGGGCAGAGATCGCCGAACCAGTTGAGGTTGCCGGTTTTCAGCTCCCACGCCCAGATTCCGATACCGGTTCCGGGTAATGCCTGGGAAAGTCTTTCTTCATCAACACTCAGGCCAACATCGATTGTCTTGCTTTGGCGGGAACTGTCCTGAAGCTGGACAAACAGGCTTGCAATCGTTCCGGAGGAAGAGCGCACCGGATTCAGCAACACCGTGCATGTGCGGGCGGCGTCCTCAAACACCGTACCGCTGCCTGACTTGAGTACGGCGGCGCACTCGTTTTCAAGCACTCCGGCAAGCAGTGAAAAACGGGCATCTTCGGCAAGAAGGTCGTACAAACGGTGACCGGTGCACACGTCCACTGCTTTTCCGAAATTGGAGGCAAACCGTGAGTTACCGACCAGAATCTGGCCATCCGGCTTTATAATGACGGCAGGGTCAGGCAGTGACTCAAGTACAGAAAAAACGGTTGGCTGGTCGTTTTCTGCCGTCTGCTGGTTGTTGTTCGTGGTCGTCGGCATCGGAAATGAGCGGATAAAGCGCCTGATAGAAAACCTGTGGATGCGTCTTTTTTTGCTTATGCGGAAACCTTTTTACAAGAAACCACACCGCAGGCAACCGGAGAATCACCCTCGTTGTAACTAAAGTTACATTTTTTCACAAAATACCATAACCAGACAGAGGGCCGAAAAGGCTGGAATATCACCAATATCAGGATTACAGGATTTTTTGTACCAGATATCGTCACTTTTTCGCCATAGCGACAATCACTATGCAGAATGCGCCAGAAAAGTGTGGTGATCCCCGGCTGAGCTGAAAAAGCAGACGGAGCGAAAAAGCCAGAGCTGACAGTTGTAAGGCACCTGATTATCTGGGAACGAAACGTCCCTCGCGCCTTTGTTGCAAAGCATTTTCCGTTGAGACGGTTACTGAGGATTTCGCCCCCGGCTGTTGAGCACCAGTTCGGCAAACGGCTCTCTCAACAAGCGTTCAATAGTCGCGATGTTGCCATTGATTGATCCGCGCCACGAGCTTTTCAGCAATGCAACTCGATAAACCTGCTCGCTTTTCAGGCTTTTCAAGACTATCGTAATCAAGCCACACCGGCAATCAGGGACGTTACCGCATATACCCAGCCACATCCGGGACCTGCACAGACCTTGCCATGAAGCGCCCGGCATCTCAGGATTATAAGATTCCATACAGACCAACCCCTTGAAAAAACTATACATACGAGGTTTTCCAGTATTTTTATAATATTTATAACCAACTTTAATCAAAAAAGTTATACTTCTTGCATTTCTTATTTTTTTTCGCAATCTTTGACAAGAGTGAACGAGAAAAAAACAGCTTCTCAACATGACGGCAATGAAAAGGGCAAGGCATCCAGCAATCCTTCAACCTGAGCAGCATTCGATTTAAAATACTATAATAAAAACACTTATCGATAACCACAGAAAATTCAGGCTCTTTTATTGAAAAGGAGACCGTCGCATAATATCGCCGCTTTGCCGTCACAACAAAACGAAAAGTATTATGATACCGTATAAAAACATGAACCTGTTATCACCGATTGTTTCTTACGATTTTGGGGTTGACTGGATTCGCGTCGAATGGTTTGAAGGCGAAACCAGAACGTACCGGTATAGCGACACTGGAAAGCGCAATATCAATCGCATGATAAAATGCGCAAAGACGGGAAGAGGTCTCGCGACGTACATAGAAAGTAATAGGGATAAATTTAAGCCCGACAGCAAAAAATTCTGGGGATTCAAGTTTTTTTAATCCGCGCCATCAAGGCATCAAGCGCGCCAAAAACGCGGGCGACGAGAAAAAAGTATGGAGAGAAAGTCATAGTGAAGGCGAAATTCATTCAACGATGATTGACGCTCAGAGTACTCAGGCCGGGTGTTCGTGTTATTCATAGTTCACCCACCCGTGACCATGAATAACTCACTCAAAATGCTATTTCTTCAAATACAACCATAGACATTGAGTACGATGAGAAACAATCTGTTTTCCATAATAAAAAAAGATGCACACGCTTCCCCGGATTCACTCCCGCCCAGTCAGGAGAACAGCATCCAGACGCCCGCTCCTGATCCTGTAAAAAACAAGCCTGGCATACATAGTTTTCAGGAAAAAAGCTCGACCAACAATCACATCAACGCACCAACGAACACAATGAACCTTATTGCAAAAAGCGCAGTACTCGAAGGCACACTCATGATTGAAGGCGATCTCAAAGTCGAGGGCAAGATCATTGGAGACATCATTGCTAATGGCAATATCATGCTTGAAGATGGCGGGTTCATTGAAGGAAACGTCAAGGCATGTGCATTGATCGTTGGTGGAAGCTTCAAGGGAAATGCTGAAATTTCAGGAGAGTGCCTTGTCTCTTCAACGGGAAACGTCGAAGGCGATCTCGTCATAAACATCCTGAACGTCAATGCCGGTGCTCATGTTACGGGAAACATAAGCATGTACGAACAGCAACCAGAGGAATCAACGTCAATCAAAACCAACAATAAAGCAAGGCTTGCTGTATCGAATTGATAATCAAAGACAAACTATAACAAACAAAAAGTTTTGACTGGCATCGTGGATAGATCGGTCAGTTTTATGGGAAAAAATCGCAACATCCCCACTATGTATAATTACTGTTCTGATGTAAAAGGAGTATCAAGATGTACACAGAAGCCGTATGTAAAAAAAATGATTACAACCATCGACAGATTGACGCACTTTTCAATTCAAGAATCAGATTCGCATCAATAGCCTACTTATTGAGCGTACCTAAAGCGTCGTTTGTAGATATTCGAAGCCAAATCAAGACTACGGATGGAAATCTCAGTATTCATCTCAGAAAGCTGGAGGCATCGGAATATATAGAGTGTCTCAAATGTTTTGAGCACCGAAGACCTCTAAGCTATTTTCAAGTGACCAAAAACGGTCGGAGAGCATTTTATCAGCACTTGCTTTGTATGCAAAAATTCTGTCCCGTTGATACGGGATTTGAAAGTGATACCCTGACAAATCTTAAAATTGCCATACTCAGTTCTGATTAATCAGACATGATGCAAGAGACCAACATTTTGCTCATTGGCAAAGAATAACATGGTCGTATATCGACCGCCTGAGATTTTTTTTCTCTACCGATAGTATTTATCACAAGAAAAAACAGTGCATTTTGAAAAAGTTCATCTTTCTTTTTATAGTTATTGAGCTGACCTGCGCCACTCAGGCTTTTACGGCGAATGCCAGCAACGAAGCTATCAATAGAGATAGCCGGGAAATAGTAACCTTTGCTGAGTCTTCAATAGACGAGAATGATGTTTATGCGCTAAACAGCGTTTCGCGCTCCGACGCAGGCAGTCATTCCCCTCACGCCACGAACAGTATTCGCGTAAGCCCTCCGGCCAGCATCAAGCCAAAAAAAAGCCTCGTAGCGCCGCACGATCAACCGGCCATCAATGGCGGCCAGAGCGTCGATCTTTCAGAGCCGTCAAGCATCATACTGCTCGGAGTAGGCACAGCTATCGCTATACTGGCAAAGTGGCTTAAATCATTAAAACTATCTCTGAAAAATAGCCATAAAACCTCGTTAAACAGCGTTATAAGCAACCCGAATACAAGGCGGAAAGAACGCAATATCCGAAGCGAGCCGCCGGTGCGCGAGGATTTCAATTGCGATCTTTCGCGAGCAAAGCAGCAATCAAAGCGCACAATAATTGTTTGAAAACTTATAAGAAATACACATCACTCCGATGTTGGAGCCGTTTAAAGAATAGTTCTCCCTTGAACATTTAACCGCCTTGAAAGATCGACTCATCAAGCTTGAAGATAATCTTGCTTGACAACTCTTTGACCCCAATCTTAAAGAGGCATCATTGAATATTTTTTTATACAAAAATCATGACAGAGCAAGTCGAGCCCCAAGAATACCTCGATACACCATCTCTACTTGAGATAATCCTGAACAACGCTGGCGATATTTTATGGGCCTATGATTTTAGTCAAAACCGATACACCTATGTTTCTCCTTCAGTGATTTCCCTGAGAGGTTTTACTCCGGATGAAATCGAGCAACAAAGCCTGTATGACGCTCTTACGCCGAGCTCTGCTGCAAAAGCACAAGTTCTGGTAGAGCAGCGCATCAAGAGAATCGAGGCTGGTGATTTATCTGCCCGTTTTGGAATAAATGAGTTCGAACAGGTCAGAAAAGATGGTTCTACATTCATGACAGAAGTCATGACAACCTTTATCAAAAACAATGCCGGCAAAGTTTCTGGTATTGTCGGTATCGCTCGTGACATCACCAAAAGGCTTGAAGAGGAGGATTACCGGAAAGAACTCGAAAATAAACTCTACGAAGCCCAAAAGCTTGAATCGATCAATCGTATTGTTTGTGGGATTGCCCATGAACTGAACAACAGGTTGATGCCGGTTTCGGGATATGCGCAACTTCTGGGCGAGATGTGTCAGGACAACGATGAATCACTCGAATACTGCCAGCAGATTTATAAATCCGCACACAATGCCAGCGCCCTCATTGACCAGTTACTCGATTACGCCGGCTCACAGTACCTGCAACTTGAAAACCTTGATCTGCATCAGGCAATAGTCGATATAGAACACTTCCTGCGCACTGTGATACCTGAAAATATCGTTATCAAGCGACAGCATGACGGCTCTTGCCCCTGCGTGAAAATGGACTTTGAAAAGCTCAGGCAGATTGTCTTCAGTCTTGCTTTCAACGCGCAGGATGCGATGTATGAAGAGGGCGTTTTGACCATAGATGTTCAAACCGTAACGCTTGATACAACGCTGGCGACTCAGTTCAAGATGCCGGAAGGTGAATACGCGCAGCTAACCATTATCGATACCGGCAAAGGAATCGATCCTTCGATTATGCCGAAAATATTCGAGCCGTTTTTTACAACGAAAGATTTCGGAATGGCTTCAGGACTTGGCCTCTCTGCCATTTATGGCATCGTAAAACAGCATTATGGAAATATCACGGTAAAAAGCACGATCAATAAAGGGACATCAGTAAGCATCATATTACCTCTTCATGAAACAGACCTGCCTATCGCGTTCAATACAGAATCGGGAAGCAATGCCCAATCGAAATAGCCGAAAAACCATTTTGCTGGTCGAAGACGATGACAATGTCAGAGTGATGATTCAGGAGTTACTCTCCACGCATGACTACTTGCTTCTGACTGCCTCAAGCCCCATCCAGGCTCTCGGAATGATTAAACACCATTCCGGAATTATTGACCTGCTGATAACAGATATTATTATGCCTGGAATAAATGGAAAACAGCTTTCAGATGAATTGAGAAAACAATATCCCGAATTGCAAACCATATTTATATCCGGCTATAGCAATACTTTTTTCAATAAAAGTTTTCAGTTGCCGCCAAAATCTCACTTCACTCAAAAGCCTTTCTCGTTGAACGATTTCATGCTTCTTGTGCGCCAACTGCTTGAAGCATGAGAACGGTTGCCATAACAATGTCCTGCCTGCCCGTGTAGCAAGCAGGAATAACCTTACAAAGGTGACGAGACTCGCCCCGCGCTACTCACGCTTCGTGGTGATGCGGGGCGAGGATGATGGCAATCAGGGCAAACACGCTGAAAACGAATCCCGCCGCGAACCACGCAAACACAGGAGCGCCGCGATACCCCTTCTTCATCGAAACAATCGCGCACGCAATCGAGCAGACGATGCTGACAACAAGCACAAACAGCCAGCTTGCCGGATCCATCATAGCCATAGGGAACAACTGATTTTACGGGTTAAAGAAACGATGCCCGCAATCTAATGGAAAAACCGGGAATTTGACAGCATCGACAACGAATCATCCTCTCCGGAATCGTGACAGAAATCGAATGAACGTCCTCACGCAAAAAACGCTTTCGCCAATAGCCGCGACCCTTCAGCGACGGCCAGCGAAATTTTCAGAACTGGCGAGCCACGAGCCCGGCCATCAAATGCGCTCTTCGCCGAATGGAATACCCGCCTGCCGGAGCTGATAACGTGAGCGGGTTTGTCGCCGCGATTTTGCCCTGACAGCAAATTTCGCACTCATCGTATATTGCCCCCACGCACACTTCGTGAAACCATCAATCGCGCAATCATGACGACATCGGATAACGGAAGGGTTCTTCTCATCACGGGCGCATCGACCGGCATCGGGCGGGCGACGGCGATTCTGGCCGTGGCGGCTGGCTGGAAGGTCGTGGCGGCGGCACGGTCGGAACAGAAGCTGGCGGCGCTCGAAGCCGAGCTTGGCGCTGAACGAGCGATGGCCGTGCCGTGCGACGTCTCGGACTGGGGCCAGCAGGAGACGATGGTTCGGCAAGCTATCGAACGCTTCGGCAGGCTCGACGCGGTGTTCGCCAATGCGGCATTCTCGAAAGGGTCGTCGTTCATCGATGGAGAGCACAAGCCCGACGAGTGGCGCGACATGGTGATGACCAACCTCTTCGGCGCGGCGGCCACAGCGCGACTCACGCTGCCGGAGCTGGTCAAGACCAGAGGCCATTTTCTCGTCACCGGTTCGGTGCTGGGCCGCGTGACGTCGATCCGCAACCTCTACGCCGCGACCAAATGGGCCATCACCGGCATGGCGCAGGCGATCCGCAACGAGGTGGCAAGCTGTGGCGTGCGGGTAACGCTCATCGAACCAGGCATTGTCGATACGCCGTTCTGGGATGGGTTGCAGAAGCCCGCGGCGCCCGAACTGCTTCCGGAGGATGTGGCTCGCGGGGTGATGTACGCCCTTGGCCAGCCACCGCATGTGGACGTGAGTGAAATAATTATCAGGCCAACCGGGCAGGCGCACTGAAGCCGGGCAAAAAAAAGCGCAGCCGGAAAGGAGCTGATCCCGACTGCGCATCTTTCAGGTTTTGTTGCCTGTCAATTTTTATCCCTTCATCCGGGGATTTCCGCGGAAATGATCGCCGAACTGCGCCTTCATCTGAAGCAACTTGTCGATCTGCCGCGCATTGAGCACGGTCGCCAGTTTACGCAAGTGGCGGCTTTCGAGCTGCGCCAGACGCACATGCTCCCTGCCGATGCTCTGGGTAAGTCTGGCGATCCTGCGCTTGTCGGGCGACTGTTTGACCGATTCGAGCGCGACCTCGCGCTTCAGGCTCCGCAGCGACTGCCTGACTGGCCGACTCTCCTGGTAAAAGTCGCGCCGCAACTCGATCATCTTCGCCTCCTGGCTGTCGCTCAGGTCAAGCGACTGCCTGATTTTCTGCCTCATGTTCTGCCGCATATCCTGCCGCATATCCTGCCGCGCGAACCTCGCATCCGGGCCTCTTCCATAACCGGGGCGGTCATAAGCCGCGGAGCCATCGACCGGCCTCGCCGCACCTGGCTGCGCACATGGCGCGGACTGAGTGTTGTTGGCAGCAAAAGCTGTACCGGCGCTTCCCAAAAGCCCTGCAATGAGGGCCGTCACAAGTAAATTCTTTTTCATCTTTTTCTTTCGTTTGCGTTTCAATTCGAGGCACCTTGAATTCATCGAGCGGGATCCTTTTTCACCCCATAGGACGACGCAGGCAGATCGATCCATGCGTTTGTCCTGGATTTTTTTCGGGATGAAAAAGCGGCGATGAAAAGCCGGAAAGGAAAAAAGGAGGCGACGTCTGGCCCGCCTGCGGGTGTCAGATCATCTGGCGATGATATTCGAGTGACCAGCGATTTTTGGTCGAGTCGAGCAGGGTGATTTTGATGCCGAAGCCCTCCCTGACAAAGCTGATGATGTCGCGGTTGGCCCGGAAAGACGAGAAGTTCTCCTCGTCGCTGAACTTGTCGAAATAGTGGTTATAGACCTCATCACGGCCTCCCTGCGTTTCGAAGGTAACAATGACGACGTGATCGACGGTGGCGACATTCACCAGGCTTTTTTCACGATAGAGATCGATCCATGGCGGCATCTCTCTGAACGAAGAAGAGTGGCTGTTTTCGGAAGACGAGACAACCGCGCTGGTCAGGTCGGAGGGGCGCGAATGGGTCTTCTGGTCAGGCTGTCCGGCGCAACCGTTCAGGCTGCAACACACCACTACGGCAGCAGCCACAACGGCTCCTGTTCTGTTCATGACCGGTTTCCTTTCGCCCCTGAGGGTACGAGTTATTGTTCTGTTGAATGGCATCGGTTCAGTGTGGTGTTCTTCTTTGTGGCGGGAACATACATATTTTTTTAATAAACAAAGCGAGGCGTCAATCCGTTTGTAATAAAGGGCGCCTCGAAAAAGTGTGATGAGCTGCCTGAGTGCACGGCTGATGGAGAAGAGAAGCCGGAGCGTACACGAAGTACGTGAGGATTTCGATCACCACCCAATCCCGAAAGCTTTCGGGACAATGAGTTTTTAGAGGTGCCCTAAAATATACCGTACACTACTGCGCGGGTGCTCTTTTTTGCCGTTCATTGATTATTTTTCCCTGCTGCCAGGCAAGCCTCACCATTGTCACGTCAAACAAGCGCCGTCCGCCCATGCCAATCCAAAGCAGATATACCGCCCTCAACGGCGACCGCCACCGTTCTATCGACACTGGAGGCAATGCTCTCGTGATGCTGCTGCTTCACGGAATTTCGTCAACGCTCGACGATGACGACCCCTCCGTTCCCTTGCTTGCCAGAATATCCGAAACGCTTTTCCTCAGCCATCACGGAGTTCATTTTTCAGGAACCAGCATTGGTGTAAGTAGTTATGCTCATTACATTTGAAGGAATCGACGGGGCCGGAAAATCGACCCAGGTCATGAAACTCAAACGCCATCTCCAGGAGCGGGGCCGCGAAGTGCTGGCCCTGCGCGAGCCAGGCGGCACCCCGGTGGCCGAACAGATACGGGAGCTGCTGCTCGAAAGCCGCAACGACATCACCCCCGCAGGGGAGCTGCTGCTTTTTTCGGCAAGCCGCGCAGAGCTGGTGCAGCAAGTCATCCAGCCTGCGCTCGAACACGGCAGCGACGTAATACTCGACCGCTTTTACGACTCAACGACCGCCTATCAGGGCTACGGGCGCGGCCTTGACCTCGGAATGCTTGCCGAAATCAACCGGATCGCCTCGTGCGGCCTGGTGCCGGATATCACCTTCTATCTCGACCTCATGCCCGAAGACGCGCTCATGAGGAAATTCTCCGAAAAATCGCTGCCGCTGGCCTTCGAGTCCGAGGAACTCGACCGGATGGAAAATTCGGGACTCGACTTCTACCGGCGAGTGCGCGACGGATACCACAAGATCGGCGGCGAAAACCCGGAGCGCATCGTCATGATCGACGCCCTCCTCAGTCCGGCGGAAATCAACCGTAAAATCACAGAAAGCCTCGACGCGCTTTGTGCAAAAGCCCACTAAAAACAGCACTCCGGAACCAGAAACATAATTATGCTGTTTCATTGCTGATTGATACATCATGTTTATTTTAGTAGATTGCTGTTACTTTTTTTTGTAAATTTACGTTTCAAGTTCAGAGCGCCCTTAAACGGCGCCACATAATAATTCGAATGTTCGGCGGAGGGAACGCTACACTTCGAATGCGCTATGCGTTTTCCGCGTCGCTCCTCAGCACCATTCTTTCTTCAGCCGGCTTCTCATGCATACCACCATCGTCAATGAACGAAGTCTCCGCACCTGCAACTTTCCCATTACCTTGCAGGATATCAGAACCCTCAAGGAGCTGTACCGCCTCAAGGCCGAAACACGGGATCTGAGAGAGCCGATCGTCAAAAACATCATGAAGCAGCGGGTCGTTGGCAAGGGATGCCTCGAATCGCTGAAGAACGCGCTCTACTCCCTCGAAACTATCTACATCGACGACTATACCGGCCAGCGCCTTTTGCGACTCGACGGCATGAAGCAGATCGAGGTTGATCTGACCTACGAAATCCGCGAGTTGCAAAAGGACATTTACTACCTCGAATACGGCGAAGACCGCTTCATCGAGTATCTGGCGAAGTTCATTCCCGGCTTCACCGATTACGTCACCGAAGGGGTCGAAATGCTGCGCGGCAAAACCTTCAGCGCCTTTATCACCGACCGCGACGGCACCACCAACAACTACTGCGGCCGCTACCGTTCTTCGATCCAGCCGATCTACAACTCGGTCTTTTTGTCGCGCTTCTCGAAGAACTGCTGCCGCTATCCGATGATTATCACCTCGGCTCCACTCAAGGATTTCGGCATTCTGAATGTTTCGATCAACCCGGAGCACATCTTTGTCTATGCCGGATCGAAGGGGCGCGAGTTCATCGACATCGACGGCGATTTCCACAGCTTCCCCATCGAACCCGGCAAGCAGGAGCTGATACGGCTCCTCAACGAACGGATGCAGTTGCTCCTGCTCGATCCGTCGTTCGAGAAGTTCAACTTCATCGGCTCGGCCTTGCAGATCAAGTTCGGCCAAACCACCATCGCCCGGCAGGATATCACCCGCTCGGTCAACGAGGCCGAGTCGTCGGCCTTCCTTGAAAAGGTCAAGGGCCTCGTGCGCGACATTGATCCGGAGGGCAAAAACTTCCGGATCGAGGACACCGGCCTCGATGTCGAGATCATCCTGACCATCGATGTCGATCCCGAAACGGGCCTGATTCGTGATTTCGACAAGGGCGACGGCCTTGAGTTCATCTGTCACAAGCTCGATATTGACCATGCCGGCGAACCAGTGCTGGTCTGCGGCGACACTTCGTCCGATCTTCCGATGCTGAAAAAAGCGATGGAGATGTACGACGATGTCTGGGCTATCTTTGTGACCAGGGATGAAAAGCTGATGCGGCGCGTTCGGGAGCTTTGCCCGAAGAGCTATATGGTGCCCTACCCCGACATTCTCCTCACGATTCTTGGCTTGCTCTCGCTCTGAACGATACTTTCACCGATAATCCTCTAACTGTTTTCATGGAATGAGTATGAATTTCAAAGGCGTCATTTTCGATCTCGACGGAGTCATCACCGGCACGGCAAAAGTTCACAGCCTTGCCTGGGAGGCGATGTTCAACTCCTTTTTGCAGAACTACGCCGAGGTCAACAATGAACCGTATGTCCCTTTCGATCCGCATCAGGATTACCTGAAGTATGTGGACGGCAAGCCCCGTATGGAGGGCGTCAAAAGCTTCCTCGCTTCGAGGGATATTGAAATTCCGTACGGCGAACTCGACGACATTGCCGAAAAGGAGACTGTCTGCGGACTCGGCAATCGCAAAAACAGCCTCTTCACCGAAATCCTCATCAAGGAGGGCCCGGAGGTTTTCCAGAGTTCGGTGGAGTTCATCAAGGCGCTCAAGGCGCGCGGCATCCGGATCGGCATCGCCTCGTCGAGCCGTAACTGCCAGCTCATTCTCAGGCTCGCCGGGCTGGAAGAGCTTTTCGAAACCCGGGTTGATGGCGAAGTCTCCATCGAGCTGAAGCTGAAGGGCAAACCCAATCCCGATATTTTCACCACCGCGGCGGCCAACCTCGGCCTCGAACCTCACGACTGCGTCGTGGTGGAAGATGCCATCTCCGGCGTCCAGGCCGGGGCGAAGGGCAATTTCGGGCTGGTGCTCGGCATCGCGCGTGAAATCGAGGGCATCAAACTCAAGGAAGAGGGCGCCGACATCGTGGTGCGGGACCTCGGCGAAATCACCATCGGGGAGATCGAACAGTGGTTCGACCAGGGACTCGAACACGAGGGCTGGAACCTCCGCTACGACTCCTGGTCGCCAAGGAACGAGCGGCTCCGCGAGTCGCTGACCACCACGGGCAATGGCTACATGGGCGTACGCGGCGCGTTCGAGAGCGGCATGACCTCGACGCACCACTACCCCGGCACCTACCTGGCGGGCGTGTTCAACAAGTTGCCGTCGGAGGTGCATGGCCAGACCGTCTGGAACAACGACATGGTCAACGCGCCCAACTGGCTGCCCATCGAGTTCCGCATCGGCAACGGCGAGTTCATCGATCCGCTGGAGCAGAAAATTCTCAGTTACCGCCAGAATCTCGACATGCGCCACGGTGTGATGGAGCGGGAAATGGTGATACAGGACACCCTCGGCGACATCACCCGGATCAAAAGCAAGCGCTTTTGCAGCATGGACAACCCGCACATCGCCGCGATCCGCTACACCATCCAGCCGGTCAACTACTCGGCTGAACTCGAAATCCGCTCGACCATCGACGGACGGGTCAAAAACCTCGGCGTCCAGCGTTACAACAGCCTGTCGAACGACCACCTCGAACATGTCGATCATGGCCGCGCGGGAGAAAATGAGGGCGTCTTCCTCCACGTGCGCACGAGCCACTCGAAAACCGATATTGTCACTCACGCCAGAACGACGCTCCGCTGCGGCTACCACGGCAACCCGACGAGCGAGGGCGCTGTCACCAGCAGCCCGCGCCGGATCAGCGAGCACTTCCGCCTCCAGGTATCGGCTGAGAGGAGCTGCTCGGTGGACAAGGTGGTCTCGATCCACACCTCCCGCGACGCCGGTCATCTCGATCCGGTCGCTGCCGGGCGCGAGAGTGTCGCCTCGGCGGGCAGCTTCGACGAGTTGCTCGAACGCCATATCGCCGCCTGGGAAGCCATCTGGCAGAAATCCGACATGAAGATCAGCGGCGACCGCTTCACCCAGTTGGTGCTCCGCCTGCACATCTATCACCTCGTCTCGACCATTTCGCCGCACAACGCCACCATCGACGCCAGCATCGCCGCTCGCGGCCTGAGCGGCGAAGGGTACCGCGGCCACTACTTCTGGGACGAAATTTACATCATGCCGTTCTACATCCAGCACCTGCCGGAGATGGCCAAGGCGCTCCTGATGTACCGCTACCACCATCTCGACGCGGCTCGCGAGTACGCGCGCGACAACGGCTACCACGGCGCGATGTACCCCTGGCAGACCGCCGATGACGGGCGCGAGGAGACGCCGACCATCCACTACAATCCGAAAAGCGGCGCCTGGGATCCCGACCTGAGCTGCCGCCAGCGCCACGTCTCGATCGCGGTCTTCTACAACGCCTGGCGCTACGTGCATGACACCGGCGACACGGAGTTCCTGAACAACTGCGGCGCGGAGATGATGTTCGAGATCGCCCGCTTCTGGGCAAGCATCGCCACCTTCTCGCCGGAGAACGGACGCTACCACATCGAGGGCGTCATGGGGCCGGACGAGTTCCACGAGGAGCTTCCGGGTTCGGGCAAGCACGGAGTGAAAGACAACTCCTACACCAACATCATGACCGCCTGGCTGCTCGAAAAAGCGCTTGAAATCAGCCAGAAGCTCGACCCTGCGGTGATGGATGGCCTGATGGAAAAGATCGGTATAGGCCACGACGAGTTCATGCAGTGGCGCGACATGTCGGGCAAGATGAACGTGCTCATCGACCAGAACGGCATTCTTGAACAGTTCGACGGCTACATGAGCCTCAAGGAACTCGACTGGGAGCACTACAAACTCAAATACGGCAACATCCACCGGATGGACCGGATTCTGAAGGCCGAGAACGACTCGCCCGACCACTACAAGGTGGCCAAGCAGGCCGACGTCCTGATGACCTTCTACACGCTCGCCCCGGCGGAGGTGCAGGCCATTCTCGAAAAGCTCGGCTACCACGTGCCCGATCCGCTCCGGTTCGTGCGTGAAAACTACGCCTTCTACGAACCGCGCACCAGCCACGGCTCGACGTTGAGCAAGGTGGTGCACTCGATCATTTCGAGCTATCTGCACGACGGTCACGAAACCGCCTGGAACTGGTTTGTCGAAGCGCTCAAAAGCGACATTCACGACACGCAGGGCGGCACCACGCCGGAGGGCATCCACTGCGGCGTGATGGCCGGCACCATCGACACCGTCACCCGCTACTTCTCGGGCATTTCGTTCCAGAGCGAAATGCTGAACATCATGCCCAACTTCCCGACCCACTGGAAGAAAATCGAGACAAACCTCAGTTTCAAGGGCAGTTGGTACCGGATCGCGCTCACGCCCGAAAGCGCATCGGTCACGCTCTTTGAATCGGAAACCGCCGAACTTCCTGCAATCATCGCGGGCCGCTCCGTGACCCTGAAAAAAGGCGAGGAGCTGACCGTTCCGCTCGGTTGAACAAAAAGCGCCGGGAGGGAGTCATTTCCCTCCCGGTTTTGTTATTTCAACCTGAAACGCTATATAATCAAGTTTATACTTGCGGGCACTTCACCTTTGACCCATAACGACCCATGCGGCTCTCGAACTTCCGATACACTCTTCCCAAAACCCGAATCGCCGATCACCCCGAATCGCCCCGCGACGCCTGCAAGCTGATGGTGCTGAGCCGTCGAAAAAAAGAGATAGAGCACAAGGTCTTCACCGACATCGTCTCCTACTTCAAGAAAGGCGACCTCCTGGTGGTCAACAACAGCCGGGTCTTTCCGGCCAAGATTTTCGGGCAGAAGGAGAAAACCGACGCCAAGATCGAGGTATTCCTGCTCCGGGAGCTGAACAAGGAGGCCGGCCTCTGGGACGTGCTGGTCGATCCGGCCCGCAAGGTGCGTGTCGGCAACAAGATTTACTTCGAGGATGACGTCGTGGCCGAGGTGGTGGACAACACCACGTCGAGAGGCCGCACGATCCGCTTCCTCAATCCGGATATCGATGTGTTCAAAATGGTGGAGAAGATCGGCCACGTGCCGCTGCCGCCCTACTTCACCCGCAAGCCGAAGGAGGCCGACCGCACCGACTACCAGACCGTCTATGCCAACCAGACCGGCGCGGTGGTCGCCCCGATGGCCGGACTGCACTTCACGATGCCGCTGTTGCAACAGCTCCAGAAGATCGGCGTCAAGATTCTGCCCGTCACCCTGCACCCGAGCCTGAGCACCTTCAACGCCATCGAGGTCGAGGATGTCTCGAAGCACAAAATGGACTCCGAGTACTTCAACATTCCCTACCAGACGGCCATGGAGGTCAACGAGACCAAGATGAACAAGTCGGGCCGGGTGTTCGTCGTCGGCACCACCACCTGCCGCGCGCTCGAAGCCAACGCCACGGTCGAAGGCAAGATCAAGTTCGGTCAGGGGTGGACCGACAAGTTCATCTACCCGCCCTACAACTTCAAAGTCACCGACGCCCTCATCACCAACTTCCAGCAGCCCGAAACGACCTTGATGATGGTGGTCAGCGCCTTCGCCGATCACCGCCTGCTCATGGAGGCCTACAAAACAGGGCTCAAAAACAATTACCGGTTCCTGGCTTACGGGGACGCCATGCTTATCGTCTGAAGTCCATGAAAACCGTCGTCATCATCGCCGCCAGCGGCGTCGGCAAACGCATGAAGCTCGATGGGGGCCTCAGCAAGCAGATGCTTGAAATCGGAGGCCAGCCGGTCATCTGGCACGCCATGAAAGCCTTCCAGGAGGCCTCGACCGTCGAGTCGGTCTATATCGCCACCCTGCCCGACAGCATCCCGGTCTTCGATGAGATCGCCAAAGCGAACGGATTCACGAAAATCAAGGCCGTCATCCAGGGCGGCAAAGAGCGGCAGGACTCGATCGGCAACTGCATGAAGCTGGTCGAAGAACAGATCGAGCAAACGGGCGTCATGCCCGACGCGATCCTTGTGCACGACGGCGCGCGCCCCTTCATCCAGCCGGAAGAGATCGACGAAATCGCTAGGCTCTCGGCGATACACGGCGCATGTGTGCCCGCCACGAAGCCGAAGGACACCATCAAGTATGTCGGCTGCAATCCGGAGATTTTCGGCGAAACGCTCGACCGCAGCCGCCTGCTCCAGGTGCAGACGCCGCAGGGATTCGCGCCCGAAAAGCTCATCGAAGCCCACCGGCTCGCCGCCGAGGAAGAGTGGTACGCCACCGACGACGCCGCCCTCGTGGAGCGCTATTTCCCGCAGCAAGCAATCCGCATCTATGAAACCGGCTACCACAACATCAAGATCACCACGCCCGAAGATGTCTTCATCGGCGAGGCAATCCTGGCCGGACTGAAAGCGAGAAAATCGAAAAATTAATTACTGCGGCCACTTGCTTTTAGAATGGCAACGCCGTATATTAGTGGCCATTATGGTGAGGTAGCTCAGTTGGTTAGAGCACAGGATTCATAACCCTGAGGTCGAGGGTTCAACTCCCTCTCTCACCACCAGAACAGCACCCGCTTGACCAACCGGCAAGCGGGATGCTTCGAACAAGCGGGTGTAACTCAGTTGGTAGAGTGTTTGCTTCCCAAGCAAAATGTCGCGAGTTCGAATCTCGTCACCCGCTCTCCGGCAAGCCCGGAAAATCTCCGATTCGCCTCTCCTCTCCAGCCCAACCATTGCTTTCCATGGCACAGGATTCGATTTTCACCGTTCCGGTCACGCCCGAAGAGATCAATGAAACGCAGATCGTCGAAGGTCAGATGGCCCGCCACCTCGGCATCGAAATGACGGCGGTCGGCGCTGACTTCATGACGGCACGAATGCCCGTCGATCACCGCACCATCCAGCGCATCGGTATTTTGCACGGCGGCGCGTCGCTCGCGCTCGCGGAGACTGTCGGCAGCATCGCGGCCTCGTACTGCGTGGATCGCGACAAACAGTTCATCGTCGGCCAGGAGATCAACGCCAACCACCTCCGCGCCGTGCCGGCGGGCGAAGGCGTCGCCGTGCACGCCACCGCCACGCCGCTGCACCTCGGACGCGCCTCGCAGGTCTGGGACATCAGGATTCGCGACGACCAGGGCCGCCTGGTCTGCGTCAGCCGCTTCACCGCCGCCGTGCTCGAAAAGCGAGGGTAAGATGTCGATTTCAAGGGCGCGAAAACGCTCACACAGCCCCGGCTTTCCATATTCAGCGGGGGTTCAACCCTGCGGACATTCATCCCTTTTTACATTCATGTTGCCCCGGCTTTCAAACCGGGGTAAGAGTTCATCACAAAAAATCCGGGCTTCAGCCCCACCTCTTGTAACCTTGCCTCCCACCTGTCATTGCGAGGAGCGCAGCGACGCGGCAATCCACGAGATAACCATCTATCCGCGAACCAGACTGCAACGCTTGCGACGCCCTGATTTTTACATCCTGATCGACCCGCTGATTTTCAAGGCTTAACGGGGTTTTCAGGGAATTTTTCATACCTTGTGATTTCATTTTGTAGTCATTTCCATTTATCCTCGACAGGCATGCTGGCAGACGATCTTCAGACCGCCGAATCCGCTTCCCTCACCAACGGCGCAGCTCCAACTCTCGAAAAACTCGCCGCCGAACAGAAAAGCAGAAAGAAATGGCTGCTGGTCCAGCCCAGGAGCCAGACCAGCATGATGGTCGATTCCGGCACGGTAAGCATGCCGCTGAACCTCATCATGGTCGCCACGCTGGCCAGCAAGTACTTCGATGTCACTTTCCTCGACGAGCGCACCGGCGACACGATTCCACAGGATTTTTCGGGCTACGACGTGGTAGCCATCACCTCGCGCACGCTCAACGCCAAAAACGCCTACAGCATCGCCGACCGCGCCAAGGCGCAGGGCAAGATCGTGCTGCTCGGCGGCGTACACCCGACCATGCTGCAAGAAGAGGCTTCGTCACACTGCACCAGCGTCATTTACGGAGAAATCGAATCGATCTGGGAAGCGCTGGCCGCCGATATTTTCCGGGGCAAAATGAAGAGCGCGTACAAAGCCAGCGAGCTGAAGCCGATGACCGCCATGACGCCGCCCGACTTCAGCTTCGCCCTCAACTCGCCGCACGCCAAAAAATACAGCCAGCTCATTCCGATTCTGGCCACCAAAGGGTGCCCGGTCGGATGCAGCTTCTGCACCACGCCGACGGTCTATGGCAAGAGCTTCCGCTACCGCGAAATGGATCTGGTGCTCAACGAGATGCGCGCCCATCAGGATCGGCTCGGCAAGAAGCTCGTGCGCTTCTCGTTCATGGACGACAACATCAGCTTTCGCCCGCAATACTTCACCGACCTGCTCGAAGGCATGGCCACGCTTGGCGTACGCTGGAACGCCAACATCTCGATGAACTTCCTGCACAAGCCGGAGGTGGCCGAAATCGCCGGACGTTCGGGCTGCGACCTCATGAGCATCGGCTTCGAGTCGCTCAACCCCGACATTCTCAAGAGCATGAACAAAGGCTCGAACCGTCTGCAAAATTACGCGAACGTCGTCAGCAACCTGCACAAGCACAAAATCGCCATCCAGGGTTACTTCATGTTCGGCTTCGACGACGACAACGAAAAAAGCTTCCAGGCCACCTACGACTTCATCATGGAGAACCGCATCGAGTTCCCGGTCTTTTCGCTGGTAACGCCCTTCCCCGGTACCCCCTATTTCGAGGAGATGAAAGATCGGGTGCGCCACCTCGACTGGGACAAGTACGACACCTACCACTTCATGTTCGAGCCGAAAAAGCTCGGAGGCGAAAAGCTGCTCGAAAACTTCATCAAGCTCCAGCGCGAAGTCTATAAAGGCAGCGCCATCATGAAGCGAATGCAGGGCAAGCCACTCAACTGGGTCTGGTTCGTCAACTTCCTCATGAACCGCTTCACCCGCAAACTCACGCCGGAGATTTACCTCTGAGGCACTGAAGAAGCAAGCGGCTGCGTTGCGCTGCCGAATCAGAAAGAGAAAATCCCACAAGACCGGTAGTCCTGTGGGATTTTCTCTTTCTGTCCCCTGCTATTTTTGATCCGTTTGCGAGAGAGCATCTACGAAATCAAAAACACCTGCCCGCCTGAAAAATCAATCAACGAATGAGAACAACGAAAAACCGGTTATCGGAAACACTCCCAGCGTGGCCGTTCGTCATTGATTATTTCAACTATCAACGAGGTCCTCTTTCACCATGATCGCCCCTGCGGTCATCCCGACGATCACGACGGTCGTCTCGACGATCACCCCTCTGGTCTCGGCGATCATCACGGCGGTCATCACGACGATCCATACGGTGATCACGGCGGTCGTCTCGGCGATCCATGCGACGATCAAAGCGGTCATCCCGGCGATCCATGCGACGATCAAAGCGGTCGTCACGACGATCTCTGAAGCGATTCGGATGCACTCGCCGGTAATGAACATCCCGGTACCTTCTTATGTCATTCCACTGGTGCCGTCTGATTCTGTAGGGAAGCCGATGACGGTCAACGATCACCCAACGCCCATGACGATAATGGCTTGAACGGTACCAGTAGCCGTTGTAGTACAGGTAGTAGAACCCGCCGTAGTTGATAATGTCGTACGGCCCGCCATACGAAATGGAGTAACCAAGATTCGGTACATAAAAAAAGTCTGGATTATAACCAACCACAAAGCCGGGGCCTCCTGCGTTGACGTGTACGCCAACTTCCGCAAGGGCTTGGTCAGTGGGATTGAAAAACAGCAATCCGGATGCCAGGGTTGCCAGCAAGAGATGTTTTCTCATAATAGCTCCAGTTGCAGCTTTTTTATGTACAAACAAAAAAGCAGGGTGTTGGAAAAAGGAGTACAGGAAAGGGACTTACATACTGGAAGTGGTTATGCCGAATGACAATAAAATACCTAAACGCCAGCATCTCTGATTTTAGTTCCTCTCTATGCTTTCTTGTCTGACTTTCGAGAGATCGGCGCAGCACTTGATTTACACTTGGGGGCGGGCGGAGTTGGCGGGGGGCGTGGGGTGTGGG
>NZ_SDGU01000032.1 GCF_004118635.1 Chlorobaculum sp. 24CR | reverse complement strand
TTTTTCAGGACACTGTGTCTCACGGCATGTGAATAACCCATAATTCGCCTCCTCTACTTGAGGCGACATCTATGTTAACACTTAGGGGAGGCTATAAATGAATCGGTAAAAAGGATGAAAAAATCTTTTGACCAATTGCTTGGGTAAAAGATTTTTTCATCAAGTCGTCTTTCGGGCTGGGATACTACACTACGCCTTGCTTGATCGAGCCGCAGATCGTCCAAAATCAATACCTCTTCTTTTTCATCAGCTTGCGGGCATCTCTAAAAAGTCGAATACTCCTCTGAAAATCACCTAAAAAACTTTATTAATACATCTGTAAAATCGCTTACACACTACAATTCTCACTAATTCAGCTACCTCATAAGACTTTTTAGAGATGCCCTTGCATCTATAACCCCATAGCCAGTCGGCCTGCTTTGCAGCAAGCCGCCCGGCTTCATCGCCTTCCCTCATCCCGTCGGCACCCGCGCTTTTTCAGCTTCACTTTCCGAAGAATCTTCTGTTGCGCCCGGAGCGTTTTGGGCCGGGGTCGGTGGGCTTGTGGGTTTGTGGCTGCTTTGGTTTCGGCTCCTGATGCCCGACATTGCCTTTCTTCGACGGGGCGGGCTTCGGCTTTTCCGCCTCAAAGTTCACCATCGGAAACGGATGATTTTCGATGACCGGGATTTTCCGCGCGATCAGCTTTTCGATGTCGCGCAGGAACTCCTTCTCCTCGGCGTTGCAGAAGGAGTAGGCGGCTCCACGGTTTCCGGCCCGGCCCGTTCGGCCAATGCGATGCACGTAGGTTTCCGGGATGTTGGGCAAATCGATGTTGATCACATATTCGAGTTCGTCGATGTCTATTCCCCGCGCGGCGATGTCGGTGGCGACCAGCACTCTCGTTTGCCTCGTCTTGAAGTTGCCGAGCGCTCGCTGCCGGGCGTTTTGTGACTTGTTGCCGTGAATCGCCTCTGCGGCGATGTTGTTGCGCACCAGGAAACGGGCCACCTTGTCGGCGCCATGCTTCGTTCGCGTGAAGACCAGGGCGCTTTCGATTTTTCTGTCCTGAAGCAGGTGAGCCAAAAGGCTGTTCTTGTTATCGCGGTCAACGAACAGAATCTGCTGGTTGATGATCTCGACGGTCGATGAGATCGGGGTGACGCTGATCTCTTTCGGTTTATGCAGAATTGCGGCGGAGAGTCTGACGATTTCGGGCGGCATGGTGGCCGAGAAGAAGAGCGACTGGCGCTTTTTCGGCAAGGCCGCCAGCACTCGCTTGATGTCGTGGATGAAGCCCATGTCGAGCATCCGGTCGGCCTCGTCGAGCACGAAATACTCGATGTCCCGCAAGTGCAAATGGCCCTGACCGATCAGGTCGAGCAGGCGGCCCGGCGTGGCGACCAGAATATCGACCCCACGGATAAGCCGCGCGGTCTGCGGATTCTGGTTGACGCCGCCGAAAATCACGGTGTTCGTCAGGCCGGTATGGCGGCCATAAGCGGTGAAGCTTTCGCCAATCTGGATCGCCAGCTCCCTGGTGGGGGTGAGCACGAGGCAGCGGATTTTGCGCTTTTCGCCGTGCAGGCGGCTCTGGTGAAGCCGTTGCAGCACGGGCAGGGCGAACGCGGCGGTTTTGCCGGTGCCGGTCTGGGCGCAGGCAAGCAGATCGTTGCCTTCGAGAATGACCGGAACGGCTTCGGCCTGTATCGGGGTTGGGGAGCTGTAGCCCTCTTCGGCGAGAGCTTTGCGGAGGTGATCGATGAGTCCGAGAGCGGAAAAGGGCATAGCAAGCAATAAAGTTGATCGAATATAGGGGGGCAATCAATGTAGCATCTTTACGCTGAAAGCCAGCCACTTATCTTCATGAAATGCGTGAGCGGCGTGACGTTCGTAGCGCGGGTCGTGACTATCGGGCTGATGGAGCGAGAGGGCCGGGAGAATTTGATGCCTTTGCGGGGGATTTTCTTATCTTGGCAATCTGTTGGCGCTTCCGGGCGGGAGTCCTCGGCTCCGGGCTGCTTTCGCGCCGCAAGTCGAAACATTTCGTGACGATAAAATCTACTGAGGAATGAAACAATCCTGGCTTTGGGTATTGCTGCCGTTGGGCGTGGCGCTGACGGTGTTTGGTCTCTTTTTTGCGCTCTTTTTCGGACGGTTCATCGACGGCAATCTGCTGTTCGCGCCGTTCGCGCTCTTTGCCCTGTCGCTCGCGGCTGGCTCGTACGCCGCCGTCAGGGTATTTCGTCTTGGCTGGAATCTTTCGACCATCGTCAGCGGCATCATTGCGCTCGTCGCCTTGCTTGCCGCCATTGCTGGCCTCGTCCTTGAGCTTCAGGGCATGAGAGTCGGCGCGCTCGTAACCAGTGTTCTGACCGTTACCGGCCTCGGTGTTCTCTTTGTGTCGAATGGCATGGATGAAGTTTCGGTGGCCCGGAGAAAAAAGGGTGAACTCTCCGCCGGGCCGACCGAGTGGGCCGACCGGATCGAGGCCATTGGCCGCCGCTGCATGAAGCCTGAGCTGCGAACCAAGGTGCTGCGGCTTGGCGGCGAAACCCGGTTCCTGACTGCCGGTTCCGGCCAGTCGGATAATATGATGGTCAACCAGAGCATCGCGCGAGCCATCGACGAACTTTCGGAAGCGATCAAGCTGGGCAACGAGTCAGCCGCGCTGTCGATGCTGCCGAACATCAGGAGTCTGTTCGCGCAGAGGGAGAACCAGTTAAAGCCGTAACCGGTGAGGAGCGGCCGGGGTGAACTGAATGCGCGCTTCGCCAGTAGGGCGTGACGAAATCCCGTTTTCCGGATGACGACAAGAGGCTGTTTCGGTTTGATGCCGGAACAGCCTCTTGTCATTTCTGTCGGCATCCCGGAAGCGCTGAATGCTTCCCGCCAGCCTCCGGCTCGCCCGGTTGATCTCGCACTTCTCGCCGGTTTGGCGGTTGACTCCGGAAGCGGCTTGATAGTCATAACTAATGAAATATCATGGTGTTGCGCATCGATTGATCTGGAAACAGCGGTACGCTGCGGCGTCTGGCGACGGTTTCGTGAAACGGCTCATTTTTTGTTATATTCCGTGACAAAATTTCGACGAATCAACCTCCGCTACAGGCATGACTTACCGGAACTTCTCCTCATCCATGTTCAGGTTTTCCTCCATTCTCGCCATATTCATGCTGCTTGTCACGGGGTGCGCAGGCAAAAAAAAGGTGACAGAAAGCAATCCCGATGCGTACAAGGTCGGCCTGGTGTTTGACGTTGGCGGGCGGGGCGACAAGTCGTTCAACGATTCGGCCTACAACGGGCTGGAGCTTGCCAAACAAAAGCTCGGCATACAGTTCGATTACATCGAGCCATCGGGCGAAGGGGCCGACCGCGAGGCGGCGCTGAGGCAGATGGCTGCCGATCCCGATATCAAGCTGATTATCGGCGTCGGTCTTCTGTTCACCGACGACATTACGGCTCTTGCCAAAGAGTTTCCCGACAAGAAGTTCGCCTGTATCGACTACAATCCGCAGCCGGCCGGAGAGATTCCGTCGAATCTCTCCGGCATCGTTTTCGAGGAGAAAAAGGGTTCGTTCCTTGCCGGAGCACTGGCGGCGCTTGAATCGAAAACCGGCACTATCGGCTTTATCGGCGGTATGGATTCCAACATCATCAGAAAGTTCGAGAGCGGTTACCTTGAGGGCGCCAGGTATGTCAAGCCCGACATCAAGGTCATCACCAACTTCATCGGCATGACCGGCAGCGCCTTCAACGATCCCGCCAAAGGCAAGGAGCTTGCGCTCGGCCAGTACAGCCGCGGGGCGGACATCATCTACCAGGCCTCCGGCGCGAGCGGCATGGGCGTGATCGAAGCTGCGCGTGAATCGAACAAGCTCGTGATCTGCACCGATATGGCCCTGGAGTGGCCCGCTCCGGCGAACATGCTGACCAGTATCAACAAGGCGGTCAACAAGGCGGTGCTGACCACCATCGACGAGGCGATGCATGGCAAATTCGAGGGCGGAAAACAGCGGGTGTTCGGTCTCGACGACCGCTACACCGATTACGTCTGGAACAGCGATACCGAAAAACTGATTGATCCGTCCGTGCGCGAGCGCATCGAGTCGATCCGCAAGGATATTCTCGGCGGCAAGATCAGGCTTCAGGAGTAAGGCGCCGTCAGCGAAAAGGGGGTTCGCCCGGCAGATCGCGTCTTTCCGGGTTCCATCCGGTAAACCATCAGTTCTTCAATACCATTCTGCATTTGTGAGAAAGAAAATAGTCGTCACCGGAGGCACCGGGTTTATCGGGTCCCGTCTTGTCCACAGGCTTGCCGCCCAGGGAGAGGATGTTCATGCGCTGGTCAGGCCCAGTTCCGACCTGGCCTCCCTCAAAGAGTGCATCGATAACATCACCCTTGTTTTCGGCGATGTCACCGATCCCTCTTCGGTTTTCAAGGCTATCGAAGGCGCTGACGAGGTCTATCACTGCGCCGGAATCACCTACATGGGCGACCGCAAAAATCCGCTGCTTCAGAGAATCAACGTCGATGGCACCAGCCATGTGCTGGAGGCGTGCCGCCGCGCCGGGGTCAAACGGGTGGTGCATGTGAGCTCCATCACGGCGGTTGGCATCAGCGGCCCGAATCGCAAGTTCAACGAGGAGAGCCGCTGGAACTTCGACATGATCGATCTCGAATACGCCCGCACCAAATACGCCGCCGAAGAGATCGTTGCCGACGAAGTAAAAAAAGGGCTGGATTGCGTGATCGTGGTGCCGGCGTTCGTGTTCGGCGCGGGCGACATCAATTTCAATGCCGGTCGCATCATCAAGGATGTTTACAAGCGCAAGATGCCGTTCTATCCGATGGGCGGGATTTGCGTGGTTGATGTTGAGATCGTGGTCGATTGCCTCATCGCCGCCATGCAGAGAGGGCGCACGGGCGAGCGCTATATCGTTGGTGGCGACAACGTTTCGTTCAGGGAGCTTGCCCAGACGATCATGCAGGTCACGGGCGTACACCAGAGTTCTTTCCCGCTGCCTGTCTGGGCGGCTCATGTGATCAGCTTTTTGCTCCGCTTCAGCCGGGGGCGGAATAAAATCTCGAAGCTTTTCAACATAACCATGTTCACTGTGGCGTCGAAATTTCTCTATTTCGACTCATCGAAGGCGCAACTGGAACTGGGTATGCGATACGAGCCGTTTGAAAAGAGTATCCGCCGGACATTTGAATGGTACCGCGAGCGCGGTATGCTGAAATGAGGTGAGCCGTCCGGCAGCAAAGCATCGTTGGTTCTCGCCTCTCGTTTCAAGCCATAACTGACAGATTCCAAATCCAAATCGTCATCGAAATCGTGTCTGGAATCTTAGGCTTCGATTGCGATCCGGATTCCAATGGCAATGAAGCTGCGCAAGACTCGATAATCGGCAGCCTTCTGACTTTCTATCATTGACTACGCACCGTCGGGTTTTCGTGTCTGTCAAAGAGCCATCAACCCTTCATTCATCGAAAGGAGGATCGCGCCATGCAAACTACCACTCCGTCGAACACCATCGTCGAACGGGTTGCCGTCGATCTCGGCAAATATCCGCCGTTCGACCGTCTCGGCGCCGATAAAAACCGCGAAATCGCTGCCTCCCTTCTCGTGGAGTATCACGAGGAGGGGGAGATGCTCTTCAGGAAAGGGGACGAACTCGGCGGCTTTTCCTATATGGTGATGAAGGGGGCGGTGCGCCTGTTCGACACCATCGATGGCGAGGAGATGCTGGTCGATCTGTGCGACGAGGGCGATCTTTTTGGCGTTCGCGCAATCTTTGGAACCAGCACCTATCTGCTCTCGGCGCAGGTGGTCGAGGAGAGTCTCTTGCTCGCCATTCCGGTCGAAACGATCAAAGCGCTGGTTCAGTCGGAGCCGGTGGTCGCGGCCTTCTTCACCGGCGCGATAGCCAGGAGCGTGCAGCACATCGAGCACTCGCTTTCCGAGGCCATCGACCTGCGCAAAAGCGGGTCGGATGCGGGCATCAGAAGCCTGCTCGCCAACGATGCGCTGGTGGTCGATCAGGTGCGAAATGTTATCACCTGCGCCCCCGATATTCCGATCCGAGAGGCGGCCAGGATCATGTCCGATAACAATATCGGTTCGATCATCGTCGCTTCGGCGAACCGCCATCCGCTCGGGATCATCACCGACACCGACCTGCGCAAAAAGGTGGTGGCCGTGGCCGGGCCGGTCAACGAGCGTCCGGTGAGCGACATCATGACCAGCCCGGTTTACACGATCACCGCCGGAAAGACGGTGGCCGACATGATGATGCTCATGGTGCGCGCCAAGCTCCGCCACTTCTGCATCACCGAGGACGGCACGGCGAACTCTCCGGTTACCGGCATCATCTCCGAGCACGACATCGTCACCTCCGAGGGGGTGAACCCCGCCGTGCTGATGAAGGCGATCACGCAGTCCGAGAGCGTCGAGCAGCTCGTACAGGAGCGGGAAAAGGCTGAAAAGCTCCTGCGGATGTACATCGCCCAGGAGGTGGCGATCCACTTCATCACCAGCATCTTCACCGAACTCAACGACGCCCTGATCGTCAAGGCGATAGAATTTTCGGTTGCCGACATGAAGCGGGAGGGGATCGAGCTGCCCGCCGTCGAGTTCTGCTGGCTCTCGCTCGGCAGCGAAGGGCGCAAGGAGCAACTGCTCCGCACCGACCAGGACAACGCGATCCTCTTCCGCGATCCGCCGGACGAGGTGTCGCGCGATTCCGTGCAGCGGGCGTTCCTCGAACTCGGCAAGCGGGTCAGCGCGATTCTGGTCGCCTGCGGCTTCACGCCTTGCCCGGCAGAGATCATGGCGAGCAATCCCGACTGGTGCCAGCCACTGAGCGGATGGATGAGCTACTTCCGCAAATGGATCGGCACGCCGGAGCCGAAGGCGCTGATGAACTCGACCATCTTTTTCGATTTCAGGCCGGTTTTCGGCAGCACGTCCCTCGCGCTCGAAATGAAGCGCGAGATCAACGCGGAGATCGAACGAGGCCGGGGATTCCTGCAATTCTTTGCCAAAAACGCCCTCCAGAATCCGCCGCCGCTCGGCTTTTTCCGCAACTTCCTGGTCGAGAAGAGCCGCGAGCACGCGCACGAGTTCGACATCAAGGCGCGCGCCATGATGCCGCTCTCCGACGCAGCCAGGGTGCTGGCGTGTGAATTCGGCGTGAACGATTTCCTCGGCACGGTCGAGCGTTTCCGGCGCATCGGGCAGTTGCTGCCGTCGTTCCGGGAGCTGTCCGAAGAGGCAGCGCAGGCCTACGAATTCCTCATGCGCCTGCGCACCGAGCGCGGCTTGGCCGAGAACTCGTCGGGGCGATACATCGATCCGGAACACCTCAACAAGATGCAGCGGCAGGAGCTGCGGAATCTCTTCACCACCATCGGCCAGATTCAGAGTATGCTGAATCTTCGCTACCAGCTCGACTACATCCGTGCTTGAGTTTGCCCGCAAAATGCAGGTGTCGCGGCGCTGCAAGAAAGGTTTGCTGCCGGAGCGGGTCTGCCGCTATGTCAGCCTGTTCGACCATCCGTTACGGCGCGACACGCCGCTCGACGAAGTGCGTTTCGTCATTTTCGACACCGAAACCAGCGGCTTTGATCTCGCCAGCGACAGAATACTTTCGATTGGCGCGGTAGCCATGAAGGGCTCGAAGATCGACATTGCCGACTCGTTCGAGGTGCTGCTTCGCCAGGAGGCGATTGGTGGCAAGGAGGCGATCAGTGTGCACGGAATTCTGAAACGGGAACTCGTAGAGGGGCTGGATGAGGATGAAGCGATCTGCCGTTTTCTTGACTATCTCGGCAACGGAGTGATCGTGGCCCATCACGCCGATTTCGATATCGGGATGGTTGGCAAGGTGCTCTCCCGTCGATACGGCATGAAGCTTTTCAACGAAGCACTCGATACGGCGAGTTTCGCCAAGCGACTCGAAAAGGGGCCGTACTACAACCTCGCCCACAAAAGCGGAGAGTACCGGCTCGACAACCTCTGCGCCCGCTACGGCATCCGCCTCCACGACCGGCACACCTCATCCGGCGACGCCTACCTCACCGCGCAACTTTTCCAGCGCCTGCTCGCCGTCGGACGCAAAGCGGGCATCGACACCGTCGGGAAGCTGCTGCTGAAGTGAAGTGAGGGGGGGAGGGAATCCGGATCAGTCGGATTTTGACGACAGGCGGCAGAGCAGCATCATCCTCGGCGAGGTAGCCTCGTCGAATGCGCTGCTATCATAGTTTCCGACGATCTGTTCAATGCGAAACCCTCCGGATTCGAGTAACGACTTCGCCTTGTCCGGCGAGTAAAGCCGCACCGATTCACTGAAAGAATGCTCCTTGCCGTGCTCGTCGCAGAGGGTGATCCGCTTGGTGACGTGGCTTTCCGAGAGGGTGCGCTCTTCGATAATCGAGAGCGTTCCGGCGTTGCGTTCGGTGCGCGGTTTGAAATTGTGATTCAGTTGCGCGGGATTGATGAGGTCGAGCACGTACCAGCCACTTGGCTTGAGCAGTGAGGCGACACTGGCGATGACCTGGCGATCTTCTTCGGCGCTCTCGAAATAGCCGAAGCTCGAAAAGAGCTGGGCGACCAGGTCGAAGCAGCGCTCGAAGCGGATCGCGCGCATGTCCTGTCGGCTGAACTCCATCTCGATTCCCTCAGCCGTCGCCTGCTCTCTCGACTGGTCAAGCAGGTAGGATGAAAGGTCGTTGGCGGTGACGCGAAGTCCTGCGCGGGCGAAGGCGAGGGCGTGACGGCCAGCGCCGCAGGCGACGTCGAGAACTGAGATTGGAGGCTGTTGGGCTGGATCGATGCCGGTCAGGTCAAGAATGGTACGAACACAGCGGTCAGCCTCTTCGGCGTCGCGGTGATGGTAAACCTTGAGATAGAGAGGATGGTCGAACCACTCTTCGAACCACTCCCGGGCGTTGCAGTCCCGGGAATGAGGTTGGCGGTCGCTCATGGAGTGAGGCGAGGCGAAAAAAAGCGGTCAGCAGGTCGGGGTTACTTGCCCTGGCCAGCCATCGCTTTTTTCAGTACGTCGAGATCGTTCTCGCCGTTAGGAATGCGGACGCTCTTTTCGACAAATTTCCAGGCGTTGGTTTTTTCGGATTTCACCGAATAGACCAGCTTCGCCATTTTGAAATCAACTGCGCCTTTTTTCTGCTTGTCACCGAACGTTTGTTTCTTGGCCATGGGTCGTGAATATGAAATGCTTTGGGTTGACGCTCAATATCAGATTCTTTTCAAAAGAAATCGAAAGTAAGAAAAATAGCGTTAACAAAAAAGATAAAAGATCGTTACCTCTGACTGTAACGCTATAAAACCTCAAATCCTGATCGAAACCGGATTCGATTTCGATCAGGCGTCCTTCATTTCAATTGATGATGAGCTTGCCGTTGTGGTAGATGCCGAGCGCTTTGCCGCGGAGTGTGCGGCCCATGAACGGCGTGTTTCGCGACTTCGAGCCGAAATCGGCCTCGCTGACCGTCCACTCGCGCGCGGGATCGATGATCGTGAGGTTGGCTTTCTTGCCCGGCTCGAAGAGGATCGTCTCCAAACCCATGATGCGTCTTGGGTTGGTCGAGAGCAGCTCGATGACTCGCGAGAGGGTAATGACCCCTTTCTCCACCAGTTCGGTGATGGTGAGGCCCAGCGAGGTTTCGAGGCCGATGATGCCAAAGGCCGCCTGGTCGGGCGGGCACTCCTTTTCGTGCCGGGCGTGCGGCGCATGGTCGGTGGCGATGGCGTCGATGGCGCCGTCTCGCAGTCCCTCGATGAGGGCGTCGCGGTTTTCCGTCGAGGGGAGCGGCGGCTTCATGATGTAATTACCCTTCTCGCTCGCGGCGACCAGATCGTTTTCGGTGAGGGTGAAGTGGTGCGGCGTCACTTCGCACGTCACCTTCAGCCCAGCGGCTTTGGCCTTGCGCACCAGCTCGATCGACGCTCCGGTGCTGATGTGCGCCACGTGGTAGCGCGGCTCCGGGATGGCTCCGTTGAGCTTGTGTTTTTTCAGCCAGGCGATGAGCTGCAAGTCGCGGGCGATCATGATCGGCTCGGCAACTTCGGGAATGCCCTTCAGGCCGAGCATGGCCGAAGCCGCCCCGCCGTTCATGATGCCGCCGGAGGTGAGGTGCTTGTCTTCGGCGTGCTGGATCAGGAGCAGATCGAAATTGGCCGCGTATTCGATGGCCAGGCGCATGATCTTTGTGTTCTGGATCGCCGTGCCATCGTCCGAAATCGCCTTGACGCCATACGAGGCGTATTTGCCATACGGAGCGAGCGCTTCGCCCCGACTTTCGACGCTCATCGCGCCGATCACCTCGATCTGGATCGGCAATCCGGCGCTGTGGTGGCGGATGTAGGCCACGCCAAGCGGACTGTCGATGACCGGTTTGGTGTTCGGCATGAGCGCCACGCCGGTGAACCCGCCAGCCAATGCGGCGGCGGAACCGGTTTCGAGCGTCTCCTTGTACTCCTGTCCCGGCTCCCGGAAGTGGCAGTGCATGTCGAACAGGCCGGGCGCGAGTACCTTGCCCGCGAGATCGATGACGTTATCGCCATCGATCGACGGAATCGGTTCGCCACCGGTCGTGACCGCTTCGATGAAGCCGTCGTCGCCGATCTTCATCGAGCCGACGGTATCGAGATTTTCAGCGGGATTCAGGAGTCTTGCGTTCAGAAACAGAGTGCTCATGGTCGGGGAGTGAATGGTTCAGGAAACAGTCGCCTGAAGCGATACGAGTGAAACTGGCTGCGAATTGACGCCTGCGGTTTCAAGCGAAACGTCGAGGCGGTCGCCGGGTCGGACGCTTCCGACGCCCGCCGGAGTGCCGGTAAAGATGAGGTCTCCCGATCGCAGCCCGTAAATATACGATAAATAATGGACGAGGTAAGCTGGTGAAAAGCTCATTTCCGAAACCTTCGAGTGCTGCTTTCGGTCGCCGTTCAGCCGGAGCGAAACGGCGAGTTCCTCCCACGCGCCTGCCGAGTCCGGAGAGATAAACTCCGAAACGAGCGCGCTCTGGCGGAACCCCTTGCATTTCAGCCAAGGATTTCCAGCCTTTTTCGCTTCGAGCTGCACATCGCGCAGCGTCATGTCGAGCCCGGCGGCGTAACCGGAAATGAGTGCCGGAGCGTCGGCAAGCTCCACGCAGTCGGCATCCGCGCCGACCAGCAGCACCAGTTCGCCTTCGTAGTGAAGGCTTGCGCTGACCGGTCGTCCCTCGAATTGCGGAATCGAGGTATGGCCGTCAGGGGAGAGCGCCGTGCCGGGTTTCATGAAAATGATCGGCTCCTCTTCATGCAGCGGTTCGGGCTTGCTGGTCTCCCATGTAGCCATTTCGCGGGCGTGATCGGGGTAGTTTTTGCCGACGCAGTAAATCGAACGATGCTCGGCCAGTTTTGAGTGAGCTGAAAACGTTTTCATGCTTTTGAAGTGTTTACATAAAAAATGTTTTTTGTCCGCAAGGAAAAATATACTTCATAGTTATACTTCTCATGGGGAGGATAGGGTCAAGTCAGTATATTGTTGATATATTATGTTCGAGATAATCAAGGTGTTGCTTTCTTTGCATAGTCTCATGAATTCGTCATGGTTCCGTCGTTTGGCGCGGTGTTTTGAGTATTGTCGAGTAGTTCGCTGGTAATTTCTACCTGAATCCCGCCTCATAGTTAAAATTTTATTCCTGATTTCTATGAACAAAAAAGAGCCAAACCGTGACCGGCAATCCGGAGCTGCGAATCCGGAGAAGAAAACCGCCCGGGCTCTTGAGCTGCTGCTCAGATCGGTTTCGGAGTGGAATTGCTACCGAAAGGAGCATCCCGATGAGGCTGTGGAGTTCAACAAAAAGGATTTCAGTGAGATCGATCTTTCGGGAGCCGATCTGAGCGGCGGCTCCTTCAAGGCGGCCAATTTCAGCGGCGCGAACCTGAGCAACGCGATATTCCGGGATGCAAAACTGAACGGAGCGAACTTCGTTGGCGCGGATTTGCGGCAGACCGATTTTTCAAACGCCGATATCTGTGGCGCCAATCTGATCCGCTCAGATTTGAGCGGCGCGAATCTGGACGGCGCCAATCTCAGTATGACCGACCTGAATCATGCAAACCTGAAGGGAGCGCTTCTCACCCAGTCCAGGCTCAACGGCGCCAACCTCAACGAGTGCGATATGCGTGAGGCGATTTTGAGCTGGGCCGATCTGTCCGGGGTTGGATTGAGTATGGCCAACGCGGGCGAGTCTGATTTTCATGATGCCAGGCTTGGCGATGCCGATCTTCTGGGGGCGGATCTCCATGATTCAGATATGCATGACTCAGATATGCACGAGTCTGATCTCAGGGATGCCAATCTTCATCACGCCAATCTTCACCATGTCAATCTTCATCACGCCGATCTGAGCGAAGCCGATCTTGGCGAAGCTGATCTGAGCGAAGCCGATCTTGGAGACGCCAGACTTCGCTGGACCAATCTTAAAGGAGCGAATCTGAGCGGCGCTGATTTCAGCATGGCGAACCTGAACGGCGCCAATCTGGTGGGGGCCAACCTCTGCGGCGTCGAGTTTACGGGCGCTAATCTCTGCGACGCCAATCTCGGCGGGGCCAATCTCGGTCTGGCCAATTTCAGAGGCGCGGAACTGAGCATGGCCAACCTCGCCGAATCGGAGACTTTTCACACCAGCTTCGTGAATCTCGATCTCCGGCAGGTCAAGGGACTCGATACGATCAATCACCGGGGGCCGTCGGAGGTCAGCATCAGCACCCTGTACCGCTCGCAAGGGCAACTCTCCGAGGCCTTCATGCGCGGCTGCGGCGTACCCGAAGGCATGATCGATCACGTCAGGTCACTCTCCGGCAACACGTTCGATTACCTCTCATGTATCATCAGCTACAGCTCGCGGGACAAGAAATTTGTCGCACGTCTGTACGCCGATTTGCAGAAGGAAGGAGTCCGGTGCTGGCTTTGCCCCGACACGCTCAAAAGCAACCGCTATCTCGACCAGCACATTGACCGCACCAGTCAGTGCTGCGAAAAGATGCTGCTGATCGTATCCGACACCAGCATGAAGGGGGAGTGGCTGAAAAATACGATTTTCAACGGTGTGCAGCGTGAATCAAGAGAGGGGCAGCGGCTGCTGTTTCCGGTGAGTCTGGTCAGGGAGAGCAAGTTCGAAGAGTGGGATTTGACCGATCACGAGAGCGGGCGAAATTTTGGCCGGGAGCTGAAGAAACATTTCATTCCCTCGTTTTATGGCTGGGAACATGATAACGACCTCTATCTCCGGGAGCTGAACCAGCTCGTCGCCACGCTGAAATCGACCGATACGGGGCGTTCCTGCCAGTTGTGATAATCTTATCGGCGCCCGGCTTTCGATACGCACAGCAAAAAGCCCTTTACAACCTGGTGGCGTAAAGGGCTTTGTTGTTCAATCAGTCTGGTTCTCAAGTCTGGTTCACGATTCCGTCATCGCGAATTTGCTTGGGCAGTTTACTGTTTCGGAGCGAGCGCCGAGGTGATGCTCTTGGTCACGCCTTCGACGATCTGCGTCGCTGAATTGATGGAGGTAGTGCAGAGCTGTACGCAAGCATTGGTGACCGGCTGCACCGCGTCGCTGGTGGTTTTGACCGCGCTGCCGGCCATGTCGGCCGCCTGCTGGGCCAAGTCGCCCACAGCCGTGAAGAGGTCGCCAAATACTCCGATGTTTCCCGATTCGTTTGCCATAGTGGTCAGTATTTATGTGTTGGAAAGAAGATTTGAAATACCTGAAGCGAACCGCGCCTTGAATAGCGAGAGCAAAAGCGCAGGCTAATTATCTCTAAATGTAATACAATCCTTTCTTATTTCACATAAATGAAAAAGGCCGGAAGAGCGTAGCTAAGTGCCGGTGTGGTCATGCCGCCGGTGATTCCGGGCGCGGAAAGAGCGGGTGCGAGAAATGCCGCCGTGCTGCGGTATCGTGTTCAGATTTATTATCTTGCGAGTTGAGTGCAACGAAACCGCCTGTCTCTGACTGAGACGGCAGGCAAGAGCGAGAGGATTGTTTCTGCATGGAATCTGTAACGGAGTGCAAAGCCGAATTACGGAAAAAGCTGCTTTCGAGGCGCAGGGCGCTGCCGAGGGAGCAGTGGCTTTCGGAGAGCGAAGAGATTCAGGCGCGCGCTGCATCCTTGCCGCTCCTGCGCGAGGCCGCGCGGATTCACTGTTACGTTTCGATGGAACACGATCGCGAGGCGCGTACGCTGGAGCTGCTCGAACGGCTCGCGCTTGACGGGAAAGCGGTGTATATGCCTTATATTGAACAGGGTATCATGATGGCGGCGATTTACCATCCCGGTCAACAGTTCCGGGTTTCGGCGTCGGCTCCCGCTACGCCAGAGCCGCTCGCGCTTTCCGGAGAAGAGCGTTTCGACGCGGTTTTCGTGCCGCTCGCAGGCTTTGATCGGAGTGGCGGACGCATCGGCTTCGGAAAAGGTTGGTACGACCGCTTTTTCAGCCGACTGCGGTCTGCGGACCGCCATCCGGTGAAAATCGGCCTGGCGTTCAGCTTCCAGGAGGTCCCGTCGGTGCCTTGCGATCCGTGGGACGAGCGGCTCGACATGGTGGTCACTGAACAGGAAATCATCAAATGCCAGTACAACAGCAGATGAGGCACGCGGAAAACGGGACATTGGCTTCGGCGGCAGCCGTCGAACCGGATCTGCGCGATCCGTCGCTCTACGTGAATCGCGAGCTGAGCTGGATCGACTTCAACCAGAGAGTCCTCGAAGAGGCGCTCGACTCCTCCGCGCATCCGTTGCTGGAGCGTATCAAGTTCATCTCGATCTTCAGCTCAAACCTCGATGAGTTCTTCATGATCCGCGTGGCCGGTCTCGACGACCAGTGCGCCGCGGGCATCACCGAGCGATCGGTCGATGGCCTGACGCCCACGGAGATGGTCGAGCGCATCCGCGAGCGCGTCATCGCCCAGATACGGCAGCGCAACGGCTGCTTCTTCGACCAAATCATTCCGGCGCTCAAAAGGAAAGGGATCGAATTTGTCAGCGTCACTTCACTTTCGGGCCAGCAGCAGCGAGTGCTTCAGGGCTATTTCAGGAAGGAGATTTTTCCGGTTCTGACCCCGCTGGCCTTCGATACGGGCCACCCCTTTCCGTTCATGTCCAACCTCTCGCTGAACCTGGCCATTGAGCTCGAAGACGAAGAGAGCGGCTCGATCAGGTTCGCGCGCGTCAAGGTGCCGGGCATCCTGTCGAGAATCATTCGCCTCGACCAGATCGAGGGCCTCGGCTTCGACGACGGACGGATACGCTTGTTGTGGCTCGAAGAGCTGGTCGAGCACAACCTCGACCAGCTCTTTCCGAGGATGCGCATCCTGCAGTGCCACCCCTTCCGGATCATTCGCGACGCGGATATCGAGATCGAGGAGGACGAGGCGGGCGACTTGCTCGAAAGCATCGAGCAGGGTGTGCGCTCGCGCCGATACGGCAAGGTGGTGCGGCTCGATATCAATCCCGACATGCCGCACTCCATCCGGAGTCTCCTGGTCAAGAACCTCGAAACCTGGGAGCGAAACGTCTATGAAATCAACGGCGTACTCGGCATGAGCGCGTTGATGGAGCTGCTCGGCATCGACCGGCCCGATCTGAAGGATGAGCTGTTCGTGCCGCACAATCCGCTCGATGGCAAGCAGGCTGTTGACATGTTCGCCGAAGTGCGTTCCGGCGATGTGCTGCTGCACCATCCTTACGACTCGTTCAAGCCGGTGGTCGATCTCATCTGGCAGGCGGCGCGCGACCCCGACGTGCTCTCCATCAAGCAGACGCTCTACCGGGTCGGCAGCAACTCGCCGGTGGTCAAGGCGCTGATGTTCGCCGCCGAGCAGCGCAAGCAGGTGGCGGTGCTGGTCGAACTCAAGGCAAGGTTCGACGAGGAGAATAACATCCTCTGGGCCAGGGCGCTCGAAGACGCCGGGGCGCACGTGGTTTACGGCCTGCCCGGCCTGAAGACCCACGCCAAGCTGACCATGATCGTGCGGCGGGAGCAGGAGGGGCTTCGCCACTATCTGCATCTCGGCACCGGCAACTACAACACCGTGACGGCGAGAATCTATACCGACTACAGCTATCTGACTACTGATCCTGTGCTTGCCGACGACGTCACCGAGCTGTTCAACTCCCTGACCGGCTACTCGAAGCATCGCCAGTACCGCTCCCTGATCGTTTCGCCGCTGAACACGCGGAAGTGGCTTATGGAGATGATCCGCAACGAAGTCGAGCACCAGAAGCGCGACGGCAACGCTCGGATCGTTATGAAGATGAACGCGCTGGTCGATGAGGAGACCATCCGGGCGCTCTACCGGGCCTCGATAACCGGGGTGAAGATCGATCTGGTGATTCGGAGCATCTCTTGCCTCAAGCCGGGCATTTCCGGCGTGAGCGAGAACATCCGCGTCGTCAGCGTGATCGGACGTTTTCTTGAGCACAGCCGGGTCTATTATTTTAATAACGGAGGCCAGTCAAGGCTGTTCATGGGCAGCGCGGACATCATGCCGCGCAACCTCGACAAGCGCGTCGAGACGCTCTTTCCCGTTGTCGATCAGCGACTGGTCGAATCGGTCAAGTCCGATCTCGAACTGAACCTCGGCGACAACCGCAAGTTGTGGGAGATGCAGGCGGACGGAACCTACATCAGAAAACGGGGCGGACGGCCTGCGACCGACAGCCAGAGGCTGTTCATGCGGCGCTCCTCCCGGAGAAAAAAAAACATCAAAACCAAAGTTAACGGATTATGAAGATTGCAGTTGGAAGCGATCACGCAGGGGTTGAGCTGAAGAAATTCGTGCTCTCGTGGCTTGAAAAGCATGGCTATGATTTCGAGGATATGGGGCCCTACTCCACCGAATCGGTCGATTATCCCGATTACGCTCACAAGGTTGCCGAAGCGGTTGCGAAAGGTCTTTTCGACCAGGGAATCCTGATGTGCGGCACGGGCATCGGCATCTCCATCGCCGCAAACAAGGTGAAGGGGATTCGCGCGGCCAACGTCTGCGGCCCCGAATACGCGGCGCTGGCGCGTCAGCACAACGACGCCAACGTGCTCGCCTTCGGTGCGCGCTTCAACGACGAGGCGAGTGCGGCCAAAATTCTCGAAAGCTGGTTTGCCGCCGAATTCGAGAGTGGACGCCATCAGCGCCGGATCGACAAAATCGAGTACTGCTGCTGAATGGCCGTGACCTTCTCATATCTCGTCGAGGCGACCTATCCGGTCTTCAGTCTCGGCGGTTCGACAGCCGATGCGGCAAGGCGGCTCGCGGCATCGGGATGCGCCTGCGCTCCGGTGCTCGACGGCGAGCGCTATCTCGGCATGGTCTCTCTTGCCCGCCTGTTCGAAGGGCGGAAGGGGTGGCCAACCGCCAGGGAGAAGCTCGGAGTGGAGCTGCTTGAAACCGTCAGGAGTTACCGGCCGGACGCGCAGCTTTTCGACAACCTCATCTCCGTGGCGGCCTCGATGTGCGGCGTCGTGCCGCTTGCCGACGAACAGGGACGCTACGAAGGGGTGGTTTCGAGCAAACGGATTCTCGGCTTTCTCGCCGAGCGCATCCACTCCGGAGAGGGTGGCTCGACCATGGAGATCGAGGTGCCGCCGACCGGAGCGAAGCTTTCGGAAATCATCGAGACCATCGAAAAGAACGACGCCTCGATACTCAGTTTCACTTCGTGGCCAACGGGTGCGGCGGGCGAGGGGCGGATCATCTTTTTCAGGGTCGCCACCCACGACTTTTTCCGTCTGGTCAAGAATATGGAAAACTACGGATACCTTATCCGCTACCACTCCGCTTTTCCCGATGCCGGTTACGACGAGCTTCGGGAGAAGGCGCTGGAGTTCATCCACTACATGGACATGTGAATGCACGGCGATCAGGCGACACCATGACAGATACAGTATATGCACAATGAAGCGTTCAGTACCATCGCAGCCAGAGTTCTGGAGGCCGCGAGCAAGCTCTATCCTGAAGTAGCGGCGCTGCGGCGTCATCTGCACCAGTATCCGGAACTCTCCTACCAGGAGTTCAAGACAACCGCCTTCATCAAGGAGTACCTCGCTCAGCTCGGCATCGAAGCCGAGCCGCCGCTCATGGAGACGGGGGTGGTCGCGTTGTTGCGGGGAGAGGGCGCAGCGTTATCCGGCGAGCGGCGCACGGTGGCGTTGCGGGCCGACATTGACGCTCTCCCGCTTCAGGAGGAGAACCGGCACGGCTTCTGCTCGACGGTCGATGGCTGCATGCACGCCTGCGGGCACGACATGCACACCGCGATGCTGCTCGGCGCGGCTGCCGTGCTCAGCGGCATGAAGGCGGAGCTGAAGGGCGACGTGCTCCTCGTCTTCCAGCCCGCCGAGGAGAAGGCGCCCGGCGGCGCCCGGCCGATGATCGAGGCCGGATTGCTGAAAAAGTACAAGCCATCGGCCATCTTTGCGCAGCACTGTTTTTCGAGCGTCCGGAGCGGCTCGGTCGCTATGTGCAAGGGGGGATTCATGGCCGCTGCCGACGAACTCTACATCACGATTCATGGTCAGGGGGGCCACGCCTCCTCGCCGCACAAGACGCGCGACCCGATTCTCGCCTCGGCGCACATCATCACGGCGTTGCAGCATCTGGTCAGCCGCGTCGCACCGCCGCACGAGCCGGCAGTGCTCTCCATCGCCTCGATCAACGGCGGCCACGCCACCAACATCATTCCCGGTAAGGTGGCGATGATGGGCACCATGAGAACCATGAACGAAGAGTTGCGAGCGTTGTTGCACGAGAAGTTTGAAAAAACGGTCAGGCAGGTTGCCGCCGCGTTCGACGTGGAGGCCGATGTTGAGATCAGGAGCGGCTATCCGGTGCTGTACAACGATCCGGCCATGACCGATCTCGCCTGGGATGCCGCAAAAGAGTATCTCGGCGACGAGAAGGTGCATCCTTCCGCGCCGCTCATGACCGCTGAGGATTTCGCCTACTATCTCCGGGAGTGCCCCGGCAGCTTCTGGCAACTCGGCACGGGGCTGGAAGATACCGCACGAGGCAATCTCCTGCACTCGCCAACCTTCGACCCTGATGAGCACGCGCTCGAAACCGGCATGGGCCTGATGAGCTACCTAGCGCTGCGCTATCTGGCGGGGGGTAGAGAATTATGAATTATGAATTATGAATTATGAATTATGAATTATGAATGTTGAATTATGAATGTTGAATTATGAATGTTGAATTATGAATGTTGAATTATTAATCTGGCCAATAAAATTATCAAACAATTGCCCCGGACTTCAGTCCGGGGTTTATGGATAAAACAAAATAAATCAGGGCTTTAGCCCAATATCTTCTTGCTGCGATGGTTGCGATTTATTGTGGCCGGAGTAATAATGTGGACAGGGAAGAGGGAGAAAGAAAAGAGGCTGGCCACAGTGGTGTGTACCAGCCTCTTTTGATTTGTGGGCGGAAGCCTTGGGTCAGGCCTTGCCGTTGGAGCCGAGGACGTTGACGATTTTGTGTTTGTACAGCTCCTTGAGCGATTCGCGGGCAGGGCCGAGATATTTGCGCGGATCGAACTCTTCGGGCTTCTCGTCGAGCACCTTGCGAATGGCGGCGGTCATGGCGAGTCGTCCGTCGGAGTCGATGTTGATTTTGCAGACCGCCGAGCGGGCAGCTTCGCGGAGCTGATCTTCGGCGATGCCGACCGCATCTTTGAGCTTGCCGCCGTGGGCGTTTATCATCTGTATCAGCTCTTGCGGCACCGACGAAGCGCCGTGCAGCACGATGGGGAAGCCGGGAATGCGCTTTTCGATTTCACGCAGAATGTCGAGGCGGATGAGGTGCTCTTCGCCCGGCTTGAACTTGAACGCGCCGTGCGAGGTGCCGATGGCGATGGCCAGGCTGTCAACGCCGGTTTTGCCGACGAAATCCTCCACCTGATCCGGCTCGGTGTAGGTGTGCTCGGCGGCGTGCACATCGTCCTCGATACCGGCCAGCACGCCGAGTTCGCCCTCGACGGTAACGTCGTACTGGTGCGCGTATTCGACCACCCGACGGGTTAGCGCCACATTGTCGTCATAACTGAGGTGGGAACCATCGATCATGACCGACGAAAAACCGGTCTCGATGCAATCCTTGCACAGCTCGAAGCTGTCGCCGTGGTCGAGATGCAGTACGATCGGAATCTCGCAGCCGAGTTCGGCGGCGTATTCAACCGCGCCGGCAGCCAGATGGCGCAACAGCGTCTGGTTAGCGTAGCTGCGAGCGCCTTTGGAAACCTGAAGGATGACTGGCGAAGCGGTCTCGACGCAGGCCATGACAATCGCCTGTAACTGTTCGAGATTGTTGAAGTTATACGCCGGAATGGCGTATCCGCCGCTGACGGCTTTGGCGAAAAGATCACGGCTGTTGACGAGTCCCAGTTCCTTGTATCCGGTGAATTCATTCATAAAAAAGACACTCCATTTGAGATTGATTGATTTCAGGTGTAGTCGGTCGAGATTTTTTTTGCCAATTTACAAATTACGCAGAAACCTGTTATGCAGAGAGCATGTTTTGTAATATAATACATTGAATCAGGATTCGTGCGAATCCGGGAAAATCCGCCTTTATTCACAATTTATCAAAGAGACACCATTTGTGATTATGAACAAGCTGCGTTCAGTACTGTTTCCGTTTCTGTTTTTCTTTCTGATCCTCGTTTTCTCGTGGGATCACTCTTTGGCCGTCGGCGCCAGGGCCGCTTCCGCTCCGGCGATGCTGAAACCTGCCCCGACACAGGAGGAGGCCTCCCGCTACATTGCCCAGTACCTGCTTCAGAACCATTACCGCAAGGTGCCGGTCAACGACTCGCTCGCCCAGCAGATTTTTAAGCGTTACCTCGACAATCTCGACAACAACCGCAGTTACTTCACTGCGCCCGAAGTTGAAAAGCTTCGGCAGGAGGTCGGCGTTCGTCTCGATGATGATTTCGTTTCTGGCAACCCGGCCGGTGGTTTCGCCATTTACAATCAGTTCCTGAAACGGGCAAGGGAGAAGATGGCGTACATGAAAACGGCGCTCGAAAAGACGACATTCAACTTTTCCACGCCCGAAACGCTCGAACTCGAACGCAGCAAAACCGCCCCCTGGCCCGCCGACCAGGCTGAGCTCCACGACCTGTGGCGCAAGGAGCTGAAGTATCAGTACCTGAGCACGAAGTATTCGGGCGAAAAGGGAAAAAATATCAAGGTCGAAGTGATGAAGAGCCTCGATAACAGGCTTAAAATCTTCAACCAGCAGAAGCCGGAAGACGCTTTCCAGGCGTACATGTATGCCGTCACGAGTTCGTTCGATCCTCATACCGACTACTTCTCCCCGGACGAATTCGAGAATTTCCAGATCGACATGAGCCGCTCGCTCGAAGGCATTGGCGCGAAGTTGCAGATAGAGAACGAATATACGGTCGTGAACGAAATCATTCCCGGAGGCCCGGCTTTCAAAAGCAATCTGCTCAAGAAGGGCGACAAGGTCGTTGGCGTCGGTCAGGGCGACAAGGGAGAGATCATCGATGTGATCGGCTGGCGCATCAATGATGTGGTTAAAAAGATCAGGGGGCCGAAAGGCACGGTGGTCAGGCTCAAGGTGCTCCCGGCCAGCCAGGCTGGAAAGGGACCCTCCAAGATCATCCGGCTGGTGAGGGCCAAGGTTGACTTGCAGGAGCAGGCCGCGCAGAAAAAGATCATCTTCGACAACGGCCACAAGATTGGCGTCATCGTGTTGCCCTCATTCTATCTCGACTTCGAGGGCGAGCGGCAGAACAAGACGAACTATACCAGCACCACGAAGGATGTGATCCGGATTCTCAATGATCTCAAGCGGGAGCATGTGGAGGGCATTATCGTCGATCTCAGAGAAAATGGCGGCGGATCGCTCGAAGAGGCGGTCAACGTCACCGGTCTGTTCACCGGCAAAGGGCCGGTCGTGCAGGTCAGCAACGCCCTCGGCGGCAAGATGGTGCTGAAAGACGAGAATTACCCGATGCTTTACCGAGGCCCGCTGGCGGTGCTGGTCAACCGTTACAGCGCTTCGGCCTCGGAGATTTTCTCGGCGGCGATCCAGGACTATGGCCGCGGAATCATTGTGGGCGACAGAACCTTCGGTAAGGGTACCGTGCAGAGCATCGTCAACATCCAGAGGCCGTTCAGCATGTTCATCAAACAGAGCGACCTCGGCCAGCTCAAACTGACCGTCGCCAAATTCTACCGCATATCGGGCGGCAGCACCCAGCACATCGGCGTTCTGCCCGACATTGTGCTGCCATCGCTGATCGACCCGGAGGTGGTGGGAGAGGATACCTACACGAGCAGCCTGCCGTGGACGACCATCTCCAGAGCCGCCTACATGCCGTCGGGCGCGGTCACCAAAGAAGATATTACCCTGCTGAAAAAGGAGTTCACCGAGCAGTCCGCCAAAGACAAGCTCTACCAGTCCTATCTGGCCGATCTGACGACCCTGAACCGCATCCGGCAGCGCAAGAGCGTTTTGCTTCAGGAAAAGGGCTTCGAGACCGATAACAAGATTCTGAAAGAGATTCAGGAGCGTTGGGGAGACTCGAATGTCGATACCGGCAAAAAGAAGAAAACCGACTTCATTTTGCAAGAGGCCGCCGGAATTCTGGACGACCTCGTGGCGCTGAAAGCCCGGCAGGTCGTTCCCGCCGCCGCTCCGGCTCCGGCAGCAAGGCCAAAAGTCAGGCCGACACTCAAGCCTGCAATGTCTGCGAAGTAAAAGGCCGCAACAATGCAACGCAAAAAGGCGCTCGAACGGGGCGCCTTTTTTAATTGTGGGGGAAGTGGACTATGTGGACAGCGTGGAGGTGGTGGACAAGGAATCTTTGTAGGGGCTGGCCTTGCGCCTGCCCTCTTTTTTGGAGGTTCACGGTTTGCCGAAACCGGTTGTTCGTTAACGCGCCGCCTTCGCTCTGGCGATCTGCTCTTCGACCGATTTGAACGAGCAGCTTCCGGCGGTTTTCTTGGAGTTGACGCTGGCGTCGGGTTTGAGGTCGTCGAAGATGGTCTCGTCGAACGCTTCCGAGAAGGTTCGGTACTCTTCGAGCGAGATCGTCGGTAACGTCTTGCCCTCGGCGATGGCGTAGGCCACGATCTTGCCGGTGATGCGGTGGGCGTCGCGGAAGGGGATCTGCTTTTTGACCAGGTACTCGGCGATTTCGGTGGCGAGGCTCAAATCCTCGGCGGTCAGCCGGGCGAGGCGCTCCTCGTTCAGCCAGGTCTTTTCGATCATGCGTCGGAAGACCGACAGGCACGTCGCCGTGGTTTCGGCGGTGTCGAAGAGCGGCGGCTTGTCCTCCTGCATGTCGCGGTTGTAGGAGAGCGGCAGGCCCTTCATGATCGTCAGCAGGTTCATCAGGTTGCCATAGACGCGCCCGGTCTTGCCGCGCACCAGCTCGGCGATGTCGGCGTTCTTCTTCTGCGGCATGATCGACGAGCCGGTCGCGAAGGCGTCGCTGATCGAGAGGTAGTTGAACTCCGCCGAACTCCAGAGGATCACATCCTCCGAAAAGCGCGACAGGTGCATCATAATCATCGAGCAGGCCGAGACGAACTCGATCACGAGATCACGGTCGCTCACCGCGTCGATGCTGTTGGTGAAGACGCCGTCGAACTCCAGCAGCTCCGCCGAGCGCACGGGGTCGAGCGGCAGGGTACTGCCCGCGAAAGCCGCCGCGCCGAGTGGCGAGATGTTCGCCCGCTTGCGAAGGTCGGCGAGGCGTTCGCGGTCGCGCCCGAACATCGAGTGCCATGCCATATAGTAGTGCCCCGCGGAGATCGGCTGGGCGCGCTGCAAGTGCGTGTAGCCAAACATGATCGTGTGCGTGTACCGCTCCGCCTTGTCGAGCAGCGTGGACTGCATCTCTTTGAGAAGGCTGGAGATACGGTCGATGTTCCGGCGCAGGTAAAGCCGCGTGTCGGTCGCCACCTGGTCGTTGCGGCTGCGCCCCGAATGCAGCTTGCCCGCCGCCGGACCGATCAGCTCCTTCAGCCGGTTCTCGATCACCGTGTGAATATCCTCGTCCTCCCACACCGGCACCAAAGCGCCCGACTCGATCTCCTTCTCGACCGCCTTCAGCCCGGCGACAATCTGCTCCGACTCCGCCGTCGAAATGATTCCCTGCTCGCCGAGCATGGTCGCATGGGCGACAGAACCTTGTATATCCTCACGATAGAGCAGCCCATCGACATGCACCGACGAGGAGAACTTCAGCGCCTCCCGGTCAAACGGTTCCGAAAAACGGCTCTGCCAAAGGAGCTCTTTCTGGTTGGACTGGTCGGACATGATAACGTAACGCTGATGGATTGGAGGGGCGGAATGGCCCGTGAAAATGTTTTCGGGAAGATAAGGAACATAATTGATAATGGATAATTGACAATTGAGAATGGGGGGGCAGGCCTCGCGCCTGCCCTCTTTGGTGGACAACGCGGACTTTATGGTAGCAGACGATAGTTTTGAACATGCAAAGAACTCTACAAAATAAAGCATAACGACCAAGCAAAAATAATAGTGTCGTTAACCCCGATGGGGAAAACAGCGTATTGAGCTATATTGCATCTGGTATTTCCCAAACCCGCAATTACGCCGCCCATGAACCAGGTTCCACCGCTTCGCCTGACGCCCGATAGCACGCAACTGCTTGCCAACAGCGAGCTTCTGCGACTGTCCAAAAAGCTTTCAGAAGCCTACGCGAGCAAGGAGATGCTCGTCACTGACGAGGTTTTGCGGGTCATCGGCGCGATGCTCTGGAACTCGCTTGATGCCGGGAAGCAATTCGCCGAAGCGAAGCGCAATGCGGGGCAGGGGATACTGCCCGTCATCATCGAGAGCGACGATGCAACCGTGCTTCAATTACCCTGGGAGACGCTCCATCATCCGGAGTTCGGCTTTCTCGCCCGAAACAAAGAGTTCACGCTTGCTCGCACCAGTCCGGCGATTATGGCGCAGATGCCGGAGGTAGAAGTGGGGCCGTTGCGCATTCTGCTGTTCACTTCGCTGCCCGATGATCTCAGACATGAAGATCAGTTGCAGATTGAGAATGAACAGGCGGGTGTGCTCGAAGCGCTCGGGCCGTGGCTGCGGAGCGGCCATGTTGTGCTTGAAATGCCCGACGATGGGCGCTTCAGCCTTTTCGAAGAGCTTTTACAATCGTTCAAGCCGCATCTGGTGTGGCTCAGCGGGCACGGGGTGTTCGACGGCGACAAGCTGAAGGAGCGTCACAAAGGCTATTTCCTGTTCGAGGGAGACTCCGGCGACGGCGAGCTTGTCGATGAGCAGCGGCTTGCCGAAGCTTTCAGCGGCACCGCCGTGCAGGCGCTGATTCTCTCCGCCTGCCAGAGCGGCCAGTCGGTCTCCTCCGACCTGAACAATGGCTTGATGTACGCACTGGCGCAGCGCGGCATTCCCCATGTCGTCGGGATGCGGGAATCGATTTTCGACCGTGCGGGCGTGCAGTTCGCTCGTGGTTTCTTTGGAGCGTTGCTGGAGAAGCGTGGCATCGCCGAGGCGTTACAGCAGGCCCGTCGCGCAATTACCAAGCCGTTACGGGACGACGAAGAGGCCCGGCGGTACAAGCTTGCCGACCTCTCCTTCGGCCAGTGGTGCCTGCCGATGCTCCTGAGCCGGGATGCGTCGAGGCCGCTCATACGCTGGAACTTCACGCCGCAACCGGTGCGCCCGGAGAACATCTGGAACGAAACGCTCGACACCATTTCCCTTCCGGTGCGCTTCATCGGCAGGCGGCGCGAACTGCGCAAGTGGCAGCGGGCGCTCCGGGATGGCGCGACGAAAGCGCTGCTCGTGACCGGCGCGGGCGGCGTCGGCAAGACCGCGTTTGCCGGAAAGCTGGTTAACACGCTCAAGGCCAGCGGCTTCGAGGTTTTCGCCTTCTCGGCTCGCCCGGAACACGACTGGCGCGATACACTCCGGCAAATGGAGGAGTCGCTCGACAAGGATAACATCTCCCGCTGCAACGAGATACAGCAACGCTACAGCGACGCGGCGCGACGTGCGCCGGGATTGCTCAAGCTGTTGATTCAGCAATTCGAGGGCCGCGTGGCGCTGCTGTTCGACAACCTCGAAAGCGCGCAGGAGGACGCGACGCAGCAGCTCACCGATGCGGAGTTGCGCGAGTGGATCGGTGCCGCCGTCAGGTTGCAAAAGCACGGTTTGCGGGTGGTGCTCACCTCGCGCTGGGCGCTGCCGGAATGGATTGAGCCTTCGTTGCCGCTCGGCAAACCGGTCTGGCGCGACTTCCTCGCGGTGGCGCAGCAGCAGAATCTGCCCGCCTCATTCCTCAGGGATGCCGCGAAACTGTGGCAAGCCTACGAGGTGCTTGGCGGCAACTTCCGGGCGCTGCTCTACCTGACCGAGGCGCTCAAAGAGATGCCCGCCGTCGAGGAGCAGGCGTTTCTCGACAAGCTCCGAAAGGCTGAAACCGACATCCAGACCAACATGCTCCTCGTCAAGGTCTGGGCGCACCGGAGGCCCGACGAGCAGGAGCTGCTCCGCCGCATGACCGCCTACACCGTGCCGGTCGCGCCGGATGGCGTCAAAGCCATCGCCTTACCCGCCATGCCGCAGGCGGAGGAGCTGCTGGACGCCCTGCTCTCGGTCTCGCTTGTCGAGCGCTACCACAACCCGCAATGGAAAACCGACGAGTTTCTCGTGGCCCCGCTGGTGCGAAGCTGGCTGGAAAAGCAGGGGGTGAAGAAGCCGGAAATTGAGTTACTGCAAAAGGCTGCGGGTTATCACAAATGGTTGTTGGAACATGAACGGAATACACTTGACCAGGCGATGATAACCCATGCGGCACTGATGGCCGCGGAACAGCATGACGATGCCCACCGGATTGCGCTTGACTGGATTGTCGGGCCGCTGAACATGGCTGGATTGTACCGTTCTTTGCTCGATGAATGGTTGCTTCCGGCATGTGCCTCTTCCGACCTGTGGATTTTGGCCGAAGCACTTGGCCAAACTGGCAAACAGTATCTCCATCTTGCCGACTATGACACGGCGCTGGACTACCTGAAGCGTTCGTTGACGATAAGGCAGGAAATCGGAGACAAGTCCGGCGAAGGCACCACGCTCAACAATATTTCGCAGATATATCGTGCACGAAGCGACAACGACATTGCGCTGGACTACCTGAAGCGTTCGTTGAAGATTCAGCAGGAAATCGGAGATAAGTCCGGCGAGGGTACAACGCTAAACAACATCTCGTTGATAATGAATGCGCGGGGAGAGTATGATACGGCGCTGGAATACCTGATGTGTTCGTTGTCAATAAGGCAGGAAATCGGAGACAAGTCCGGCGAAGGTACAACGCTAAACAACATCTCCAAGATAATGAAAG
>NZ_SDGU01000031.1 GCF_004118635.1 Chlorobaculum sp. 24CR | reverse complement strand
CACCCCTTGCTTCCGCTAAGATTTCGACAACAACAGACACCATCAACCAACTAACTCAGCAAACCCGATTCTCCATTTCCAGCTGAGGCAAAACAATATCCTTATGGGCATAAGTGCCGCCATATCGCCCCGCTTTGGCGACAAGCCCGATGGCATTTGTTTTGGCAACCCACTCCTTGACGCTGATTTTATAACTATTTAATCCGGCCTGACTTCTAATTGTGGCATATTCGCCATAATTAAAATCGGGGTTGTGCACCCGTTCCCAGATTCCGAGAAACTCTACAGTATTTCGATTCCTGAGCCAGTCCGCTATAAAAAAATCACCATCTTTGGCTTTGAGCATATCGGTCAAAGAGATAAAATCCATCTCATCCTTACTATACAAGGCTATTCTGATCCCTTGGACTTCTATTGTTTTGTTGGTTTTCATAAAACTATCTCCTGTTTCCGTTTGAAATGACTGAGGCGAGATTATTTGCCTTTGGAGATGTTCCTCTATCCCATTCCCACCCCCAAAACATACCAGTACGGCTCGAATGCCTGTTCGACCGTTTCAGCCATCAGCGCCATAAACGGCTCGTAATCTCCCTCGCAATGCGCTTGATCCAGCGCTTCGTAGTAGCGAAGGCGCTCTTCAACGGGGAGCACTGCCGGGGGAAATCCGGCTTTCATGAGTTCGAGGTTCATCAGCAGCCGCGCGGTTCTTCCGTTGCCATCGACGAAAGGATGGATTTTCACGAAATCCGCATGAACCCTTGAGGCGTATTCGACCGGGTGCAATCGATCCCGATTGATCGCGCTCTGCCGGATAAAATCCTCCATCGCCGTCGGCACACTCAGATAATCCGGCGGGCGATGTTCCGCGCCTGAAATCACGACATTCTGCGTCCGGTACCGACCGGCATTTTTGTCATCGATATTTTTCAGCACAAGCTGGTGCAACGACTTGATCTGCCATTCTGACAGTGGCTCGTTCTTCCCGACTAAATCCTCGACAAACAGAATCGCCTCCCGGTGATTGATCGCCTCGAAATGCTCGCGCATCGTCTTGCCGCCGATGGTGATCCCTTCGAGCGCCACCTTCGTCTCCTTCAGGGTCAGTGTATTGCCCTCGATGGCGTTGGAGTTGTACGTCCAGCGAACCACAAGGTCATCGTGCAGATTGCGCACCACCTCCGGACTCAGCGGTCTGAACCCGTCAAGCCTTTTCTTCAGCGCATCGAGTTTGTCGAAGTTCATCGGATAATCCCCTCCAGTTTCATTGCCTGCGTGATAACCCACCATCAATTATATTGTTTTGCAGCATGATAAACCAAAAATTGAGCGCCATGTCAACCACCACCTTCAAAGCGCTCATCTCCGCCGAGCGCATCGCGGCTCGTGTCGCGGAGCTGGGCGCGGAGATTTCCGGCGATCTTGCTGGAATCAACGAGCTGACGGTGGTTTGCGTGCTGAAGGGGGCGTTCATCTTCGCAGCCGATCTGGTTCGGCAGCTCAGCGTGCCGTGCCGCGTCGAGTTCATCCGGGCTTCGAGTTATGGCGCGGGTCGCGCCTCATCCGGCGAAGTGACGCTTGAGAACGATGGCGTTTTCGATCTCGATGGCAAGCACGTGCTACTGGTGGAGGACATTATCGATACCGGCCTCACCCTTTCGAGCATCGTGGTGGAGCTGCAAAACCAGCATCTCGCCTCCCTGCGCATCTGCGCCTTGCTCGATAAGCCGTTGGCCCGAAAAGCGCCCATCGAGGCCGACTACACCGGATTCACCATTCCCGATCATTTCGTCGTCGGCTACGGCCTCGACCTTGACGGCAGGCATCGCGAACTGCCCTTTATCGCCATCGCGAATCGGTGAAGGGCGAGTCTTTCCGCCAACCCGTCCCCCCCGGTTTAAAAACCGGGGCAACATGAATGTAAGAGCTATGACTGTCCGCAGGGTTGAAACCCTGTTACATGTAAGCCCTCTCTTCAACCCCGCTTTCTCCTTGCAGCATCCGGCCATATTACCATAATGTCTGTTTTTTTCTCTCAAATCCGTTTTATGCCCTAATATTTTTAGGATTAGTTTTATATTCACCTAAATCAAAGCAATCAACCAAGTCAAAACGCCAGAAAAAAACATCCATGCCAGCCCGCACTGAAATCAGCCTTGGAGTGATCCGCAAGCCGTGGATCATCGATACGACCCTCCGGGACGGAGAGCAGGCGCCGGGCGTGGTGTTCAACCCACACGAAAAAAAGCGCATCGCTGAACTTCTTGCCGAAACCGGCGTCGATGAGATCGAGGTGGGCTACCCGGCCATCAGCCAGGCCGAGCGTGAGGTGATTCGCGAAATCGTGGCGATGAAATTGCCGGTGCGGCTGACCTCGTGGTCGCGGGCCAACATGGCCGACATCGAGCTGGCCGCGGCGTGCGGCACCGATGCGGTGCACATCAGCTTTCCGGCCTCGCGGCTCTATCTGGAGCTGATGCACAAGGAGGATGGCTGGATTCAGGAGCAGCTCCACGCGATGGTGTCCAAAGCCCGCGAATGGTTCGATTTCGTCAGCGTTGGTGGGCAGGATGCCACGAGAAGCGACATCGAGTTCCTGCAACGTTTCATGCTTGATGCCGAAACAGCCGGAGCTGAGCGCTTCAGGATCGCCGATACGGTGGGGGTCGCCACGCCGGTGTCGGTGATGGCACTCGGCGCAGCGTTGCGCCAGAGCTCGGCGCTGCCGCTGGAGTTCCATGCGCACAACGATCTTGGCATGGCCACGGCCAACGCCTTCACGGCGCTCGAATCGGGATTCGAGGCGGTCAGCGTTTCGGTGACGGGCCTCGGCGAACGGGCTGGCAACGCGGCGCTCGAAGAGTTGTCGATGGCGCTCGCGCTCTCCGGCGGCTTCGCCTCGCGGCTCGACACCGAAAAGCTTTCCGTGCTTTGCGATGCGGTGGCGGCGGCCTCCGGGCGCGTCATTCAGGAGCAGAAGCCAGTGGTGGGCCGCTCGGCCTTCGAGCACGAATCGGGCATCCATTGCGCGGCCTTGTTGCAGAATCCGCTCTCCTACCAGCCATTTCTGCCATCGCGGGTCGGGCGCGGCGATTTTGAGATGGTGATCGGCAAGCATTCGGGCACGGCGGCGGTCATCGCCCATTTCAGCCGGCGCGGAATTTCGGTCTCCAAAGAGGAGGCCCGCGAACTGCTTGAGCTGATCCGCAGCCACGCCGATCGCCTCAAACGGGCGCTCCGCACCGACGAGATCGACGCGATCCGCAACAGCGCACTCATCAAGCAAGCTTAACTATCGAAGAACAAGTTTTCATGCTCATAGCACAGGAACAGGAACAGAGCAGCATCAGCCTTCTTGCCGAAGTCAGCAGAACCGTCAACAACGAGGAGGATATCAGCAAAGTACTTCGCCTGGTGCTTTTCATCTTGTCGGAACACATGAACATGCTCCGCGGCATGGTCACCATTCTGAACCGGAGCACCGGCGAGATGGTCATCAACGAATCGTTCGGGCTAAGCGACGAGCAGCGTCAGCTCGCACGTTACAAGGTCGGCGAGGGCATCATCGGTCAGGTGGTCGAAACCGGAAAGCCGTCGGTCGTGCCACGCATCGACGAAGAGCCGCTTTTCCTGGACCGCACCCGGTCGAGAGTCGAAGAAAATAAGGATGAGCTGTGCTTTATCTGCGTGCCGATCATGGCGGGCAGCGAAGTGATCGGCACCTTGAGCGCCGACCGCCGGATTCCCGTTCCCGCCGAAAACGGCAACAAGAACCTCCGGCGCAAAAGCGACCGGGTCGATATTCTGCAATACTATGTCGATCTACTCTCCATCATCGCGGCCATGATCTCGCAGGCGGTTCGCATCAAGCAGCTCGACGACGAAAAACACATCGACAGCACGCACGAGCGAACAGAAACTCCCGCGCAGGGATTCCGGCATATCAACGGGGTGACCGACGAGGAGGTCTCCGAAGCGGAAAGACCCGCCAACATCATCGGCAACACCAAGCCGATGATGAGCCTGTTCCGGATGATCGACAAGATCGCCAAAACCAGCGCCACGGCCCTGATTCTCGGCGAAAGCGGCGTCGGCAAGGAGCTGGTCGCCAACGCGATCCACTACAAGAGTATGCGCAACGGCAAGCCCTTCATCAAGTTCAACTGCGCCGCGCTGCCCGAAAGCATCGTCGAAAGCGAGCTGTTCGGTCACGAAAAAGGGGCCTTCACCGGAGCTGCCGCGCTGCGGCGAGGACGCTTCGAGCTGGCCGACACCGGCACGATTTTTTTGGACGAGGTGGGCGAACTGAGCCTCAGCACGCAGGCCAAGCTCTTGCGGATCATCCAGGAGAAGGAGTTCGAGCGGCTCGGCGGAGCGAAGACCGTCAAGACCGACGTGCGCATCATCGCCGCCACCAACAGGAACCTCGAAGAGCAGATCCAGCAGGGCAGCTTCCGCGAGGATCTCTACTACCGGCTCAACATCTTCCCGATCACCGTGCCGCCGCTGCGCGAGCGCAAAACCGACATTTTGCTGCTGGCCGACTACTTCATCGAAAAGTTCAACACGGCCAACCACAAGGGAATCCGCCGGATTTCAACCACGGCCATCGACATGCTGATGCGCTACCACTGGCCCGGCAACGTGCGCGAGTTGCAGAACTGCATCGAGCGCGCGGTGATTCTGAGCGAGGACAACGTCATCCACGGCTACCACCTGCCGCCGTCGCTCCAGACGGCGGAGTCGAGCGGCACGCCCTACACCGGCGACTTGCAGCAGAAGCTCGACGCCATCGAACAGGAGATGATTATCGAAGCGCTCAAGCGCACCAAAGGCAACATGACCAAAGCCGCCACCCAACTCGGCCTGTCGGACAGAATCATGGGGCTGAGGATGAAGAAATTCAACATCGACTACCGGAAGTTCCGGGCGTAAAGGAACGGGACGCTGATAAGTTGAGGCGTCAATAAATCGGAACGCCATTCGCTTGATTTACTCCGCGCTCATGCGGTGAATCAGTTGAATGGCGTTGCCTGTTGATGTCTGGATTTTGCGCTTGTGAAAATCTTGTAATCTTCGTAAATAGAAAGCGTAAGCCTCGCCGTCGAGCTTAAGCAGTACCCCTCCCGAGACGGCCTTCCGAATGAGCAGTACATATACAATGCGACACGACCGACGGAATTGCTGATAGGTGGTTTGATTTTAAAGTTGTTTTTATGCCGATCCATATAAGAAGTAAAAATAAAACGCGATTTAGCGCCTAAGTGGTTAAAAAACTTATTATTACCGACATTCAGAATGGTTTTTCGATTGCGTCTTATATGGACTGAAATTCAAAAATCTGCGGTTTAGGCGGATCAGTATAAACAATGTTAGCCCAAAAAAAGAAACATGAACTGTTTTGGTTCAGCGTAAATTGGAGAATTCAGCCGTTTGAGTTAGAGTACAAAAACGGAGGAATTCACCATGCGAAAAGTCAGAAAAAACTACAC
>NZ_SDGU01000030.1 GCF_004118635.1 Chlorobaculum sp. 24CR | reverse complement strand
ATACATTATGACTTTTATGAATATATGTGCTCAATTATTACACTTTTATCTTTAACGAAGCAGAGCTTCGGGGAATATATCCCATAGAGATTTAACTCAAATCCATCAAGCATTGTTTCATAAACCCCATCGGCTACTCGACTCCCGAATGTGGTCGTATAATAATACTCTTTTATCTCCCATATGGCATGAGGATTGATCGGCCCCGGAAATGCTCCGTCAACTCTTCTCGACAAGGTTCTCACGGGAAAACCCTGAGCTGTTATCGATGTCAACTCGCGAGGATCATAATCACATGGCAAACCCTGCGCATGAGCCTCGATTATCATATTAATAATTCCTGTAAAGTAAGCTGGAGCCTTTTTATCTCCACTTTGCTTATTATCAGGAATTGGACATTTTGGATCAAGACGGCCTTTCAAATCAACAAATACTTTACGCGCCTCTTCTGCATTCATGAGATTGGGTTCAACATCTCTGATTAAAACCTGACCTCTATAGCTTAAATAATCCACAATAAGCTGTCCAAAATCTGTCCAGACGCCATTATGAATAATTCTGCTGTAATCTAAATCATCATCGTTAAAAACAGCCAACACCTCTTCAACAGCAGGAATCAAAAAAACCGCTCCTTGATTTGTATTTTTTCTCCGAACAACATAGCCAAGTCGTTGATTTAACAATTTAATGTTAGACCAGAATTCTAAATCAAGACCGGTAAAATCACTATTGGCGATCATTTAATGATTGTTCATAATTTGAAATAAACTCACCTAAATCACTTCCCAAAGCCTCACAATACTCTTTCAATTCAATAAGATCAATCCTTCTTTCTCCGCTTTCAATTTTACTAACGTAGGACTGAGGAACACCAAGCTTTTCTGCAATATCTTTTTGGCGTAATCCGGAACCGACCCTCAACCGGTAAAGTTGTGCCAGAAACACCTGATACTCTTTTTTGTGCAGACTTTTAGCCATTTTGACCCAACTGATACATGAAAGCAAAAAACGTTAATTCCTGACAAGTTAACCCATAGCTTGATAATACCTTAAATAAGCACTGTATCCCAAATTAGGATTTCTGTACAAAAACAACTACATTGTCACTTATTGTTTAATAAAATTGCGAACCGATGCCTTTACCACTTTTTGAAAAATACCCGTTATATTACCCACCAAAAACCCAATTGCTCAAATGGGTAGGAAATAAACAGCGTTTTGCCAATGAAATAACGAGCTTCTTTCCAGAACACTTCAACCGGTTTTATGAACCTTTTCTTGGAAGTGGCGCAATTATCGCGACCGTTGCGCCGGAAAACGGATTTGGCTCCGACATCTTCAGCCCTTTGATAGAAATCTGGCAAATGTTAGCAACAAAACCTGATATGCTTATCGAGTGGTATGCAGAAAGAAGAAATTTACTTGATAAAGGAAAAGATAAACACACATTATATGAAGAGGTAAAAGCGTCATTCAACAAAAATCCAAACGGAGCAGATTTTCTCTATTTATCAAGAAGCTGCTATGGAGGCGTCATCCGCTTCAGAAAAAATGATGGTTATATGTCAACCCCCTGTGGCATTCATACGCCAATTTCAGTCAGCAGCTTCACAAAAAGAGTCAGAGAATGGTACGAGAGAGTAAAGCATGTGATTTTTGAGAATCTGGATTATCAGCACGTCTTTGATATGGCAAAATATAACGACGTCATTTATTGCGACCCCCCATATAGCCACAGTCAGAAAATTCTCTACGGAGCGCAGGAGTTTTCATTTGAAAACCTGATTAATAAAATAGACCAGGCAAAATCCAGAGGCGTAAACATTGCACTAAGTATCGACGGACATAAAAAATCCGGGAATTATCAATGTGACCTGCCAATTCCGCATGGATTATTTGAACGCGAAATGTATATAACAACTGGGCGCTCGATGCTCAAACGATTTCAAATGGAAGGCCAAAGTCTTTATGATGAAGTTGTTGCTGACCGGTTATTGCTCACGTATTAAGTACATATATTCGGATTAGCGACAAACGCATGAACCAGAAAATCAATGAGATACACTCAATCCATATCGAAAAATATTGCTTTCAAATCCGCAGCAAATGGCATTCATTGAAGAAATCGCATCGGTGACGGGGGTCGTATTTCGCTGTTTACATCGCGATTGAAGAGACCAAGCGTGTCGCAGTCACGATGCCATCGTCGGGATCGAAAATTCTTGTCACATTGGTCTGGCTGACTCTTTCCAGCGAGGGTAAATCCTGGAACATACTTCCCAATTTTTACCGTAACGAGTGCAAAGCCTCTGTTATTTCCAGCCTGACAAACAGTCCGGACACTGATTTTTTCTATATTGACCTTACGATTACGGCGATGCCCTTGAACAAATTCAGAGTACCGCCAAAGTCCCGGAACCGTGCCGGAATTCGAGCTGAATGGAACTGTTTTCAAAGCAAGCCATCGAAAACACAACTACTATCCGCGCCAAAAACCGTTGAGATTCCTCTGTCGTGAAGTGGCTTTAAAATCTAAACATACACGATCATGGACTTATCCAATCTCCTTCAACTTGGCGCTTCCGCCATTCTGCACAACAGCGATCAGGCGACCAATGGCCTTGACAGCAACGAACTGGTTTCGGCGCTGGGAGGTCTGCTGGGAGGAGAAGGCAGCCTGAACCTCGGCGCAATCCTCTCCAAAATGCAGCAGAGCGGGCTGGGCGACATCGCGGCCTCGTGGCTGGGTAAAGGGGCCAACGCGCCAATCTCTCCTGAAGCGGTGACCGATCTGATCGGGAGCGATCAACTCGCGGCCTTCGCCTCCCGCTTCGGGCTTTCGACGGAGAGCGCCAAAACCGCGGTCGCCAGCGCGTTGCCTGAAATGGTGGACAAGGCCAGCCCCGACGGCTCGCCGCTCGAAAGCATCCTCGGCAATATCGGCGAACTGGGCGGACTGGCAGGCATGGTGAACAAGCTCTTCTGAGCCACCGAAAAGCACCGCGACTGAACACAACCGCATGGAAGCCAACGTAACCCAGGTCGGCGACTCGCTCACCGTCCGCATCGGCAACTACCAGAAAGGCGTGGTGTTACCGACCTTCCTCGCGGGGATGAAGGTCGCCCACGCCGGGTACGAGGAGAAGTGGCTGGCGATCGAGTTCAGAAAGAAGGAGATGGCGGGGGTGGGATGAACGGCCTTTCGTTATTCAGGAGCAATGATTCTGACTGTCGGAAAACAGGTCTGATACCGGTTTTTATCTCTTGTAATCAAATCGAGTCCGGAGACGGCGGCATGTGCTCCGATAAAAAAGTCAGGCAACGGGGAGCGCTTTTCGCCTTTGTGCTTTCGGTAGTTGAGAAACGCTTTGCCAGCAAGAAAAAGGGCCTCCTTCGGAATTTCCAGCATCGGCAATCCGCTTTTCGCCAGCGCTGCCTCCAGCTCCTCGATCTTTTCAAAGCCAATGGAAATTTCGGAATAGATGACTGGATTGATGAATAAAGTGGTGCGGACAGCATAGTCAGAAAGAGCCGCCTCCGACCAGTCGGCCCAAACAGGATCATCGAGAAATACATCGAGGATGATATTGGAATCGACCAGCAGTCCGTTCATACCTCTCTGGTCAGCGCCATGATTTCGTCTGTCGTCATCCTGACCGTCGCAACCCCTCGCAGCTTTTTAAACGTGCGGCTCGCGGGCGCGGCATTTTTCCGCTTTACCAGAATAACGCGATCCCCCTCCTGCACGAAATCCACTTCGCTATCAGGAGTTATCCCCAGCTTTTCTCTTATGTTAACAGGTATCGTCACCTGCCCTTTGGTTGTCACTTTCATGTTGCCCTCCGGTATTACGTATTACCCGTAAGAATACCACATCGCTCGCGACCAAGCAAACGTTGGCCAGCATCAAATCTCTGTCGTCGGGACGCCCCTGCAAGAGCCACGCAGGACTACCTCTCATCCCGATTCTTCGTACGGCCGCTTCGCGAAGCGCCCCAACAATAGCCACCAGATTCACCAGCACCGCCATCTTTCCCCAATTCATCATTCAAAATTCATAATTCATCATTCTCCCCTGCTGGAGCGCACAACTCGAAAACCGCCGCGGTAGCCGTCCCTGAGGCCCGGATTGAGGCTGTTCCGGGCCGAACAGCGCAGAAAACCAGGCCTGCTGCCCCACGAGCCGCCGCGCAACGCTTTCACGTCTTTGTCGTTGTCGTACCAGTTCTCCATCCACTCCCAGACGTTGCCCGCCATGTCGTACAGCCCTTCAGGCGTCGCGCCGTCAGGGTAGCTGCCCACCGGCGTGGTCGCGCCAACCGTATCACCGTAATTGGCCAGCTTCGGATTTGGTTCCTTGTTCCCCCATGGATAGTGCCGTTTCTCCTTTCCGGCCGCCGCCCACTCCCACTCGGGTTCATTCGGCAAGCGGTACAGATCGGTACAATTTCCCTCGCTCTCCATCAGCGATAGCCAAAGGCAATAGGAGCGGGCGGCATACCAGGTAATAGTGACCACCGGCTGGTCATCACCACCGAATTTCCGGTCTCCGTCACGCCCAGAGCTAAAAAGGTTGGCAAGATTGCTTTTGCCCTTCTTCAGATACTCCGCAAATTGGGTATCCCATCTCTTTTTATCGGCAATTGTCTGCAACTCCGCCTCAAGCCACCGGTATTCCGGAGGCTTCGATCGCAGAAAATCGATAAACCGCCGATAGAGCTTGTTGGTCACCGGGTAACGGGCAAAGAAAATCCCCTGCTCCTCACGCTCTCTTCCGGATATGAAAATGTATTCGGCATTCAGTTCAAGCCGATTACGGAACAGGGTTTTCCCACTCTCCTGAACAATGTGCGTCTTGTGTTTATCATCTGGCTGGCTGGTCTTTGCCTCCTCAGGCATTTGACCGCCCAGCGAAACAAACACGGTTCGTGCATAGCTTTCAACCTTCTCCCTCTTTGTGCTTTTCTCATCGTCGCACTCGGCATATCCCTTGTCAATAAACTCCCGCACGCTCTGCGCGGAATTCAGCTCTCCAATCAAAGCCAGAGCATCGAGCAACATGAATTGACGCCTCTGCCGTTCGGCATCGTACCCTTTGCCGGCCTCTTTCGGCCTACAGAGGAGAGCCTGCAAAGCATCCGTTTTCCTGTTTGGCGCTTCCCCGATCAGCAGTTGCAGCAGCAGCTTCTCGGGCTGGCTGAAAGAGGGCTTGACCAAAGGGTCGAACAGGCGGGACATGAAGTGGTCGAACTGGAACAGATCGAGACCTGCAACAAAAAAACGGATCGCCTCCTCCCATGACGGATCATCGAATCGGGCGATTACCGGATCGAAACACTCCGGTTCACGAAGATCGACAGCAGCAAGCTTTGCCCCAGCCAGATACTCCCGAAACGATTTGTGGCGGAACTCGTAGATTGTGTCCGAAACGTTCGAGATCAGCAGTTCCGACCTGTTCACGACATGAGCCCTCAACGCTTCGGCGAAGGGAGGGGTGAAATCGACCGACTTCATTGCTTTCAGCTCCCGCGTGAAAAGATCGAGCATATCGGCACGCCGCACCTGTTCGCCACCTTTTTTGGTATCTGAAAACATCCAGAGCGCCAACGCCCCCAGCACCGTTCGGAACCGCTCGACGCCCATTTTGGCAAGAGGGTTCTCTTTGTCAAGAATCTCTCGCGCTGTCTCTCGTTTCAGCACCAGATAGTCGAACAAACCGCGATACAACTGCTCTCGGGTTTTCGGCAGGTCATGCTCCCGGTACCAGAGCAAGGCCATCATCTGAAGCACCATCGGTATTGCGGCAAGCGGTCGCAAACCCTTGTAACGGTCATCGGCCAGATGCCCGATGATCTTTCCGGCAAAGGCTTCAGACTGCTCCTGAATATGGCGCTGCAACTCCCTGTCGGAGCGTTCCCCCTGCTCCAGTTCCGAGCGTTTGAGAGCAGAGAACCATTTCTGTAAAAACTCTCGTTGCTGACCGGAATCGAAATCCTGAACATAGGCCTTGTTGGTGGAGGCTTTCAGCTCGACATCCCTGAAACCGGTTCGCCTCGTGGTCACCACAAACCGCGCCTGCCCGTATGCTTCATTTCGCCACTGTTCATCGATCCAAGTACAGGCCTCCTGCCGCTCTTTGGTACCGGTGATTTCATCGAGACCGTCGAGCAGCACCAGCGATTCTCCCGACTGTAACCATGACTCGAATACCTGCGGACCGACCTGACAACCATGGTTGGAGGCCCAACGATGGAGGCTCTCAGGCAATGATTCATACGCGCCCTCCTTTTGGCGAAGCGAACGCAGATGCAGAAAAAAGACTCTGACCGGAAGTGAAAAGCCAAAGCTCCCCGCACGTTGCTCTTCGAGCACGGAAAGCGCATAGTACTGCATCAGGGTTGTCTTGCCTGTGCCGGCATCACCCAGGATCAGCAGTAATCGGCGCTCATTACCGGAAAATGCTCGAACCATCAATTGAGCGGGTTTCAGCGGTTTCGGCTCTGTATCGCGATCAAAAGGCGTACCCTGAATTTCCTCGACAAAGCCCCCTCGACGATCGTGGTTCCAGTTGATCGACAGCTTCACGAAAGTATCGTCATCGAGGTTCACGTCGATCCGCTCAAATCCGCTCGGCAAACCGAACAGCCTCAAGGTGCCCAGTTCCCGTTTCAGGCACGTCCTGTACCGTTCCCACTCCTCCTCTGATGCCTGTACAACAGAGAGGGCAGCACCATACCGGTCAAGGGGGATCGTCCGGCAATGCCTGGAGGCATGATCGCGTGGAAACACAGAGGTATCGAGCGTCCATTGCCAGTTTGGCCTTCCGGAATTGCACAGCGGGTACAGCGTCACCTTTCGCTCTTCAAACCGTCCATACATTGCGCTTCTCGGCCACGGGCACTGTTCACCCGCAGCTCCAGAGGCAACTTCCAGAAATTCACCCTCATGCACCTCCGGTTCATGGGTATGGCCACGCAACAGAAGGTCAAGGCGCTCTTTGAGCAGCGCCCGGATCGTCGTCTGTTCAAACGGAGCCAGAAAAGAGAGCGGATGATGAATCAGGCCGATACTCAGGTCAGGTTTTTCGGAAGCCTCTTGAGGCTGAAGGCTGGAGTCGAGACACCCCTTCCCAATGAGCAATTTTGAGGAATCAGTCGTTGAATCCGCGCAAAAAACCGCGCTGTTCATCAGAAGAAGAGAAATCCTCAGACCATCGATTTCAACCTGCTCCGCCATACAGGTGCTTCTGTCGGTAAACGTTCGGATGCCCTTGAAATAATCGTTATACCATGCGGCAAATGCCCCCAGCTTTCTGGTGATATACTGGCAGGGTTCGTCGAGTGAAAAGTGCTCTTCCAGCTCTTCTGGATTCTCAAAAGTCGGCTTCAGACCCGTCCCCCGCATCCTGTTGCGGTTCACCTCATGATTACCCGGCACGATGAACAGGCGATCACGTTCAAGACCGGCAGCATCGAGCAGCTTTTCGAAAAAGAGGCTTGCAGGAGCTGGTTCGCCACCGTTCGCTGTGAACACCGTCTCGTTGCCACGATTGGCAATATCGCCGGTCACGAAAATCAGGTCCGGTTTCCACTCTCCCCGCTCAACGTTCTGGCGAACCAGCGAACAAAGGTTATTGAGGTTGCTGGTACGTTCGCGAATAAACGTTTCGCTACTGTTTGAGGGCGCCAGATGCAGATCGGAAAGATGTAACCAGGTAACCGGCATAGCAGAAAAAGTCAAGGATTGAAATTGACAGCTCGACCGAACAACAGAGAAACTACGCAAAATCCAGAACTATCCGGGCGCACGCCATGCGCCCTTACGAGAGGAGGGAAATTCACGATCCATCGCGGAAGGATATCTACTTCTTCAGTTGCCCTTTGGATGGCAAGAAAAGCAGGAGTTGGGCTGAAGCCCTTGCTTTTTTTGTTATCCCTTTGTCCCCCGGCTTGAAAGCCGGGGCAACAGAAATGTAAGAAGGGCGAATGTCCATCGGGCTAAAGCCCTCCTGAATGTAAGAGAGCCGGGGCACACCCTTCATCCATCGTTCTTGTCCCTTTTTCTCGCTTTCCGGCAGGACTTTGCGGACTCGTCCCTGCACCAGAGCTTCACGCCACGGCTCCACGCTTCGCGGCCGATGATGTGGGCCGCGACCGGGGCGGTCAAAAAGAGAAAGATGATGATGGCGATGGCTCGGAAGGTGATGGCGGCATCCTGCCAGAAAAGCACCGTGCCGGTGAGCACCAGGCCGATGCCGAGGGTGGAGGCCTTGGTGGTGGCGGACATGCGGGTGTAGAGGTCGGGCATCCGGATGATGCCGAGCGCGGAGAGCAGAATGAAAATCGTGCCCGCGAGAATGAATACGCCGCTGAATAGTTCGGTCATAATCTCCTCCTTCGTTCCAGGTAATACGCGAACGCTACCGTGCCGAGAAAGGCGAGCAGCGCCAGAATGATGCCGACGTCGAGAAAGGCGGTGTTCGCGTTCAAAATCGAATAGACCGCGATGAAGGCGATGGTGTTGGCCGAGAGCAGGTCGAGCGCGACGATGCGATCCTCGATCTCCGGGCCGATCAGGAGCCGCAGGAAAATCAGCAGAATGGAGAGGCCGATGATCGACAGGGCGATCGTGGCCGACAGTTCGATAAAGCTCATCGCATCACCCCGATCAGTCGTTTTTCCAGGCCATCTTTCAGCTCGCGCCGAAACTGCTCTTCGTCTTCGAGATACATCACGTGCACAAAAAGGGTTTTGCGGTCGTCCGAAACGTCGAGGCTCAGCGTGCCGGGCGTCAGGGTGACCAGGTTGGCGAAAAGGGTGATTTCGAGGTCGGTTTCGACATCGAGCGGCACCTCGACGATGCCCGGATCGAGGTAGTTTTTCGGCGTCAGAATATCGAACGCAACGCGGAGATTAGCCAGAATCAGCTCCTTAAGGAAGTAAAGCACAAAGCCCGTAACCTGCCGTATCTTCGAGAAATAGGTCTCCTTACCGAACGCCGAGCGCGACATCCAGAGAATCAGGTAGCCGACCACCATGCCGGAGATGAAGCTCGGCGCGCTGCTCTCGCCGGTGAGCAGCATCCACGCGAAGGCGAGCAAAATGTTGAAAAGAAACTGACTCACAGGCCACCTCCCCGGAGCACTGCGTTGCGGTAGCTCCCGACATCGAGCAACTGCGCCGCCGCGCGGGCGGAGAGTTCATAGACCGGCTCGAACGAGAGGCCGAAAAAGAGGATCACCCCGCAGAGCATCACCACCGGCAGGTAGAGCAGCGCCGTGCGTCCGTTGCCGTGCACCTCCTCCGTCGCGGATACGACGCCGGGGTCGTCTTTCCAGAACGCCTCGTTCCAGATTTTTATCATCGAAAAGAGCGTCAGCAAGCTCACCGTGAGTGCCGCGGCGGTCACGAAATAGTGCCCGCTTTCGAGGCCTGCGCGGATCACCATGAGCTTGGCCCAGAAGCCCGAAAGCGGCGGAATGCCGGCGAGCGCGAGCGCCGAAACGAGAAACAGCGCGGCAAGCAACGGTTCCGTGCTGTACAGCCCGCCGATCTTCTTGAGCTGGAACGCCCCGGACTTTTCGCGGATGATACCGCTGATGTAAAAAAGGCTGGTTTTGGCGACAATGTTGTGCACGATGTAGAACAGCCCGCCCGCGATGGCCAGCGGCGACTGGATCGCGATGGCGAAGAGCATGTAGCCGATCTGGCTGACGATGTGGAACGAGAGCAGCTTGCGTAAATCGTACTGCGCCGCCGCGCCGAGCACGCCAACGATCATCGTCAGCGGCGCGACCCAGAGCAGGATGCGAAAAATCGCCTCCGACTCCGCGCCGGTGAAAACCGTGGTAAAGACCCGCATGATCGCATAGACCCCCACCTTGGTGAGCAGTCCGGCGAAGATGGCTGACACGGCGACCGGCGGCGTGTGGTAGGAGGCCGGGAGCCAGAAGAAGAGCGGAAAGATCGCCGCCTTGACGCCGAAGGTGACGAGCAAGAGCACCGCCACCACCGAGAGCAGATTGCGCTGCTCGATCATCGGCAGCCGCGCCGAGAGGTCGGCCATGTTCAGCGTGCCCGCCACGCCGTAGAGAATGCCGACCGCCGAGAGAAAAATCGCCGACGAAAGCAGGTTGATCGTCACGTACTTGACCGACCCTTCGAGCTGGCGGGGCGTTCCGCCGAGCGCGAGCAGCACGAAGGAGCTGATGAGCATCACCTCGAACCAGACGTAGAGGTTGAAGAGGTCGCCGGTCAGGAACGCGCCGTTGATGCCGACCAGCAGCAACTGCATGAGCGGATGGAAGAAAAAGCGCTCCCGCTCGCGGTCGATGCTGCCGAGCGAGTAGATCGAGGTGGTCAGGCCGATGAGCGCCGTGGCGGCGACCATCACCGCCGAGAGCAGATCGGCCACGAGCGTGATGCCGAACGGAGCAGCCCACCCTCCGGCCTGAAGCGTGAGGATGCCTCCCGCATACACCCGCGCGAGCAGCGCGACGGCCACCGCGGCCTGCGCGAGCGACGCCCCAAGCGCCAACCCGCGTTGCACGCCGGGGTGCTCCCGGAACGGCAGCATGACGAGCGCCGTCACGAGCGGCAGCAGGATTGGAAGGACGAGCAACAGCTTCATGCGTCACCCCCTTCGATGCAGTCGGTCGTGCGCATCGCATCGACGTCGTCCGTGCCAAGCTCCTCGAAGCTTCGCCTGAAAAGCACGATGGCGAACGCCTGCAAGCCGAAGCCGATCACGATGGCCGTCAGGATCAGCGCTTGCGGCAGCGGGTCGGCAAACGGTTCGACCAGCGCCTGCGCACCTGCGGGCACGAAAGCCGGAGCGCCCTTGGTCAAGCGCCCGGTGCTGAAAATCAGCATGTTGGCCGCGTGGCCGAGGAACATGATGCCGAAGATCACCTTCACCAGACTGCGGCGTAAAATCAGATAGATCCCGGCGGCGTAAAAGAGGCCGGTGATGAGTGCGAGCAGGAGCGTCATGGTTCATCCTCCCCGGCAAGCGAAAAGACGATTTTGAGGGTGATGCCAAGCACCAGCAGATAGACCCCGACGTCGAACAGCAGCGGCGTGCCGACCTTGCCGATCACCGGAATGCCGGTGTTGACCCAGACGCTCTGCATGAACTCCATGCCGCCCAGAATCGACGGCAGCGTGCTCGCAAGCGCCACGCCGAGACCCGCGACCACCACCGTGAGCGGCTCGAAGCGGAACACGCGCTGCGCCTCTTCAACGCCGTTGGCGATAAAGTAGAGCGCATAGGCCGCCGCCGCCACCAGCCCGCCCGCGAACCCGCCGCCCGGCTCGTTGTGCCCGCGCAAGAGCAGAAACACCGAAAAGAGCTGCAACAGCACCAGCAGGTAGCGGGAGGAGGTCGAAAGGATCAGGGAATTCATACTTGTTGTCTGATAGTTGCGACCGTAAGTCGCTTAAAAATCTTTTGATAGTTGGTTGTGACTTTATCAGGATCGTCAGGAACGGAAACGAGAACTGAGTTTCAGCCCAACTTCTTTCTCCTGCAACTCTTGAGCCCGATGAACCACCGAGTTGCTTTCCTCAATTGCCCCGGACTTTAGTCCGGGGTTATTCTCCGGAATAAACTCCGACTCTTCGTCATTGCGATCCCGACTCTTCGGGAGAAGCAATCCATGCGTGAATCCAGTAAGATGGATTGCCACGTCGCTATGCTCCTCGCAATGACGGCAGAAAATACGATAAAGTCTAACAGACGGTTGGTTGATGACGACCCAGCGGCACATGGACACTCTCCACCGTTGCCCCCGACTTGAATCATCCTGTTCAATCCGTTTTTCCTGTTCTGAGTTTCAGCAGGGTGAACACGCCGATGGCCGCAATCGCCAGCACCGTAATTTCGCCGAGCGTGTCGAGCGCCCTGAAATCGACGAGAATGACGTTCACCACATTCCGCCCATGCCCGTCGGGCAGACTTGCGCTACCGAAGTACCCCTTGAGCCGCGACGGCGACAGCTCCGTCGAGGTGACCTGAAGCACGGTCAGGGTCATGAAAATCCCCGCAGACGCGGCGATGAGGCCGTCACGAAGCCGCCCGGTGGCGCGTGACCGGGAGGTGAATTTCGGCAGATGAGCCAGCACCAGCACGAAGAGAATGACGTTGAGCGTCTCGATGGCGAAGGTGGTCAGCGCCACGTCGGGCGCACCGTAGATGATGTAGATGATGCCGACCCCAAAGCCGAGCACGCCCATCGACACAATCGCCTTCAGCCGCGAATCGCTCGTCAGCAGCATCGCGGTCGCCAGCACGATAATCACCGTCAACGCGACCTCATACGGCGTCACCGAAAGATCGGCGGGCAGCGTCACCGAAAAACCGCCCACGCTGTAAAGCACCAGGCCAGCCGGAACGAGCGCCGAAAGGATGATGACCGCGAGGTAGCGGCGCAAATCGCCATTTTGCAGCGACGAGGTGAGCCAGGCGGCAAAACGCAGCATTCCGGCCAGCGCCTCTTCGTACCAGACCGAGGGCTTGACGAGTCCCGGCAGGTGAAGCCCTTCCATGCGCGAAAGTATGAATGGCCTCAGCAGGTAGAGGCCAACACCCGCCAGCAGCGTGACGAAGCTCAGCAGCAGAATCAGGTTGAAGCCGTGCCACAGCTCGATCTCGATGCCGAGCCGTTGCGAGATGATGCTGACGGCGGAGGCTTCGAGCAGATGACCGACGAAAAAGTCCGGAAACAGGCCAAGCAACAGCCCCGAAAGCGCAAGGATGAACGGCCCGATGAGCATCGCCGGGGGAGCTTCGTGCACCTTCTGGAATTCGGGACGCGGCTTGCCGAGGAACGGGCGAAAGCCGACAAGGAAGGTCACCACCACGAGAAACGCGCTCGCCGCCACCGCGAGCACGATCAGCACGCGGCCCCACGGCTGCACTTCGAGCACCGCCTTGTAGAGGGTCTCCTTGCCGATGAAGCCGATCAAGGGAATAACCCCCATCATCGAAAACGACGCGAGCGCCGCCGTCACAGCCGTCACCGGCATCGCCCTGAACAGCCCGCCAAGCTTGCCGACATCGCGGGTTCCGGCCTCATGATCGAGCGTTCCGGCCACCAGAAAGAGCGTGCCCTTGTAGAGCGAGTGGGCGATCAGGTAGATGAAAAAGGCCTTGATCGCCAGCTTCGAGCCGATGCCGAGCAGCATCACGAGGGTGCCGAGTACGCTCAGGGTCGAGTAAGCCAGCAGGCGCTTCAGGTCGCTCTGGCGATAGGAGAGCAGCCCCGCAAAAATCATGGTCGCCGCGCCCGCGACGAGGATCGTGTCCTGCCAGAGCGCCGTACCGCCGATCTCGTGGTTGAAGCGCGCGATGAGGTAGATGCCAGCCTTGACCATGGTGGCCGAGTGCAGATAGGCGCTCACCGGCGAGGGCGCGGCCATGGCGTCAGGCAGCCAGAAGTGGAACGGAAACTGCGCCGACTTGGTGAACGCGCCGACGAGAATCAGCGCGACGATGGCTGGATAGAGACGGTGCGAGGTAATCAGCTCGTTCATCGCGTAGAAGGATGAAATCTCAAAGCTGCCGGTCACGCTCCCGAGCAAGAGCATTCCGGCCAGCAGCGCCAGCCCGCCCGCGCCGGTCACGAGCAGCGCCTTGAGCGCCGAACTCCGCGACGAAGCCTCGTGGTGGTTGAAGCCGATCAACAGGAACGAGCTGATGCTGGTCAGCTCCCAGAACAGGAACAGCAGCAGCATGTTGTCCGACAGCACCACGCCGAGCATCGAGGTCATGAACATGCCGATGAAGCCGAAAAAGCGATCGGCCTCCTCGTAGTGCCGCAGATAGACGGCGGCGTACAGAAAAACCGCCGCGCCGATGAGCGTCACCAGCATCACGAAGGTCAGGCTCAGCCCGTCGAGCATAAAGCTCAGATCGAGGCCGAGCGACGGCACCCAGCTCCAGCTCTCGCGCACCGGAACGCCGGACGCCACCTGCGGATAGCGGAGCATGACGGTCGCGAAAAGCGCCAGCGGAAAGGCCGCGCCGAACCAGACGAACCGGGCCTTCAGCAACCGATAGAGATATGGCGAGATCGCCGAAACGGCAAAGCCGGTGACAAGCAGGGCAAGCAAAGGCGGGTTCCTCATAAAATATCGAAGGCCCTGTTACAGGCCACCGACTCTTCTTTGACGAATCAACTATTCAGCTCAGAGCAACCTCGTTTTATGACAAGAGGTTCCCTTTAACGTCCACTGCGGCTGCATTTTGCGGCTCAACTCGACAGGAGTTGACGGACGCACAAACACAGTGTCGGACAAACGAAGCCGGAGGTCATCCGGCTTCACTCGATCAAAAACCGGTTCCTCAGATCGGCAGACTCTTGCACTCGTTGAAGAAGTCGCGCAGGCGGTGGGTGCCGTACTTCGGCGAAACGAAATCCATCTTGCTGAGCGTGGTGGCGAAGAGCGCAACGTCGTGCACGTCACGGTTGAAAATGCCGACCGCGCCAACGATGCCGTCAGCCAGCCAGAAAGGCAGAGGAACCAGCGCGGGCTGCGTTCCGGCGATTTCGATAGCCAGGTCAACCATTTCGCGGTAGGTGAAGACCTCCGGGCCGCCGACCTCGACTTCGCGCTCGCTGCTGTCAACCGCGTCGGCGCACACCTTGGCGAGGTCGGCTCCGTGGATGGGGTTCTGGCGGTTGTAGCCATCGCCAATCCACAGCATGAAGCCCCGGCGGGCGCGCGCGACGAACTGGCCGATCTCCGAGAAAAAGCCGTTCGGGCGGATGATCGCACTTTCGATCTTCGCCGCCTGCAACTCGCGGACGAACTTTTCGTGCGCCTGCACGTTGGGAATGTTCATCATGCGGTGCGCGTCGAACACCGAAACATAGACGAATTTTTTTACGCCAGCCTTGAGCGCCTCCGAGAGAATGTTCATGTTGCCCTGATAGTCCACGTCGAAGTTGTCGTGCTCGAAGTCGGGCTTTATCATGCCGAGCGACGAAAAGACCACGTCGATGCCGTCGCACAGCCCGGCGATGGTTTCCGGTTTGGTGGCGTCGCCGAAAACTACGTCATCGACGAGCGTGTCGATCTGCGGCGCGAAAAACGGCCCCGGCTTTTTGAACTTTTCTGGATTGCGCACCAGTGCGCGCACCCAGTACCCGCGATTCTTGAACTCCTGCACCGCATAACGGCCAAGGTAACCGGTCGCCCCGGCCACAAGCACTCTCTTCATTGATTCCTCGGATAGGTTGATGGATAAAGCATTTGCAATTCGACGGGCAATATACGCAATTCAGGCGAGGTGGCGGAGAACCGGGAGTAGCGATCTCGCGGCCGGGCCAACCCTAATGTCCTTGAAGTCCTTGCAGTCCCTGGCAGTTGTTCGCAATTTTGCACCCCACCACTACCGCCCCCCTCCTCACCGGTAGTGCTTATAGTTCATGCCGAACTTTTGCATTTTCAGGCTCAGCGTTCGGCGGGTTAGGCTGAGGGATTCGGCGGTGGCGGTGATGTTGCCTTTGTGGGCGGTCAGCGCTTCGACGATCATGCCATATTCGACCGAGTTCACTTTGGCGACCAGCCCCGCCTGCTTCGTCGCCTCCGGAGCCACCGAACTCTGGAGCGAGAGCGGCAAATCGTCGCCATCGATGACGTTCTCATCGACCAGAATCACCGCCCGCTCGATGACGTTTTCCAGCTCGCGCACGTTGCCCGGCCACGGATAGACGAGCAGCATCTCCTGCGCGGATTGCGAAATAGCGGTGATCTCCTTGCCGAACTGCCGGGCGAAACTCGATACGAAAAACTCCGCCAGGGCGATGATGTCGCTGTTGCGGTCGCGTAGCGGCGGAATGACGATCGGAAAAACGTTGAGCCGGTAGTAGAGGTCTTCGCGGAATTTACCCTCGGAGGCCATCTGCTTCAGGTCGCGGTTCGTGGCGGCGATGACGCGGATGTCGATTCTGATTTTCTGGTTCGAGCCGACCCGCTCGATGGTGCGCTCCTGCAACACGCGCAGCAGCTTGGCCTGGATCGGCAGTGACAGTTCGCCGATTTCATCGAGAAAAATCGTGCCGCCGTCGGCCTCCTCGAATCGGCCCTTGCGCGGCTTGTCGGCTCCGGTGAAGGCCCCCTTTTCGTGGCCGAACAACTCGCTTTCGATAACGCTCTCCGGCAAGGCGGCGCAGTTGAAGGTCACAAAGGGCTTGCTCGCTTCGCTGCTGTTGTAGTGAATCGCGCTCGCCACCAGCTCCTTGCCGACGCCGCTCTCGCCGAGAATCAGCACGGTGGAGCGGGTCTTGATGATTTTGGAGATCAGCGCATAGACCTCCAGCATCGGCTTGGAGTTGCCTTTTCTCCTTTCAGCGTAAGTTCGACCGCATCAATCTGGAACTGCTTGCTGTACTCGCAGTGAGTTGGGTGCGCCATGATTTCATACCTCCTTTTGATGTAAAGGTATGGCTTCTCAGGCTATCTATGAAAATGTAACAAGTACAACACTTTACCCCGAAACTGTTGTACAATTTTATTTAATACTCATTAATCAAATTTCTTTACAGACAATTTACTTAAAATTGATCTGATTGCTTTTTCTAACTCAATTTCAACATAATCCGGTCTTTTCCGGTCAATAAAAAATAATGCAGAATCTTTTCCTACATTAATCCAGTGACTCCAATGTTCTTTTGTAACCACTGTCGTATCACGAAACTGAACAGTCGGAATTTTTTTACCCATACCTATCCCCAACTCAAAAAGCAGCCAACCTAGATTAGGTATATATTTACTTTTATCCATAGCTTGCATGTATTCCTGATGCTCTGTATCTGTTATCGAAAAGACTATAATTAACGCGTCAACAGATGACAATCTATTTACGACATCAGAAGTCACCGTCTCTGCGCTCTCATCAGAGAGTTCTATGGTCACGCCATACTTTTTTGATACTGATTTAAATATACGATTGAAAGTATTATCTTTTTTTATTTCTTCTCTGCATGATAAAAATATTTTATATGGACTCACAAAAGAAACATCGACAGTTGACTTAAATTGATACTCACCTTTTTCTCGTTTGCATATTTTTCCAAAATTGCCAATTCTTGATGTTATTTCTGACGATATTTCATCTAATGATTTATTAATAACTCCCTTACAATAACCCAATATTTCTATCGAACCAGACTCATACCTTCGTGACTCTCTTTTTGAAAAAGATATTATATTTTTAATATCCACATTAAAACACTCATGTATTTCAGCATCTGTATTTATTTTTATTTTAGCGCATTCTCCATCTCCTGCAGACAGTCCACCAGTTAAGTAATGCAACAAACCATTACTACCATTACCAGATATATCATCAACACAATAACCACAAACATCACGAGAACACTTAACATTACGAACACCATTTTCAACACTAATCGTATCAGCACCAACACCTCGATCACCTTCATTACGTCTGCAACCAATAACATTATTTCTATTTTTAGTAGAATTAAATGAGCAACTATATTTATAACCTATTTTAACCAGACGCTCGTGGCAATTATCATTTTGCAAATAAGCAAGCCTAATATATTTATTTGTTGAATGAAAAGTCGCGAGATACATCGCGGGCAAATCCAAATCAAAATGATGTGCGATTCTCAAGGAACTACTTTCACCATGTATTTCCGATTTCATTATATTTTCTTTTAAAACATAATCGAATCTAAAAGGCTGCTCCACCTCAGAATACAAATAAGCCATTGCCTGCGTACGTAGCCACATACAACTTAGCACATTAATGCCATATGACTTAAACTCTTTTTGTTGACCTATAACATCTTCTATACCATTTAGAATATCAGCATAACCTACATCTTTCTTCTCTTCTTGAGACTTATTATTAACATAACACCATTTATATTCTAATAACATATCAATAAATTCCACAAGCAACTCATTATGCTTACCGATATTCTCACCCTCTTCATTTTTTTTATTATACAACTCATCATATACAGCAACAATATCCTTAACTTCATCCGCAGAACTTGCTTTTTTTATTTTATCAACCACTATACCGATCTTATCCCTCAGAAAATACATCTCTTTCCACAAATAATTACCACCCGTATCTGCATCTGGGTAATAAAGAAACTTTTTCTCCCTTTTTTGATTAGCCTCTTCAATACACTTTTTTATATCCGACATTCTTTTTAAAAGATCAACTGAATACTTCGTCATATTAATTCGTTTCTCTTTTTTCTTTATTGATAATTCTTGGATTTTTTCAGCCCTACCCCTAAAATCAACAAGTTCAACTAAAAGATTAACCCTTCCATTGTAATACCCAGATGTATTATCAGATATAGATATTATATTAGTATGCAATTTATCACACGCTTCATTTAAAGCATCTAATAAATAATAAATCATTCTAGGCTGATCATTAACCCTTGCCTGAATTCTGATAGTACATGCCCAAGAATTAAATGGAATAGGAGATAAAATAATATGATTTGATGGACGTTTTTCTCGAGCACCAATCTCATACCCAACATTTGTCACCGGAGCCCCCCAACAACGAGAACCATCAAATATCCCTATCGGGAGTATTTGTTTTTCTTGAAGATTAAACCCATTTTCCGTAAGAGTAATAATATCACTATACTCCATACAACGCCCCTTGTTATATTATATTTAATTGCTATATAAAATAATTATTTTTATTTCAGAAATACACATATTAAACGCATTATGGAGAATCAGAACAAGAATAATTTCCCAATGAACATCCAGCCAAATACGTTAAGATGACATCAAACAACCACGTTTCATATAAATTCTCAGTTATAGATTGCCTAAAAAAACTCATTTAGCAAAACCATAAAGAGCAGCTCAATAGGCTATATAAACGACACTGATGACTAATACTGAAACTGCTTCTATTAGGTTTTCGGTATGGCGACATCTTCGTCAATCGTGGTTACTGTGTCGACACTACTAACTTCGAAACCGTTTTGGGAGAACTGAATAAGCTAACGGCAGCGCTTATCTTTGATTTTACAAAAAATACGTTTGATTTTCAAGGTTTTACACGCACTAAATCTCCAAATTAGTCATATATTACTTTCATATTACTCATTTAATTAATTATGGGCACCTCGAAAAAGAGCGATTTGAAATATTCTTCTGACCAGCAACCTCGAAACAAGGCAATATTGCCCGCAAAAACAGTGGTTCATTGACATTATTGCACCGAAAAACAGCCATTCATGCACGACAGGGCGCGGTTATCCCCAGATGAAGACGTTGTAAACCTTTTTGTTGAGCTGCGTGCAGCGCATCAGGTTGTAGGAAATGAACGGCGGCGCGGTCGTCACCAATGAAGAGACGGCAATCAAACCATTCGTCGGCGCGAAGTGCCTCTACCCGAAAGCGGCCATCGTCGATCCCGAGCTGACCGTGAGCGTGCCAGCCGACCAGACCGCGTACGGCATCTGCGACCTCATCACCCACGTCACTGAAGCGTACTTCAACGGCGTTGACGGCACGCCCGTGCAGGATCGCTTCGCCGAAAATATCATCCTCGCCGCGATGGAATACGGAGCGAAAGCGGTCTCCAACGGCCACGACCTGAAGCACGCGCCCAGGCGCAGTGGGCCTCGGTAGTCGCGCTCAACGGCCGGGTGCAGGCCGGAACCCTCTCGGCACAGGCATCGTCATCGTCAATCCGCCGTGGATGCGCTTTGCCACCCATGCCAAACCTGTCACGCAATTCGCCGAGCGCATCTTCAGCATCAGAAAAGCTCATGCCCGAATGACGCAGTGGAAGGCATCGACCGAGTCGGAGCCTTCCTGCGCTCCATCAGCTTGCCGATGCATCTGTCGGAAGAAGGAGCCGGCGACATGCTGCTCGAACGCTACACCGAAGGCCGCCTCCCCGGCAGACCAGGGCGACAAGGAAAGCGAATGTGGTCGAGCTGTTACGGGCGAAGGGTATGATCGAAGAGATGGCTCTTGTATTGCACGACTCACCGAACATCAAAGAGGCATCCGGCTTTCATCTCAAGACATTTCTGAGGGACACCAGCTCCAAATCGCTATCGAGATCGAGTCTGACCACAATGAAGCCTGCATCCGACTGATTCCAGCCGTCTCTGTCCACGAAAGTACAAGGAATAACCATCGATCCGCCATGGATAGGGTTGCTTCAGTTTCGCCAGCTGATGTTCGATTTCGATCTGGATTTCGATTTCGTCGGTGGTCGTGAACCATCGCAGGCGTGCGAAAAGAAATGCAAACAGTTCAGCTTGATGCGACACTACCCTGACGCCTGTTCTTGCTGCTGCCGCATATCGACCATGCTTGCTGATGCCGCTTTGCAGGTCGTTTCCATTTCATCAAGAAAATTCCTGCCGGAGCGCCAGAACGGTATCGCCCCAAGCCTTCTGACCAGAATTGCTGACGCGCTTGGCTGTTGATAGTGCAGCGCCGGAAGCGCCGCCCCATCCGGTGACGACCAGAATACATCGGCATCGACAGGCAAAGGCTCGACCGGCTTCTTCTTTTTCCCCGTCTGTCGTTCCGGTTCATCGGTATGGTTGCCGTCCAGGGCCTTGAACAAGGCATCCTTTTCGATACCTCTCAAGGTAAAAAGAAGAAACGGGTCACGGTCGAAGGCTTCCGCAAGCAGATAAAAAACCGCGGCCAGATGTTTGCAGGGAATGGCGTAATCAGGGCATGAGCATGAAGCTTCCATATCGCGGAAAGAGTTCGGAAAAAGAGCGATCCCTGCTTTCGAGCACAGCCGCTCAATCTCCTCTGGCATCTCTCCGGCGAGCATCCGTGCCACCAGCAGAGGGTTATCGCCGAGCACCCCGACAAAACGCCGCCACTCCTCATTCGAGTAAGGGGTGAGCCGGATAGAGACGTTGTATGGTCTCACCCTCGACCCCTGCACTTTGGCAGAAACACCTTTACTCGTGACATCGAGACCGGTAACCTGCCCCTTGCGGGCATAAGCCCGGCCACGGCCAAGACGGGCGCTGTCATTGAAGCGTTCCAGCCTCGAAATCCACTCTTTCCCCCACCACTGTTTCGCGAAAGCGCCACGCTTGCTCTGCGTCTTGATGCCGCTATCGACTTTTTTCGGTGCAGTGGGTTTGTACCAGCCGTAATATGCCATACGCTTATTCTCCTGTTGCTTCCCGTCCAAGCATGATGAGTTTTTTCAGATCGCTGTTTGACAGCTCGGTCAGCCACTGCTCGCCTTTACCGAGAACCGTTCCGGAAACAACCGTTTTTCTTTCGATCATCTCGTCGATCCGCTCTTCAAGCGTTCCTGCGGTTATGAATTTATGAACCTCCACATTGTGCTTCTGGCCGATACGGAAAGCCCTGTCTGTGGCCTGGTTTTCGACAGCGGGATTCCACCATCGGTCATAATGGATAACATGGTTCGCCCTGGTCAGGTTCAGTCCGGAGCCTCCCGCCTTCAGGGAGAGAATGAAAATCCGGGGCGCATGGTCACCGGTCTGGAAGCTCTCGATCAATTCGTCACGCCGCTTCCGGCTGAGCGATCCATGCAGGAAAAACACCTCTTCACCGTACAGCTCCTGAAGATAGTTCTGCAAGAGCTTGCCCATCTCCATGAACTGGGTGAAAACAAGCGCTCGCTCACCACTCTCGCGAATTTCGCCAAGCAGCTCCGTCAGGCGCTGCACCTTGCCCGAACGATTTTCAACTGCCGAGTTGTCGCCGAGAAACTGCGCCGGATGATTGCACACCTGCTTGAGTTTGACCAGCAGGGCCAGAATCAGGCCACGCCGGTCGATCCCTTCCGCCGTTTCGATTTTCTCCTGCAGTTCATCGACCACGGCCTTGTACAGAGATGCCTGCTCCATGGTGAGCGTACAGTACTGCTTCATTTCGATCTTGTCGGGCAAATCGGAAATGATCGAACGGTCGGTTTTCAGGCGACGGAGAATGAAGGGCGACGTCATCGCTTTCAGCCTTTCAGAGGCCTCGCTGTCGCCATACCACTGAATCGGATTGAAAAAGCGCTGCCTGAAAAAGGCCTGACTGCCAAGAAAGCCTGGATTGAGAAAATCCATGAGAGCCCAAAGGTCGCCGACATGATTTTCTACCGGCGTGCCGGTCAGCGCTATCCGGTAATCCGAATGCAGCGCACGAGCCGCTTTGGCCTGTTTGGTTTCAGGATTCTTGATGTTCTGGGCCTCATCGAGAATCACCCCCGCCCACTCCTGCTTCGAGAGTGACGCTATATCGCGCAACAGAAGGCCGTAGCTCGAAATCACCAGCGCCGATGCCTTTGCGGCTTTTTTAAACGCCGTCGTTTTCAGCCGGTCGGCTCCGTGGTGCACATGAACCGGCAGATCAGGGGTAAACTGTTCAGCCTCCTTTCTCCAGTTATTGACCACCGAAGTCGGGAAGATCAGAAGAACCGGCCGTTTTTCCCCCTTGTTTCTCTCCTCCTGCAACAGAGCGAGCGTCTGAACCGTCTTGCCAAGACCCATATCGTCAGCCAGGCAGGCCCCGAGTCCCCAGCGTCTCAGGAAAGCAAGCCATGAATAGCCCTTCACCTGATACTCGCGAAGTTTTCCCTGAAACTCGACCGGTTGCGAAAGCAGTTCAAAACGGCTCTCTCCTTTCAGTTTTTCAAGCAGCTCCTTCATCCAGCCATCGGCATCGACCGTTTGAACAGCCAGAGCGACCTCGGGCAAACCGGCGCCAAACTCCGTTGCAAGAATATCCCGTACCGTCAGCTCCCCGGATCGCTGTTTTTCAAGAAAACCTACCGCCTGGGCCAGTTCGCGATGGTCAAGCTGCCGCCACTGCCCCCGCACCCGGACCAGAGGCATTTTCAGCCCGGCCAGACGCCTGAGTTCGTCAAAATCGATCTCGTCTCCGCCGAGTGAAGCTGCATAATCGCATGAAAGGAGCGTACCGAGGCCAATTCCGTTACCACTTGCCTTCATGGAGGGAGCTTTGACGCGCGCCGTTATCCCCACCCTGTTCATCGGCCCCTTGCCAACCCACCACGACGGAAGCACGACAACAAAACCGGCCTCTCGCAACGTGGGGGCATAGTCAGAAAGGAACCTGAATGCCCCTGCGGTATCGAGCTTCAGGCCACCTGTTTTTTTCAGCGTTAACCCTTGGGTTAATTCGGGATAGAGCAGAGCCGCCTGCCCCAGCGCCATCAGCATGAACTCCGTAACATCAGCCCCATAGCTTTTTGCCTGTTCCGAGGCGTCGCTTTCCGGATTCCAGAGTTCACCGACCTCAAGCAACAGACTCGGATCACTTTTCAACTGAAGCAGACAGGTGAGCTGCCAAACCTCTTTTTTAGCCTTCAGGGAAGGTTCGGCAAGGCGAAAACAGAAACTGAAGGGAGATCGGGCATACACATCCAGCGGGCGACGCCACGCGGCAAGTTCTCGGGCAAAAGCCTCGATTTCCGGCTTGCGTTCCCACTGAATTTCAGGATTCCTGCCCAAGAGCGATTGCATCCAGGCGTCATGGATGGTCAAAGGCTTCGCCTCTTTGCGACTCGTGGTAACAGAAGAGAGCCGGACAAGCCGATCCACCTGCTCCTGCAACAAGGCTGCCTGAAGCTCCCTGGCTGAAGTTTGCGGGGGCGTCTTGCGCTCCCCTGAAAGACAACGGCATACCGGAGGCATGGTTTCCGAAAGCGTATCGAGACGCGCTACAAGGGAATTTTCAGGGTAAGGAACCCAGCGCCCTTCCCACTGAATCGTACCGCGAACAAGCGAAGGAAGGTACCGCTCTGCGCAAACAAGGTGCACGGCGGTATCGAAAAGCTGCATGGCCCAGAACACGGATGGCCCGAAAAAAGCGCCTGAACCAGGAACACTCCCTTCACGAACACAGGAGAAGAAGGCAAAGCAAAAGGCGATGTCGAGAGGAAGAGCGGTAACCCTCAACGGGTTGAGCGAGGATTTCCGTCGCCTGTCCGGCGCGTCGCCAAGCAGGGGCGAAGAGGGTACCCGCTCATGGCCACGATGAGGAAGCCAGGCAAGCAGCTCCCTGAGCATCGGCTTGCGAACTGAAACCTTCATGCCGACTGCCCTGAGCGCCCGACGAAGCTCCCCTGTATCCCCCGGCTCACGCCCTTCACTCCACAGCACCAATTGGCCATCCAAAACCGAACAATGCAATGCAATCATCGATTAACCCTTTGTCTCTCCTGCTGTAAAATTCGATAGAAGCTTGCAATATCGCCATATTCACCGATTCAACCAACGATACCGACACCCTTCCTTACCCGGCGACAACACTCAACAAAAGATGTTTCACCAACGGATCAACGCCCCGCAACCTATGGAACAGTCTTGGGAACGTTCATGAAAACGTTAAGTTATGCACTCCCGCCCCTGATTTTTCTATTTTTTCACCACCTCGCAATACGGTCCGAGGAAACGCTCTCCGTTGAAGTGTATCAAATGCGACGGTGCATCGGCAACCCACACTTCGGATTCCCATGCAATCTCGCCAAGATACCGACTCATCACAGCTCGATTCGGAAATGCCGTTACATACACAAGTCCTGCCTTTGAATTGACAAACAAGGCTTTAAGTTCATCATGCCGTTTGCCGTCAACCGGCCCGTGACTGGTTACCGACTCGACAAGTAACAGCCAGTTTTTCCCTTTGTAATACAGAACGACATCGGGCATTTTGCCGTGAACATCCACATCGACACCAAGATCGGAGAGTAATACAGCATCAAAATATCCCCATTTATGACCGGTATCACCGGCATAAACCAGCACGCTCCCCGGCGCAAAACGCGGAGCAAAGTTCTCGATGATCTCCCGGATCAACTCACTATGCTCGCCGGGACTCAAGGATAGTTTCCGCCCTGGAATGATTTCAACCGGCACACTGTTCTGCTCTCGTACATTGGCATAACGTTCAACAAGCGACTCCCGCTTTGCGAGATATTCGGTAAGGTTGTCATGCCAAGAGGTTGTATTAAAAGTGCGAAGCAATGCCAGTGCGGAATGCTCAATCTGATAGACCGCTTTGGGACTGTTAACGGGTCGATCGGGCTGGTCAGGATTGTACACCGTAATGCCTGCATCGCAAAACTGGTGCATGGTCTGGCGACGCACCGTTTCACGGGTGTTGGGAGCATAGTCTTTCTTGTAATGCTCCCGTACCCAATCCATGATCGGGGTAATTCCCATCAAAGGCGCATCGGCATCGGCCCATGACTTACCGGGAGTGAGATTCAGCAAAGCCAACAGACTCAACGCCGATCGCTCATTCTGTTGAGCTCGTGGCAAGCCCAGCGACACGATAATCTGCTGAGCTTCCTTTATGTAGCTGTTTCTGCTTTTCATTCAGGTCATTGATTCAATTTTTTCATCAATACACGACTGGCTGAGATTGTCCCGCTGCATCGCCCATACTCCAAGCTCGATCAAAGTTGACCGGCTCGGGTATTTCATCATTCTCAGGTCTGTCGCATTGACCTGGGTGTGACCATTGAATCGGCGGAAGCGTTCATCGACAGCCGTCGAGTTCAGAAATACAGCCAACCCCCATGCAAGTGGTTTCGGTATCCCCGCCCTGTTCTCATGAAAAAGATTGAGATGATTCTCAAAACCCAGAACAGCCATTTCATCAAACATTTCAGGATCGACGACGCTGGCCACGATCCGTCGTTTTTCCTCCTTTGATGAGAAACGCCTTACAACGCAATAGAACCCATTCGGGTAGAGCCACCTTTCAGTTTCAGTATTGCGCTTGATGGCATTCGGCTTTTTTGAGCCTGTCAGAGGCCACGTCGTTGCATATCCGGAGAAATGGCAGGGGTAAAAAAGTGGCGCCGTATCCTGATCCGGCATATCGCGCAGATGCGTTTTCAGGCGAAAATCGACTACCGGGCCAGTAGATACGGTGAGTCCTATATCATCCAGCGTATATCGAACCATCGATGAGTGTTCGCTATCTTGTTTCTCAGGTGAGGTCGGAATATGGATGAAACGCTCTGAATCACCGGGAAAAACGATTCTGTCGAACGGATGTTCATGAGTTGCAAGGTCGCTGAAGGTGTCGTCGGTAGAAGTTGATACCGTTACAGCGCCTTGCGCTGCGCAACATTCGAGATGAATAATGACATTTTCCTGCAACACTGCGTCATCTTTGAAGGCTTTGTTTCTCGATCCGAACAGATGCAGATGACGAATGGCCGCACGCTCGGCAATAAACGCCCGGAACGGCCGGTAATAGGGTCCGTTGCAGAAACTTCGGGGAATGATCGCCACAATATGGCCCCCCGGCGCAGCAAGCGCCACGGCAAGCGCCACAAAGGCGGAATAGAGGTTTACCGTCTCGATGCCAACCTGCCGCAACAGATGGCGATGCGCCGAATGACTGTTGATCTTCTTGTAGGGCGGATTCAGGATGGCATGGGTGTAGCTTTTGAGTGGGACAGAAAACAGATTTCCCGAGAGTGAATCGACAGCCGCCTCGATGAAATCCGCTTCATGGATCGTAACAACAAGGCCATTGTTGCTATGATGGGAATACGCAAAGGTGCTCGACAGATGCCGGATCAACTCGTGATCGAGCTCGAATGCATCCACCTCGACCTGTTGAAACTGAAAGCCGCCTGACCGCCACCGTGCAAGAAAAGCCGCCGACAACGAGCCGATTCCCGCCCCTGCATCCAGTAACCGGCAACAGCCGTCAGCTTCCGGAAAAAGAGAAGCCATGAATGCTGCTGTCCGTTCCGGTGTGAGAAACTGACCGAATTGCGACTTTCTTTTCGCCGAAGTGGTGTTTGAAAGCTGTACTCGCTTTATCTCGATTGCCGATAACAAGAACCTGTCTCCCGTATTGTCCAGTGAGGCTGAAAACAAGGCATTACCATACAATGCCACCATCATACAGCCATTATAAGAAATCCAACTATCAAACAGGCATCCCGCCCCTGCATCTCAACCTTCATCCTGTCACAGGAGGGCTGCTGACCGCTCTCCCCAACAGCGTCTCGACCTGTGCCTGTCAAGGCGAGCATTCAGATTATCGAATCTGCCCCTTCGGGAACGCTGAAGAATCCCGTATCTTTAGGGACAACACAAGACCAACGCAACCCCGGTGAACACTTTCCGCTCATGAATCTGCTTCCATACAGAATCACTTGCGCCTTTCGGATACCGTTCATCGCTTCACCTCGCGTTTACTGACCGCGCCTATGGCTCTCGATTTTACCACCCTTGACCTGCTCCGGCAGAACCATCCGGCATGGCGGCTGTTGCGCGCGCAACATGCGCCGCTGGTGGCGTCGTTCCTGCACCGGGTGTTCATCGCGCCAAATGTGCGCACCCTTTCGCAAGCCGACCTCGGCGAAGCGCTGGAGGATGAGCTGTTCGCGCTTCGCCGTCAGCTTGGCGAGAGTGCCTTCCCCGGCTCGGCGCAGAGCTACCTGAACGACTGGGCGGAGAACGACAAAGGGTGGCTGCGCAAATTCTACCCGCAGGGCGAGGACGAGCCGCACTACGACCTGACTCCGGCGACCGAAAAGGCGCTGGCGTGGCTACAGAGCCTTTCGGAGCGGGCGTTCGTCGGTACGGAGTCGCGCCTGTTGACCCTGTTCGAGCTGTTGCGCCAGATGAGCACCGGCAGCCAGGCCGACCCTGAGATGCGCATTGCGGAGCTGAACCGACGGCGGGAGGAGATCGATGCAGAGGTCGCCCGAATCCGGGCCGGTGAAATCTCGATGCTCGATGACACGGCGCTCAAGGATCGTTTCCAGCAGTTCCTCCAACTGGCGCGCGAACTGCTCACCGACTTCCGCGAGGTGGAGCACAATTTCCGCACCCTCGACCGGCGGGTGCGCGAGCGCATCGCGCTCTGGGAGGGGGGCAAGGGCGAGCTGCTGGAGGAGATCATGGGCCAGCGCGACGCCATCGCCGATTCCGATCAGGGCCGGAGCTTCCGCGCCTTCTGGGACTTCCTGATGTCGCCATCACGACAGGAGGAACTAACCCTTCTGCTCGACGAAATACTCGATCTGCCGCCGGTGGTCGAAATGCAGCCCGAACCGCGACTGAGGCGGGTGCACTACGACTGGCTCGAAGCGGGCGAACACACGCAGCGCACCGTGGCGCGCCTCTCCGGCCAGTTGCGCAAGTTCCTCGACGACAAAGCCTGGCTCGAAAACCGCCGCATCATGGACATCCTGCACGAGATCGAAAGCAAGGCGCTCGCCCTGCGACACTCGCCGCCGTCGGGCAACTTCATGCCGCTCGACGACGCCTCCGCCTCGATCGAACTGCCGCTCGAAAGGCCGCTCTACCGCCCGCCCTTCAAGCCGGTGCTGGAGGGCATTGCGCTCGACGAAGGGGACGCTGAAATCGACACTGCCGCGCTCTATGCCCAGGTAATTGTCGATCGCGCCGAGCTGACGAGCCACATTCGCAAAGCGTTGCAGGAGCGCAGCCAGATCGCCCTCGGCGAAGTGATCGCCCGCCACCCGTTGCGCCACGGTCTGGCCGAACTGGTCACCTACCTCCAGATCGCCGGAGAGTGGCCCCACACGGCGGTCGATGAAGAGACGAAAGAGCGGATCGAATGGGAGGCAGAAAACGGCGTGAAGCGGCAGGCAACGCTGCCGAGGATTATTTTTGTGCGGAAGGAGTGAGGAGGAAAGAATTGCTGACGGCAATGCCGGGCAACCACGGGGGGTTGCCCCTACGAAAGAAAATTAACAGGTATTTCTGGCTTGTAGGGGCAGTCCCCCTGTGGCTGCCCCGGTTTCCCGGCTTCACGACATTTTCACCTTTGACCAATTGATACTATACTGGCCGATGCACGATCATTTTTTCAGAACACTTTGATGAACCCGACCGACACCGAAACCTCGCATCCGGCAACCGCGCCGCAGGATCTGTCCCAACTTCTGGTCGCCCTGCTCAAAGGGGTGCTTTACCATGAAGAGAACCCCGCGCTCTGGAACAGCCTTTTGAACCTGCAAGCGGGCGTACGCGACTACGTGGCCGTGATCGGCCTCGAACTGACGCTCGACGAAGCTGAAGGGTACGCTTTCCTGCGCTCCCGCCCGGCAGAAGACGAGGGGAAGGGCGAGGCCATGCCGCGTCTGGTGGCCCGACGCCAGCTCTCCTGGCCGGTCAGCCTCTTGCTGGCGCTGTTGCGCAAGAAGCTCGCCGAAGCTGACGCAAGCGGCGGCGAAACGCGGCTGATCCTGTCGCGCGACGAGGTGGCGGAGCTGATCCGCATCTTCCTACCCGCCGGAAGCAACGAAGCCAGGCTCATCGACCAGGTTGACGCCACCCTGAACAAAATCGCCGACCTCGGCTTCATCCGGCGGCTGCGTGGCGAAAAGCAGATGATCGAGGTGCGACGCATCATCAAGGCGTTCATCGATGCGCAGTGGCTGGCCGACTTCGACCGTCGCCTCGACGAGTACCGCCAGCTCGCCACGCAATCGACGGAGGAAGAAAATGGCTGAAGCGCTTGAATTCGGATTCATCTCCGACGACCGCCTCGCCGGGTTCCGGCTCCAGCGGCTCGAAGTGTTCAACTGGGGCACCTTCGACGGGCGCGTCTGGACGCTCCGTCTCGACGGGCGCAACGGCCTCTTGACCGGCGACATCGGCTCCGGCAAATCGACGCTGGTCGATGCCGTCACCACGCTCGTCGCGCCGAGCCAGCGCATCTCCTACAACAAGGCCGCCGGAGCCGACAGCCGCGAGCGCTCGCTCCGCTCTTACGTGCTCGGCTACTACAAGTCGGAGCGACAGGAGTCGCTTGGCGGCGGCGCAAAACCGGTCGCCCTGCGTGGCGACAACGCATACTCGGTGATTCTCGGCGTCTTCCACAACGAAGGGTACGGCAAGACCGTGACGCTCGCCCAGGTGTTCTGGATGAAGGATCCCGCCGGACAGCCCGCCCGCCTCCTGGCCGCCGCCGAGCGCGACCTCTCCATCGCCACCGACTTCTCCGGCTTCGGCACGGAGATCACCGCCCTGCGCAAACGGTTGCGAACAGATAACGTCGAGCTGTTCGACAGCTTCCCGCCCTACGGCGCGTGGTTCCGCCGCCGCTTCGGCATCGACAACGAACAGGCGCTCGACCTGTTCCTTCAGACCGTCTCGCTCAAGTCGGTTGGCAACCTCACCGACTTCGTGCGCAGCCACATGCTCGAAGCTTTCGACGTCGAGCCGCGCATCGCCGCCCTCGTCGGCCACTTCGAGGACCTCAACCGCGCCCACGAAGCGGTGCTCAAAGCCAAGCGCCAGATCGAAATGCTCGCCCCGCTCGTCGAGGATTGCGACCGCCACGAAGAGCTCTCCGCCTCCACCGAAGAGCTGCGGAGCTGCCGCGACGCCCTGCGCCCCTGGTTCGCCTCCCTCAAGCTCGGCCTGCTTCACCACCGGCTCGCCTCGCTCGAAGAGGAACTTCTGCGACAAGACAATGCCGTCGAGCGGCTCGAAGAAGAGCGCAGCGAAGAGCAGGAGCGGGAGCGCCAACTTCGTCGAACCATCGCCGAAAACGGCGGCGACCGCATCGAAAGCATCGCTTCGGAAATCCGCACGAAGCAGCAGGAACTCGACCGGAAAAAGCACAAAGCCGCCCGATACGCGGAGCTGGTCAGTCAACTCGACGAAACCCCCGCATCGACCGCAGACGGCTTTCTCCGCCAGCGAACCGGGCACGAACAGATGCGCGAAGAGGCCGAGGAGCGCGAGGCCGATCTCCAGAACAACCTGAACGAACTTGGCGTCACCCTCGCCCGCGAAGAGCAGGAGGAGCGCGAACTGCTGGCCGAGATCGAGAGTCTGAAATCGCGGAAAAACAACATCGACGACCGGCAGATCGCCATGCGCCGCAGCCTCTGCCGGGCGCTCGGCATCGACGAGGGCGACATGCCCTTCGCGGGCGAGCTGCTCCAGGTACGCGAAAGCGAGGCCGCGTGGGAGGGAGCCATCGAGCGGCTGCTGCGCAACTTCGCCCTCTCGCTGCTCGTGCCCGACCGCTATTACGCGCCGGTGGCCGAATGGGTTGACCGCACCCACCTCAAGGGACACCTCGTCTATTTCCGGGTGCGTCCGTCGGTTCGCCGCGACGCCTTGGCCGACAACCCCGCCGCCCTGCCGCGCAAGCTCAAGATCAAGGAGGACTCTCCCCACTTCGACTGGCTCGAACGGGAGATCGGCAACCGCTTCGACGTGGTCTGCTGCACGAGTCAGGAAGAGTTCCGTCGCGAGAAAAAAGCGATCACCGTGGCCGGACAGATCAAAATGCCCGGCGAGCGCCACGAAAAGGATGACCGCCACCGCATCGACGACCGCAGCCGCTACGTGCTCGGCTGGACAAACGTCGCCAAGATCACCGCGCTCGAAGAGAACGCCCGTCGGAAAAGCGATGAACTCGGCGAGCTGAAGCGACGGATGACGGCGCTGCAACAGGAGCAGGCCAACCTCCGGGAGCGACTAACAATTCTGTCGCGCCTCGACGAATATCCCGACTTCCACGACCTCGACTGGCAACCGGTCGCCGTCGCCATCGCCCGGCTCGAAGCCGAAAAGCGTGAACTCGAAGCGGCCTCCGACCTGCTCCGCACCCTCACCGCGCAGCTCGAAGAGGTCGAGGCGAAATTGCGTGAAACCGAGCGCCTCCTCGACGAGCGCAAAAGCAAACGCTCGAAAACCGAGCAGAAGATCAGCGACGCCCGCGAGCTCGAATCGGAAGCGCAGGCCGCGCTGGACGAAGCCGGGCCGGGAGTCACTGCCCGATTCGGACGCATTGAAGCGCTCCACGCGGAGATGCCGGAGCAGAAAGCGCTCACCGTCGAATCGTGCGACAACCGCGAGCGCGACATGCGCGACTGGCTGCAATCGAAGATCGACGCCGAAGAGAAAAAGCTCTCGCGCCTGAACGAAAAGATCATCCGCGCGATGACCGAATACAACGAGCAGTGGCCGCTCGAAACCCGCGAAATCGATGTCAACCTCGCCTCCTCCGGCGAATACCGCTCGATGCTCGACCAGCTCCAGGCCGACGACCTGCCGCGCTTCGAAGGGCGCTTCAAGGAGCTGCTCAACGAAAACACCATCCGCGAAGTGGCCAACTTCCAGTCGCAGCTCGCCCGCGAACGCGAAGAAATCAAAGAGCGCATCGGGCGCATCAACCAGTCGCTCACGCAGATCGACTACAACCCCGGACGCTACATCACCCTCGAAGCGCAGACAAGCCCCGACGCCGACATCCGCGAGTTCCAGGCGGAGCTGAGGAGCTGCACCGAAGGGACGCTGACTGGATCGGAGAGCACCCAGTACTCCGAAGCCAAATTCCTCCAGGTGCGCCGCATCATCGACCGCTTCCGGGGCCGCGACAACCTGGCCGACCTCGACCGCCGCTGGACCGCCAAGGTGACCGACGTGCGCAACTGGTTCGTCTTCGCGGCCAGCGAACGGTGGCGGGAGGACGACGCCGAGCACGAGCACTACGCCGACTCCGGCGGCAAATCGGGCGGGCAGAAAGAGAAGCTCGCCTACACCGTGCTCGCCGCCAGCCTCGCCTACCAGTTCGGCCTCGAATGGGGGGCGGTGCGCTCGCGCTCCTTCCGCTTCGTGGTGATCGACGAAGCCTTCGGACGCGGCTCCGACGAGTCGGCCCACTACGGCCTGCAACTCTTCGCCCAGCTCAACCTGCAACTGCTCATCGTCACGCCGCTGCAGAAAATCCACATCATCGAACCCTTCGTTTCGAGCGTCGGATTCGTGCACAACCAGGATGGCCGCGCCTCCGTTTTGCGCAACCTCTCCATCGAAGAGTACCGCGAAGAAAAGAAGAAGATGCAGCAATGAAGCGGGCGGCAACGGGCTGGACGACCCCCGCCGACATCCGGGCGCAGGTCCAGAGACTCTGGAACCGGGGCACGCTGCTCTCGGCGATGGTGACGGGCGAAACACTCTTCCCGCTGCGCCTCTTGCTCAAAGGGCCGAATTCACGCCAGCTCAGCGACCACTTCACTGAGGTGCGCGACTGGATCACGCAACTCACCGCCGCCGCCGGGCCATACCGCATCGCTTGGCGCACCGTCAACCACCGCGTTCTCGGCGGCAACGACATCCCGTCGGAACTCTGGATCGACTCGATGGACGACGCTCTCGCGCTCATCGGCAAGCGCCGAGACGCCGAAAAGTTCGCCAGCATGATCGAGCTGACCCGCAAGCGCGAACCCGCGCTGCTCCCCTGGCTTGCCCGCCGTCCCCTCCGCGCCCTCGAACTTGCCGAATCGTGGCCAAACATACTGCGCCTCGTCGAGTGGCTGCGGAACCATCCGCGCCCCGGCATCTACTTGCGGCAAATCGACCTCGCCGGCATCCACACCAAGTTCATCGAAGCGCACCGCGGCACACTCTCCGAACTCTTCGACCTCGCCCTGCCGCCTGAAACGATCGACGCAACCGCCACCGGCAGCGCCAGCTTCTGCCAGCGCTACGGCTTCCGCGACAAACCGCTCCGCGTCCGCTTCCGCCTCCTCGACCCCGCGCTGACGCTTCTGCCCGGCGGTGGCGAGAACGACATCACCCTCACGCAGGCCGACTTCGCGCGGCTCGACCTGCCGGTTGAAACGGTCTTCATCACCGAAAACGAAATCAACTTCCTCGCCTTTCCGCCAGTGCCGCGAGCGATGGTGATCTTCGGCGCAGGCTACGGCTTCCGGAACCTCGCCCGCATCGACTGGCTCCAAACCCGCAAACTCCACTACTGGGGCGACATCGACACGCATGGCTTCGCCATCCTCAACCAGTTCCGCGAACACTTCCCCCACGCCACCTCGCTCCTCATGGATCGAGCAACCCTCCTCGCCCACCGCAACCACTGGCAAACCGAACCAAACCCCGAAACCGCCGAGCTGACGAGACTGACGGAAGCCGAGCAATCGCTTTATGACGATTTACGCGAAAACCGGTTAGACGACGGAGTAAGATTGGAACAGGAAAAGATCGGGTATGAGATGCTGGTTGAAGCGCTGGAGCGACGATGAATCCGGCGCGGGTCAACTTCGGGCAGCACCCTGACTTGCACGCCAGAATCTCACTGTTGTTTGCAGATGTCGCCAAAACTCGTATTTTGTTTTTTGTACAGATTCATTGCACACAGAACGCTACATCCCGTATGCCTCGAACGACCGTCACAAGCAATCAGCGCCTGTCGATACGGATCGACGCCTCGCAAAAAGAACTCCTGATGCAGGCCGCATCCATCCAGTCCACCGACCTGACCGAATTTGTCACCAGTGCATCGGTATCGGCTGCCCGAACGGTTATCGAACAGCACGAACGCTTCGCTCTCACCGAGCGGGAAACGGCCCTCCTGCTTGACCTTCTTGAAAATCCGCCCGCACCGAACGACAAGCTTCTGGCTGCCGCCGCCGCCCTGCCTCAACAGAAATGACCATAAAATCGTGGCATGAAGAGGCTATCGCCAGTCATCATCATCGTACGGCGTTCGACTGCGGCGACAAACAGCTCAACGAATTCCTGCGCCGCTACGCCAGACAAAGTCACAGCAAGGGAACAGCCAGAACCTTTCTGGCCATCAGCGACAACGGCGAACAGCGCATTTTCGGATACTACAGCCTGAGCATCGCCACGGTAGCTTACGCCCAGACTCCCGAAATCATCAAACGCGGCCTGGCTCACCATGCCGTACCGATGTTCAGGCTCTGCAAACTTGCCGTGGATCGATCCGTCCAGAAACAGGGGTTTGGCGGCCAGCTACTGCTTTCCGCAGGCAGAAGATGCCTGCAAGCCGCAAACCATGTCGGCGGCATCGGCCTGCTGATCGACGCCAAAAACCCGCGCGTCGCCGAATGGTACGCCAGCTACGGAGCCTTGCCACTTCCCGACAAGCCGCTCTCCCTCATCCTGCCGTTCCAGACCATCCGCACCGCCCTGCAAAGCGTCGAACAACCATAAGCAAGTTCGCTTATTAACTTACGTTGCACCTGACCACCTCGGTGAAAGCGTAAGACTGGAACAGGGAAATAACGGGTATGAGATGCTGGCGGAAGCGCTGGGAAAGGTGTGAAACGGAGGGGGAATAAAGGATCCTCGAAGCAGAGCTTCGAGGTATTTAGAAGAGTTGGAGCTGCTGTGAATGCAACTTTTTATACTCAATTTCTCGACCTTGACT
>NZ_SDGU01000002.1 GCF_004118635.1 Chlorobaculum sp. 24CR | reverse complement strand
AATATCAATGAACCACTGCTTTTGCGGGCAATATTGCCTTGTTTCGATGTCGCTGGTCAGAAGAATATTTCAAATCCCTCTTTTTCGAGGTGGCCTAAAGACATAGCAACATTGAACTGGGCAAGCTTGTGCCCGTACTCTGCCGCGAGCTGCCACCATTTCAGCGCCTCTACTTCATTCTGTTCTATACCGTCACCATTTGCATACATCACTCCGAGGTTATATTGCGCCTCTGCAAAACCAAATCTGTCAAGCTTTAGCTGAGATTCACCATCCCAGCATTCGATTTGCCCCTGAAAAGACTTCACGTCTCTCTGTCCGGCCGCAAGTCGCCACCACTTGACCGCTTCAGCACTGCTTTGCTTGACTCCCCGACCTTTATTATACATAACACCTACACTGTACTGAGCAAATGCGCTCCCCTGCTCAGCAGCAAGTCGAAACAGCCTTAATGCTTCGGCATATTGACCATTGCCCTGCGTGTATAACATTGACCCAAGTAAACACTGGGCCTGAACAAAGCCTTGTTGCGCGGCTAATTGAAACCATTTTTTCGACTCTGAAACATCCTGCGTAACACCTTGACCTTTAGCATACATTTCTCCAAGAGCGGATTGCGCCAATGCATAGCCTTGTTCCGCCGAAAGTTGAAACCACTGTGCCGCTTCGGTCTCGCTTCGCGCAACGCCCCGTCCACTCGCATACATGGTTCCGATATAATATTGAGCTGGTGGGTACCGTTTCTGTGCAGACAAACGCCACCATTGTAACGCAGTGGCATCACTTTTTTCGACACTCTGGCCGTTTAAATAAGCCGTTCCAACATTGAATTGAGCTTCTGCATCACCTTGCTCGGCAGCCAACCGCCACCACTTGACCGCTTTGACATAATCCTGTTCCACACCTTTGCCAGAGGCATACATCAATCCCAGATTGTATTGCGCAGCCGAATACCCCTGCCCGGCAGCAAGCTGCCACCATTTCACCGCTTCGGCATCATTTTGCTCTACCCCCCGCCCTTTGGTATAGGATACACCGAGAGCATCTTGCGCTGGTGCATATCCTTGCTCAGCAGCAAGGCGAAACCATTTGACGGCTTCGGCCTCATTGCGTTCAATACCAAACCCTTTGGCATAGGATACGCCGAGATCGTATTGCGCGGGTGCATATCCCTGCCTGGCAGCAAGGCGAAACCATTTGACGGCTTCAGGGTAGCTCTGTTTTACACCCTTGCCCAAAGCATACATCACCCCGCGATTGTATTGGAACACAGGATTACCCTGTTCAGCCTTATGCTGTATGTCCGACAAACTTTTTGCGCTGTCTTGAGCACAGCCTGCATTAAAACAAAAAAACACGCCAAGCAGAACAGCGCTGAGTGACGAAAGAAACAAGCGTTTTTTCTTCATGATTGTAGGGGTATTTTTTAGAACCGATGCTCTGTTGAGCAGCAAAAAACAGAAAGCCACCTCGCCTCGACCTATCAGAATCAAATATTCTCAGTCATTCCCCAACCCTACTCCTCAACGGCAGAAGAAGCGGCGGCGGCGACGCTGGGGGCTCCGCCTTCGAACTCCATGCGCACTTTGGGCAGGCCGCCGGGGTAGTTGATGCGGATGAAGTCGATGAGGCGCTCACGCACCAGGCAGCGAAGCTCCCAAAGGTCGGAGGAGTTAGCCGCGCTCATGAGGGCGCGGAGTTCGACGGTTTTGTCGGTGGCTTTGGTGACCTGGAGCCGCACGACGCGCTTGTCCCAGAGGGGCGTGGAGGCGACGATGGCTTCGAGCTTCTGGCGGAGCGTTTCGACCGGAATGGCGTAGTCAACATAGAGGAACACCGTGCCGAGCAGCTCGGTGGAGCTGCGCGTCCAGTTCTGGAACGGCTTGTCGAGAAACCAGGTGATGGGCACGATCATCCGGCGCTGGTCCCAGATCAGCACCACGACGTAGGTCAGCGTAATCTCTTCGATGCGCCCCCACTCGCCCTCGACAATCACCACATCGTCGATACTGATGGGCTGGGCGATGGCGATCTGGATGCCCGCGACGAGGGTGCCGAGGCTTTTCTGCGCGGCGAAACCGAGGATGACGCCCGCAATACCGGCGGAGGCGAGGATGCTCAGGCCGACCTGCCGAACCGTGTCGAAGGTCATCAGCACGCCCGACACGGCCAGCACGATGATGAGCGCGTTGACGATCTTGCGGGCCAGATTGATGTTGGTGGCCACCTTTTTGGCAGCAATTTCGCTCTGCTTGCTCCGCGACCGGTAATGCGTCAGAACGAACTGTTCGAGCACGGCGAGCGTCCGCATGATGAACCACGCTGCGGTGACAATCGAGAGGATCAGGAACAGATGCTTCAGCAGCCGCACAGCGGCGTCGGGCAACTGGGCGTAATCGAGAAACACGGCCAGACCGGCAAGCACGACAATCAGCCTGAACGGCCAGTAGAGACGCTCGAACGGAAGCGCGTCGGCGACTCCCTGCTTGCGGAAAAACGCTATGCTTCTTTTAAAGAGGGTGTTGGCTCCGAGAGAGAGAACGACAGCAAAGAAAGCAAACAGAATCGGGCCGAGCCAGACTCCGAAGAGTGACTCAAGTGTACCGGCAATCGTTGCTGTCGCATTCATTCAGCGCGAAATCTTCATGCGGTCGAACTCTTCGCGGGAGCGGCTGACGCAATCCTCGATGGCCATGCCGCCGTAGTAGTTGCCGGTCATGTAGAGGTTGCGCACGTTGCCGAGGAGTTGATCGGTCTTGTCGGCCCACTCCTTGTGGCCGAGGCGCAACGACGGCACCACATTCTTTTTGTTGACCGCGTGCTGAATCTTCGAGCGGGTGATGCCGAGCACTTCGGTGATGCGCTTCACTTTGGCGCTCTCGTCGAGGCCGGGGCGGAAGTGGAAGGCGAAACCGCGGAAATGCTCGTCCGGCACGGTGTCGCGCGACACCATCGAGAAAAAGTTGTCGTTCGGCGAAATGATCGCCGCCACCGGCTTGAGCGACACGTCGCTCTTCTTCACCACCACGCCAACCGAATCGACATCGGCATACCGGAGTTTGGTGAAGTGGTCGGCAAGCCCCGGATTGATGTCGTGCACCAGTCGCGCCGCCGGAGCCGAAGGAAGCGCGATGACGAGCGCGTCACCGGAAAACTCCTGGCCATCGGCGGTTTTGACGACATACCTGCCGCCGGAGTGCGCCACCGACTGCGCGGGCGAACCGGCGCGAACCTCGATCCCCTTCTGGTCGGCAATGGCGCGGGCAACGCCCTGCAAGCCTGTCTTGAAGGTGTAGTTCTTGAGCACATCCTTGCGCTTCTCGCGGCTCTTGAACATCATGTCGGCGGGGAAATCGTCGGTCGGCTGCGACGGCACCGCATTGAAGAAGTGGCTCACCGTGTTGCGGTAGTTGTTCTCGCCAACGATTTTCGAGTAGTACGAGCGCACCGACATATTCTCCTTCTTGAGGGAAAAGATACTCGGAACGTGACGGAGCAGTTCGAAAATATTGAGGCCGGACATGATCGACGACACCTTGCCGTTCTTGAGCAGCGTGAAGGGAACTTTGGCGCGGGGAATGAGCGTATCCATGATCCCGCAAGCCTCGACGATGCCAAGCAGGTTCTGGTAGGAGCTGTAGCAGGTGTGCGCGCCCATCTCCAGCCAGAATTTGTTGCCGTTGTTCGAAAACTGCGGAGAGGAGAACGAACCGCCGACGGCCGTCTCCTTTTCGATCAGCGTGGTTTTCATGCCGGCCTGCGAACAGTAGAATGCCATGCTGAGTCCGCTGATGCCGCCGCCGATGATGATTACCTCTTTTTGCGCCATGAGAAAGCTGGTGAAAGTTCGATTGAAAAATGATTTGTAATGTAGCGAAATGATTGCAGAAAAACGTAACGGGCTTTACCAGGGGCACTCAAAAGCAGCGCCAACCCGCGCGATCCGACTGATCGGTCGCATAAGTACAGATGTTACCTTCCCTCGTAGCCCTCTTCGCGGTAATGCTGCACGTAGCGCACGTAGTTTTCCGGCGACTCGGCGATGTTCCGGCGCTCCTCTTCGGTAATCGGGCGAATCACCTTGGCCGGAACTCCGGCGACAAGCATTCCCGTCGGCACGCGGAAGCCCTGCTTCACCAGCGATCCGGCGGCCACAATCGACCAGGGTTCAACGACGCAGTGGTCGAGCAGCGTGGCGCTCATGCCGATGAGCACGTTATCTTCGACCGTGCAGGCGTGCAGCGTGGCGGCGTGACCGATGGTGACGTTGCTGCCGATCACGAGCGGGCCGGTGTCGTGCGTCACGTGCAGCGTCGCGTTGTCCTGTACGCTGGTTTTTTCGCCGATGGTAATCGGGCACACATCGCCCCTGACCACGGCGTTGAACCAGACGCTCGAATGCGCGCCAATCTTGACGTCGCCAATGACGTAAGAACCTTCAGCCAGAAATACGGACTCGTGAATCTCCGGGTGCGCTCCCCGGTATGCCATGACCTTTTTCATAACGACAGATAGTTGAGATTTTCGACGATGCAAATTCAAATTTGACGTTACCGCTTTTTGGCCCGACTTGAAAGCGAGGCGTGAAAAATGATGGGCAAATCGATGGCGACTCGCGCTGCTTTGAGTTTTCGATAAAACCGGAAAAGAGTGATATCAGGGAAAGAGAAAATCTTTACCACCCCTCGACCCGGCTGTCAATCAATCAGAAATAACCTTATCATGGCAGAGGACAACAAACATTTTTTGACATCACTGCCCGGTATTCTGACCGGAATTGCCGCTGTAATCACCGCCGTCGCCACGCTTCTGGTAACGCTCAACAACAAGCCCGACCTGCCGCCTGTCAACCCCGACCCACCGGCAGGTCAACAGGCTGACCCGCCACCAGACACCACCGCAGCGACGCCGCAACAGCCGGGCGCCGGAACGACAACGCCGCCAGCCACCCAGCCGGATGAGCCGTCACATAACACCGTCAGGCCACTGATACCGCCACTGAGGATCGCCGATGACCGGCTCACCATCCGGCCCCAATTGCTGACAACGCTCGTTGCGTTCAATCTGAGCGCTGTTCTCGACGATCCTCATGGATTCGCATACGTTCACAGCGCAAAGTCATCATCCAGCAAAATTGTCGCGAAAATCAACAGCAACGAAAAATTCTCCACCTATAACCAAAAGAGCGAAGCGTGGTGGAAGGTCAAAACGGCCAGTGGCCAAACCGGTTACCTCGAAGCCAGCAAAATAAAAGTGCTGTCTGACTAACGGACGGCTCATCTGCTCTTTGCGTTTGCCCGGTATGTCCCGGCGATAGCGCGGAATAGTTCGCCAGATCAAAATGAGCAAGATGATCGTTATATTTGGCGAGCCGGGCGCCCCTGAAAAAGGCTTCGGCAACGATGGTCAGACGAATAAAATCTTGATGTGCATACCATGGGTTCGATACTGAGCTGTACCAATCTGAAGAAGATTTACAACAAGCGCGAGGTGGTCAAAAGCTCGACCCTCCAGGTCAGGCAGGGCGAAATCGTGGGCCTGCTCGGCCCGAACGGCGCGGGCAAAACCACCACGTTTTACATGATCGTGGGGCTGGTCAAACCCGACGCGGGCCAGGTGCTGCTCGACCAGGAACAGATCACCGACCTGCCAATGTACAAGCGGGCGCGCAAAGGGATCGGCTACCTGCCGCAGGAGGCGTCGGTGTTCCGGAAGCTGACCGTCGAGGAGAACATCCTCGGCGTACTCGAATTCACCTCGCTCTCCAAAGCCGAGCGGCTGGAAAAGACCGACCAGATGCTCGAAGACCTCAGCATCTCGCACATCCGCAAAAGCATGGGCTATTCGCTGTCGGGCGGCGAGCGCCGCCGCACGGAGATCGCCCGCGCCCTGGCGCTCGACCCGCGTTTCATTCTGCTCGACGAACCCTTCGCGGGCGTCGATCCCATCGCCGTGGAGGACATCCAGCAGATCGTCGAGGGCCTCGTGCAGCGCAACATCGGCGTACTCATCACCGACCACAACGTCCACGAAACGCTCTCGATTACCAACCACGCCTACCTGCTCTTCGACGGCAGCATCTTCATGCAGGGCACACCCGCAGAGATCGCCGAAAACGCCGAGGCCCGCAAGATGTACCTCGGCGAAAAGTTCACGCTCGACCGGTACTGAGCGAGCCGGTTGGCAAGGCCGGATTTCAGACCGATGGTGGCGGGAGGGAGCCATAATGGCTGAAACGCTGAGCTTCAACGCCTTGTTGCAAAAAGAGTGCCCGCTTTTCTTCACACTCTAACCCTGCGACACACGCGAGGTGGCCTCAAAAGACTATCCGGGATACCGTTATTTTGAGGATAATCGTTTGTTCCTCTATGAGTCATTCCGCCCCGGCCACGGTCAGGAGAAAATCCGTTTTTTTCGCGCGGCACGATATTTGACTGATCGGAAATGCTTTTACGTGGCTTTTCCGGACTCTTCGCTCGACGTTGTTGGCATCTTAAAAAAATCGTTCCTCTCTCTTCTTTTTGAGACAGCCTCATGGCCCGATCAACATCTTTTTTTTGCGCTTTCCTGAATTTCCGGACGCCGCCGGAGCCTCAAAGCTCCCCTCAGGTTCACCAGGAAAAAAGGATCGCTGCCGCCGCTCGACCTCTTACTACTGCTTCGGCGATTATAACCCTCAAATAATTGCCCCATCCCAAAAGCTTTCCGGACAGGATTTATGGATAAGGCATAATAAATAAAGGCTTTAGTGAAATCCTTCCCGGCGACGGCGATTGCGAATGTTTTTTGCCGGAGTAATGACCGTGACATCCATTCATCCATCTGGATAACGGCTGAAGCTCGTTGATCCCGGCATCCGCATTCCCGGCAATCGGGAGATCACTTGGGCTTGTATGATTGAACAATAAGAAGTAAATTATCGGTCAGACCAATGGTTGGTCTAAATGCTTTCAAGTGATTTGTGCTTTTGATTATTTGGCAGCTAATCTTTTTCTATAAAAGCACTTATTCATTAAATAAATATGAATATTTACATTGGGAATCTTGACTACGGCGTCACTGAAGCGGACTTGAACAACGCATTTGGTGAATTTGGAACGGTATCCAAATCGAATGTTATCACGGATAAATTCACTGGCCGTTCAAAAGGATTCGGATTCGTTGAAATGCCTAATGACGCAGAAGCCACCGAGGCTATCTCGAGCCTGAACCAAACCGAGCTGAATGGCAGAAAAATCAGCGTGAACGAAGCCAGACCGCGCGAAGAGCGTCCGGCTTCCCGTCCGAGGTACTGACCCGCCGCTTCCAAAAGCAAAAAAAAGCCGCAGCAACAAAACTGCGGTTTTTTTTTGACCCTCTTTTCTCCGCAGGAAATTCGCTGCGTATCTTGAAAACCATCGAAAACAAACGAATTCTCATGATCGCCGAGCCCTTCCTGTTCCGCTCCGAAGGCGGCTTCATCCGCATCCCCATCTGGGGCCACATTCCGCTGAGCGCGCCGCTCAAAAAAATTCTCGCCCATCCGTCGTTCCTGCGCCTCAAAGGCATCCGCCAGCTTTCGTTCGCCCAGCAGGTCTATCCCGGCGCGAACCATACCCGCTTCGAGCACTCGATCGGGGTTTATCATTTGATGAAAATGATCTTGCAGCGCATGGTGAGCAATCCGCTGGCGCTTGAATTGCAAAGCGAACGCTTGCAGTTCGACGACGAGACCTGCCGCACGTTGCTGGCAACCTGCCTGTTGCACGACATCGGCCACTATCCCCACGCGCATGTACTGGAGGAGATCACCCCGGCGGGCGACCGTTCGGCAGTGTTCGCGCACCACGAATCGCTCACCGGCCAGTTCCTGAACGAGGAGCATCACGGCTCGCCCTCCATCGCCGCGATTCTGCACGACGACTGGCGGGTCGATCCGGGCGTCGTGACGGAGATCATCGCGGGCAAGACGGCGCACCCGCTCGGCAAGCTGGTGAGCGGTACGCTCGATCCCGACAAGATGGACTACCTCATGCGCGACGCGCACCACTGCAATATTCCTTACGGCAGCATCGACATCGAGCGGCTCATCGAGTCGTTCGTGCCCGACCCGGAGCGGCGGCGGCTGGCGATCACCGAAAAAGGGATCGCGCCGCTCGAAAGCCTGCTTTTCGCCAAGTACATGATGATGCGCAACGTCTATTGGCACCACACCAGCCGCACCTTCGCGGCGATGCTGCGCCGACTCTTGCAGGAGGTCGCCGACGATGGCCGCCTGCCAGCCGCTGCCCTGCGCGAGCTGTTCTACTTCAACTCCGACGACCGGGTGCTCTACGAACTCGAACGCTTGATCCGCCACCTCGGCCTTCCGGCGGCGGAGCTGCTCGACGCGATTCTGGAGCGCCGCGTCTATAAACGGGCCATGACCATCCGCCCCTACTCCGGCCCGGAGATGGAGATCGATCCGGTCTGGTTCGCCTACAGCGCCGACCACTGCCGCCGCAAGGAGAAGGAGCTGGAAATCTGCGATCTCGTCGGCAGAAAAACCGGCAAACGGCTCGCTGGCCACGAGGTGCTCATCGACGCGCCCGCCTCGAAGGATGTGTTCGACTACGACGACTTCCGCGAACTGCGCGTCTGGCCGACCAAGAGCGAGCATCGCCACATGGCCCAACCAACCGACGCGAACGGCTACATCCGCTTCGACGATTTCCGCGAATCGGTGTTCGGCTCGGACTTCATCCTCTCCTTCGAGCGCTACACAAAAAAATTCCGTGTGCTCTGCCGCCCCGACCTGATCGAAACGCTCTCCGGCCTCGAAGCGGAGGTGCTGGAAATTTTGCGGGGGTAAAAATTGCAGGCCGGGGAAAGAACGAGAAGGTCAGCAGGGACACAAAGGAGGGCAAGGACGATGGGCGGGGCTGATGCGCAAAAACCGGTCTCTTGCATTCAGGAAGGTTTTAACCCTCCGGACATTCAGCACTCTTCCATTCACATTGCCCCGGCTTTCAAGCCGGGGAACAGATTCCTCCCCCGCCCAATCCCGATTCAATGGGGATGAACCTTTTTAGCGCCTGCCTTTTGTTATATTCTTACGGTAAACTTTCCAACCCAACTCCTTCGATCATGGAAAATCAGGATAAATACTACAAGGGACTGTTTTTCGGAGCCGTTCTCGGCGCGGCAGTCGGCACCATCATGGGACTGCTTTTCGCTCCGCGCAAGGGCGAGGATACCCAGATGATCATCAGCGGCAAGGTCAAGCGAGCCATCGACCGGGCTACCGAGATGTACGAGGAGTCGGAGAGCGACACGGCGTACAGCAACGAGGCCAAGCGCCGCTCGCAGGAGATCATCGACAGCGCTCGCGACGAGGCCCGCAAGATTCTCGACGAGGCCAACACCATCATCCGCGACATTCGCGGCAGCCAGTCCAAAGCGCAGGAGAACTGAGCCATGCTGACCTTTACTGGAGCGGCGGGCGGAGACGCCGGTAACGTGTTGCTTTTGCACGCTTTCCCGGTTTCGGCACAGATGTGGGAGCCGCAACTCGCCCCGCTCGCCGAGTCGGGCTACCGGGTCGTCGCGCCGTACGTCTATGGCTTCGACAGTTCGCCGTCGCGCCCTGGATGGAGCATGGAGGATTACGCCCGCGACCTTGCCCGGCTCGTCGAAGCGCTCGACTGGTCGAGCGCGACCGTCGCTGGCCTCTCGATGGGCGGCTACCAGGCGCTGGCATTTTACCGCCTCTTTCCGGAGCTGATCGATTCGCTGGTGCTTTGCGACACGCGGGCCAACGCCGATTCGCCGGAGGTGCTGGCCGGGCGGCAGCAGTTCAGAAATGCGGTGATGGAGAAGGGATCGGAAGAGGCCGCCGCGAGGATGGTGCCGAACTTTTTCGCGAAGGAGAGTTACGCCTCGAACCAGCCGCTCGTCGAGAAAACGCGGGAGAGCATCGTCCGCCAAGCGCCGGAGGAGATCAGCGAAGCGATGCGAGCCATCGCCGAGCGGAAGGATTCGACGGAGCTGCTGACCGAAATCGCCTGCCCGGCGCTCATCATCAACGGCATGGAGGACACCGTCACCACACCGGAAGTCGCCGCCGGAATGCACGCCTTGATTCCCGGCTCAAAGCTCGAACTGATTCCCGAAGCAGGCCACCTCTCGAACCTCGACCAGCCCGCGATGTTCAACGGCATATTGCTGGAGCATTTGCAAAGTCTGTAAAAAAGAAGAACCCCCAACCGGTGTGGACTGGTTGGGGGGGTTGCGTTTCTTCCCCTGTATAACGAACATTCTCACGCTAAAAAAACTTATTTTTTATAACGTTTTGGGTATTGCCGAAGGCGGGGAGTTTAGCACTGACGCCTAATAGAAATACCACAGTATTTAGTAATTAAGTTCAATCGAAGCCGTTCAGCCCCGCTTTTGGCAATACCTTGTTAGCTGTAGGCCTTATCTATCAATATCAATAACATTACCATCTCCAAACCATACTTTAGCTTTAGCTATTACTTGCGGTTCAGGGTTATGAAAAAAAACTGCTAAATTTTCCTTAGCCCTTGTACAACAAACATAAAATATCTTTTGAGTTCTATCCAATACACTTGCCGAGCCTGTTTCCAAAAAAAGATTTCCGAAATTGTAATTGTTCCATCCTCCGTTATCTAGTATCACCAGAACATTATTAAATTCAGCACCTTTAGTTTTATGTTGTGTTGAAAACGGTGTTTGCCCTTCTAAGTATTCATATAGTTTTTGAAATTCACTAAACTTGACATCTTTTACACGATTGTACAAATACTCTTTCTTATCCCTAAAGTCAATTAGTTTATCATCAATCAAACAAATACCTTTTTCATTAGCATCATTAATTACGTCTTCAATTGTTTTTTCTCCAACATCCACAAGGCTTTCCATATTTTCTTTTAATGCCCTTTTACTTGCTATGCTTACTATCCTAAAACGATAATCAGTGGCTCTTAAAAACTCGTTATATCTTTTATTTTGGTACAGTGAAATATTAGTTTGAATTTTAAATAAGTGCTTTATCAGATTATCCCTTTTTGAACCTTTTTTATTCTCATCATTTTCGTCTTGCTTTTTGTCATCAATAAGAGCATCTTTATTCAAATAAATTTTTCTTACTACCGAAAACGACTTATCCTTTAATTGGTTATAAAGTTCTGCTTTTAAAGGGTCGGCCAAAATAATATCCTTTTTTAGTTGCTTCTGCCTGTTTTTTAATTGAAACTTATCTACAACAACATCAAAAGTATCATCGTCATTGATTTCGATTTCCGGCTTTTTGTTTTTCTTGTTGTATTTAATCTTTTCAAGTATTTCAAATTTTAAACCAATAATGGGGTCATCATCATAAATATCCATTAAAGTTCTAAAGCCAGCTTTGCCTGCTATTAGATTGTGAGTAAGGTTCAATTCCTTTGTTTCTTTTGCATTATTGAAATCCCAGCCATAATTTTCTTCCAGGAATTTTTCAACCTTACTAATATCTCCATCCGTAGAATGTAAAAACAACACAGTGCCTTGCTTTACTATACCTTCAACCATATTAGGTGCTTTAGGGTCAGTGGAAGGTCCTTGTGTTATTCCGTCAGTTCTAAGTTTATTTGCTAAATCAATTACGAGTTGAGGGTTTCTTCTATTTTGCTTTTTGGGAATTTCATTTACACTATCGGCATCGTTTCCCTTGTAATCATCTAAATTCCCAATACCATCTTCATAAATTGATTGCATCGCATCGCCAAAAAAACCAATAATATTTTTCCTTTCACTTTTCTTAAAATGAGTAAGAAAGGTATCTACAACAGCTTTGCTTGTATCTTGATACTCGTCAATAAAAATGAATTTGTATTTATCTTTTACTATACTACTCAGCTTGGGATATTTCTCGAACAGGAAATTGGCGACAATAAGTAATTCATCATGAGAAATTATCCCTTCACGCAACTTTACAAATTCTTTGTATTGTATTCCATCAGGCAAAAGGTCAAAATAGGTATCGGGAATGGGATGTACATCCTCAATTGAAATCTTGCTAACTTCTTCATTATTCGCCAAAGAAATGATAGCCTCTTTAAGCTCCTTTTGAAAGTGTTTTATATTATCCCATAAGAAGTCGTGAATTGTAGATACGTTAAGGTTCTTATGGTTTACTCTTTCTTCAATTTCCTTTACAGCTGCATTGGTGTATGTCATGCAGGCAACTTTTGCTGTTGGATGTTCGACAATTACCTGACGAATGACACTTACCAGTGAATAGGTTTTGCCGCTCCCGGCTCCACCACTCAAAAGGAAATTTCTTCCACTATCAATTGATTTAAAAATTTCCTGTACTTCGGGTTCCAAAACTAATCTTCCTTCAACCATAATAAACCATTTTTGATATATGCAGGAATATTCCAGTTACTAAAATTCTCGTCACTATGATATAAAATATCCAATGCAAAATGAGTTTTCTTCTTGATACAGGAACCCGCCAACTCATAAGGACTTTTGGTGTCATCATCAAAATAGGAGGCATTTTTCAATCCTTGAAAGGTTCCTTTACTGCCTTTTACAAATTCCCTATTTAAATGAATAAAAGCATCTTCAAAACTTCTTGCATGATAGGTATTCTCTTCTTGTTGATAGCAAATACAAACTGTAGAACTTCCTATTAAGATTGTTCTGTTCCCAACAGACAGTGTTTTTAAATCATTCCAAGCAACTTCTTTTAAAAAATGATTGATTGCAGAATTGCTTGTTTTTGTTCCCTCATTAACGGGGCAAGCACCCCAAACATCTTGCCCTTTTTCATCTTGTTTTATAACTTTAATGGCATCAATATCCGTTAATATCAAAGATTTAATACCTAAAAAATCAATAAATTTTTCAAAGATTTGAGAATACGCCCCCACTTCAATTATTGATATATTTTGGGATAATAGCGGAAGAAAAGTATCATCTTTACCTTCTGCCGTCAGGCGAGCAGCTTCTTCCAAATCAACTTTTCGCATAAAGGTTGGTATCAATATTCTTTCCGTATCACCTTCAATCAAAACGACTTTATCAGCAAAGAAAATTTCAGCCCGGCTTATTGTTAAATATTGTTTTAGAAATTGATATTGGCTTGGGTCGGCATCATACTGTTTTCTTAAATCGGAAAGGTTCTTTGCGACAACATTATTTTTGTTTTCCGATTTCAAGTATTTAATATCATCAAAATCACTATCTGCAACAATGTGGGACGAATGGGTTGTAATGATATATTGTAGCTGTCTTTTTATTCCGTCATCACGTTTAATGCCTTCGGCAAGTAATTTCTTTATATTCTTTATAAAAACATACTGCATTTGTGGATGAGTATGGGCTTCCGGTTCTTCTATAATTAGCAAATTAATGTCTGCTGGCCTTTTGTCTTTATCTCTTTTGAAATCTTGGACAAGAATTTCAATTTCAAAAATCATACTTATAAGGTTCATGTAACCTAAACCATTGTAATGTTCGGGTAGTTTATGGTCGTCATGGGTATATACTACGGTTGTATTTCCTTCAAGTAGTTCCCGATGTTGCAGTGTTGAAATTATTTCTATATCAGTATCGTTTAGTTTTATTCCTCCGAAATCCTGTACTTTTTTAATTACATCACTGAACAGGTCTTTGTATATTTCGCTTAATGTACTATCAGTTTCAGAAAGCTGGTCTTTAAAATTTTCAGTAGCTAGATTTTTATCGCTGTTATCCTCCTGCTTTTTATAAAGACTGGATGTTTGTTTTGATAAGGTATTTTCCTTCTCCTTATTGGTTACATCTCGTCTTGCACTAATGTATTTGAAACCAATTATATCTTTGATAGCAATACCTTCACTTTCGAGGTCTATAAAGTTAGTATCATTGACTTTTTTAGTAACCATGTCATACTCAAAAGACATCTTGTGAGTACGAAAGTAGTTGTCCAATCCTTGCTTTAAAAAATCTTTAATCTCGCTGGGTTTATTTTTCTTTTTTGCGTCAACTTTCGCCTTTTCATTCGCTTCAAAAGCTGCATATTCGGTTTTGATTTTTAAAAAATCAGTGTAGCTTGTTGTATATTCAAATCCCAATACAATTTTGTTATTGTCCGGGTCTAAATCCATCAAAACCCTACTAACATTTGACAAATCATCTTTCTCGTTGTATTCAACAAATATTTTTAGCTTGATGCCTTTAGGTGTAAATTCTTCGGGAATAGCCCCTGATTTTATAAGAACTTCTAATTCGTTTTTGAAATCAATATTAAAATCATCATAAGAAAACTTACTTTTTTCGTTCAGGAACTTGTCAAGAACGGAAAGGATTGAGGTTTTTCCCGTATTGTTTTTCCCGATAACTAAGGAGAGGTCTTCCTCCAAATCCATTGAAAAATTCTTTAGTAGGCGAAAATTTTCAACTTCAATTTTTATAATCTTCATAATGGAATATATTTACTGATAGAGTGCGGCCTTCGGCTTACTGCCAACTTGTTTATCAGCGCTACTCTATTGCGCCTTACATGCCATATTGGACGAATAAGCGCTACAAAGTAGCGTGTTATTGCCCTGCGAGGTCTTGTTGCCGTTATTACAAATCATCGAATGGGCTTTTAATCTGCTGTAAACTTTTTTACCCCCAATCCCCCCATCAAAATCCGAAACAGCCCAACGCCAACGGCTCCGGCGAGCACAATGCCGTTGTGACAATTCACCCCGGCTTTCGAGGGTCGTGATCTGTGTGATGGAACTTGCGTGAGGCATTTGCTGTGGGGGAAAGGTGATACTACCTTGTACTTCAGCTAACACATTTTATGAAGGTAAAAATTTTGTACCGCCACGCCAACAAATTTGGGAAACTCGCCGCAGGATTTCCGTGTTGATCCACCCCCAGAAACGCAAAAAACCCCGACCAGTTTTCACCAGTCGGGGGTGAATGAAACGCTATACGATCCTGTCACGATAGTGCTTGGGGTCTCTGTGAAGATGAGCAACTGCCGTGACAAGGATTTCCTCCTGCTCTTGCACGTAGAAGAGGGCATAAGGAAAGCCTTTCAACATACACCGTCTTGTTCGTCCGCCTACTTTCGGCCACGCATCGGGCATGAACAATATCCGATCTATGGAAGCCGATGTCTCCCTGAAAAAGCGATACCCCAAACCCGGCAACTGATAATCGTAGTACTTAACGGCTTCATCCAGTTCAAACGAAGCTGTTTCAATGAACCGGGCCTTCAACGTTCGTAACGTTTTCTGATTTCATCCCAATCTTCAGCCTGAAGCTCGCCGCGCTTGAAAGCATCATAGCGAGCCTCTGATTCGGCTACCCATTTTTTCTCGATTTCAGGATCGGGCTTATCGAGGCTGTGCAAAATAGCCTCCACCAGCCGGACTCTCTCCTGCGGATCGAGCACAATGGCTTTCTTCGCCAGTTCCTCTACAGATTCCATCCTGCGCCTCCTTTTAATACCCTGATACCAATCGATTCCTCCACTTTAGCAATCAATCAGTCACCAAACATTGCAAAATATGAATTTCAAACGCGAGTGCTAATTGGCTGATACCTTCGCGGCATCTTCCCCCACAACCTTCCATCGCGCCTCGATAGTGTCGGCTGACAAATCAGCGCCGCACTCCCATTCGATGAAGTATTCCCCGTTACTCACCTTCACGAATTCCGCATGGTCTCGAAGCTCTTCAAATGCTTCAAATTCCAGATAAGGCGTCACATCGAAAAGGCCAACACGGCCATCTTCCGCGACAATCGACAACACCCAATCCGGCTGCGGATGAACTTCTGCAATTCTCATTGGCCAAGTCCCTTCAGTAAAATCTGATTCATTTTGAAATCTAATCAACATTCGCACTCCGTCAAAAACGCCGGAAAGTCCCCCCGAAAACGCAAAAAACCCCAACCAGTCCGCACCAGTTGGGGTTTCCTCTTTTCTTCTCTTTTCCGTCCTTGCTGTCCCTGAAGTCCTTCCCGTCCCTTCTCCCCCCTACTGCCGCAGCCAGTCGATCAGACTAAAGAAGTTCGGGAACGACACGCCTGCCACGTCGCGATCTGAGAGGCGCAGCGATGCGCCTGCGGCTTCGGCGGCGATGGCGAAGCTCATGGCGATGCGGTGGTCGTCGAAGCACTCGATCTCCACCTCTTCGGAGTTGCGTTGCGGACGCCCCTTGACCACGAAGCCGTCGGCGTACTGCTCGCACTCGAAGCCGAGACGCTCCAGATTGACCACCAGCGCGTCGATGCGGTCGCTCTCCTTGGAGCGCAGCTCGGCGGCGTTGTGCAGCTCGAACTCACCCGATGCGAAGGCCGAAAGCACGGCGAGCATCGGCACCTCGTCGATCACCCCCGCCACCACCGCGTGGTCGCTGATGCGCAGCGGCGCGAGGCCGGAGCAGCTCCGCACGACGATGTCGCCCACCGGCTCGCCGCCTTCCGAACGCACATTCTCGATGCCAAGCCCCGCGCCAGCATCCTGAAGCACCTCGATGTATGCCACCCGCGTCGGGTTGAGGCAGACGTCGCGCAGCACGATTTCGGAGCGCTCGCCGAGCAGGCCGAGGGCGATCATGAAGCAGGCCGCCGACGGATCGGCGGGCACCTTGAACGGCTTGGCGGCAATCGGCTTGCGCCCGTCGATGATGACTTCGCGAACGCCGTCTGGCCGGTCGATGGTTTCGAGGCCAAGCATCAGCTCGGTATGGTCGCGCGAGCGGATCGGCTCGATGATCTTCGACTTACCGTCGGCGTGAAGCGCCGCAAACGCAACCAGCGACTTCACCTGCGCCGAGGGCACCGGAAGATGGTACTCGATGGTTTTCAGCGCTTTGGTGCCGTGGATGACCACCGGCGCGGTTCCGGCGTCGGAGAGCGAAATGTCCGCGCCCATCAGCCGAAGCGGATCGGCAACGCGCTTCATCGGGCGCTTCATAAGCGAAGCGTCGCCGACCAGCTCGCTCCGGAAGGGCTGCGCGGCGAGAATTCCCGCCATCATGCGCATGGTGCTGCCGGAGTTGTTGCACATCAACGGCTCCGACGGCTCGCGGAAGCTCCACAGGCCATTCGACTCGATGACGACGCGCCGCTCGATCCGACCGTCACCGGCGGGAATTTCCTCCTGCCGGACGGAGATTCCGGCGTCCCGCAGCACCGACAGGGTTGACTGGTTGTCGAATCCGCCCGAAAAATTGGAAATTTCGGTCACGCCTTCGGCAAGCGCGCCGATGAGGGCAGCGCGGTGGGAAATCGATTTATCCGGCGGAAGGCTCGAAACTTCGCCCTGAAAGACGCTCATGGCTGGCTCGTTTTATCGTTGATAAAAAAAAGCAGCCCCACAGGGAGCTGCTTTTCAATGCTGAATTCCTGAAAGATCAGGAGTTGCGCTCTTCGTTCGCGCGCTGTGCGCGACGCTTGCTTCTTGAACGCTTCAGGCGGTTATCGATTGAAGGCTTCACGAAGTACGCCTTCTTGCGAAACTCCTTCAGGACGCCTGCTCTCTCGTATTTCTTTTTGAAACGCTTAAGCAGCTTGTCAATCGATTCATTATCGTTAATCTGAACGCTGACCAATGAAATTCACCCCCTTGCCTGTGATTCGACTCTTAACGCCGTAATTTGAGTTTGATAATATCGGTGACCGACTCGGTGCTTTTCGACTTGCCCTGGTTGAGCTGAACGTTTTCGAGAAGCTGTTTTCGGCCGCTTTTGCAAAATTCCACGATGATGACATGTGCGCCGCTTCCGGTCGCCTGTTTTTCACGAACCACCCCCACTTCGTTGAGCGATTTGTGGTACAGCGCGTCACCCTGCGCGTAGATTCCGTGAGGAGTATAGAGCTGGCAATCTTCGGGGTTCAGTTCATCCGGACTCAGATCCTTGTCGATCTGAATCTGCCACTCTTTGAGAAGATGCACCTGGTTGCAGGAGGTGCAGCGAATCCAGTACTGGTTTTCGGCAGCCGAAGCCTCCTCTTCCGCGACATGCTTCTTCTCTTTCGACTTTTTATCGGACAATTCAAAGAGCGGGTCCTCGTCCCTCGGCTTGTCGCTGGGCTTCCATTCGCCGACAAAGGTCTGCTGGGTGACGCCGCCGCAGCCGTCGCAATAACCCGGTTTGATCTTGCCTTCGAGTATGTACTGCCTCTTTCTGGACTCTACCTTCATAAATGTCGCTGTTGTTGGAGCGCATGGTCATGCACTCTGTCATGCGCGTGCATGAGGTTCGGAAGTGCCTTCCTGAACAGGTTCCGGAAACATTGCCCGGACCGGTCTGTCACTTGCGCCTCATGTCCAGGGAAATGCGGCTTCTGCAGGCTGGCGTGCGGAAACCCTTTCTGATGCGGGTTCCGTGAAGCGGTGTGTTCAGGAGTGCTTAGATAAGTAAATCAGTCCAAAAAAACAACCACATAATGCAGTGGGCCGACAAAAAACTTTTTTCGACGACCCCTCCACGAAAGCTTCAGGAACCCCGGCTGCCGCGAATCCCCCGCTGATTCCATCCCGAAAAGTGTCGAGGCGGAATCATAGCGCGTTTTCAAGGCAGCGTTCACTTGTGGGTCAGCGTATCGATAAGGTCTGATTTGTTAATCAGTTGCAGGCGACCATCGCTGAGGTTGATAAGCACTCCGGCGGCGTTGGCTTGCAATTTTTCCGACAGTTCGGAAATGGTGGCGTCGGGCTGGCAGACCGGGAACGGGCGCTCCATGAAGGCCACCACCTTGGCATTCATAGCCGAGTCGTTTTCGATGAGGATGGAGAGAATCCTGTTTTCGCTGATGCTGCCGATAGGCGCGCCGAACGAAACGATGGGCATCTGGGAGACGTCGTTCTGCTTCATCATCTCGAACACCTCGGCGAGCGTCTGCTCGGGCTGGGCGAAGATGAGGTCTTTGCGGGCCTTGCGTTGCAGAATGTCGTCGGCAGTGATCTGGTCGAGCGTCGTTTTGGCTTTGCGGTAAAATCCCTGCCGCCGCATCCAGTCGTCGCTGTACATGCGCGACAGGTCGTAACCGCCGAAATCGGTCATCATCACCACCACCAGCGCGTCGTCGCCATACGCCTCGCCCTCCCGAAGCGCCGCGCACATCGCCGCGCCGGAGGCGCCGCCCGCGAAGACCGCTTCGGCGTGCAGCAGCTCGCGACCGCAGTTGAAGGCGTCGGCGTCGCTGACCTGCACGATCCGGTCGATCACTTCGGGATCCCAAAAGGAGGTCGGCCTGACCGCGCCAATGTCTTCGAGCCGGAACGCCGCCGGAGTGCCGTGACTCTTGCCGCCATGCAGATCGGCATAGATCGAGCCTTCCGGCTCGACGCCGATGATCTGAACCTCTGGATTGACCGACCTGAAGTAGCGCCCGATTCCGGAGATCATCGCGCCAGAGGCCATCGGCACAAAGACGTGCGTCACCTGGCCCTCGCTCTGACGGTAGATTTCCGGCCCCGTACCATCCTGATGCACCTGGCGGCTGACCGGATTTTCGTACATGTTGGCCAACCAAGCGTTCGGCAGATTGCGCACGAGGTTCTCGGCCACATCGACGCAGCTTTGCAGATCACCGGGCAGCGCCTCCGACGGGGTGAGCACCAACTCCGCGCCAAGCGCCCGGAGCACCTCCTGCTTCTCGCGGCAGATGCTTTCCGGAGCGGCCAGCAACACCTTGTAGCCCCGGCTGACGGCGGCCATCGCCAGCGCGATGCCGCTGGTGCCGAAGGTCCAGTCCACGAGCGTCATGCCGGGATGGATGAGACCCCGCTCTTCGGCGTCGCGCACGATGGCCGCAGAAACGCGGCAGTAGTGCGAAAAGCAGGGGTTCATGTATTCGAGCTTCGCCATGAACCGGGCGCGTTTTTGCCGGGTAAGCTGCTTCATGAGAACCAGCGGAGTGTTGTCCGAAATGTCGAAAATATCGTTAGTCATGGCGCTCGATGCTCTGATGATGGTTTTTCGTGAATAATAATACATATAATAATAATTGTCCATTTCCGTCTGCGGATCGCCATTGTTTTGAAAATCATGGGCAAAAAACGTTTTTTAGAGCATGTCCGGCTTTCGGCCTGAACCTCAACCATCCGTCACCCTTGTGAGCGTTAGCCACGAACAGAACCCCTCCGTCGCCGCGCCGAACGCGCCATATCTTTCCGAAGCGCTCATCTCGCTCGGCAACCTCCGCCGTAACCTCCGCTGCATCCGCGACCTCACGGGGCCGCAGTGCCGCATCATGGGCATCGTCAAGGCCAACGCCTACGGCCACGGCGCCGCGCAGGTGACGGCGACGCTCGAAGCGGAAGGAGTGCGTGATTTCGGCGTGGCCAACATCCACGAAGCGATTGAACTCCAGGAAGAGCACCGGATGCAGCACGACTCGCGCCTCCTCGCCTTCGCCTCGCCGCTCACGGAGCACATCGGCCTGTACCTGCAACACGGCGTGGAGATGACCGTCTGCGACCACGACACGGTGCGCGCCGCCGAGGCGATTGCCGCCGCGAGCGGCAGGCGGCTCCGGGTGCAGGTGAAGGTAGATACCGGCATGGGCCGTCTCGGCGTCACGCCCGAAGAGGCGGCCTCGCTGCTGGAGCTGATCGACGCCTGCCCGAACCTCGAACTCACCGGCCTCTACACCCACTTCGCCGAGAGCCACAAGCCCGAAGGATTCACCGCCCGCCAGCTCGAACAGTTCCTCGACGTGACGAACGCTTGCGAGCGGCGGACGGGCAAACCCGTCACGAAACATGCCTCGAACAGCGGCGCAATCGGCTCGATGCCGGACTCGCGGCTCGACATGGTGCGCCCCGGCATTTTGCTCTACGGCTGCCACCCGGTTGACGCAGAACCGACAAGCCTGCCGGTCAGGCCGGTGATGCAGTTCCAGTGCCGGGTGATCTTCGTCAAGGAGGTCGCGGCGGGAACGTCGATCAGCTACAGCCGCACCTGGAACGCCCCGTCGCCGACGCGCATCGCCACCCTTTCGGCGGGATACGCCGACGGCTTCCACCGTGCGCTCTCCAACCGGGCGCGAGTCTGCATCGGCGGCAAGAGCTTCCGGCAGGTCGGCACGGTGACGATGGATCAGACGATGGTTGACCTCGGCAACGACCGCTCGGTCAGGGTCGGCGACACGGCGGTGCTCTTCGGCTGGGACAGCCCGTCGGCGGGCGAACAGGCCATCGCCGCCGGAACGATCAGCTACGAACTGCTCTGCTCGGTCTCGCGCCGGGTGAAAAGGATTTTTGTGTAAAGAACAAGAAGACGGCCACAAGAGCCGTCCCTACAGAAGAAAATGACAGGTTTCTGACTGGAATGGTTCGCGTGCGGAATCCTGTCGGATACGGAAAAATTACGATGCTCTGAAATACCCCTTACAACAACAGAACTTTCAACCCCTTATGAAATTTCTGGACAATGTTGCCGTGAAACTCGGCATCACCAGGGCGGAGATGACCGCCGTCACGCTGCTCACCTTTTTCCTGCTGCTCGGCGGAGCGCTGAAGTACAGCGGTTCGGTGCAGGAGGCCGATAAGGCCATCGCGCAGGCCGAAGTGGCCCGCTACTCCGAGGACGATGTGGACAGCCTGCTCACTCTCGCCATGAAACCCGGCGACGCTGTGGCCGCTGAACCGCCCGGCGTGGTGGCAAGCGATGCGGAACCGGAAGAGCCTGCGACGCGATCAACGGCGAGGCGTTCGTCGAAAAAGCGATTCACCGGAACGATGGCCTTCAGCAAGGCATCGGCCTCGCAGCTCCAGAGGATCCCCGGCGTCGGCCCGGTGATGGCCCGGCGGCTCATTGAGTTCCGCAAACAAAAGGGGGGAAAAGTCGATCATTTTAACGATTTTCTGAAAGTAAAAGGAATCGGCAAAAAAAAGCTCGAACTCCTCCAAAAGCATCTTACCCTCGACTGATGAGCCGAAGCCAGATCGCCTGCGCGTTTGACGCAAGCAGCACCACCGTGGCGCGAGTCAAATCGACCGGCCACGGCTCGTTCACCATGACCATGTGCCGCACCATCGAGGGCGGCATGGACGATCTTGGCGGCCCGAAAGCTCACCGGCTCGCCAAAAAGCTCGTCTCGATGCTGCGCGAATGGCGCGACGAGCCTGTCGCTCTCAGCTTTTCGCCCGCAGGACTCATGCCGCTCCCTGCCTGGTTCACGCAGGATGCTTCCCCGGATAATCGCGACACGCTTTGCAGAATCGAGGCAGGCTACTTCCTCGACGAGGCTGACAAATGGCAGTGGCACGACATGGCGCTGGAGCCATCTCCCGGCCAGCCCGCCGGAGTGGATCGGCGGATGCTGCTCTTCTATCCGCTCGCGCCGGCGCGATTCATCGAAAACGAGTTGCGGAAACAGTGCCGCGTTGAGTGGCGCGGAGCGCACGTCGAGGCGGTGGCGCGGCTGTCGGCGGTGACGGGAGATGCGCTGGCGGTGCTGGAGCTCGAAGAGCGCTACGCGGCGCTCTCCATTTCGGCGAACGGCAAGATCGGCTATTTCAGGTACTGGCCGGTGAAGGAGGCAAGCGAGCGGGAGTACTTCGCCATCACGGAGCTGACCTCGGCCCCGCTCGACGGAGCACCCGTCAAAGTAACCGGCCCGGCAGCCAGCGCAAAAGTACTGGAACGCATCAGCCACGAAACCGCCCGCCCGCTGGAACCGCTGGAGCTGCACCCGTGGGTATCGGCGGAACGAGGAGCCAACAAAGCAAAATCGCCAACAGCCACGATGCGAGCCGTCAGCACGGCGATCATGGCGTTGAACGGCGGGTGATCCGCTACTTTTGACGGACGGCGAATGTTGCTTAGATTTTGAAAAGGTGGTCTGCTTTCTTTTTCTGAACAACGGTTACTTCATCGGATGGGAGTGCGTCGCTGATCTGTCAGCGGAGAACATCAAAACGCGATGGGAGGTTGTCGGAGGAGATGTGGCGATTACAGTGGCTCAATGAATTTGAATGCTACGTTTTATATGGGCTGAAAATCAAAAATCCGCGTCTTATGTGGATCAATCTAAATTATGTCGAGCACCATAAACAGCATGTAATATGGCCGATGAAAGACAAAACTACCTCTTCTGCTTTCTCGACGTGCTGGGCTTTTCGAATATTGTGAAAACACGCGAACTGAGTGACCTGTATGCCGACTATAGAGAGCTAATTGAGGCAGCATCGAATAATACGCATGATGGTTTGGTGTTTAGCTCTTGGGACGGTGTACCTTATTTTGGAATGGAGCAGTTTGAGTCCACATACTTCAGCGACACCATCGTGTTCTGGGGGGCATATCACCCTCGAAAGCTTCAGTCTCTTTGCTACATGGTAATGGAAGTGATGTGTCGCGCCATTGAGATTGGTCTGCCACTACGCGGATCAATTAGCGCAGGTAAGGCTATTTTGGACAAAAATCAAAACCACTTTTTAGGCAAACCTGTCGTCAATGCAGCTGAAGCCGAAAAGGTTCAACGGTGGATCGGTGTAACATTAAGCAAAGAGTTTAGGGAAGCACCATTTAATGCAGGCTTCTCGGCTGCGTGCTTCATGCCGTGGGAATGGCATTTGAAAGAAGGTGGCTTGGCTGCAGTGACTCCCCTCGTGTTGGACTATCCGCGCTGGTGGCGGAAGTCGAGGAGGAGTTCTCTCCAAGAAGCTGTAAAGCGACTTGATACTAACTCGGACTATTCTGACGTTTACAAGAACACACTCATCTTTTGCGATTATTCAGAGGCGAATCCAAGGTGGTGGGAGCAACATAAAAGTTATTGTGAACGGTAGCAATAAATAAAAAACTCACATGGAATCTGTAGAAGAACTGACTAAGAAAGCTATTGATCTCGACCCGAAGGAGCGAATCCGGCTGGTGGAGGCTATTCTGCACAGCCTTGATAAGCCTGATCCTGAAATCGAGAAAAACTGGATAGCCGAATCAGAGGCTCGCTATGATGCTTTCAAGCGGGGAGAGATTCAGGCTGAAGATTGGGATGAAATCAGAAAAAGGTACGAACGTTGAAGGCCGTGCTCATAGGTGTCAAAAGATAAATGACGGAGATTCGTCATCGCGAGTCCCGATCTTTCGGGACGTGGCGATCCATCTTTAACTGCGCTCACTGATTCCGCATGGATTGCCACGTCGCTATGCTCCTCGCAATGACGGCGTTTGAGATAGCCTGAACCCCTTCCACCTCCTGCTTCCCAAACGCCTGTAAAAAAAAGGGCAGACACACAGATCTGCCCCTACAAGAAATTCAGTCACACATCAATCCTCACAGATTCCCCACCAGCAGCTCGGCGATCTGGACGGCGTTGGTGGCGGCACCTTTGCGGAGGTTTTCGGCGACGATAAGTCTCTCAGCAATTTGCTTTTGCAAAAATGTCAGCTTTTTCAGAAAAACCATCAATCTCTCATATGGCAAAATCTGGAATATATCTTCATGATAATTCAGATTGCATCCGAAAAACTTTTAATAATCATTTATGCGCCACCCGCGCATCAGCAACAAGCGGAAAGCGTTCCGGATTTTCTATAATCTCCTCCGTCAAATCAACATCCAGATCAGGCCACCAGAAATGACCGGGCGACGGCTCCTTGACGTTGAGAATCGATTTTACCGTCTGATCCCTGAACCACGGAAAATCGGCATACGAAAGAAACAGCTCTTTCCCGTGAGCAAGAAGCCAGATGCCGTGCTGTGATATATTCGACACCTCAACTGCTGAAATGCTTTCCCCATGCTTTAACAAGTTCATCGCTGTGCGCCTCCACTATTGATTCGATCTGCTTCAACTGAATTCTGGAATATCCATGATTCTTTGCAAGTTCAAGTTCAGGTTCCAGCCAAAACTTCGCCTCGCCGTCCCCCTATATAACGTGCACATGCATCCTTTTCTCTTCACGCGAAAAGAAGAAAAATCGAAATCCCTGCTCACAAAAAACGGTAGGACTCATACACGCTCCCCAAGATTTGGATTCCTCAACCGCAGAACAATATAACAATCCCTCTCATCCCTCGCCAAAAGCCAACAACGCCCGCCCCTGCTGTCCTTGCTGTCCTTGCTGTCCTGTCCTCCCAAATAAAAAGGGCGGCCACAAGAACCGCCCCTACAAGAAATTCAGTCACACATCAATCCTCACAGATTCCCCACCAGCAGTTCGGCGATCTGCACGGCGTTGGTGGCGGCGCCTTTGCGGAGGTTGTCGGCGACGACCCAAAGGTTCAGGGTGCGCGGGTGCCAGTAGTCCGGGCGCAGGCGGCCTACGAACACCTCGTCGCGCTCGTAGGAGGTCATCGGCATCGGGTAGAGGCGGGCGGACGGGTCGTCCTGCATGACGATGCCCGGCGATCCGGCGAGCAGGGCGCGAACCTCCTCGATGTCGAAATCGCTCCTCAGCTCGACGTTCAGCGACTCGCCATGGCCGCCGTAAACCGGAATCCGCACGGTGGTCGGCGAGACCTGAAGCTCCTGGTCGTCGAGAATCTTGCGGGTCTCGTTGACCATCTTCATCTCCTCCTTGGTGTAGCCGTTGTCGGTGAAGGCGTCGATCTGCGGCACGGCGTTGAAGGCGATCTGGTGGAAGTGAGTGAACTCGTCGGGGATGTTGCCCGCCAGCTCGCTTTCGAGCGCGTCACGCCCGGCCTTGCCCTTGCCGGTGACCGACTGGTAGGTCGAAACCACCACGCGGCGGATGCCGTAGGCGTCGTAAAGCGGCTTGAGCGCCACCACCATCTGGATGGTCGAGCAGTTGGGATTGGCGATGATCGGGGCCGCCTTGCCTTCGCGGTCGAAAATCGATTCGGGATTGACCTCCGGCACCACCAGCGGAATCCCCTCGTCCATGCGGAAGGCCGAGGAGTTGTCGATCACGATCGCGCCTGCTGCCGCGGCCACTGGCGCCCACTCCTTGCTGGCCGAAGCGCCCGCCGAGAAGAGCGCGATGTCAACGCCCTCGAAAATCTCCGCCGACGGCACTTCGGTGACGAACTCGCGCCCCTTGAAGGTGATCACTTCGCCCCGGCTGCGCGGCGAGGCGAGCGGCACCAGCTCGCTGACCGGAAAATCGCGCTCTTCGAGCACCTTTATCATGGTTCTGCCAACAAGGCCGGTTGCGCCGAGAACGGCTACCCGATAGCCTGCTTCACTGCTCATAAAATCAGATAGATGAATGGTTTAGTAATTCAGAATCAGTTTGGGCGAATGGTCGTTCAAGAACTCCACACCCTCCTTCAGAAGCCCCTCGCGGTCGAGCGCTTCGCACGTTGCCTCGAACTCACGGAGCAATTCGACGATCACCGCCGGATCGGGTTCGCGCACCAAAAGGTTACGAACTTTCGAGACGCCGGGCAACCCTTTGAGGTAGGTCGAGTAGTGGCGGCGCATTTCGAGCACGCCATGCTTTTCGCCCTTGTACTCCAGCGACAGGCGCAGGTGCTCGCGGGCGGCGTCGATCCGGTCGCGATAGGTTGGAAGCGGCAGGCGCTCGCCCGTTTTCAGCAAGTGCTTTGCCTGCGAGAAGATGAAGGGATTGCCGATCGAGCCGCGCCCGATCATGATGCCGTCCGCGCCGGTTTCGGCGAACATCGCCACGGCGTCGTCCGCGCTCCAGACGTCGCCGTTGGCGATCACCGGAATCGAGCACGCTTGCTTCGCTTCGGCGATGCGGCCCCAGTCGGCGCGCCCTTTGTACATGTCGCTGCGCGTCCGCCCGTGCACCGCCACCACCCGGATGCCCGCGTCTTCGAGCCGCCGCACGGTGTCGGTGATGTTGATCGAGTCGTGATCCCAGCCGATGCGCGTCTTGGCGGTCACCGGCAGCGAGACGGCGTTGACCACCGCCGAGGCGATGGCCGAGAGCTTCTCCGGCTCCTTCAGCAGCGCCGCGCCCGCGCCGCGTCCGGCCACCTTCTTGACCGGACAGCCAAAGTTGATGTCGAGGTAGTCCGGCTCGAAGCTCTCGGCGATGGCTGCCGCCTCCACCATCGACTCCACCGTGCCACCGAAAATCTGCACCGCCACCGGCCGCTCGTGCTCGTCCATCGCGAGCTTGCGGATCGACTTCTCCGCCCCGCGCCTGATCGCCTCGGCGCTGACAAACTCGGTATAGACGATGTCCGCCCCGTGCCGCTTGCAGAGCTGCCGGAAGGCCCGGTCGGTCACATCCTCCATGGGAGCGAGGATGACCGGGCGGTCGATGTCGATCTGTCCGATGCGCATGAGAGTTCCTTACTTGACCGGCGGGGCGATCAGCGTTTCGCGCACCTGCTGGCGGATCGTGCCGCGCAGGGTCTCGTCCTCCTTCAGGAGCTTTTTGACGTTCTCGCGCCCCTGGCCGAGCTTTTCGGTTCCATAGCTGAACCACGCGCCCGCCTTTTTGATGATGCCGAACTCGACGGCCAGGTCGATCAGCTCGCCGAGCACCGAGATGCCTTCGCCGTAGAGAATGTCAAACTCGGCGGTCTTGAAGGGCGGGGCGACCTTGTTCTTGACCACCTTGACCTTGGTGCGATTGCCGACCACCTCTTCGCCATCCTTGATCTGCGCGATCCGGCGGATGTCAAGCCGCACGGAGGAGTAGAACTTCAGCGCCTTGCCGCCGGTGGTGGTTTCGGGGCTGCCGTACATCACGCCGATCTTGTCGCGAAGCTGGTTGATGAAGAGGCAAACGCTGCTCGATTTGGAGATCGCGCCGGTGAGCTTGCGCAGCGCCTGGCTCATGAGCCGCGCCTGAAGGCCAACGACGCTGTCGCCCATCTCGCCTTCGAGTTCGGCCTGCGGCACCAGCGCCGCAACCGAGTCGATCACGACAATATCGACCGCGCCGCTGCGCACGAGCGTCTCAACGATGGAGAGCGCCTGCTCGCCCGATTCGGGCTGGCTGACCAGCAAGGCGTTGATATCGACGCCAAGTCGGCGGGCATAGGTCGGGTCGAAGGCGTGCTCCGCATCGACAATAGCCGCAATGCCGCCCGCCTTCTGCGCTTCGGCGATGACGTGCAAGGCAAGCGTGGTCTTGCCGGAGGATTCGGGACCGTAAATCTCGGTCACGCGGCCACGCGGCAAGCCGCCCACGCCGAGGGCGTAGTCGAGCGCCATCGAACCGGTCGATATAGACTGCACCTGCAAGACGGGCGAATCGTCGCCGAGGCGCATGATCGAGCCTTTGCCGAACTGTTTTTCGAGAGTCTCTATCGCGAGGTTAAGCTGTTTGAGCCGGGCCGGATCGACGGTCGGCGGCTGCGGAGACTGTTGCGATTTCGGTTGTGGTTTCTCTTTTTCCATAGGGGTATGCTCTGAATTTGTAAAGTGTTGCGCTGAAATTACAGAATGGCGCTTCGAAGCGTCTCCTCAAAGGGCCGGTACGACATGCCGAGTTCGCGCACTGAGCGCTGGTTGCTGTACCGGGCCTGATGCGATGCCTGCCGGAGGCTTTCGATGCTGATGAACGACGGGCGATTCGTCAGAAGCGAATAGAGTTCGCCCCCGGCTCCGGCCGCCATTCCGGCGATTCCTCCGATACGGAACAGCTTGCCGCTCCGGCTGCCGGGCAATGCGGCGATGCGCCGAAAAAGCTCCCGAAACGAGAGATTCTCGCCGACGATGATATAACGCTCACCCGAAACCCCTTTCCGCCATGCGGCGATATGGGCGTCGGCTACGTCTCGCACATCGACAAATCCCGTCGAACCATCCGGGCAAAGCGGCAGGCGACCCTCGTAAATCATCCGGAGCACCTCGTTCGAGCTGCTGCCGGGCAGCGCCCTGCCTGAGCTTCTGCCGATCACCACACCCGGATTGACCATCACCACATCGAGTCCCTCGGCCACGCCTCGGCGGCATTCGAGTTCGGCCAGGTGCTTGGACTCCATATAAGCATTGTGGCGCTGCCACTCGGTAAAGGCGCTCTGTTCGCCGGACTCCGGAGCGCCGTCGTCTTTGTCTGACGAACCCACGGCGGCAATCGAGCTGGTGGCGACCAGACGCTTCACGCCCGCCTCAAGGCAAGCATCGACCACGTGGCGGGTGCCGAGCACGTTGGTATCGTAGAGCCGGTTGCGGAAATTGTTGGTGTAGGCGATCATGCCTGCGCAGTGGAACACAACCTCCGATCCTTTGACCGCCTCGTTGACGGCGACCGGATCGTGCATGTCGGCCCGGACGATCTCGACCGGCAAGCTGCCGAGAAACGAAACGTCCGACCCCTCCCTGACGGCAACCCGGCACCGGACGCCATCGCCGAACCGTTCGATCAGTTCGACAAGAAGCCGTGCGCCAATGTAGCCGGTGGCTCCGGTAATGAGAATCGGGATAGCTGACATGAAAAAATGGCGCCGCTGAAAAACCTGTTCCGCGTTTCGTTTGCATTGTCGCTCCCGACAGCTTTCGGGATCGCGCTTCCCTGCTTGGGAGGCCTGAGAAGACGCTGCCAAACAGGAGATGAATGAGACCGGGCGAGCGTTGAGAGTCCGAACCCTGAATCTGCTGAAAAAATCGGGTAGCCTGGAACCGGCTGTCGCGAAATCCGTACCGGTGCGGTCCTGCGCCGATTTGTGCTCAATAATAAGAAGAATAACTTACATTGCACTCAAATCCATCCGCAATCGTGAGAAAAAATATCGTATCGCCCTCCGGCGGCAACGCCGCCCGTTCCGAAGAACGCCTCTCGACCGGCCTTGTCGAAAGCGGAACCCTCTCCAACGGCTTGCGTATCGTCAGTAATCAGGTACCCTGGATTCACAGCGTCACCCTCGGATTGTGGATCGATGCCGGATCGCGCGAAGATCCGGAAGGACTTGAAGGCATGGCGCACTTCATCGAACACGCGCTGTTCAAGGGCACGCAAAAGCGCGACTACGTCGAGATCGCTCGCTGCATAGAACAGACCGGCGGCTACATCGACGCCTGGACCACCAAGGAGCAGACCTGCCTCTGCGTCCGCTGCCTCCGTGAGCACCTGCATCTCGGTTTCGACCTCCTGGCCGATCTCTGCTGCAATCCGGTCTTTCCGCCCGACGAGATCGAAAAGGAAAAAGAGGTGGTGCTCGAAGAGATCGCCGGCGTGAACGACACTCCGGAGGAGCTGATTTTCGAGGATTTCGACCGCCGCACCTTCCCCGGCCATCCTCTCGGCGCAGCGATTCTCGGCACCGAAAAGAGCGTCGAGCGGCTCACCGTCGATGAAATACGGAACTTCATGCGCCGCCACTACACGCCCTCGAAGATGCTCGTCACGGCGATCGGCAACATTGATCACGATGAAGTCGCGGGTCTGGCGGACTCGTTTTTCGGCCACCTTAAGGATGCGCCGCGGGAAGATTCGGCGCGGCGGCTGTTCGATCTTTCAGCCTACAAGCCATTCAGCAAAACGCTGAAAAAGAGCCTCTTCCAGTCGCAGATTCTCTTCGGCACAGTCATTCCGCGAGACGACCGGCACTTCTGGGCAATGATGGTGCTGAACGCCATGCTGTCGAGCGGCATGAGTTCAATTCTGAACCTCGAACTGCGGGAGAAGCGCGGACTGGTCTATCAGGCCTACTCGTCGGTCTCGTTTTATGACGAGGTCACGGCGTTCAACATCTACGCCGGAACGGACAAAGGCAAAGCCACGAAAACCCTCGACACCATCGGTGAGCTGCTCGTCGGCGACGTGCTGAAGAAGCCCGATCCGTCAGAACTCGCCGCCGCAAAATCGAAAATGCTCGGTTCGATGATTCTCGGCATGGAAAAAATGACCCGGCGCATGTCGCACATCGCGCAGGATATATTTTATTTCGGACGATATTTGTCGCCTGCCGAAAAGGCTGGCCTGATCGAAGCGGTGAGAGCTGAAGAGGTGGCGCTCGTCGCCGCCGCGCTCGGCATCCCCGAACGGCTCTCGACGCTGGTTTACAAGCCCGGAGGCAGATGACGCCCGGCATTCGGCCACGGGCGATGGCCGCTTGCAACAGCTTGCATGAAAAGCCGTTGAACGATCTGTTTTAAAAAGGCCTGAAAAAATAGTATAATTCAAGCTTTAAATTTTCAGGGACGCTCTCTGTATCGATCCAGGTTTTCCGGTTCACCGGAAACGGAGAGACCCGCAACTTAACCGGTCACGAAGAGCCTTGCAAAAGAATATCACGAATGTCAGCGAAATCGCGCAGGAACTTGAAATCATTCTGACTGCCGACGAATTCCAGCCCGAATATGACCAGCAGCTCGAAGAAGCGCGCAAGTCCGTCAAAATCAAAGGCTTCCGTCAGGGACACGTCCCCGCCGGAATGCTCAAACGCATGATCGGGCCTTCCATCGAGGCTGAAGTTGCCGAGAAAATGGCGTCTAAACATTTCGCCGCCATCGCCGAGGAGGAGAAGCTCAACCCCGCCAGCCGCGCGCAGATCGAGAGCTACAACGTCGAGGATGGCAAGCTGACCATCCGCATCTCCTACGAAATCCATCCCGAATTCGAGCTGAAGGATTTCAGCGCCTTCACCTTCACCCAGGCCGAATACAGCGTCAACGACGAGGATGTCGATCGTGAAATCAAACTGATCCTTCGCGGCCACGGCACCATGGTGACCAGCGAAGAGCCTGCCGCCGAGGGCGATACGGTTATCGGCGACGTCACGAAGCTCGATGCCGAAGGCGCTCCCGTCGAAGGCTCGAAGAACGAAAACCACCACTTCAACCTCGAATACCTGCCCGATGACAACCCGTTCCGCACAGCCCTCGAAGGCAAGAAGGCTGGCGATGTAGCCGATGTCACCGTCGAACCAAAGCAGGAGGGCGGCGAAACGACCCGCTTCCGTGTTGAGGTCAAGGAGGTCAAGCACCTCGAACTGCCCGAGCTGGATGACGAACTGGTCAAGGAGATCAGCCAGCAGCGTTTCGAGAAGGTAGAGGACTTCAAAAACGATGTCCGCTTGCAGCTCCAGGCGCACTTCTCCGACAAATCGGAGCACGATTTGCTCGAAGCTATTTCAGCCAAACTGATCGAAGAGCATCCGGTGCCGACCCCGAGCGCCATGGTCGCGCAGTTCCAGAACATGCTGCTCGAAAACGCCAAGCGTCAGGTTGGCGGCCAGTTCCCCAAAGGCCTCGACGAGCGCGAGTTCTTCAACACCATGAGGCCAAATGCTGAAAAGCACGCCCGCTGGCTCCTGGTCAGCCAGAAAATCGCCAAGGAAAACAACCTCGAAGTGACTGACGAGGATATCAAGGCTTATGCCGAAAAAGAGGCTGAAAAAGAGGCTTCACTGACCGTCGATCAGCTCCTCAACACCTACATGTCCACCGAGTTCAAGGACTACATGATCGACACGATCCTGAAAGAGAAGATCTATGACGTGATCAAATCGAAGGTGACCATCACCAAAGAGGCCACCCCGGTTCCGGCGCACCACTGAGGAAGAAAAAAATAAAAAAGGCTCCTGAAAAGGGGCCTTTTTTTATGCGCGGCAGGTAATCAAAGCGGCTCGTAAAGCGCCATCGCCACGGCGGAGTGGCGGTCGTGCGAGATGGAGAGGCTGATGCTGCCGGAAAAGTTCGGGACGTGAATGCTCACGCATGGCTTTCCTGCCTCGTTGTTCAGCACTTCGATGGAGCGCCAGCCGAGGCCCTTGGCGATACCGGTGCCAAGCGCTTTGGAGACCGCCTCCTTGGCGGCGAACCGTCCGGCAAGGCTTGCCACGGGATCAGGCCTGGAGAGGCACTGGGCCATCTCCGCTGCTGTCAGGATTTTTTTCATGAAGGTCTGGCCGAACCGGTCGTAGATCGAGCGGATGCGCGCCAGCTCGACAATATCAACGCCAACCTCCGCCACCCCGCTCACGCCCTCTCGATTTTCATGGACATGTCGAGCGCCTTGACGCTGTGCGTCAACTCGCCAATGGAGATGTAATCGACGCCGGTCATGGCGATTTCGGAAACATTGTGCAGGCCGACGCTTCCCGACGCTTCGAGCAAAATGTTGCCGTAACCGTTCGCCTTGACCCAGCGCACCGCTTCGGCCAGGTCATCGACCATGAAGTTGTCGAGCAGAATCATGTCGGGTCGGCTGGTGCAGGCGCGGACCAGTTCGGAGATACTCCGGACTTCGGTTTCGATCTTCACCGTCACCCCGCGCTCCTTACAGTACGCCTTGGCCCGCCTGACCGCCTCCTCGACGCTGCCGGCGGCATCGATGTGGTTGTCCTTGATGAGAATCATGTCGAACAGTCCGAAGCGGTGGTTCGTGCCGCCGCCGATGCGCACGGCGTCCTTGTCGTAATAGCGCAGGGCGGGCGCGGTCTTCCGGGTATCGAGAATGGAGGCGTTGGTGTGGCTGACCCGTTCGACATACATGTTCGTGCGGGTGGCGATGCCGGACATGCGCTGCATGAAATTGAGCGCCGTGCGCTCGCCGACGAGAATCGAGGCGATACGCCCCTTCACTTCGAGAATCCGCTCCCCGGGATAAACCCGCTTGCCGTCCTTGACCGAGGCCGTGAATTCAAGCCCGGAATCCAGCGACTGAAACGCCTGCCGGGCAACCTCCACTCCGGCGATAATCCCTTCGGCCTTGACCTCGACGTAACCAAGTCCGAGCTGGCTCTCTTCGACGGTCGCCTCGGTGGTGATGTCCCCCAGATAACGGTCTTCTTCGAGCGCGAGCTGCATGGCCTTCAACCGGCATGTCTCGAAAAACTCCCTGAAGGCGAGATTGGTTCTTTTTTCTTCCATAACTGCAAAATCAGTATGAAGTTAGCGGGGTCCTGAAGAGGCTCTCCCGATTTCAAATCGTTCTTCTGCAAGGTAATACTTTTTTGGTTTTCGACATGGTTCATGAAGCTTGCCCGCGCCGTTTATTGCGTCCGGCGCGCTCGCTTTTGCAATGCTGTTGCGAATAGGTTACATTCTGGCAGAATCCTCCTGAAAGCCGTTTCCGCACACTTCTATCCAGCCATGAAGCATCATCATCGTTCCTGCGTCAGGCTCGTCAACGCCGTTTTCTACGCCCGGCACGGTGTCCACGAAGAGGAGCGCCGCCTCGGCGGGCGGTACGAGGTCGATACTGAACTTGTTTTCGACAGCGCTGAAGCCGCGGCGACCGATGATCTGTCGAAAACAGTCGATTACAGCCAGGCTTACGCGATCATCGGCGAGGTCATGACGGCGGGCGAACCGGCGGCCCTGATCGAGATGCTGGCCGCGCGGGTAGCGACGCGGTTGATCGAGGAGCTGGCTCTCGTGGAGAAGGTCACGGTCAGGGTGCGCAAGCGAGCCGTGCCGTTGGGTGGGTTGTGCGATTACGCCGAAGCCGAACACGTGATCGAAAAGCGCTGAGCGATGGAGCCTGTCACCGCCTATATCGGCATCGGCTCGAATGTCGGAGACCGGTTCGCCTGGCTTCAGCGGGCAGTTGACCACCTCGCGCAACTGCCCTGCACGGCGGTACGCGGAGTGTCGCGGGTCTATATGACCGAGCCGTTCGGCGATCCCGATCAGGAGCGCTATTTCAACGCCGTGGCGGCCGTCGAAACAGCGCTCGATCCGGCTGATCTCCGCGCACACTGCAAGGCAATCGAACACGACCTCGGGCGACCCGACCGGTACCGGCGCTGGAGTCCGAGAACCATCGACCTCGATATTCTGCTTTACGGCGACCTCTGCGCCGAAAGCGACCTGCTCGTCATCCCTCATTCCGAAATGCACCACCGGAAATTCGTCCTCGTGCCGCTGCTCGACCTCGCCAACCCCATTCACCCCCGCCTGCACCGTTCAATCGCCGAGCTGCTGAAAAGCTGCGATGACAATTCGGTACCGGTAAGGCTGGTGGAGCAATTGAAGATCGGTCGGATCTGACTGATCTGACCGATCTCCTGGAATCAAAAAAAGCTGCCCGATGGCAGCCTTTTTTGCTTATTCCCGAATTTTTTTCGCTCAGTTCGCGAAGGTGATGTTCAGCATTCCCTGCTCGAAATCGGCGCCTTCGGTTTTGCGTCCGACCAGCACGTTCGGCAGCACGATGCTCTTGCGGAAGTTGTTGATATCGACCAGCAACTCGTCACCCTTGATGTTGACCGCGAGCTTTTCGACCTCGACATTCGGCAGGTAGAGGCTCAGCACGTACTTGCCGTCGATCTTTTCGAGCGTCTGGGTGCGATCGTTGGTGTAGAGCACGTCAATCGGATTGCGTCCTTCGAACAGCTCTTGGCTCAACTCGTAAAGCCTGTCGGTATTGATGACCTCTTTGGAGGACTGGCCGGCCCTGAAAATCGGCACCGGATAGAAGCAGTTGTCGATCACCCTGAGGTACTTGGACTGTTGGTCGATGAGGCTTTGCAGGTACGGGTCGGAAGAGTTTGGCGGCAGCACCTTGTTGACGACAGCCGCATCGAGTTTGTAGCCGAACAGATTGAGGTAGGTCTGTACGCGCAGCGCCTCCTTGATGACCATGTTCTCAGGGTTGAGCACCACCCTGAAGGTCGTGATGCTCTTGTCCTGCAACATGCCGTGCAACTCCTTCATGTGCTCGTTGACCTCCGGCATGAGCTTGAAGATGTTCTTTTTAGGCATGAATTTGCTCAGCAGCGGGGCCGCGAAGCCGATCGCCTTGGAGTGCCAACCGCCGATCTTGTCGGAGTACCAGCCGTAGGACTCGGGCATACCGAGCAGACGCATGGTCTCGCCGGTCGGGGCAGCATCGACCACGACGGCGTCGTAATTGCCCGATTTGGCTGCCTTCCAGATGTAACGAAGGCTGATCATCTCCTCCATGCCTGGCACGATGGCCAGCTCCTCTGCAACGACTTCGTTCGCGCCGTCGTGCATGAGAATCGAGGAGAAGTAGGAGTACAGTTCGGTCCAGTTTTCCCTGATTTCAGCAAGAACGTTCACCTCCATGGCAAAGAGATTTTTCTCGACTTCCAGAGGAGTCGAGCTCAACTCGACGCCAAACGCATCGGCCAGGCTGTGGGCCACATCGGTGCTCATAATCAGCACACGCTTGCCGCTGCGAGCGATCGCTGTCGCTGTGGAAGCAGATACGGTGGTCTTGCCCACCCCGCCTTTGCCCAGGTAAAGAATGATTCTCATGGTGTTGAAAAACTATGGTGTAAACTTGACTGTAAACTGTGTCTCTTTCGGGCTTTTCGCCGTCAGACTTTTCTGCCACGCCGTTTGCCGCGGTTGGCCTTTCCGGACGAATGCCGTTGCGGTTCAGCCTTTTTCTCGATAACCGGCTCTTTTATTTCCTCCGGCTCTTTTACCACCTCCGGTTCAGACTGCTGAACCGGAACATCGGATTCAATGGTCATGTACTCTGTCGATTCACGGAAATCCTCTGCCTCCTCCGGTTCGGCAAGGGCTGAAAAAATGAGCTCTTCAGATATGCTGATCTCTTCTTCCAGCTCAGCTTCGATCCGAATCTCTTCCCCGACAAGCTCTTCCGGCTCCGGTTCAGGTTCAGACCCGATTGCTGGCGCTGGCAATACCTCCATCTCCGGCTCGACCTCTGCCTTGATCTGAATCTTCTTCCTGACCGGCGGCTCCGGCTCGGATTCAAGCACGGACTCGATCTCCGGCTCCGGCGCTGAGAGCATTTCCGGCTCCAGCTCGACCTCAGATTCAAGCGATACCTCCGGCTCCGTTTCGGCCTTGATCTGGATTTTTTTCCTGATCGGCGGCTCAGGTTCAAGCACAGACTCGATCTCCGGCTCTGGAGACAACTCCGGCTCAGGTTCGGGTTCTGCCTTGATCTGAATTTTTTTTCTGGTCGGCGCTTGAGGTTCTGGCTGCTCTTCATCGGCAACGCTTCCCTGCGCTTCGTCAGACACGGCGGTGTTGATCGCGCCACGCCGCTCTTCGTCGTAGCTCATCAGCTTTTGGGCGATGTCAGCCTTCGCGCCGCTCCCCTCTTCGGCTTTGATCGAGAGCTTCTTGCGGCGAATCCCGGAGCCGTTCTCGCTGCTTGCGGCAGGCGAAACGATCACCGGCGCTTCGAGCTGGGCAGATGGTGAATCGTCTCGCTCGGATTCGTCGTAGCTCATCAGCTTCCGGGCGATCTCGTTATCATCCTCCATCTTGATGGAAAGCTTCTTTCTGCGCCCACCCGATCCCGTGCCCGAATCGCTCTCCTCCGGAGCGCTGGGGCGAGATGCCGGAGGGCGGCTCTCGCGGGAGGTGATCGGCTCGTCATTGCCGACGAACAGATCGGCATCGGCATGATCGTCATCATCCTTGATGCTGATCTTTTTACGGCGGATCGTCGAAGTATCGTCGTCCGGCTCCTCCTCGACGAACGGCGATTTCCGCGCCTTTGAGGCGCCACGTTCCTCACGCGCCGGTTCGTGCGTCGGCGACTTCTGACTCTTTTTGCCACCACCGCTGCCAAAACCGGTCATTTTGATGATCTTGCCGAGGGAACCGAACACCCCATCGTTGACCACCGCCGTTTTGATGGCGTTCATCACGAAACGCTCGGCCATCGGATTTCCGGCGATATTGGAGAGAAGTTCGTTCAGGGCAGTCAGTACCGTGGCCATGTCTCCAGGCACGTGCTGCAGATCTTTCATCACCTGGTCACGCATCTTGAACGGAGCATCGCCGACCATGTTTTTTATCTGTTCGGCAATCCGTTTCAGGGAGGCGGGATCGGTCGGAAGCATCGACTCCAGTCCGCGCATGGCATCTTGAGGCCCCATGCCGCCACGAGAACGCTTTTCGCCAGTGCCCGGCGGCTGGTACGGTGGATAAGGAGCTTGCTGTTGTTCGTAGTCGGCGGAGGCTCGGTACTGTTCGAGCAGATCCTGCCCGTAGCCGATACCGGCGTCTGGCGTCGGAGCCTGCGGAGTATCAAGTTTAAGGGTGATCTGTCGTGGCGGGCAGATACTCCTTGCCGCCTGAAAAATTCTGTCCGCGGTATCCTGGGGAATCTCCTGACGGTAATTGATGCCGAGATAATCCTCGATGATCGATTCAACCAGAGTCTGAAGCTTGACGATGGTATCAGCCTCGCGAATCTCGACCATATCGAAAATCACGTAGATCGGCTCCTTGCCTTCACGACGGATTTTGAGATTCATGGTCGCGAATGCGCTGTCCTTGTTGCGGCTGTTGACCGACACGGCGGCGAGGCTGAACCTGTCGAGATAATCCTTCGATGCTCCCCGCGCCCAGAGGTAGAGCGCCTTGTCAGTATAGATCAGGTAATCCTGATATACAATGTTGCCCACCCGCTCCTGGTGAGATTCGTAAAACACCCCGTCAAAAAAAGCGATGGGAGTTTCGCCCTCGCCTATCAGCCGCTTCTGGAAAAACTCGGAGACATCTTCCCGCTCTGTCTGCCCCGATATATAGAGAGAAATATTAGCCATTTACCGCTTCCGGTCACGTTACCTGTAAAATCTGTTCATCATCGATGGAATACCGAACAGCTAAAATATGAAAACAAAAATAAATTACGTAACAAAGAGACAGGAATAAGCAAGACGGAAGAGTAAAGACAAGGCTTCCGCTCGCAGCGAAGGCGGTAAAGAGCAGGCCTGATGATGGAATGACAAACAGAAGAGTGGGGTAAACAAAAAAAGCAGTGAAGGCTGAAAACCTGTCACTGCTTTTGAAATTCGGCTGAACGGTTTGCTTATTTGGCAAACTTCGATTCAACTTCTTTGGTAGGAACGGCATAGCCGGATACCTCGGGGGAAGAACCACGAAGGCTTCCACCGCCGCCCATCGAACCGTAGGCATTGCGGTTGATCCTCATGGTGCCTTTGCCCAGCGAGTCAAAAAGCATACCGACGGTTTCCCAGTGACCTTCGACCATAACTTCGAAAATACGGCCTGCGGCGGCTAAAATGTCGGTAAAGACGCCTCCTCCACTCATAACTCCTCCTTTTGGAATTTAATTGACGGAAAAAACAAAGATTAAAATCGAGACTTTAGGACAAAAATAAGCGAATAAACGAAAAAACACAAATAAAAGATTTTATGAGCCATTTCGCCTTTTGTTTTGGCGGAGGCCCCGGCCAGAAACAGCCTTACTTTTGACCGGTCGTTTTCTGGAATGAGCCGGCAATGTTCTTGACCGCCTCAGAAGCTGAAACCCCTGCATCACCAACCGCTTTTGCCGCGTTGCTGGTCGCATTTTCAACATTCTTCACGGCATCGCTATACAGTTCGCCAGCCGAACGGGACACGTCCTTCACGGTGATAGCAACGCGATCGATGGTTTCGCCGACAACGCCGCTCGAACCGCCAAGGACATTGCCGATACCCGACGCATCGACCAGAGAACCGACCGTACCCGCGACCGTTTCGGCAACGCTCCCAGCTACTTCAAGACCGCCGACAATGGCGCTCTGGCCGGTCAGGAGCAGACTTTCCGCAAGAAAGGTCAGTCTGTCGGTAAAATCGAGTTCCTTGAAGTCCTTGCGAAGTTTCTGATACGACTCTGACATTGTATCCTCCTTTTGACCGGCTGCCTGCACAGCTCCCGGCTACTGGTTTTATGGAATTGTGAAATTGATAATTTCTTAAAGCTAATAAAAAAATCAGCTATGCTCAAACAGAACCGGGCAGGGCATCACGCCTTGTGATACTCCCTGGTGCGGTGATGCTGACCCTGCTTTTCGAGATCGAACGGGATGTGCAGCCACTTGTCCTTGAATACGGCATCGCCGGGTTCCAGGCCGGTGAGGCTGATCGGAAGAGTGATAATCTTACGCTGGTTGCCGATCTGCACGTACAGTTCGTCACCGGTGACCCACACGTCAATATCGACCGGGTTGGCGAACATGAGCTTGAGCTGCACTTCATAGAGGTCGCCCTTGCGGACAAACTTGATCGGCGGCTCGTCGTACATCATGTCAGATGGGTCGGTATCGCCGTACATATCGCGAGCGAACACTTCGAGCGACTTGACGCCGACGATCTCCTGATCGTACATCTTGAGCTTTTTGACCGGAAGCGGAGAGAATCCCTCTTCGATCTCACCGAGATATTTCTGCTGAATGCCTTTCCACTTTTCGAGGTAACCGCTGTTCTCCTGCGTGTCGAGCAGCTTGTTGACCAGCACCATATCGACCTTGAAACCGTAAAGGTTCAGATAGGTCAGGGCGCGCATGGTCTCCTTGATCGACATCTTCTCGGCATTCATCACCAGCCTGACGGTCGATTTGACGTTGTCGGTGAGAATCTCGCGGATGTCTTCGAGTTCGTCGAAAACCTGATCGACCGACTCGATGGCATCTTCCGGCGGAATGTAGTAGGCGATCTTGTCCGACATCTTGGAGAGTGGCTTGCTGAGCGGCCGGACGATATATTTGTTGACGTTCTTGACCGCCTTCATGCCCCACGAGAGGGTGTCGGGCAGCGAGAGCAGGCGAAGGGTCTCGCCGGTCGGCGCCGTGTCGAGCACGAGCGCATCATACAGACCGGCGGATTTGTAGCGTTTGATTCTGAGCAGGGAGAACAGCTCCTCCATGCCAGGAAGAATAGTCATTTCATCGGCCATGACGCCCGAAACGCCCTGCGCCATAAAAATACGGGTATAGTACTTCTGTACCGAATGCCAGTTCTGCTTGAGGTCAACATAGGGGTTCACCTCGATGGCGTGAAGATTTTCCTTGATCTTGGTCGGCTCGGCGCCAAGCTGGAGGTTGAACGAGTCTGAAAGGCTGTGGGCGGGATCAGTAGAAAGCACCAGGGTACGATGACCCATTTCGGAAAGACGGACTGCCGTGGCGGCCGAGACACTTGTCTTGCCCACACCACCCTTACCAGTAAAAGTTAATATACGCATGAACCAGGCATTGGAAGTTTATTGTACAGCCAAGATCGTTAAGATATACTTCTCACATCATTCTGCAAAGGAACATTCATCACATCGCGCCCGCGCCGAAAAACCGCATTGCGGAAAAACAGCCCGTCCTCACCCGGTAGAACGGACTATATAATTATTTCTCAATGAATTATCATGACTCCGGCTGACATCTGGCGGAGAAACTCATTTGCAAAATAGCGGCAGGGACTCTTAATTATTGTCAGATACTTTTCAAAAGCGGGAAAGAGGCTTACCGAAATCCTCCCGCTCGCCTGAAAATCCAATCCGGTACGCATCTTCCCATGCTTCAAACCAGCACCATTACCGACATCAGAACCCGCATTTCAGCCATCCGGCCTGCAGGAACCGATGTCTCGATCCTGTCATTGCCGTGCCCCGAAATCGCCGCCGCCGCCCGGCCCGGCAACTTCGTCAACATCAAAATCAACGCCGCTGACCAGCCGTTGCTACGCCGCCCCTTCTGCATCCATAACGTCGAGGGCGACACCATCGACGTTATGGTCAAGAACGTCGGACGAGGCACCTCGCTGCTCTGCGAAGCATCGTGCGGCGAAAGCCTCTTGGTGCTCGGCCCGCTCGGCAACTCGTTCAGCACCGGCACCGGCGATTTCGACACGGCCCTCTGCGTCTCCGGCGGCATCGGCACCGCGCCGATGCGCTTTCTCGAAACAACGCTGGCCTCGGAGGGCATTGCGTTTCACCACCTGGTCGGAGGCCGGAGCCACGCCGACCTGCTGACCTCCGGCCTCTCGAACGTCAGCACAGCGACCGACGACGGTTCCGAAGGGTTCCGCGGCAACGTCGTTGAATTGCTCGAAACACATCTCGCAGAACAGAACGCCGCCGGACGGGTCAAGGTGTTCGCCTGCGGCCCCAATCCGATGCTCAAGGCCCTCGCCCGTTTCTGCCGGGATCGCGCCATTGCGTGCGAGCTGTCGCTCGAATCGATCATGGGGTGCGGCGTCGGCATTTGCTACGGCTGCATGGTCGAACTCAGCAACGCCGACGGACAAAAGGAGAGTATCCTGCTCTGCCGCGAAGGCCCGGTCATCGACGGCGAGCGCTTTACTGCCTGACTTGAAGAATAAAGATTAATCATGTAGCTTGTCGGGCAACACCAACAACAAGAGAATCGTACCTACCATCATGGCAAGAGGCTTGAACAAAGTAATGCTGATCGGTCATCTCGGCAACGACCCCGAACGCCGCGAAACCGCATCTGGCCAGTCCGTCGTCAATTTCACCCTCGCGACCAGCGAAGGTTTCAAGGACAGCAGCGGCAACTTCCAGGAACGCACCGAGTGGCACCGAATCGTCGCATGGGGCAAGCTGGCCGACATTTGCAGCCAGTACCTCAAAAAAGGACGCCAGGTCTATATCGAAGGCCGCTTGCAGACCCGCTCGTGGGAAGACAACAAGACTGGCGAAAAAAAGTACACCACCGAAATCGTATGCAGCGACATGCAGATGCTTGGATCGAAAGATTCCGGCGGCGGCATGGGCGACTCTTCATACTCGCAGGAGCGCCAGCAATCTTCACGCCCGTCGAGGCCCGAACCCTCATCCGGCAATTACGGTGAACGACCAGCTTCCGGCGGGGCGCAGGATTTCGAAAAAGACGACCTGCCCTTCTGACCAACGACTCCGTCACTGACCCCGCATGGCAGAGCTGAAAAAACAGATCGCTTCCGGCAAGATCGCCCCTGTCTATTTTTTTCAGGGTTCGGAAAGCTGGCTCAAGGAAGAGATCGAAACGCAACTGAAGGCGGCCATTTTCCCTTCGGAAAACGAGGCTGCCCTCAATACCCTCGTTCTGTACGGCCCTGACCTCACCCTCGGCCAGATCATCTCGACCGCCTCCGAATACCCGATGTTCACCGAAAAAAAGCTGGTCATCGTCCGCCAGTTCGACAAACTGAAGAAAGTGACCGGCAAAACGGAAAGCCAGCGGCAGGAGAACTCACTCCTGCGCTTTCTCTCCGATCCGCCCTCATTCGCCGTGCTGGTGCTCGATGCGGACGAAGTCGAAAAAAAGGAGCTTGAAAAAGCGCCGTACAAGCATCTCAAGGCGTTCCGGCATGACTTCGGAGCCATTAAAAATGCTGATCTCTTCGCCGCCGAACGGGCCAAAGAAGCCGGATGGGAGTTCGATCCGGACGCGCTGAAAACCTTCTCGGCCTACATCGAACCCTCGTCACGGCTGATCTGCCAGGAGATCGAAAAGCTCACCCTGTTCGCCTCGTCCGGCAAGCGCGCCGACCGGCGCATCACCCTCGACGACGTCTGCGACTGCGTCGGCATCTCGCGCCGGTACAACGTGTTCGAGCTTGAAAAAGCGATTGTCGGCAAAAACCTCCGGCAGTGCAGCGGCATCGCGTTGATGATTATGGAGCAGGAGGGGCAGAAGGAGGGGCTCATGAACATCGTGCGCTACCTGACCACCTTTTTCCTGCGAATCTGGAAACTCCAGGCACCCGGCGCGCGCCAGCTCTCGCTTCAGGAAACGGCCGCCCTGCTCGGCATGTATGGTCGCCAGGAGTTCTTCGCAAAAAACTACCTCGGCTACGCCCGCCAGTTCAGCGTCGCCGAAACCGAAAAAGCCATCCGCGCCCTGCGCGACGCCGACGCCGCCCTCAAAGGCATCATCCCCTCGCCCGACGACAAATTCACCCTCCTCAAACTGATGCAGCAACTCTTCAGTTGAGCGGAGCGGCAGTGAACTTGGTGGGCTGAGTGGACTTGGTGGACAACACGCTGGTAATTGCAAAGCCTGTTTAATCCACTTCTTCAATTCATAATTCAGCATTCATAATTCATAATTTCCTCACAGCCACCCCTGCTGCCGGTACCAGCGGAGCGTTTCCGCGACCCCCTCGGCCAGCGGAATTGCCGCCGTGAACCCCAGCTCTCGCTCCGCTTTCTGCGGACTGCACACCCAGAAATCCTGCACCAGCTCGCGGGCTTTGTCGCGGTTGATGAGCGCCGGGCGGGCGGTCAGTTTCGCGACGGCGCCGAGCACCGCGCCGAGGGCGAACACCAGCGGCTTCGGCAGGTTGATGCGCATGAGCCTCCGGAAGCCGAGCACCGGACGGGCAGCTTCGATCACCTCGTCCCAGGCGTAGCCGCGCGGCGAGGTGATGAAATAGTCCTGCCCGGCGGCGGCCTCCGACCGAAGCGCCAGCAGCGTTCCTTCGATCAGCTCATCGACATGAATCATGCTGAAGCGCTGCCGCGTTCCGGAACCCGCCGAAAGCAAATACCCTTTTTTCATCATGGCGAACACTTCGAGAATGTCGCGGTCTCCCGGCCCGTAAACGGCGGGAGGGCGGACGATAGTCAGCGGAACGCCTCCCACGTGCCGCCGCGCTGCCTCTTCGCCGAGCAGCTTGCTGCGCCCATAGGCGCTCACCGGCCGTGGCCGGTCACTCTCCCGAACGCCGGGCGAAGGCGACGTGGCTGGCCCCATGGCGGCAAGCGACGAAACCAGCAGAAAACGACGAAGCCCCGGATTGCGCCGCCTCACCGCTTCGAGCAGGTTTTCGGTCGGCGTCACATTGCCCGCGATAAATCCGGCCTCATCGACCGCCTTGGTCACTCCGGCCAGATGGATGATCGAGGCCACGCCCGAAACCGCGCGGCCGAGCGCCTCCGCGTCGCCATATGCGGCGCGCACCTCCTCGACTCCCGCGCGCCGGCCTGATGGCGACGTAGCGCGGCTTTCGGGCCGGAGCAGCACCCGCACCCGGCGGCCCTGCCCAATGAGGGTATCGACCATTCTCGAACCGATAAAGCCGGTCGAACCTGTCACCAGAATCACTTCACTCATACACTACAGCCCTCTTTTTCCACATGATTACCCTCCTGTACCGCTCCTGCGCGCCAGCGGAGAATACTCCGACGGGGAGAAAAACACAGGCCTCTTTATCGAAAAAATGAAATTTTTAATACATTTCCGTTTCATAGCTGAATCCGCAATGCTGACTCAAGTCTTGTTGAGCACGATTCACGGAAAAAAGCCATCATCAATTTCAAGCGCTGGGCGAGAACGTAGAAGTAAAACCGCAAACTGTGGAAAAAGCAAAAGATATATTCAAAAAGTGTGTGGATTTCACCCTTGCCGACGAAGTCAAAGCGCTGGGAGTGTACCCTTTTTTTCGCCCTATAGATGACTCCGAAGGACCGGTTGTCTCTTTTGACGGGCGAAAATTCGTGATGGCCGGCTCGAACAACTATCTTGGCCTCACCAACGATCCGAGCGTCAAGCAGGCCTCGATCGACGCCATCAATAAATATGGCACAAGCTGTTCCGGTTCGCGCTACATGACCGGCACCGTCAGGCTCCACATCGAACTCGAAGAGCAGCTCGCTGACTTTTTTGAAAAAGAGCGCTGCCTGCTTTTCAGCACCGGCTACCAGACCGGCCAGGGCATCATTCCAACCATCGTGCAGCGCGGCGAGTACATCGTCGCTGACCGCGACAATCATGCAAGCCTCGTAGCGGCATCGATCATGGCGATTGGCGGCGGCGCGAGTCAGGTTCGCTACCGGCACAACGATATGGCTGACCTGGAACGGGTGCTCCAAACCATTCCCGAAAGCGCCGGAAGGCTGATCGTCTCGGATGGCGTCTTTTCGGTCTCCGGTGAAATCGTCGATCTTCCGGCGCTGGTGGCGCTGGCAAAAAAATACAATGCCCGGATCGTCATCGACGACGCCCATGCCGTTGGCGTCATCGGCAAGGGCGGGCGCGGCACCCCCTCCGAGTTCGGCCTGGTGGACGAGGTTGATCTCATCATGGGCACCTTCTCCAAAACCTTCGGCTCGCTTGGTGGCTATGTGGTCGGTGAACGCTCGGTGATCAACTACATCCAGCACACCGCCTCGTCGCTCATCTTCAGCGCCTCGCCGACTCCGGCCAGCGTGGCGGCGGTACTGGCGACCCTCAAAATCATCAGGGAGCAGCCTCAGTTGACTGAGCGCCTGATCGCCAATACCGACTATGTTCGCCAGGGATTGCTGAAGGCCGGATTCACCCTCATGCCGTCGCGCACGGCGATCGTAACCGTGCTGATCGCCGATCAGATGAAAACGCTCTATTTCTGGAAAAAGCTTTTCGATGCCGGAGTTTACGTCAATGCCTTCATCCGGCCTGGCGTCATGCCTGGCCACGAAGCGCTCAGAACCAGCTTCATGGCCACCCATGAAAAAGAGCACCTCGACAAAGTCATCACCGAATTTGCAACCATAGGACGGGAACTCGGCGTGATATAAGCCGTTAAGCGGATTCACAGCATTGATGCGACAAAGCCCTGCAAAATCTGCGGGGCTTTTTTTTCTGCAAACGCACTGCCGGAAACAAGACATTCTTTGGAGTTTGCGTTAATTCACCATAAATTTACAACATTCTGCACGTCTCACAACATGATGCGATGATGCGTACGATCAGATATACCCATAGCTTCTCTCCTGCACCGATAAGCAACAGCGGATCGCAACAGTCAACCGCTGCCCGCCGTAATTCCATGTTTTCCAACGCTCACTCAACACCAACAACCCAACACGCACAATCATGAAAAAGCAGCAGGCAAAGGGCTCTGGCATGAAAAGGCTCGCTCTTTCGGTGACCTTTCTTGCATCGTCGCTGGCTCCACTGACAACCTGGGGCGCGGATGGCGTCCTGAAAGGACGAGTCACGGACAAGGCCGATGGTGAAGGCGTCGTCGGCGCCGCCGTATCGATCGCCGGCACCACCATCGCAACCGCCACGGACATCGACGGCAACTTCGTGCTCCGGAACGTTCCGGCGTCGAAGCAGCAGAAAGTCACCGTAACCAGCATCGGTTACGCGCCGACGACGCAGGTCGTGACGCTTTCGGACGGCCAGACTGTCACGCTGAATTTCGCGATGGGCCAGACCACCATCATGGCCTCGGAAGTGGTTGTCGGCGCAGCGCTGTACAAGCAGGACAGGCTTGACGTGCCGGTAACGGCCAACGTAGTGTCGAAAGAAAAGATCAAGGAACAACCAAACCCGACGCTTGACTCAGTAGTGCAAGACGTTCCCGGCGTTGTGGTCAGCCGTGCAGGCGGAACATCATCATCGAATTTGCAGATTCGCGGTTCGAACACTTACAATGGCGGCGGTATCGGTACGAGGGTGAATGCTTTCTACGACGGATTCCCGATCAACAGCCCCGACAGCGGTGAAATCGTCTGGCAATCGGTCAACATGAACGCTGCCGACAAGGTCGAGGTGCTCAAGGGCGCTGCGGCCACGCTCTACGGTTCCGGCGCGATGGGCGGCGTGGTGAACGTGACCGGCCACATGCCGCAGAAAATGGAGATCAGGGCAGGAAGCAGCATCGGCTTCTACGACGATCCTCCGTCAAGTGACAAAAGCGAATATCGCGCAACCGGCACGCCGGTATTCTGGAACACCTATGTCGGCGTCGGTAACAAAAGCGGCAAATGGACTTACGACTTCCTCTACTCGCACAGTGACGACGACGGCTACCGCCAGAACGCCTGGAACTACATGAACGATGTCAAGTTCAAGGCCAGATACGACATTGATTCGAGGCAGTACATCCAGCTCAGCTCTTTCTACAACTCGACAGTCGGTGGGTATGCGTATCAGTGGCCATACAATTTCACAGCATCGACATCAACTTTCACCCCTCTTCTCGATCAGACATATGATGTGTTTGTAAATGCCCGAGTATTTGGTAGTTACACAGAGGCATACAACTACGTTTATAACCTTACTTATGCCACTGCATATGCGGAGGCATATGAAGCTGCTGGCGGTGACCTAAATCCCGCTGCTGCTACCATAGCTGCGCCAATTGCGACTGCTGCCGCTACTGGCGCAGCTACTGGTGCAGCTCCCGGCATGTCCTCTTTCCAGAAATATGACGTCTATAGGGATGATCTCATCAGCCGCAAGAACGCTCTGATAGGCCTCAACTATGTCAACCTGCTGAGCGACAAGTTGTCACTCGATACTCGTCTTTATTATACCTACAATGCATCGCGAATCGAGTACAACCGCACTGATGCCGATCAGCTTTATGCAACCGGCAGAATCAGAACGCCTGGAGAGTTCAATGAAACAGACGACAACCGCTATGGCGCAGGAATAAAACTCGATTGGCGTGCTTGTGATAGTCATCGTTTTTTGCTTGGTATAGACGGCAATATCGTTGACACGAGAACCACTCAGGTTGCTGTGGAATATCCGGTTAAAAACGAGTTCAATGATATCCAGGAAAAGAACTTCGCCACATTCCTGCAAGACGAGTGGAAAATCACAGACAAGCTGACCGCTCTGATTTCGCTGCGTTATGACTGGAGCGGTGTCAACAAGGATGAGGTTCAACTGCAAGACCTCTCATGGGTACCGCTCAACAACAAAAGCGTCGATGCTTTGAGTCCGAGGATCGCCCTCAACTACAGAGCAACCGATGACATGGCACTGCGCGCATCGTGGGGCCGCAGTTTCCGCGCCCCATCGCTATATGAGCGTTTCGTGCATGATGCCGGATTCCTGACTGTTGAACCAAATCCAGACCTTGACAAGGAGACCATGACAGCATGGGAGGCTGGTATATTCAAACAGTTCAGTGACAAAGTATCGCTTGACATCGCCGGCTTTATCAACAACTACGATAACCTTATCGAGTCACGACCTACTGCGATCCCTCTGACTTACATTTATGGCAATATCACGAAAGCTCGCATCTGGGGTATTGAGACGAACCTGAACTACAGACCAAACGCGGACTGGAACCTGAGCGTTGGCTACACCTACATGAATGCCAAAAACCGTTCGTTTGATGCCACAAAGGCGACAGCTACGGAGCTGAACAACCCTGATCCGGAATGGTTGCCTTACCGACCCGAGCACACGGCTTCGGCAAGCGTGACCTGGAAAGCCACCGACAAGCTGACACTGAACGTCAACGGACGCTATATTGGCAAATACAATGCTGTCACGGTGTACACCAACCCCGAAGGCGAAAACTATCCGGGCGATTTCGTGGTGTTCAATGCTGGCCTGAAATACCAGTTCAACAAGAACATCACTGCCACTCTGGCCTGCAACAACATCAACAACACGCAGTACGAAGAGGCCGAGTGGTTCCGTGCTCCGAACCGCAGTTTCATTGCCGGTATCGACCTGACCTACTGACCGGTCGTCACATCGGATGCCGTCAATCACGGCACACCATCGGAAGGGCTGTCACTGTGGCAGCCCTTCTTTTTTTCTTCCCGCGACCACGAATTTTGCCGGCTGATAAAACCGGCATCACCGTAGCTCGATATGTATAAAGTCTCTTTACTTTAAAATTATTACTGACTATATTGCATTCAAACACACCGGATACACACATTTCAATTTTCGGTCATTTATGCAATTCTATACAAGGTCAAAGATTTTGCTCCGGCAGATTCTCGGACATGAACTCAAGGCTGAAGTTGAATTGTATTGCAAAACCTTCAATGCCGGAGACTGGGCATTCTCGCCTATCGGCATCAACAGCTCAAGCGTCATTTTCTCGGCAGGCACGGCCAATGACATCCGCTTCGACAAAAGCCTGATTAACAGCTTCGCCTGCAACGTCCACGCCTTCGATCCAAACCCGAAGTGGATCGACTGGATCAGAGCGCAACGCACCCCGCCCGAATTTCATTTTCATCCATTCACCATCGGCAACGCGGATGGAACCGTGCGGCTCCGGGAAGATGCCGTCGAAGTCCCGGCAAAAAGAGTCCAGACCGTCATGAGCGAACTCGGCGTCGAAGCTATCGACATCCTGAAAATGGATATCGAATCGGCAGAGTACGAGGTGATCGATGACATTCTGGATTCCGGCGTTCCGGTCTATCAACTGCTCGTCGAGTTCCATCACCGCTTCAAAAACGTCCCGATAGAAAAAACAAAATCGGTGCTCGAAAAACTCTCCGCCGCAGGGTATCGCATTTTCCACATCTCTGAAAAATACCGGGAGTTCTCCTTCATCCACGAACAGACCTACTACCGGCACGTCGATGAAAGCCTGAACGGGCTGATACCGAAATCCTGCGCCGTCCGGAGCGCCTGATCTCTGTTTTTTCAGACCGCCCAACCGTTACGGACAAGCGAAAACAGCTTGCCCAATCCGCCGGACGCCCTGTATGGCCCGATCCGTGCATTTTTTTCCCGATCCGCGCAAACCGGCGATCCTCAAGGTTTTCCGGCTCGCCGCTTACCTCGTCACCGCCCTGAGCCTTCCGGCTGACCGCCATTAACTCTTTTCATTTAGCAAGCATCCGGGAACGATCCGCGACCGGTTCTCATTATCAGGGTGATTGCCGGAGAGACTCGCAGATGGAATGGACCCAGTCTGTCGGCTCTCCGCCCAAGCCCGGCAAAAAGCCCCGAACGTGTTTTTAGCCTGTTATATCAAAGCGGGATTTATTACATTAGGTGGCCTGAAATACCTCAATCAAAGCACATCTCAGTTATCTATGGGCGACAAAATCCGAATTGCCGCGGTGGTCGGAATGGAACAGTGCAACCAGCGCGTATGGCGGGAAGTAACCGATTTAATAAGCCAGCACGCCGAGCTGACCCAGTGGACCGATCAGGATCTCGAACACCAGAATCCGGAGGCAGGCAAGGCAATCCGCGAGGCGGACTGCATCTTCACCACCCTGATCCAGTTCAAAAACCAGGCTGACTGGCTTCAGGAGCAGATCGCGCAGTCGAAGGTCACGACGATCTTCGCCTACGAGTCGATGCCGGAAGTGATGCACTTGACGAAAGTCGGAAATTACGTCGTTTCCGAAGATGGCAGCGGAATGCCGGACATCGTCAAGAAGGTCGCCAAGATGCTCGTCAAGGGCCGCGACGAAGACGCACTTTACGGATACATGAAGCTTCTGAAGATCATGCGCACCATGCTGCCGCTGATTCCGAAGAAGGCCAAAGACTTCAAAAACTGGATGCAGGTATACACCTACTGGATGCATCCGACCGCTGAAAACCTCGCCTCGATGTTCAATTACATCATGGCGGAGTATTTCAACGTTGCCGTCAAGGCCAGCAAGGTCGAAGAGGTTCCGACGATGGGATTCTACCATCCCGACGCGCCGGAGTACATGAAGGACCTCCACCACTACGAAAAGTGGCTGTATAAAAAGAACCGTGACGCAAAGTCCCGCAACAATATCGCCATGCTCTTTTTCCGCAAGCACCTCTTGCAGGAGAAGGAGTACATCGACAACACCATCCGCGCCATCGAGGCGAAGGGGCTCAACCCGCTGCCGGTGTTCGTCATGGGCGTCGAAGGCCACGTGGCCGCCCGCGAGTGGTTCACCCACACCAAAATTGACATGCTCATCAACATGATGGGCTTCGGCTTCGTCGGCGGTCCCGCGGGCGCCACGACGCCGGGCGCTTCGGCTGCCGCGCGCGAGGAGATTCTCGGCAAGCTCAACGCGCCGTACGTCGTCTCCCAGCCGCTCTTTATCCAGGATATCAACTCGTGGAAAACGCAGGGCGTCGTGCCGTTGCAGTCGGCCATGACCTACGCCCTTCCGGAGATGGACGGCGCGGTCTGCCCGGTGGTGCTCGGCGCAATCAAGGATGGCCGCCTGCACACCGTGCCCGACCGTCTCGACCGCCTCTCAACCCTCGCCAAGAAATTCTCCGAGCTGCGCCACACCGCGAACCGCGACAAGAAGGTCGCCTTTGTGGTCTATGACTATCCGCCCGGTATGGGCCGCAAAGCGAGCGCCGCCTTGCTCGACGTGCCGAAGAGCCTCTATAAAATGTTGCAGCGCTTGCAGAACGAGGGCTACAACGTCGGCGAACTCCCGGAATCTCCGGAAGCGCTGCTGGCCATGCTCGACCGCGCCACCGATTACGAAATCCAGGCGCACGAAAAAGATTGTTTCGCCATCGACCGCCAGACCTTCAACGCCATCACCACTGACCGCGAGCGCGAGCGCATCGAGGCCCGATGGAGCGGCTTCCCCGGCGAAATCGCCCCGGTCGGCCCCGACAGAATGTTCCTCGGCGGCCTGACGCTCGGCAACGTCTTCATCGGCGTCCAGCCGCGCCTCGGCATTCAGGGCGACCCGATGCGCCTGCTCTTCGACAAGGAGAACACACCGCACCACCAGTACATCGCCTTCTACCGCTGGATCAGCCGCGAGTTCGGCGCGCACGCGCTCGTGCACGTCGGTATGCACGGCACGGTCGAGTGGATGCCTGGCCTCCAGCTCGGCGTCACCGGCGACTGCTGGCCAGACGCGCTGCTCGGCGAGGTGCCGCACTTCTACATCTACCCGGTCAACAACCCCAGCGAGGCTAACATCGCCAAGCGCCGCGGCTACGCAACCATGATTTCGCACAACATTCCGCCGCTCTCCCGCGCCGGCTTGTACAAGGAGCTGCCGACCTTCAAGGACATGCTCAACGACTACCGCGAGCGCGGCCTCGAAAAGATCGTCGATGTCGAAACCGAGATGGCCATACTCGAAAAGGCCGAAAACCTCAACCTGAGCGACGACTGTCCGAGAATTGAAGGCGAAGCATTCAGCGATTACATCAGTCGCCTGTATATCTACATGCTTGAACTCGAAACCAAGCTCATCTCGAACGCGCTGCACGTGTTCGGCGAAACTCCGGAGATGGCGACCCAAGTCACCACAATTTCCGAGTACCTGAAGGTTCGCGGCAACGAACGCTCGCTGCCATCGGTCATCATGCAGGCTATCGGCGAGAGTTCCACCTGGGGCGACTATGCCGCACTGGCCACCAGGTCCCGCAAAGGTGATCCGAAAGCACTCAAAGTCAGGGAAAAAGTCGATGACATTACCCGTGAGTTCATCGAGAAGGCCATTTTCGACAACTCGAACGCCGGGAATGTATTCAGCGTGCTGACCGGCGGAGCGAGGGCCAACGAAGAGATGGCCGAGGCGATCAACACCGCATTGCAGGAGGGCGCGGCCCTGAAGCAAGGTCTCAAGGACAACAGCCACGAGATGCAGAGCTTCGTGCGCGCACTGAACGGCGAGTACCTCCCCTCCGGCCCCGGCGGCGACCTGGTTCGCGACGGCGCCTCCGTCTTGCCGACCGGCCGCAACATCCACGCCATCGACCCGTGGAGAATTCCTTCGGAGCTGGCCTTCAAGCGCGGCAAGCAGATTGCCGACACCATCATCCAGAAGCATCGCGACGAGAACAACGGCGAGTATCCCGAAACCATCGCGCAGGTGCTCTGGGGCTTGGACACCATCAAGAGCAAGGGCGAAGCCGTGGCGGTCATCATCGCGCTCATGGGTGCCGAACCGGCCTACGACGCTCAGAACAAGATCAGCCACTACCGGCTCGTGCCGCTCGAAAAGCTGGGCCGTCCGAGAATCGACGTGCTGATTCAGATCAGCTCGATCTTCCGCGACACCTTCGGGGTGCTGGTCGATCACCTCGACAAGCTGGTCAAGGACGCCGCAAAAGCCATCGAACCGGCGGAGATGAACCACATCAAGAAGCATGTGGATGAGGCCCTCGCGCAGGGCAAGGACTTTGAAAGCGCCACCTCGCGCCTCTTCACCCAGGCCCCCGGAACCTACGGCTCGCAGATCGACGAGCTGGTCGAAGACTCCGCATGGGAATCGGAAGAGGATCTCGACAACATGTTCGTCAAGCGCACCGGCTTCGCCTACGGCGGCAACCGCTACGGCGACGAGCAGAGCGACATTCTCAAGAACCTGCTCTGCACTGTCGATCGCGTCGTGCAGCAGGTGGACTCGGCGGAGTACGGCATTTCCGACATCGACCGCTACTTCTCCTCGTCAGGCGCATTGCAGCTTTCGGCCCGACGCCGCAACCCGAAAGGCGACAACGTGAAGCTGAACTACGTCGAAACCTACACGGCGGACATCAAGGTTGACGACGCCGAAAAAGCGCTCAAGGTGGAGTTTCGCACCAAGCTGCTCAACCCGAAGTGGTTCGAGGGAATGCTCGCCCAGGGCCACAGCGGCGCGACGGAGATCAGCAACCGCTTTACCTACATGCTCGGCTGGGACGCCGTCACCAAGGGCGTTGACGACTGGGTCTATAAAGAGGCCGCGCAAACCTACGCCTTCGATCCGGCCATGCGCGACAAGCTCATGAAGCTCAATCCAAAAGCCTTCAAAAACATCGTCGGCAGAATGCTCGAAGCGAGCGGACGCGGCATGTGGGCCGCCGATCCCGACACCATCGAGAAGCTTCAGGAGATCTACTCCGACCTGGAAGATCGGCTCGAAGGCATCGAGGTCTGACAAGTCAGCACATAACGATCATATAAGAAGGGCTCTGAAACAGGAGCCTTTCTTTTTTTGCCCGATCCCCCTTTTTTAAAAAATATTACTTCAGTACCACAACCAACCGCCGCCAAACGACCGCGCCGCAGAAGGTCGCATCTTCGCTTTCAGGACTTTGTTTGATATATTATCAATGTTCAAAGGCATTTCATCTCTCTGTCGTCAGTCAGGATCGAGGGAAAAGTACGCCTCCCTGCATGATGTAATCGCGACCCGCTATTTACGTGGAGCGAGTGAATAGCGCGTTCATAAAACCAGTTTATGCACACCCGAAAACATACCATCGGCAGAAATATTCTCCGCGTTTTCGAGATAGCACTGTTTTTCGTGGTCTCGGTGCTCGGGTACGGGCTGATGCTGAAAACCTCCTCGTTCAGCAATAAATCGAAAAGTCGCGACCACGATTCGGTCGCCTTTGAGAAAACTGTCGATCTGAACGGCCGACACCGCGAACTGAGAGTGCTCTCCGGCACGCTGCTTTTTCCGAACAGTGCGGCAACTACCCTCTCGCACCGGCGCGCCGCCGCCAGCCACGCTTGCGCGGCGATCCATCCCTTGACGACGCTCGCCCGACACCTCCTCTCCGGCAACGAGCGCCACTCTCATTGCCTCGACGGCAACCGTCGATTGCTCCGCCCCTGCAACCTTCTCGAACAGAATCCTGTCCTGCTGAATTAGCCCCGGAGCAGTGCGAAGCGCCCGCGCTTCGCCAAATGGCAGCCGATGCCGATGCTTTGCTTACCGGGCGAAACAGCATCGGTCACGAGCCGCCGTAACTCCTTTTCTGGCCGTCAAAGCAATTGCGGACTGACACGCCATATGGCCAGAACGCCATTTTGGGCGAGACCTTTTCAATGCAGGGTAACAGGATTTGATCTATGCGATTTCTGTTCATCACCATGGAGCCGACCAACAACAGCGTGCTCAAGTCGGCGGCTGCCGAGCTGAGCCGCGAGTTCTCGCTCGACCTCGATGTCTCGATGTTCAACCTCGGCCTCAACCACAGCCGCAACACCTGGGAGAAGCTCGAACGCGAAATTCCCGGCGCTGACTTCATCTTTGGCTCGATGCTCTTCAGCGAAGAGATCGTGCGCCCGCTCGAAGCGTTGCTCGAAACCGCCGCCTGCCCGGTCTGCATGATTACCAGCAACCCGGCGCTCATCAACCAGACCCGCGTCGGCAAATTCTCGCTCCAGAAAAACGCGGAGGAGGAGAAGCAGCAGGGCATCTTCAAACAGCTCGCCTCGAAGCTCAAACCGGCGCACGGCAGCTCCGAAAGCCAGCGGCAGCTCTCGCTGGTGCGCAATGTCGGCAAGCTGATGAAGCACATCCCCGGTAAGGCGCGCGACATCCACACCTTTATCTCGGCGCACCAGTTCTGGCTGAACGGCTCGAAAGAGAACATGCGGCGCTTCCTGTGCCTGCTCATCGACCGGTATATTCCTGGCTACAAGGGACAGTTGCCGCAGAACGACCCGATCTTCTATCCCGACACGGCGCTCTACCATCCCGATGCGGGCAAGCCCTTTTCAACTACTTACGAGCTCCGGGAGTGGCAGCGCAAAAACAGGCCTGCCACGGGAACGGGACAAGTGGCGATCCTCGTCATGCGCGCCACGCTGCTCTCCGAAAACATGCTGCACATCATCAATCTGCTCCGTGAACTGGAGTCGCGTGAGGTGCCGTGCTGCATCGCTTACAGCGGCGGGCTTGACTTTCGTCCGGCGCTCGAAGGCTTTTTCGATCCGGCCAGCAGCGAGTCGATGCCGATCGATCTCGTCGTCAACGCCACCGGCTTCTCGCTGGTAGGCGGCCCGGCGGAGACCCGCTCGGCGGAGGCGGTCAGCATCCTGAAGAAAATCGGCGTGCCCTGCTTCAACCTCATCCCGCTCGCCTTCCAGCCGATCAGCCACTGGCGGGAGAACAACCTCGGCCTGACGCCGCTCCAGACTGCGCTCAGCGTGGCCGTGCCGGAGCTTGACGGAGCCATCGAGCCGCACGTCTTCGCCGGACTCGAAGAGGGCAGCGACCGCACCCTGCCGCTCGAATCGGAGACCCGCGCCCTGGCCGACCGCGTCGCCCGGCTGGTGCGGCTGCGGCGCAAAGCCAATGCGGACAAGAAGCTCGCCATCGTGCTCTTCAACTTTCCGCCGAACCTCGGCAACGCGGGCACGGCGGCCTTCCTCGATGTCTTCGAGAGCCTGTTGCGGCTCATGCGCAAGCTGAAGGAGGAGGGCTACCAGATCGACCTCCCGGCGTCGGTCGATGCGCTGCGCGACAAGCTGCTCGAAGGCAACCGGCTCGTCTTCGGCACCGACGGCAACGTGGCGGCACACTACCCGGTCGAGCAGTACCGCAAAGCCTTTCCGGGCTACGAGCGCATCGAGCCGTTCTGGGGCGACGCGCCCGGCGAGCTGCTCAACGACGGCAGCCGCTTCCACATTCTCGGCGCGATGTTCGGCAACCTCTTCGTCGGCCAGCAGCCCTCGTTCGGCTACGAGCGCGACCCGATGCGGCTGCTCATGGCCAAAGACGCCGCGCCGAACCACGCCTTCGCGGCCTTCTACTCGTGGCTCGACCACGAGTTCCGGGCAGACGCGCTCTTGCACTTCGGCACGCACGGAGCGCTGGAGTTCATGCCGGGCAAGCAGGTCGGCCTGTCGCAGGAGTGCTGGCCGAAGCGGCTCATCGGGGCGTTGCCGCACTTTTACTGCTACTGCGTCAACAATCCGAGCGAAGGCGCGATTGCCAAGCGGCGCGGCCTGGCGACGCTGGTAAGCTACATGGCGCCTCCGCTCGAACACGCCGGACTGTACAAGGGAATGCGCCAGCTCCGGGAGCTGGTCGGCTCGTGGCGCAGCCGCCCGTCAAGCGAGGCGCTGGCAGAGATCCGTGAGCTGGCCGGGACGCTCGATCTCGACCGCGCGGACGAAGCGATGGGCGACGAAAATTATATCACCTGGCTCAACAACGAGCTGTACCTGATCGAGGAGCGCATGATTCCGCTCGGCCTGCACGTGTTCGGCCAGCCGCCGACGGCGGAGAGCCTTGTCGATAACCTCGCGTTGCTCGTCAGCCATGCACGGCCCGAACTCGACAACCGCTCGCTGCCGGAGCTGGTCTGCGCGGGATTGAAGCTCGACTACGACCGGCTCGCCGAGCGGCACGAAGAGGCGATGGAACTGCGGGAGTCGTGGCAGAAGGTCACCTCGATCTGCCATGGAGCGGTGAAGCGCTTCGTCGGCAAGCTGCCCGCGACGCTGCCCACGGGCGTCTCGACCGCCACGCTCTTCGAAGGCACGCTCACCGTCCGAATGGACGAGGCGAGCGCCTGGCTCCAGAAATCGGCGAACGTCAAACCCCGCCAACTCGACAAACTCTGGCACTTCCTGAACGGCATTCTCGCCGCCCTGCTCGAAAACCGCGAGATCGAGGCGGTCACGCAAGCGCTCGCCGGAGCCTATATCCCGCCATCGCCGGGCAACGACCTGGTGCGCAACCCGTCGATCGTGCCGACGGGCCGCAACATCCACAGCCTCGACCCGTACAGCATCCCGACCCCCTTCGCCACGAAAGCCGGAGAGCGCTCCGCGGAGGAGCTGCTGGCGCAGTACAAGCGCGAAACCGGCGAGCTGCCGGAGTCGATCGCGCTCATCCTGTGGGGAACGGACAATCTCAAAAGCGACGGCGAAGGCGTGGCGCAGGCGCTCGCGCTGCTGGGAGCGCGGACGAAAACCGACGAGCTTGGCAAGATCGGCGACGTGGAGCTGATCCCGCTCGAAAAGCTCGGTCGCCCCCGCATCGACATCGTGGTGACGGTCAGCGGCATCTTCCGCGACCTGCTCTCCCACCAGGTGCGCCTGCTCGACCGCGCCGTCCGGCTGGCCGCAGTGGCCGACGAGCCGGAGTCGATGAACTTAATCCGCAAGCACGTCCGCCAGCAGGCCTCGGAACTCGGAATTTCGGAGGACGACGCGGCGGGCAGAATCTACTCCAACGCCCCCGGCAGTTACGGCTCGAACGTCAACCACCTCGTCGAGAGCAGCACCTGGGAAGAGGAGCAGCAGCTCGCCGACGCCTTCGTCAACCGCAAGAGCTTCGCCTTCTCGCCGGAGGGCGACTGGCGGGAAAGTCCGGAAATCTTACGTTCCGCGCTGAAAAATGTTACATTGACCTTTCAAAATATCGACAGTTTCGAGATCGGATTGTCTGATATTGACCACTATTATGAGTATCTTGGCGGCGTCTCGAAATCGGTCGAGCTGCTCGGCGGCTCCAAGCCGAAGGTCATGGTCGGCGACACCGGCGGATTCGGCAAGGGCCAGAAGATCCGCTCGCTGGAGAAGATGGTCGCCCTCGAAGCCCGCACCAAGCTCCTGAACCCGAAGTGGTACGAGGCCATGATCGAACATGGCTACGAAGGAGTCCGGGAGATCGAGGCGCACCTGACCAACACTTACGGGTGGAGCGCAACCGCCTCGGCGGTCAAAAACTGGACATACCAGCAGTTCACGGAGACCTTCCTGCAAGACCGCGACATGCTGGAACGCATGGCGGCGCTCAACCCCAACGCCACCATGGCAATGACCCGGCGTCTGCTCGAAGCCAGTTCACGAGGCTTCTGGGAGGCAGACGAAGGCACGATCGAACAGTTGCAGGAACTGTACGAAGAACTTGAAACAAAAATCGAAGGCGCCCACACCCCGGAGGCTTGACCGGACGCGGGCGACAACCAACATCAACCACGAAACAGCACCATGAGCAGCCCATCATTCAACGTCGAGGAACACAAAAAGATGCTTCAGTCCTATTTCAATGGCCAGGGCTTCCAGCGCTGGGCATCGATTTACGGCGACGACAAGCTCTCCACCGTCCGCTCCACCGTCCGGCAGGGCCACGCGGTCATGATGGACAAAGCGTTTGAATGGCTCCAGAAAACCGGCCTCGCCAAAGGCTCGAAGATTCTCGACGCCGGATGTGGCACCGGCCTGTTCACCATCCGCCTCGCCAAGAGCGGCTACCGCGTCAAGGCCGCCGACATCGCCGAGCAGATGGTCAACAAGACACGCGACGATGCCCAAAAAGCTGGCGTGGCGGGTAACGTCGAGTTTGAAGTAAGCTCCATCGAATCGGTGTCGGGTACGTTCGATGCCGTAGTCTGCTTCGACGTACTGATCCACTACCCGGCGGAAGGATTCGCCCACGCCTTCAGCAACCTGGCAAGCCTCACCAAAGGCCCGATCATCTTCACCTACGCGCCGTTCAACAACATCCTCGCCTTCCAGCACTGGATCGGCGGCTTCTTCCCGAAAAAAGAGCGCCGCACCACCATTCAGATGATAAAGGACAAGGAGATGCAGCGGGTGCTTGGCAAGCTCGGCCTCAAGATCGTCAGCCAGCAGAAGATAAGCTTCGGCTTCTACCACACCATGCTGATGCATGTGGATCGCCGCTGAACGCATTAAGACCGTGAAAAGCCTGCTCAGGGGCGTGGATGCTGAATTCAGATCAGGAATTTTATGGAATAAGTTGTAAATTAGAAGTTCAAGAAATTTTTTACCGCGTGCACGGTGTTGCATGATAAGCGTGTAACGACATGCCGATACAACAGAAATCGTACACAACAACCTATCCGGAGGGTGGAAACAGATGAAGATTCTGATGATTCAGCCGAATTATCACTCAGGCGGTGCCGAGATTGCTGGCAACTGGACACCAAGCTGGGTTGCCTACATCGGCGGAGCTTTGAAGCAGGCTGGCTTCAATCAGGTGAAATTTGTGGATGCAATGGCCGACGACCTGCCCGATGACACCATTGAGGAGATCATCCGCAAAAACCAGCCGGATGTGGTGATGACCACCAATATCACCCCTTCGATTTTCAAGGCGCAGGACATCATGAAGACCGCCAAGAAGGTCAACAAGAATATCCGCACCATCATGGGCGGCATTCACTCCACCTTCATGTACCCGCAGGTGCTCACCGAGGCTCCGGAGACCGATTACGTCGTTCGTGGCGAAGGCGAAGAGGTTACCGTCAATCTCATGAAAGCAATCGCGGCGGGTAACGACAAAGAGACTCGCGGCGACATCACCGGTATCGCCTACATCGATGAAAAAGGCGAAGTGTTCGCCACGGCGGCCCACCCCGTCATCGAAGATCTCGACACCCTCTCGCCGGACTGGAGCCTCTACGACTGGGACAAATACATCTACACCCCGCTGAACTGCCGCCTTGCCGTACCGAACTTCGCGCGAGGCTGCCCGTTCACCTGCACCTTCTGCTCGCAGTGGCAGTTCTGGCGCCGCTACCGCGCCCGCAGCCCGAAATTTTTCGTTGACGAGATCGAAATCCTCGTCAAAAAGTACAACGTCGGATTCTTCATCCTCGCCGACGAGGAGCCGACCATCAACAAGCAGAAGTTCGTCTCTCTCTGCCAGGAGCTCATCGACCGCAAGCTGGACGTCACCTGGGGCATCAACACCCGCGTGACCGACATCATGCGTGACGAAGACCTCTTGCCGTTCTTCCGCAAGGCCGGTCTGGTGCACGTTTCTCTTGGCACCGAGGCCGCCAGCCAGATGAACCTGAACCGTTTCCGCAAAGAGACGACCATCGAGGAGAACAAGTACGCCATCAAGCTGCTCCAGAAGAACGGCATCGTGGCCGAAGCGCAGTTCGTGATGGGTCTCGAGCACGAAACCCCGGAGACCATCGAAGAGACCTACCAGCTCTGCAAGGACTGGGATCCGGACATGGCCAACTGGACGATCTACACTCCGTGGCCCTTCTCCGACCTCTTCAAGGAGCTTGGCGACCGCGTCGAAGTGCGTGACTACTCGCGCTACAACTTCGTTTCGCCGATCATCAAGCCCGACAACATGGAGCGCGAGGATGTGCTCAAGGGTGTGCTGAAATCGTACGGACGCTTCTACGCACGCAAGACCTTCTTCAGCTATCCGTGGATCAAGGACCCGTATGTGCGCAAGTACATGCTCGGCTGCCTGAAGGCCTTCGCGCAGACCACGCTCACCAAGCGGTTCTACGACATCGACCGCGTCAAGACCAAGAACCGCAAGATCGAGATCGACCTCGGCTTCGACAAGTCAAGGATTCTGACGCAGGCCGAGGTAAAGAACCTCAAAGAGCTGAGGCCCGAAATGGTCGCCGACATGAGCTTCGGCCTCAAGGAAGCCGGCTACCAGCGCGAACACCAGGAACACAACTGGGACGAGTTTGACGAGTCAACGATCAAGGATCGCACCTCCGATACCATCCGCAACTGCTGACAGGCAGAGAGAGAGCGAGAGCGCCCGATACCAACAGCAAAACCCGCCACTCCGGCGGGTTTTGTGGTTTTTCAGAAATACGGGAATTATAAACCAGGAGAGATATATATTTTATAGCTTTCTCGATAATGGAAGGCCCATTTCCAACACCAATCCATCCGCTTATGAAAATTCAAAACCATACAAAGGCTCAGCATTTTGTTTCACAAGCGGAACTTAGGTTAAATGCGTGCAATCCTGATGCGCAGAAGCAGTCTAACTTTAAGATATTTGAGTTTAACGTAATCAATAGAGAAAAATATCAAGTTGATTTACTTTCTGAAAAAGGAAGAGCTGTAGATAAAGCACTTGCTCTTGATGACCTTTTTAGTTTTGACGTGAAAGATAAAGAGGTAAGAGCTAACCTTGAATCGCTTTTTCAATCATATGAAAATATGATTGCAGAGAGCACAAAAAAACTTTTAATCAAAATTGGTCAGCGTCAGAAAAATTTATCGGACGAACTGGATAATATTTTTAAAGCAAAGTTATTAAACTCATTTCGCAATCCTTATTGTATACAAAAAACACTAAACACTGTTGGGTTATTAGCGGCTCATCATCCTACCGACCCTTTTTTGAATGAGGTCTGTGAGAGAATTAAGAAGGGTCAAAAACCACACCAAAAGTATCTTTGTGAGAAGTTGGGGATAAGTAATAGTCACTATGAAAAGTGGCTGCACGTTTTATTTATGCTTTTAACACCCTTAAAACCCCTTTCTCTAAATATGTTAGAGTCAATTATTAACTCTCTCTACTTTAAGCCATCAAATTATCTTTCGGCATTTATTTTCACCTATACTGGTGAGCATACTGATAAACGCCCACTTGTGTCTGACCGAAGTTTCTCCACCCCCATTGATAACGATTCGACTTTAGCGTTCTCAAATAAAGGATCCTCGAAGCAGAGCTTCGAGGTATTTAGAAGAGTTGGAGCTGCTGTGAATGCAACTTTTTATACTCAATTTCTCGACCTTG
>NZ_SDGU01000029.1 GCF_004118635.1 Chlorobaculum sp. 24CR | reverse complement strand
ACGCTGAACAACATCTCGCAGATTTATGATGCGCGAGGGGACTATGAGACGGCGCTGGAGTACCTGAAGCGCTCGTTGAAGATAAGGCAGGAAATCGGCGAAAAGTCCGGCGAAGGCACCACGCTGAACAACATCGCGAACATCTATCATGCGCGAGGCGACTATGACACGGCGTTGGAGTACCTGAAGCGGTCGTTGTCAATAAGCCAAGGAATCGGAAATAAGTCAGGGGAAAGCACCGCGCTGAACAACATGTCAACACTTTATCATGCGCGAGGAAAATATAATGATGCGCTATGGTGCCTGAAGCGTTCGTTATCCATACTGCAGGAAATCGGCGACAAGTCCGGGTTATGCTATACGCTGTTCAATATGGGGCATATTCATCTGCAGAACGAAGATGTTCAGAATGCCGTGTTGTCGTGGGTTACGGTCTATCGGATTGCCAAAGCCATCGATCTGGCCCAGGTATTGCAGGCGCTCGAATCGCTTGCCGGTCAGCTTGGCCTTGAGGGCGGACTCGATGGGTGGGAGCAGTTGTCGCAACAGATGCCTGAAGATTTAGGAGTTATAGAGCCATGAGCGAAGAACCGGAGGAGATTCTCGGTTCGTCTTCGCCGTCAACGGCGGATGAGGCGCTTGAGAAGGGGCTGGCGGCGGCGATGATCGGGCAGCCGACGTTGCTCGACGAGCTGGCCAAGCAGATGGTGACGCTGTGCCTCGCGATTCCGGGCCTCTTCGCCACCGTGCTGAAGCTCACCGGCGGCGACAAAGCCGTGTTGCCCGTGAGCTGCCTCGTCCTCTGGGCGTTCGGCTGCTGGCTCGTGGCGCTCGTTCTCAGCCTCGCAAGCCTCGTGTGCCGGTCACGCGCACCGTTGACCGGCAGGTGGTGCGTCGCGCCCAACCCGCCGCGAAAGGGCAGTCGCTGAGCATCGAGGAGTTCTTCACGCAGAGCGCGAAATACAAGCGCCGCCTCCTCGTCGCCGCCGCGCTCCTCTGCTTCGCCGGAATAGCGCTGGCCGCGTGGAGCGTGTTTTAAGCTGGGAGTCTTCCCTGGGATCGCCGAGCGCCTGCTCGGCTTTTTTCTATCATATTCCTTGCATTGCAACGTTATAAACGATAACTCATTCATAACATAAAGGTTAAAGAGCGTGAAGCCTTCGGCTTCATGGCCGAGCAGGCGCTCGGCGCTCCCAGGTAATATCGTTCTCGGCGAAGATGAAATCGAAATAACGCGCAAAGCAATCCATGAGAATCCGGTCAATGCGGGTTTATGCACAGTGCCCGAAGAGTGGCGTTGGTCGAGCGCGAGGGAGCGTTAACCCTGGGAGCGCCGAGCGCCTGCTCGGCTCTTTTCTATCATTCTTGATGAAACGTTGCCATAACGCATGAGAATTTTGCAATCAACCAAAGAGCGTGAAGCCTTCGGCTTCATGGCCGAGCAGGCGCTCGGCGCTCCCAGGTAATATCGCTCTCGGCGAAGATGAAATCGAAATAACGCGCAAAGCAATAAATAATGGAGACGAACGCTAAGGGAACATTTGCCGGGTGGTATTCGCGGGGGTATCTGCCACATTTCGATTCCGGGGAGGTTGTCCAGTCGGTGACGTTTCGTCTTGCGGATTCGCTTCCGCGGGCTGCGTTGAGGGTGCTTGAAGAACGCTTGGCTGATATGCCGAAAACAGAAGCGGAGCGTGAGCGCAGAGCTTCCATTGAACAATGGCTGGATGCCGGAATGGGGTGCTGCGTGTTGCAGCATCCAGAGATTGCAGTACTCGTGCAGGACAATTTACTTCGATTTGACGGGGAGCGGTATCGACTCTTCGCATGGTGCATCATGCCGAATCATGTTCATCTGTTGCTTGAACCGCTGATCTCCCTCGCGACGATTGTGCAGAGGCTGAAGAGCTGGACGGCGAGAGTGTGTAATGCAAAAGCGGCGGAGTTTGGGCTTGCTGTGCCGGATCATGGGTTCTGGATGAGGGAGTACTGGGATCGCTTCATACGCAATGAAGAGCATTTTTATCAAGCGATCTGGTATATCCATGAGAATCCGGTCAATGCGGGTTTATGCACAGTGCCCGAAGAGTGGCGTTGGTCGAGCGCGAGGGAGCGTTACCCCTGGGAGCGCCGAGCAGGCGCTCCCAGGGGTAAGAAAAATATCCAGCAAGATGCTGTTCCGACAGGTGGGGACGGCGCTCCCAGGTGAAGCTCTCCGGCAATCAATCAACCACTAATCCACTGACCATCATGGCTACCGAAACCGAAATCCGCAAGAAAATCCGCTGCTGCAAATGCGGGAACATTTTCACGTTGCTTATCGACACGGCGGGCGAGCCGGTGATTTCGGTGCGATGCCTCTACTGCAACGCGCCGCTCGTCATCGATCTCCGAAAATACCCCACAAGCGAAACCGAAGTCATGCGCGTCGCCGGAGACGAAAGCCCGAAAACGCTGCCCGTTTACGTACTGCCGGAAATCCTCGACACGGAGGAGAAATCAACTGACAGTTGACGGTTGAACGGCAAGGTGTTATGTTCTGAAAACGAAGCAGCTTGCGAACTCATCATCTCCATTGCGTGAAAAACCACTACACGGCGGTTGTTGTTGGCGGGGGGCCTGCTGGTTCGGCTGCCGCGCATACGCTTGCCAAGAGCGGGGTCGAGGTTTGCGTCGTTGACCGATTCCGCTTTCCCCGCCAGAAGCTGTGCGGCGGTTTGCTGACGCAGCGGGCAAAAAAAAACTACGCCGCGATTTTCGGGCCGGGGTGGGAGGAGATGTACGACTACCGCTGCAACGGGGCGAAATTTTTTGACGGCGAGCGGCTCGTCAACTCCATCTATAACTACGGCGAGCTGTACCTCTGCGACCGTTACCGTTTCGACGCCCGCCTCATCGACAAGGCGCGGCAGCGAGGCGCGGAGCTTGTGCAGGGCGAGCGGGTTACGGCGGTCGATCTGCGGCATCGCGTCTGCAAATTGCAGTCAGGAAAAGAGATAACCTGTCGCTACCTGATCGGCGCGGACGGCGTGAACAGCGTTGTCGCCAACGCCATCCACAACGGCAAAACGAGCAGGAACGGCAAGGCTTTCGCCCTCGAAGCGACCTTGCCCGCAGCCGCGCTCTCGCGGAAGATCGCTGAACCGGAAATCTATTTCGATTCCATCGAATGGGGTTACGGCTGGATTTTTCCAAGAAATGACGTAGTTGTCGTCGGCGTCGGTGGGCTGTTTTCAAAGAATCGGGATTTCAGGGCGAGTTTCAATACCTTCTACCGCAACCGTTTCGGCAGTGAATTCGCGGGAGTCGTCAAGGGGCACTTCGTGCCGTTCGGCGAATACTCCAGAGGCATGGGGCGCGACGGCGTATTGCTGGCGGGGGATGCTGCCGGGCTGGTCGATCCGATCACCGGCGAGGGGATCGCCTACGCCATGCAGAGCGGATGGCTTGCGGCGCAATCGGTTCTGGAGGCGCTCTCCGGCAAATCGAAATACGTCAATGCTGAATACCGCAAACGGTGCGCGGAAATCACCGGTGAGCTGGCGTATGCGGCAAAAATACGGAACTTTCTCTTTTCACCCGCAACCAGAGCGCTGTTCATCACCGCGCTTGCCCGCTCGGCATCGGCGCCACGCCGCTATATGGAGTTGATGTCGGGAGAGCTCACCTACCGGGAGCTGCTGAAAAATTCGGGCCGCAAGCTTCTCCGGCTGGCCGCCGACAAGATCACCGGAACGTAGTTTTTCATAATTGCATCGAACAACGTCATCATGAGTGCCGAAATTCTCTCGCTTGAGCCGAAAATACTCTGGAACCATTTTTATCGCCTGACGCAAATTCCGCGTCCTTCGGGCCATGAGGAGGCGGTTCGGGCCTCTGTCGTCGATTTCGCAAAGCGGTGCGGGCTGGAGTGGCTCGTCGATGAGGCGGGCAACGTGCTCGTCCGCAAGCCCGCGACGCCGGGGATGGAAGAGCGGCGGGGCGTCGTGTTGCAGGCGCATCTCGACATGGTTCCGCAGAAGAACGCCGGGACGGCGCACGACTTCGTGACAGACCCGATCGACGCCCTGATCGATGGCGAGTGGGTGCGAGCGCGGGGCACCACGCTGGGCGCGGACAACGGCATCGGCGTGGCGGCGGCGCTCGGCGTACTCGAATCGGCGGCGCTGCGCCACGGGCCGCTCGAAGCGCTTTTCACCGCCAACGAGGAGGCGGGCATGACCGGGGCGCTCGGCCTCGAAACGGGAGCGCTCAAAGGCGACATCCTCCTGAATCTCGACTCCGAGGATGAGGGGGAGCTGTTCATCGGCTGCGCGGGCGGACTCGACGGCACGATGCGCTTCCATTATTCCGGCGATCCGGTTCCGCCTGGTTACACCGGCGTTGAAATCCGCGTCTCCAGTTTGCGCGGCGGGCACAGCGGCATGGATATTAATCTTGGCCGGGGCAACGCCAATACGCTCATGAACCGGCTCTTGCGGATGGGCCGCGCGCGCCACGGTCTGTTGCTCGCCTCCATCGACGGCGGGAGCCTGCGCAACGCCATTCCGCGAGAATCGACGGCGCTGGTTGCCGTGCCTTCCGCGCAAAAAGCGGCGTTTCTCGACGAGCTTCACGCCCTCGCCGCAACCATCGCTGGCGAGCTTGCGGAGGCCGATCCGGGGCTTCGCGTCGAGGCGGTGGAGGCCGCGCTTCCGGCGGCGGTGATCGCTGATGCCGTGACGCAACGGTTACTCGACGCGGTCGCGGCCTGCCCGAACGGTGTGCATCGCATGAGCGCCGGGATCGAGGGGCTGGTCGAGACCTCAAACAATCTCGCCCGCGTCCATTCGGACGGCAGCGCCGTGAGCGTCGAGTGCCTGCTGCGGAGCGCCTCGGAGGAGGGGATGCGCGAACTTGCCGACCTGGTCGCGGGAGTCGCCGAACGCGCCGGGACGACGGCGGTGTTTGAGCACGGCTATCCCGGCTGGAGGCCGAATCCCGCGTCGCCAATCCTCAAGTGCATGATCGAAGTCTATCGCCGCCGCTTCGGCAAAACGCCGGAGATTCGCGCCGTGCATGCCGGGCTGGAGTGCGGCATCATTGGTGCGGCCTGTCCGCAGCTCGACATGATTTCGTTCGGCCCGACCATCCGCCACCCGCACTCGCCGGACGAAAAGGTCGAGATCGCCTCGGTGCTGAAGTTCTGGGAGTTTCTCACGGCGACGCTGGAGGCTGTGCCGGAGCGGTGAGGGATAACGGCGCGTGATCGCTATTTTACCGTTCAACGCAACCAAACGCCGGAGCCGTGAAGACGCCATACAGTTATAATACCATTTCGGATTTCCTCTTGTCGCAGCCGCTGACGGTCGATGTGGAGGTTGACGACGAGGCCGCCGGGTGTTTTCCGCTCAAGTGCATCGAACTCGACGCGACCGTGCTCTATGTCGGCATGCGCGATTTCGCACGGCTCACGCTCGACCTGTCGCCGACGGAGATTCTGATCTACCTCAACATGTTCCTCGTCTGGATGCGCGACTCGCTCGCGGCGGAGCGCTTCTGCGTGGTCGAGCGGTTTTTGGACAGCTCGATCGTGCTGCTCTTTTCGGAGAAATTCGGCTCGAAGGAGCCGTTTTTTGACGCCCTTCGCGCCGCTCGCTGGATGGGGGAGCACGACGAGCTGCGCTTCCTTCCGGAGATGGGCATCGCCAGTGGGCGCATCGCCGCCGGATTCGCCGGGACGCCGAAGGAGTTCACCGGCTCGGTCTTCGGGCGTCCGGTGCTTTTGGCCGCCGCCTGCGCCAAGATGAGGCCGCAGGATGAGGCGATGGCCTCGTGCATCACCTTTCCCGAAACGGAGTGGCGTACTCGCTCCTTCGACGAGCTGTTTCCGCCGCTGGAGTTCGACCACCCGGAGCAGGGCCGTGTGCGGCAGCCCTCGACCTGGAGGCTCGGCGAGCCTCGAAGCGTCGATTTTGCGTCGCATGGCCGGATCGAGCTGCGCGACGTCGGCAACTTCGTCCACTGGCCGCCGAAAATTACGGCAAAGGAGAAGGCCCGCGAGTGGTTCGCGCAGATCAAAGCAAAAGGTTTTTACAAGGGTGGCGTCTGAGGAGAGAAAACGATTCCCCTGAATCCAATCTTGCCTCGACCATGTCATCGCTCCGTCACCTGGGAGTTCCGGCTCCGGGCGCTCGTGCCATCCGCGTCTTTGTCGCGCTTGTTTTCGTGCAGCTCCTGCTGCATCTGTTCCATGCGTTCAGCTCGCACGATCCCCGTCTTCTGCCGCCGCATCTGGTTGCCTGGCTGCACGATACGCTCGTGCTCTCCCTGACGCTCTTGCCGCTGAGGCTCGCCCTGCTTGCGCTTCCGGCCCGCGCCCGCCCCGCCGGAGAGAGCGCTGCGGCCGCCATACTCGCCGTTGCGGGAGCGCTCCTGTCGCTCTATCCGCAGATGCTTCGCGAATATCTCTCCTTTCCGGTCAACCTCTTCGCGGGCAATGCCGCTTCCGCCGCGATGCTGATTCGAGAGTATCTCGGCTTCGAGCGCCTCGCTCCGGCGCTTCTCGCCGCAATCGCGGCCATCGCCGCGCTGTTCGCGCCTCCGTTGCCGCCGAGGCTCAAATGGGTGTCGCGCCTCGCCATCGCTGCGTGGGGCCTCCTGCTCGTCGCCGGGGCGCTCGCGGTGCCACGCTCGCCGCAGCCGGTCGTCAGCAGCCTGAACGAGGAGTTGGCCATCCGCTCCGCGAACGCGCCGCGCGAAGTGCCGAGGCTTCGACCCGCGCGGCGTCGCCAAAGCGGCGAGTCGCGCCCGATTCCGGCGGAGCCGAAGCGCTTCGCGGACGCAAAAGCCACGCACCTCTTCCTGATCGTGCTCGAAGGCGTGACGGCGGCGGAGTTCGAGAAGGAGTTCATGCGCGGGCGCTCGTCGCGTTTTTACGGCAGGGTCGCGACAAATTCTCTCTATTTCGCCAACTATTACACCAACAACCTCGACTCTTACACCAGCCTGATCGCGATGCTGACGTCGCAGCAGGTGCCGTACCGCTCCTACACCGACACGACGCTCTACGACGCGGTCAACCAATCGGCGAATCTCGCGCGGGATTTCCGGCAGTCGGGATTCAGGAGCTCTTTCGTCAGCACCTACGACACCCAGCCCTTCGTGCCGGTCCGCAACGAGTGGACGGGCATTTTGCATCGCCGCGACCTGCCGACGCAGGGCGAGTGGCTGACGGTCGAGTCGGGGCGGATGGAGTCGGCGACCGAAGATCGTGCGGCCATTCCGACGATTACGTCACTGGCGAAATCGAATCCGAAAACTTTCGTTTTGCAGGAGCTTGCCTGGGGGCACACCACGGCGTGGCGGGCGAAAACCGGCCTCACCACGCTGGCGTATTATGACAAATACTTCAACGAGCTGCTCGACCGGCTCGTCGCCGATGGCTCGTGGGCGCGGAGTCTGATCGTGATTGTCTCGGATCACGGCGACCGCTTCGAGGCCGCGAAAGCCTCGAACTACCGCGTACCGCTGCTCATCGTCGGCCCCGGCGTGACGGCGGGCCGCGACACGGCTTTGCGCTCGCACATCGACCTGCGCCAGATCGTCGCGGCCTTCGTGGGCGGCGAGGACATGCCGGAACCACGGCAGCGGATTCTGGTGACGGGTTCGACCGAGCGGTGGGTTTATGGCGAAATCGACGAGGCGGGCGGCGCTCTGTTCATCGACGACAAGAGCGGGCGCGTTCTGTCGAGGCGCGGCGCTCTCGATCCGGCGGCGGTCAACCGGGCGTTCCAGGGATTGATCGACCGGTTCGGTCAGGGTTTCGGACGGTAATTTTTTATCGATGAAGCGTCATTCTTTCATGAGAACTGTTACCTTTGAAAAATATCGTTCTGCCATAACACCAATCATTCAAAGCAGATGCCGAAAACAATCATGCTGCTGGGCAGCGGGGAGCTGGGCCGGGAGTTCGTCATCGCCGCCAAGCGGCTTGGCCAGAGGGTTATCGCCGTTGACAGCTACGACGACGCGCCCGCGCAGCAGGTGGCCGACGGGCGCGAGGTGATCGACATGCTCGACGGCCAGGCGCTCGACGCCATCGTGGCCCGGCACCGGCCCGACATCATCGTGCCGGAGATCGAGGCGATCCGCACCGAGCGATTTTACGCCTACGAAGCGGAGGGAATTCAGGTCGTGCCGTCGGCGCGGGCGGCGAACTTCACGATGAACCGCAAGGCGATCCGCGACCTCGCCGCCCGCGAACTTGGCCTGCGCACGGCCAGCTATCGCTACGCCGCCTCGCTCGACGAGCTGCGGGCGGCGGTGGCCGAAGTCGGCCTGCCCTGCGTCGTCAAGCCGCTGATGAGCTCGTCGGGCAAGGGGCAATCGACCGTGCGGAGCGAGGCGGAGGTCGAAAAGGCGTGGAGCTATTCGCAGAGCGGCAAGCGGGGCGACATCGCTGAAGTAATTGTCGAAGCGTTCGTGGCGTTCCATACCGAAATTACCCTGCTCACCGTGACGCAAAAAAACGGCCCGACGCTCTTCTGCCCGCCCATCGGCCACCGGCAGGAGCGCGGCGACTATCAGGAGAGCTGGCAGCCGTGCCGCATCAGCCCGGAGCATCTGCAAGAGGCGCAGCGTATCGCGGGCAAGGTCACGGCGGCGCTGACCGGCGCGGGCATCTGGGGCGTGGAGTTTTTCCTTGCCGACGACGGGCTTTATTTCTCGGAACTCTCGCCGCGACCGCACGATACCGGCATGGTGACGCTCGCCGGAACGCAGAATCTCTCGGAGTTCGAGCTGCATGCCCGTGCGGTGCTTGGCCTGCCAATTCCCGGCATCGAGCTGCTGCGGGCCGGAGCGAGCGCGGTAATTCTGGCCGACCGGGCGGGCCGCAATCCGCAGTTCGATGGAGTGGAGGCGGCGCTTGAAGGGCTGGGCAGCGACATCAGGATTTTCGGCAAGCCGGTGACTCGCCCGTACCGGCGCATGGGCGTGGCGCTCATGTCGGGAGCGCCCGGCATCGATGTGGAGTCGCTGAAGCGGCAGGCTATCGCCAACGCCGCCAGGGTGACGGTCAAGTGCGAAAAGCCGAACTGAAAACTCCCGGTGGGCAAGAGGCTGTCAAAAATTTCGAGACAGCCTCTTGCGGCTTCAATTCAATCCGCAATCGGGGAGGTGTCTGAAGGGTGGACGAGATGTTTCGGATCGGAGGCGCGAGCCATGCGAAACGTGACCTCAGCCGACTCCGCGCGCTTTTTCATGGCTGCGAGCACCATCGGCAGATCGTTCTCCTGAACCTTGCGCACGAACATCGCGGGAGCGAAGAAATCCGGCTTGATTTTGGCGTTGAAGGTGAGCATGGTGCCCTTACCGTCCGGAGCGCGTTCGATGAGCCAGTCACCTTCGTACACCTTGAAATCGCCGTCAACCTGCCGGAATGAAAGGCGTTGCAGGTAGTCGCCCCTGACGCTCAGCTTGATATAGACGGTTTTCCTGAAAAACAGGACGCCGGTTTTGCCCTTTTCAAACATCACCTGCTCCGATCCATTGTCCGAAATCAAGCCGCTGTCGATCAGCTTCGGAACGAAATTTTTCTGATTGTTATAATCCGTGATCGCCGACCAGACATGCCGGGGCGAGGCGTTGATATAAACCTTGCCAACCACGCCGGTCACGCCGTCATCGAGATCAGAGGTGTGAACCGAAATGCCCTGATGATCCTTGTCGGGTTGTTGCGTTTGCGAAGTGGCTTCGTGGGTATTCTGGCACGAAGCCTTCGCCGGAAGGAGGACGAAAGAGCCGTACATGGTGGCGATGGCCATAAAAAGGCAACGCAGTTGAGTAGTTCCGTGTCGCATGGTCGATCCGTTTATGGTGAGGCGGGAGCAATGGCTATCAGTATCTGCAATTTAATAATTGTTAACCTATTTCCAATACGCCAAAGTGAAGTAATCAAGAGGTGAATTACCCAAGCTCGAATGTCGTGACGCCGAAAATACGCTCGACGGGAAGCTGCGGCGCTGGCCCTTTGTACATGCGGGCGGTCTCGAAAACCACGCTCATCTCGTGCCGTTGAACCAGCTTGAGCGCCGCCGGGTTGACCTCCGGTATGTCGAGGAAGATCGGAGAGCCTTCCGGAACCGAGCTTTCGAGCGCTCCGAAAAGCGTTTCGGCAAGCTCCGTATTGTCGGCGAAAAGCGGGCCGATCTTGAAGCCTGCGCGGCAGGGGCGAATGAGGCCGTATCCCGACAGCTTGCCGTTCCGGCGAACGCCGAAAGCGCGGCTTTGTTGGCGGCTCGTCCAGCACTGGAGAAAATCTCGCCGGTCGTCCGGAAAGAACTCCCGATCACAGACGGCCAGCTCCTCGAAAGGAATCGAAGAAAGCGGCACGGCCTCGCGCGGATTTTCGCGATTCTGGCTCGAAACGCCCATGTATCGGATGTTCCGGTAAGCGAGCACGAAACCCGATTTCCGGTAGTTCTCCTGCTGCGCCACCACGCCGTCGAGCCCCACAACCCGCCCGCCGAGGCGTTGCAATCCGGCATTCCAGATTGCGAGTCCAAGCCCCCGTCCGCGATATTCCGGCCTGACGATGTAAAAACCGAGAAAACCGAACGAGTTTCCGTAGCGGACAACGGAGATACAGGCCGTCGGCTCTCCGTCGAGAAGCCCCACGAGGAATCCATCCGGGTCGGCGCGGTAAAAGCACTCGGCATCTTCGAGGCCCGGATTCCACCCTTCGGCGGCGGCCCACTCGACAGCCAGCCGGATCTCGTGGCGCGTCATGGTTCTGATCGTATATCCGGGTATCATCATCGTCTCCTTGTTTGAGCTTGTTGATTTGTCCGATTCACGCTGAAGCAGAATTTCGGCTGACCTCAACCTTGTACGGCGCGAGCTGGATGGTTTCGTAAGGCATTTGCACACCGGCGTCGGTGAGCGCGTTGAACATCTTTTCGCGCAGCTCCAACCGCTTCTGGATGTGCTGCCGCTCGTATTCGATCCAGACCCGCAGTTCGAGCACGATGTTGTAGTCGTTCAGGGTTGTCACCACCACCTCCGGTTTCGGCGTTTCCATGCAATCGGAGTCTTGGCGCACCAGCGAGAGCAGAATCGTGCGGGCGCGGTCGATGTTTTCGGTGAGGGCGATGGTGACGGCGATGTCGAGCCGCAGATGCGGAAAGTTGGTGTACGAAGTGACGGTTTTGTTCATGATGACCGCGTTCGGCACGGCGAGCATTTTGCCGTCAACGGTGATGATGCGGGTGGTGCGCAGCGTGATTTTTTCAACCCGCCCGTAGTTGTTATCGATCTCGATCAGGTCGTTGATAGTGAAGGGGCGGTCGATGAAAATGAGAATTCCGGAGATGATGTTTGAGAGTGTGTCGCGCAGAGCGAAACCGAGGGTCAGCCCAAGTACGCCGAGCGAACCGAGCAGCGTGGCGGTTTTGATGCCTGCCGCGCCGAGGGCCGTGAGCGCTCCGATGCCGAAGATGCAGAATTTGATGACCGTTTCGGCGAAGGCCGCGCTGGTGCGGTCGAGGCGGCTTGCGAGGCGGGAGGAGAGCAGGGCGCGCACGATACGCCACAAGAGGTAAAAGACGGCGAGAATGAAAGATACGGTGACGAGGACGATCAAGACTTCGCCGAGCAAGCTGCCCAGATGTTCGAGATCGAAAGCGTTTTTCAGCCGCGACAGGAGGCTGCCGAGAAAGGTATCGAGCATGGCGAGAAGTCCATTGTTTCAAGCGGGCCGTACGCTGTACGTAACAATGCCGATGACAAGAAAAATCCGCAATCCATTGTCTTTGATTACATCAGGGACGCCCTGCCTGAAAGCATTTCCCGACAAGGCGAAATTGAAAATCGATGACCAGTTCAAATCCTGCCAATGAGTTTCAAAATAATGATTTTAGCCTTATACTCGTTCTGGACAGCGATTCCAGGCTTCGACCAACTTTCACCAACCATTGACTATGTCATCTTCGTCTGCACCTGCTGAACCCCGTACCGGCTCTCTGAAAAAGCGCGTGTTCGTCGTTGGCGCGACCGGGTACATCGGCAAATTCGTCGTGCGGGAGCTGGTGGCGAGAGGTTACGAGGTGGTCAGCTTCGCCCGCCCGCGCTCCGGCGTGAACGCCTCGACCACCGAGGAGCAAACCCGCCGTGAACTCAAGGGTTCGGAGGTGCGATTCGGGGACGTTTCCGACATGGCGTCTCTGCTGAAGCATGGCATCCGCAGCGAGCATTTCGATGCGGTGGTGTCGTGTTTGACTTCGCGCAATGGCGGCATCGAGGATTCCTGGAACATCGATTACCAGGCGACCCGCAACTCGCTCGACGCGGGTCTTTCCGCCGGAATCAGCCAGTTCGTGCTGCTCTCGGCGATCTGCGTGCAGAAGCCGATGCTGGAGTTCCAGCGAGCCAAGCTGAAGTTCGAGAAGGAGTTACGGGAGTCCGGCGTGACCTGGTCCATCGTTCGACCGACGGCATTTTTCAAGTCGATCGCCGGGCAGATCGAAAAGGTCAAAAATGGCAAGCCTTACGTTATGTTCGGCGACGGACGCCTCACGGCGTGCAAGCCGATCAGCGAAGGCGATCTTGCCCGCTTCATCGCTGACTGCCTGGAAGACCCGGAGAAACAGAACAAAATTCTGCCCATCGGCGGGCCGGGGGAGCCGGTGACGAACCTCGACCAGGCGCTCATGCTCTTCGAGCTGCTGGGCCGCGAACCGAAGCTCAAAAAGATGCCGATCCAGATATTCGACGTTATCATTCCGGTGCTGACGCTGCTGTCGAAAATAGTTCCGTCATTTGCCGAAAAAGCGGAATTCGCCCGCATCGGCAAGTACTACTGCTCTGAATCGATGCTCGTCTGGGACCCGGTCAACCAGCGCTACGACGCCGACGCCACGCCCTCCTACGGCACCGAAACCCTGCGCGACTTCTACCAGCGCGCGCTCAAGAAGGGCCTCGAAGGCCAGGAACTCGGAGCGCACTCCATGTTCTGAGAGCCAGGCCGCGATTTTTTCATCTCCACGCCGTCCACCTCTTGCCATGATTACCAAACCGACGCTCGACTTCCTCGCTGAACTCAAAACTCACAACAACCGTGAGTGGTTCGAGGCCAGCCGCCCCCGCTACCAAGAGGCCGCTGCCGATTTCTTCGACACGGTCGCGCGGTTCATCCATGCGCTTGCCAGCTTCGATCCAGCCATCGCCGAAGTGATGCCCGACCCGAAATCGTGCATCATGCGCCTCTATCGCGACGTGCGCTTCTCGAAGGACAAGACGCCCTACAAAACCGGCCTTTTCGCCTACGTGAGCAAAGGCGGACGGAAGGGGCCGCTGGCGGGTTACTACCTGCACCTCGAACCCGGAAACTCCTTCGGTGGCGGCGGACTCTACCTGCCCGAAGCGGCGGTGCTGGCCCAGACCCGCCAGGCCATCGACACCCGTTTCGACGAGTGGAACGCCCTCGTGACCGCGCCAGCACTGCTCGCCGCGTTCCCGGATGGCGTGCTGCCGTCCGGAGCGCTCAAGCGAGCGCCGAAAAGCTACGATGAGACCAACCCCGCCATCGAATGGCTGCGCTACAAAGGCTACTTCACCCAACGCTTTTTCAGCGACGCCGAAGTGCTGACCACCGACTTCGCGGATCGTCTCGGCGACTGCTGCCGCGCGGTGATGCCGATGGTCACGTTCCTCAACAGCGCCATCGAATCGGAAACGCCCTGACCCGTCAAGGCTCTCTCAGCGACGAATCCCCCACGATCTGATCGAAATTGACCACGAAGCCAGGCTCGAAATTTCCGAACCGGTCGCGCCCCTCCGGCATCCGGTGCAGGCCGGATGGAAGTGCGCGATGCCTGATCGCATAGTCGAGCAGGTAGTTCGTCAGACGGAAGTAACCGCTTGGTTTGTAAGAGGTTGCGGCAGGCGAAGGATTCGGTGGCTTGCCGACGGCCCAGCGCTCGACGACCTCTTCGACGACTGGCCGATAGTGCGTTTCGAGGGCGTTGCGTTTCTCGTCATTCATAAATTATATGAATTGCTTTTATGATGATCTTTCTTTGGACTGAATTTTTCTGCGCATGAATCTGCGGCTAACTGTCGTCAGAATTTACAGAAGCAGGTGGTTCTGATGAGGCCTTGGCCGGCAATGGACTCATGGTTATACAGCCCCGGTTTTGCAGAGAAAGTAATGAACAAAATGGAGAGAGTCATGAAAAGTAAAATGTTGATGCTGGCAGGAGTTGCCGGTATGCTGATGGCAAGTCCGTCGGTCAATGCGCTGGCAGATGTGAACATTCGTGTTGGCGGCGCTCCGGCAAGGGCCATCGTCATCGACAGGCCGCCGGCATTCATTCGCCTTGCCGCGCCGGGATTTTCGGTCTCCGTAGGCGCTCCCTACGATATCGTTCTTGCCGGTAATTTCTACTATCTGTACGATCATGGACAGTGGTACCGTTCAGCGCGATACAACGGTCCGTGGAGGTCCGTGCGTGTACGCGAGTTGCCGCCAAGGGTCAGGCGTTACCGGATCGATCAGATTCGCCGATTCAGGGACAATGAGTATCGCAGAAATCGTGACCGTTACGACCGTCGCTGGCGTGACGAAAGGCGCAATGACCGGTGGGACGACCGGAGAGATGATTTCCGCGATGGCAGGCCAATGCCGCCGAGGTAATGATTAATAATTATGAATGATGAATTGAAGAAGTAATGCTGTTACACAAAAAAAGCCGGGCTGAAAAGTCCGGCTTTTTTTGTGGATCCGACTGATCGAATCACTCTGGGCCTTCTTCGTCGGCCTGCTGCTGCCAGAAGGTGTAGATGCCGAGGATCGATTCGTCGAGCATGTCGATCATCTGATCTTTCTCCTCCTGCGACATTTTGTCGTAGTCGTCAGTCACCTTGCCGAGCACGAAGAGCGGACCGGCGAGCATGGCGGTGTTTTCGTCGGCGAAGAGCGGCTGCCAGGCTTCGTGGCTCAGCTCCATGCCGAGGATGAAGCCGAGCGCCCACTCCTCGATGGCGATCTGCCGCTCCTCCTCTTCGGAATAGCTGAACATTTCATAGATCGGCAGGAACTCTTCAGGTTCGTTCTCGAACTGGGTGTCGATGGCCGTGACGTGCCGGGTCAGGAGATCGGTGATTTGCGACTCGTCTTCCGGCGAGTTGAACAGATTCTCCCGCTGGTTTTCGGGATCGAGCATGTACTTGATCCACCGGTGCTCAGGGACAACCTCCGGCCCGATGACAATGGCGGTAAGAAATCCATCGATCATTTCGAGAGAGTTCATGCACTCCTCGGGAGCCTCCGCGGAGATGAGGAACGCTTCGAGCATGTTCAGCTCTTCTTCCGAAAGCGGTTGATGGGCTCGTTCTGATTGAAGCATAATGGTCTGTTGATGGTTTTGAATGTATCCCCGGAAATTTGCAGGAAAAATAATGTCCGGACGTTACGCTTTTGGCGTCCAGTAGCAGCGTTTCGGCGAAACGATCAACTCCTCCTCTTTGAGGCTCTTCATCGCCTTGTCAACCTCTTTGCGCTCAAGGCCACTCTTTTCAGCAATTTGGCCCGCGCTCATCGGTTCGCCCTCTTTTTTCAGCACGTCGAGAATGGTGGTTTTCGCATCCATGATAATTCGGTCGTTCGGTTTGAGATTGAGAATGGTTTTGATCTGCCTTGAAATGTAAGGAATTCGGATGAGAGAAGCGGAATGAAGAGCGGTCAATTCACAAAGAATAATGGGGGATTACTGTCGATCATGGCGATCTTTTCCGGTTTAGCGGCGTATGCCCTCTTCGCATCCATGCTTCATCCACAAAAAACCCGGATTGCACCGGGTTTTTTGTGACGATACTGCATCGAAGATGCCGATCTCGAAACGGCGTATTCTGCATCGAAATCAGGAGGCGTTGTACGACGCAGCGAAATCGGGCATGAACGACTCGAAGGTTCTCCATCCGGCCATGATCGGGCGATTGCGGAAGTAGTCCGCATTCATGTCTCCGGACCGCAGGGCCGCGCCCATTTCGGTGTAGTTTCTGGCTGTCTCTTCGGGCAGGCCGATGGCAATCAGGTCGTCAAGCTCCTCCTTGTCGGTGCGTTCGACCCACTTGATATCCGGCTTTCCGACGGCATTGGCGATCATCGTAACGATTTCCGCCGGAGTCTTCTCATCGCTGGCGATGTAGCTGAAGCCCCTGCCGAGGTACGATTCGTCCTTGAGCGCCTTGGCGGCAACATCGGCGATGTCCGTCGGATGCACCAGCACCATCTTCACATCGGGCTTGTAATTGCCGCTCAGAATACCCTGATTTTTGATCTGGCCGATGGCGGTCAAGAAATTGGTGTAGAAATAGCCCGCCCGCAGATGCCGGACGTTCACACCGGCCTCGGCGTCCATCGCCAGTTCAACCTGCGAAAGACCGCTGACCGGGCCGCAGTTGTCGATCATATGCGCACCGATGCTGCTGAGGTTTACCACCCGCTTTACGCCAGACGCATTGATGGCCGAGACGTAATTTTTGCCAATTCCGGCAATCCAGGCTTTCCAGTCAACGCCGCTGTAGTCCGGAGGCGCCATCGTAAAAACGGCGTCCGCGCCCCGGAAGGCGTCGGTGAGGAACCCGGTATCTTCCACACTTCCAATAGCCGCTGTTGCGCCGATCGCTTCGATCTCTTCTTTTCTTTCGGCACTGCTGCTGATGACCGTCACCGCATGGCCCTCTTTGCTCAACCGGGTTGCGAGTGGTTTGCCGATGTGCCCCAATGAACCGGTAATGACAAAACGCATAGGTGTAAGTTTAAACGTTCAGATGACGGGCGATCTTGCCGCCCCGGCATCACGGAAAATGCAAATAACTTACCGAAGAATCTGACAAATCAACCGGCCCAGGCCATCAAACGGTTCCTGACGGGTGAGCGCCCAAACCGGACTCTGCTGAAAAATGGCCGCGTTTTGTCTGGTTCTTTCTCCGGTATTGAAAAAGATATGATTCAATTCTGTTTTTTGCGAACTTGGAAAAGTGGTATCTCATTTCATTTTAATTCGCATGGCTCTTGGGGGCAACGTTTTCAAAGGAGAGACCTCATGAAATTCAATCTCGATGACATCAGGATTCAGCCTGGCAAAGAGCTAAACCTCGCCAAGCAGCCAACCCGGATCGAGCCAGTGTACAGCTCGAAAGCTGAGTATCATGAACTGCTGGCCAACCATGTCGCGCAGTTGAGCAAGCTGCAAAACATCCTCTACGCGGACAACCGCTACGCCGTTTTGCTCATCTTTCAGGCTATGGATGCCGCCGGAAAGGACAGCGCTATCAAGCATGTGATGTCGGGCGTCAATCCGCAGGGTTGCCAGGTTTACAGCTTCAAGCACCCGTCGGCCACGGAACTCGAACATGATTTTCTCTGGCGTACAACCCAGTGCCTGCCCGAACGTGGGAGGATCGGAATTTTCAACCGTTCCTATTACGAGGAGGTGCTCATCGTGCGGGTACATCCGGAAATTCTTGAACGGCAGAACATCCCCGACGATCTCACCCAAAACGGCCAAGTATGGGATAACCGTTACCGCTCGATTGTCGATCACGAACAGCATCTTCACTGCAACGGCACTCGGATCGTGAAGTGCTATCTGCATTTGTCCAAAGAGGAGCAGCGCAAACGCTTTCTCGACCGGATCGATGACCAGGAAAAGAACTGGAAGTTCAGCGTTGCCGATCTCGAAGAACGGAAATACTGGGATAAGTATATGGAAGCGTATGAGCGCTGCCTCCAGGAGACCAGCACCAAAGAGGCCCCGTGGTACGCGGTTCCGGCAGACGATAAAAAAAACGCACGTCTGATTGTCTCCCGCATTGTGCTCGACACGCTCGAAAGCCTTTCGCTCAAATACCCCGAAACCAGCCCCGAACGCAGAAAAGAGCTGCTCGAAATCCGCAAATGCCTTGAAAAGAAGAACGGAGAATGACGGCTGCATTGTATTCCGCTTGCCGCACGGCGATCAACGGCGGCGCATAGGTATAATATGTGCGCCCGCATAGCCATAAGTTGTTAAAATTACATAATTTATATTATACAAATCGTCATACAAATGACTCATCGCCAATCCGTATATTATTTTTATATACAAGGGTGACGATGGGGGAGGCATGTTGACCCGGCGGACCCGCGAAAGCGCTGACGGTATTGGTGTGCCTCTGGAGGGATGGATTTTGATGGGCCTGATTGTCGGGAGTGTCTGAAGGGTGGGTCAATACCTCAGAATTGAATCCAGTGAGGCGCCAGACGGAATTATGCTGCCAAAACGAGATGAGATTGCGCTCTGAATGACGGATATATTATGTAAATGTAATAGTATCGGGACGCGCTGCGTCAATAACATAACAGGTTCAAAGTTACCCTGACCAAAGAAGAGCGGGAAGAACTCGATGCTCTCGGCAGCAAAGGCAACCGGAAAGTTCAAAACGTCTTGTCTGCCCTGATTTTGCTGGCTTGCGACGAAGGGCAGCATCAGCACGTGCGCTCAATCAATGAGACCATTTCGCGGCTCTTGCAGGTGAGCATGAAAGCCATCGACCGGCTCAAAAAGCAATTCCTTGAAGAGGGGCTTAAAGCCGTCATGACTCGCAAACCAACGAATCGCGTCTTTGCCAAAAAAGTCGATGGCGATCTTGAGGCAAAGTTGATTGCCCTGAGCTGCTCACCGGCCCCGGAAGGCCATGCTCTCTGGACACTGAGGCTTCTTGCCCATAAAGCCGTTGAACTGAACTCTGTTGACGAGATTTCCTGTGAAACAGTGCGTCGGATGTTAAAAAAAACCTCCTCAAGCCGTGGAAGCGGGAGGGATGGGTGATTCCGCCAAGACGTGTACAAGCAGCCGTACGATCCGCTTTATCCGGTGGTCTGCATGGATGAGTCGCCGAAGCAACTGATCGGCGAGAGCAGAACGCCCATTCCAGCCGGGCCAGGGCGTGCCGCCCGATATGATTATGAGTACGTCAGGAACGGCACGTGCAATATTTTTATCGCCACCGAGCCACTGATGGGCAAGCAACTGGTCAAGGTTTCTGGCAGACATCGCCAGCAAGTACAAACACGCCGAAAAGATCACGCTGGTGATGGATAATCTCAACACCCATGCGCCGGGATCGCTTTACGAGACCTACGCGCCGGAAAAAGCAAAAGCTCTGCTGGATCGATTCGATTTCGTGTACACGCCGAAGCATGGGAGTTGGCTGAACATGGCTGACATCGAATGGCGAGTTTTGTCAGGCCAGTGTCTGAATCAGCGAATCGAGCAGATCGCAGAAGTACGGCGGGAGGTAGCCGCGTGGCAACGCGAACGCAACAACAAAAAGGCAACGATCAACTGGCAATTCACCACGGCTGATTCAAGAATAAAGCTCAAACGCCTTTATCCGTCAATAGAGCAATGACGTAACTGTAGCAGAGAAAGAGACTTTGAGGCATTAAGCCGCGCCTCACAACAGGTCGCGACGATACAAGTCCTCAGAATTGACGAATAGTTGATGGCCGAAATGTGCGCGATACAGACTCTCTTTTCGTGTATTATTTGTTGTATAATATAAATTATGTAAATAAAAAGATGTAGTTCACAATCTGTTGCCGTTTGATTGGAAGATCATGAGGGACTTGCTTGGTAAAGGCTGGATTGATATGATGCTTGAGAGAAATCTGCTTTCGCTATCTGCCACTATTCAAAGCATTTCATCTATGGATTCTGGATCGATACAGGAACAGTTGAACCATACCGGATTAGACGAACGAGAAACAGCTCTTATTGTGAATATATTACGTCACAATAGCGCTATTCGTTGTGCTATCTTGTTTGGATCACGCGCGAAAGGTATTGAAAAGCTCAGCTCCGATATAGATTTGGCAATCGAGAGAATTGACGATAACCTTGATATCGTACGTCTTGCTCTGGAGCTGAACGATCTGGCTCTTCCCTATCGATTTGATGTCCTGCGACTTGAGTCGATAGCATTACAAGCGAAGAAGGTGCATATTGAGCGAGTTGGCATTGTTCTATATCAGAAATAATAATACACTTTGCAAATCAAAAGCTGCTACCGGAAACGGTATGTGTATAGAAACAGCACAGACTACTGTCCTTGCAGGAGCCGGAATCTTCGACAGATGCGGATCAGAGCTAATTGGTTATTCTATAAAAAGATACTCTGCTGCTTGCGGCGGGGTTCTTCATTACTAATAATGAAAAAAACCGAATCCATTTTGGCGCTTTGGAGGGATTCGGCTTTTTGTAAATCGGCAAAGAATGCAATCAGGCGTTGAATGTCGAACCATTTAGCCTAATGAACCAAAAAACCAAAACGCCACCGATGCCAAGAAGAATAACGTTACCAGGTTCAGGAACAGTATTACTTATATGTTGGATTTGAATGCCGTTTAGCAAACTGTCTTTTTCTATTGCCATATCAAGAGTTCCATCAGTTACTATAACAGTCTTCATGACCCAGTTCGTGCCGTCTATCAAAACGTTAGCTTTACCATCATTAGACAAAGAAAAAATTTCGTTACTGGCCGGTGTGGTCACGTTCATTTGCAGCGAAGATATCGATACGGTTTTTTTTCCCTGCATATACACGTAAACATTATAAGTTCCACTCGGTAGGCCTGAGAAATTTATATATCCATCGTATAAATTATTAGTTCCCATGTATCCTCTGAACAAAGCAAAGTCTAAACTGCTTGATTTAAATGATGTGGAGATGCCGCCCGCATACACCGGAGTGTCATATGTTACGGATATATCGGTCGAAGCACCTCCGGAGTATTGCAGATTATTTACTGTCGTGACATCAACGTTAGTTAAACGATTCCATACTTGTGTATTATCGTTTATTGCAGCACCGTTGGTGTAATTTGCCGGAGTAGTGCCACCTAACTGGATATTCAAGACATCACCTGGTTCTGAATATCCGGATTTACTGGCGATACACGCCAGCAAGAATACGAATAAAAAAGAAGATACATTTTTCATTCCCCCTCCCATATATGAAAAATGGCTAAATTATTAGAAAATGAAGAACCCTGTCGAAAGCAGCGGGGTATATGAACCATAGCGATTAAATGCTCATATACGCTTAATTGTCAATCGTTAAAATCTATAAAAAATATAACAATTAATTATCCATATAATAAAGCGGTCACATCTATATTATATGAATTAAAATAAATCCATAATATTATCCGTTAATTATAGCAAAAAAAAAACGTTACGCATAATGCGTAACGTAAAAAACAGATACTCGCTCAAGGCAGGTATGTGATAATAGAGTGCTATTGTGGCATATATAACTCTAAATCAAATTAAATCAAATCAAATCAACCTATAATTAAAAGCGCTTAATTAATCAGATAAGAAGAATACTGTGCAAATAATATTTTTATATATATTGAATCTCTATGGGATATATTCCCCGAAGCTCTGCTTCGTTAAAGATAAAAGTGTAATAATTGAGCACATATATTCATAAAAGTCATAATGT
>NZ_SDGU01000028.1 GCF_004118635.1 Chlorobaculum sp. 24CR | reverse complement strand
AGTCAAGGTCGAGAAATTGAGTATAAAAAGTTGCATTCACAGCAGCTCCAACTCTTCTAAATACCTCGAAGCTCTGCTTCGAGGATCCTTTATTATACAGATTGCCTTCACGTAGTTGTTCAGCGACTTTTCGAACCGCCATCACTTTCCTCATGCAGCGACGCGAGTTTTTCCACCATTTTCTCAAACGCGCCGGTATCGGGGCGGGCGCTCTCGGCGCCGCAACTGCCGGTCTTGTCGGCTATTACCAACCGCGCAAGGAGGTTTACGGCACCTCCGGCAAGAACAACGACGAGCTGGCCGAAAAGCTCGCGACGCCGAAAAAGGCGGTGGTGATCGGCGGCGGGCTGGCCGGCATCAGCTCGGCGCTGGAGCTGGCGTGGCGGAACTTCGAGGTGACGCTGGTCGAACTCTCGCCGTCGCTCGGCGGCAAGCTGACCGGCTGGCCCATCGACGCGCTCGGCGAGCAGTTTCCGGTGGAGCACGGCTTTCACGGCTTTTTCGAGCAGTACTACAACCTGAACGAAATGTTCGCCTCGGCGGGTATCGGCAGCGAGATGTTCACCGCCTCGCCCGGCTATCCGGTCATCTTCAGCGACAAGCAGGTCGAGGTGTTCGGCCAGACGCCGAAGTGGTTTCCGTTCAACATTTTATCGGTGGTGCAGCAGTCGAAACGGCTCGACATCGCGTCGTTCCTGAAGGAGTACCCCGGACTGTGGCCGGTCATCAGCATGTTCCGCTACCAGTACGACCGCACCTTCCACGACTGGGACAGCATCGATTTCATGACCTACTGCCGCCGCGGCGAGGTGCTTCCGGCCTTCATCGACACGGTGCTGCACCCCTTTTCGGACGCCACGATGAACCGCATGGAGGTGCTCTCTGCCGCCGAGGCGATACGCTATTTTCACTTCTATTTTATGGGAAGTCCGGAGGGCCTGGCCTTCAAAATCACCACAAAAGATTGCATGAGCGCCCTCATCGATCCGCTGGAGAAGAAGCTCAACGAGATGGGCGTGCGCATACTGAAAGGGCGCAAAGCGAGCAAGCTCGTGCTGCAGGAGGGGCGCGTCACGGCGGTGCGGCTCGACGGCGCGGGAGCTTCGAGTGGCGCGGTGGCTTCGATTCCGAAGCGCGAGGTGCCGGTGACGGGGTGGCTGCAACATACCACCGAAGCGGGATTTCCCGTGCTCGTGGCGCGACGGGGCGCGTCGTGGGTCGCCCTCGACGGGCGCTGTACCCACATGGGCTGCCCGGTCAGCCCCGAAGAGGGCACGGACGGCGGCTTGTACTGCCCCTGTCACGCCGGTCGGTTCGACGCCGAAGGGGTGCCGTTCAGCGGGCCGCCCGAAGCGCCGCTCGTCAGGTTCGAGGTGCGTGAGGCGGGGGAGATGCTCGTGATCGAGCAGAGGTCGTCAGCCTCGTCGCCCGGCGAAGTCACCGCCGAAGAGCTGCCGTGCGACTACTGCGTCGTGGCCTCGGACGTGCGCGGTTCGCGAGAGCTGATCGCGGGCAGCCAGCTCGGCAACGGTGACTTCGCCAGCCGCGTGGCCGCGCTTGGGGAGGCCGACCCCTACGTCGTCTGGCGCGTCTGGCTCGACCGCCCGCTCAAGTCCGCCGACTTTCCTTTTTACACAGTCTCCGGTTACACTTACACCGACTCGATCAGCTTCTACTCAAGCTTCCAGCAGCCCTTCATCGACTGGGCGAAGCGCACCGGCGGCTGCGTCGCCGAACTGCACGCCTACGCCGTTGCACCGGAAGATGTCCGCTCCGAGCCGGAGATTCGCGCCGCGATGCTGCAAGAGTTCTACGCTATGTTCCCCGAAGCCCGTGAAGCGTCGATCCGGCACGAAATTTTCATGATGCAATCCAACTTCACCCGCTGGGCACCCGGTGAGCACGCCAATCGTCCCGGCGTTGAAACCCCGTATCCCAATTTATTCCTCGCCGGCGACTGGGTCCGCACCAACGCCCCGGTCTTCCTCATGGAAGCCGCCGCCTTCACGGGCCGCCAGGCCGCGAATGCCATTGCCGCAAAAGAGTCGCTGCGGCAGAGGCCGCTGCCGATTGTGCCGATGGACGGGATTTTTGCGTAGGAGACCTGCATACATTTATACGTTGGCAGGTCGAGAAGCCATACCTTATCGAAAAAGGAGGAGACGAGTATAGCGCAACAACCATCACGCCGTCAGTACGGCAAGCTGTTCAAGATCGATGCGCTTTGGCCATGCGGGTTACTATTTTCCTGAAAAAGCACCTTGGATGTCCGGTGTTTTCTCTTTCTTTCCGGTCACAGATTTTCTCCTTTTTACAATGACAGGAATCTATGATCGTTGACACGGTTTAGCGAAAAGACCCGGTTTTTCAATAACCATCGCCATGTTGTTCCTGTGTTTTGTCCGTAGCTTTATCGTGCCCGCATTGGCAAGGTTTGAATCATTCCGAGACGAATAGAATACTGCCGCATCACGGCCAAGTTCCCGGAAGAACCTTTTGCAACGCTCTTCTGCAGGGACAAACACACAGGTTCGTCCCTGCAATCACCTCCCGCTCCATCCGCGTCTCTCCCCCTGATTGTAACCGTATGTTTCTTTTGTTTTTTCCTATCTTCTCAACTCACCGGAAAATTCCCGAATCATGAACATTACCGAGGAGCTATGACCATGAGACTCGCCGTTAACATCGACCATATCGCCACGCTGCGTAACGCCCGGAACGAAGGACATCCCGATCCCGTCGAGGCCGCCCTGCTCGCCGAAAAGCACGGCGCGGCGGGCATTGTCTGCCACTTGCGCGAAGATCGCCGCCACATCAAGGACGACGACCTCGCCCGGCTGCGGGAGGCCGTCACCACCAAGCTCGATCTCGAAATGGCCATGACCAGCGAAATACAAAAAATCGCGCTTGCGCTCAGGCCCGACCTCGTCACACTCGTGCCCGAAAAGCGCGAGGAGCTGACCACCGAGGGCGGATTCGCTATCCAGAAGCACTTTACCCGCCTCTGCGAATTTGTCAAGCCATTGCGCGACAAGGAGATAGGCGTCAGCATCTTCATCGAGCCGGAGGAGGAGTCGATCGCGCTCGCCGCCGAAGCCGGGGCCAATATCGTTGAATTTCACACCGGTATCTACTCGCTCTGCACAAGCGACGCTCAGACGGCATACGAACTCGAACGCATCCGCAACTCGGCGCGCATCGCCCGCGAAATGGGCCTCTCTGTGGTCGCAGGGCACGGCCTCAGCGTACTCAACATTGCGCCATTCAAGGAGTTGCGCGACATCGAAGAGGTCAGCATCGGCCACGCCATCATCGCCCGCGCCGTCTTCATCGGCCTTCCGGCAGCTATTCAGGAAATCCTTGACCTCATCCGCCGATAATCGAATATGGAACCGAAACACCCCGACATCACCATCGTTCTCGCCACCGGCAACAAGGACAAGGTTCGCGAACTGAAGCCAGTGCTCGAAGGCCTCGCCTCCGGCATCAGCGTTCGCTCGCTCCATGACCTCTCGCTCGACATAGAGGTCGAGGAGACCGAGCCGACGCTCGAAGGCAACGCGCGGCTCAAGGCCGACGCCATCTTCGAGCTGGTTTCGCCGCGCCTCGACTGGTTCATCGCGCTGGCCGACGACACCGGCCTCGAGGTCGATGCGCTTGGCGGCGCGCCCGGCGTCTATTCCGCCCGGTACGCACCCGTGCCGGAAGGCGCGACGCGCACCTACGCAGACAACGTCCGCCACCTGCTCTCGGAGATGCGCGGCAAGAGCGAGCGCACGGCCCGCTTCAGGACGGTCATCGCCATGAAGGGTCGCCTGCCCGCGCCGGACGGGCGGGCGATGCTCTTCGACGAAACCACCGACGGGCACATCGACGGCCTCATCACCACCGGGCCGCAGGGCGACGGCGGCTTCGGCTACGATCCGGTCTTCGCGCCGGAGGGGATGGAGCGCACCTTCGCCCAGATCGGCATCGACGAGAAAAACGCCATCAGCCACCGCGGACGCGCCGTCATGGCGGCGGCAACGCGCATCGGCGAGCTCCTTTCACAATGCGGCATCCAGTAACCGAAGCATAACCATCCATGACCCTCATCCAGGCCATCACTCTCGGCATCGCTCAGGGACTCACTGAATTTTTACCCATCAGCAGTTCGGCCCATCTGCGCATCGTTCCGGCCCTCATGGGGTGGGAAGATCCGGGCGCGGCCTTTACGGCGATCGTGCAGATCGGCACGCTCGCGGCGGTACTGATCTACTTCGCCAAAGACATCGCCTCGATCAGTGGCGCGGTGATTTCGGGAGTGCTGAAAGGCAAGCCGCTTGAAACGGACGAAGCGCGGACGGGATGGATGATCGCTGCCGGAACGATACCGATCGTCGTGTTCGGACTCGCGTTCAAAGACCAGATCGAAACCGTCCTGCGCTCGCTCTACTGGGTTTCGGCGGCGCTGATTCTGCTGGCCCTCGTGCTGGTCGTGGCCGAAAAGCACACCGCAAACCGCGCCCGCGACGGACGCAGAGGAAAAGCGATCAAGGAGATCACCTGGACGGACGCCATCATTATCGGCCTGGCGCAGGCGATGGCGCTCATTCCCGGCTCGTCGCGCTCCGGCGTCACCATCACGGCGGGGCTGTTCCGCAACCTCGACCGCGAAACCTCGGCGCGATTCTCTTTTCTGCTCTCGCTTCCCTCGGTCTTCGCGGCGGGCGCCTACCAGCTCTACAAAACCTGGGACATCATCACCGCCTCGAACGACAACATGATCGCGATTGCCGTAGCCACGGTTTTCGCCTTCGTTTCCGGCTACCTCTCCATCGCCTTTCTGCTCGCCTACCTCAAGCGCCACACCACCGGCGTCTTCATCGGCTACCGCCTGATCCTCGGCATCGCCCTGATCGTCATGATCGGTACCGGTCACCTGCTGCCCATGTGACAAGCGGGGACTGATCGGACGAATCTGTCCGGCCAGTTCCGCCTGGAGGGTCTGGACCCGCCTCGTCTCCCCCACGTTCTACCCTCCTGCAACTTTCAGCCGCAAAAAATTATTGTCAATTCTGTACAAGAGAGAAGGAATTTTTATTATATAGTCAGATTGAAAAAAAACACTAAAAACAGAATTTGGCCATGCCATACAGCTCGTCAGGTGTAGGGCATAATGGCTTTGATAAAGCGGATTTACACATACACACCAAATGTTCGGACGGTCTGTTCACTCCAGAAGAGATCGTGCGCAAGGCGCTTCGTGTCGGACTGAAAGCCATCAGCATCACCGATCATGATACCGTCACGGGTATAGACAAAGCAAAGCCATTAGCACTCGAATTGGGTCTGGAGCTTATCCCCGGTGTGGAGATGAGCTCAGCCTACAAGGGATATGACATTCATATCCTCGGTTATTTTTTTGACTATCAGCAATCCGAGCTGAAGAGTTATCTGGATCACTGCCGCCAACTCCGCACGGATCGGGCGGAGCGCATGGTGCAGAAGCTGGCGAAGATGGGCGTCAAGATCGAGATCGAACAGATCATCATCAAGGCCCAGAACGGCAGCGTGGGGCGTCCGCACATCGCGGCGGTGCTTCAGGATGGCGGCTTCGTCAAAAGCTTCAGCGAGGCGTTCAGCAAATACCTCGGCTCGCACAGTCCGGCCTACGTCAAAAGCATCGAGACGCATCCGCAGGAGGTTCTCCGACTCGTCAACGAAGCGGGGGGGCTGTCATTTCTGGCTCATCCCGCGCAGAACGTGCCCGATGAAATCCTGCGCCAGCTCATCTCTTTCGGGCTGGACGGCCTCGAAATCATCCATCCTTCGCACGATGCGTACCGGCAGAACTACTACCGTGAAATCGCCAACGAGTACTTCCTGCTCTTTTCGGGCGGCTCGGACTACCACGGCCTGAAGGATCACGAAGACAATTTCGGCCAGATATGGATTCCCTACGAATGGGTGACCAAAATGAAGAGCCGACTCTATCCGGTGGCCAAAGGGTGAGATTTTTGCCCCCTTTGGCTGAACATTCGCTCAGGTTTTCATATACTTGCACCGGAAGCCGCGCACTGCATTTTTTTGATGAATCGAATCTGTGATTATGGCATCGACCTTCATCGGTAACTACGTGGACAGCAAGATGCTCCGGCTCAAGGAGCTGCTGCTGACCATGCAGGAATTTTTCTACTTCGCGCTCCGGGCCTTCTCCACCCTGCCCAAGGCGAAGCGCTACTGGCGGGACGTGCTCGACCAGGCGCTGATTTGCGGAGTCGAGTCGATCCCGATCGTCCTGGTCAGCTCGATCTCCATCGGGGCCTTGATGTCGATGGAGGTGGGCAATCTGCTCGAAGAGTTCGGCGCGAAAACGATGCTCGGCCGCTCCACCTCGAACGCCGTGCTGCGCGAACTCGGCCCGCTGTTGATGGGCCTCATGCTCTCGGCCCGCTACGGATCGCGCAACGGCGCGGAGCTTGGCGCGATGCAGATTTCCGAACAGATCGACGCCCTGCGCGCCTTCGGCACCGACCCCATCGCCAAGCTCGTCATGCCGAGGCTCTTGGCGGCGCTCATCATGTTCGTGCCGCTCATCGCCCTCTCGGACTTCGCCGGGTTGCAGACCGGAGCGCTCGTGGCCGAATACTACCACAAAATCGATCCCGGCATCTTCTGGAACTCGATCTACCCGAGACTCGCCCCCAAGGACTTCGTCGTCAGCTTCCTCAAGGCGCCGGTCTTCGCCATCATCATCACGCTGGTCAGCAGCTTCAACGGCTTCTCGGCTCGCGGCGGCACGGCGGGCGTGGGACGCTCGACCATCAAGGGAATCGTCGCTTCGTCGGGCCTGGTGCTCGTGGCCAACTTCTACGTCTCGAAAATCGTGCTCGACATCATGCACTGATTATGATTGAACTCCGGAATGTCACGCTGAAGTACGGCGAAAAGGTGATTCTCGACAAGGTTTCGCTGGCCGTGCAAGACAACACCATCAAGGCGATTCTCGGCCCCAGCGGCGTCGGCAAGAGCACCATCATCAAGCTGATGCTCGGCCTCATCAAACCCAACAGCGGCCAGGTCTTCGTCGATGGCGTTGACATCACGCCAATGAAGGAGGCCAATCTCTACCCGATCCGGCGCAAAATGGGCATCGTCTTCCAGGGCAACGCGCTCTTCGACTCGATGACCATCGCCCAGAACATGAGCTTCTTTTTGCGCGAAAACCTCCGGCTGCCCGACGAGGAGATACGCCGCCGCGTGATGGAACAGATTCGTTTCGCCGGACTCGAAGGCTACGAAGATCAGCTCCCCGAAAGCCTCAGCGGCGGCATGAAGAAGCGCGTGGCCATTGGCAGGGCGCTGATTTTCAACCCGAAGATGATCCTCTTCGACGAGCCGACCGCCGGTCTCGACCCGGTCAGTTCGCGCAAAATCCTGAACCTGATCACCTCGCTCAAAAAGAGCAACGACCTCGGCGCGGTGTTCGTGACCCACATCATCGACGATGTCTTCGCCATCGCGGACGAAGTGGCCGTGCTCTACCAGAGCAAAATCATCTTCGACGGCCCGACGGAAAAACTGCACGAGTCGGAGCATCCGTTCATCCGTTCGATCCTGTCGGACAAGATTCTCGAACTTTAATTTTTTCAAGACCCCTGTCACCGTATGAGAAACCTGAAAGAACTGAAATGGAGTGACCTGAAAACCGGCATCTTCTTTTTGCTCGGACTCGCGTTCGCCGCCTATCTCGGCCTGGTGATCGGCAAGAACACCAGCATCTTCACCGGCGTGACTACCATAAGGATTTTGACCAGCAACGTTAACGGCCTCGCTGAAAACAATTTCGTGGCGGTCTCCGGCAAGAAGATCGGCACCGTCTCGAAGCTCAGCTTCACCACGCAGAACGATTCGCTGTTCGTCGTGGCTGACCTGAAGTTGCAAAACGAGTTCGCCGGACTGGTCACCAAGGACTCGAAAGCCGCCATCCGCTCCCTCGGCGTGCTCGGCGACAAGTATGTCGATATCACCGCGGGCGTCGGCAAACCGGTCAGGGAAGGCGACTACATCCAGCTCACCCCCGAAGACGGCCTGGCCGGACTGACAACGAACGCCAAGCAGACCATCGAAAAACTCAACACGCTGCTCGACCAGCTCAACCACGGCGACGGCCCGGCGGGGCGGCTCATTTCGGACAAGCAGATGGGCGAGGACTTGCAGAAAACCGTGGCCAACCTGCGCAAGAGTTCGGAGGAACTGACCAGCGTCAGCAGGCAAATCTCCAGCGGCAAGGGACTCCTGTCGAAGCTGCTGCACGACAAGTCGCTGGCCGACGACACCGCAGAGACCATCGTAAACCTGAAGAACGCCGCCGCTGAAACCGAGACGCTCATGAGGCAGCTCAACGAGGGCAAGGGTTCGCTCGGCAAGCTCAACAGCGACCCCGCGCTTTACAACAACCTCAGCAGCTCGCTGGTGTCGCTCGACTCCCTGCTCACCGATCTGAAGAAAAGGCCGAAGCGGTACGTGCGCTTTACGCTCTTCTGAGGCATTCCGGCAGGAGAGGCACGATGAACAGACAGAGAAAGAGGACGGCCACAAGAGCCGTCCCTACAGTCGGCAATGGCTGGCGGTTGTCAGGATATTCATGTTCAAGGTTTTCGTGCGGCATTATGCCGGATACGGATGGCTCGCGATGAAAGCGCTTCGATCACTTCTCTCACTCCTCGTCAGCGTGGCTGTAATGACGGCTGCGCTGACGGCGGAAGCCAGAACTCCCGATTTCGCAAAGCTCGACGCGGTGATGAAACGCGCCGTCGCCGACAGCGTCTTTCCCGGCGCGAGCCTCGCGGTGATCTACCGGGGTAAAACGTTGTATCACAAAGCCTTCGGGCGGCTCACCTACGACGCGGCGAGCGCACCGGCGGATACCACGACCATCTACGACGCCGCTTCGTTGACGAAAGCGGTCGTCACCACGAGCATTGCCATGCAGCTCGCCGAGCGCGACTCGCTCGACCTGCAAACGCCTGTCGCCCGCTACCTGCCCGGCTTCGCCTGCAACGGCAAGGGGCGCGTCACCATCGAGCAGCTCATGCGTCACACCTCCGGCCTGCGAGCGCACAGCTTTTACGCCAAAACGTGCAGCACGCCCGGCGAAGTGTTCCGCGCCATCGAGCAGGACTCGCTGATTTACACGACGGAAAGCAAGACGAAATACAGCGACCTGAACTTCATTTTGCTCGGCAGAATCATCGAAAAGCTGACCGCAGAGAGCCTCGCCGCCAACTTCCACGCCCGCTTCGCCGCGCCGCTCGGCATGAGTTCGACGCTCTTCAACCCGCCGCCGCCGCTCCTCTTTCGGATAGCGCCAACCGCGCCCGACGCTGCCTGGCCGCTCGCCACGCCGCGCCCGCTCGTCAACGACCAGAACGCCGCCCTCCTCGGCGGAGCCGCCGGCCACGCAGGCCTGTTCACCACAACAGGTGATTTGACGAAGATGGTGCAAATGCTGATGAACGGCGGGGAGCTGGACGGCAAGCGCTCCATCGCGGCATCGACGGTCAGGATGTTCCTGAGGAAAACCGAATGGCCGCGAGCTATCGGCTGGGACATGGCCACCCCCGGCAAATCCTCCGCAGGCACCCGCTTCTCCGCCAACTCTTGGGGCCACCTCGGCTACACCGGCACCAGCATCTGGGTCGATCCGGAGAAAGATTTAGCGGTGATTTTATTGAGCAACCGGGTCTGGCCGACGGAGGCGAACATCAAGATTCGCAAGTTCCGCCCCGTGCTGCACGACACGGTGGTGGAGCGCGTTGTGGGGAAATGATGGAAAGAGGAGAAATGATGAACACAAATTTCACATTCCATAATATTTAGAGCTGAACGCTACAGTGATAGGGCCGCCATCATGCACACACATCACATTGATTTTCAATTTCTTTTTGTGATCGTAGTATGTATGACAATGCACTTTAGACCTCACAAGATCAAGCTCGCTTGGATTGATGCTCAGTGCTCCTAACATCGGTTCTGGATCAAACTCTTGGTCTTGATTGAAAGGAATTGTGCGTTTCAAATCAACCTCGATGAAAGTGATAAAATTACCTTCCCTCTCTAAAAACATCCTACTTTCATCATTTTCCACTATGATATTACCAGCCTCGTTTATTTCGCCTCCGACGATATCAAAAACCTCTTTGACACTCATGCCCATATACTGAAATGGGCGATAAAAAGGCTTTGATAACATCTGCAAGTTAAAAACAAATGCCCGATCAAGCGCTTCTCCAAGCGAGGCTCTCGTTCGGGTTGTATCCAGTATTGACTTGTTAAACACAAGCCCCATACTCTCTACTAATTGCCTTAAAGCATACGAGTAGTTCGTTTCATCAGTGAAGTCCGCATAGAATTTTCCAAGTAGGAAGCCTGGGAGATCACAGGCAAGGTACATTATTGGAAGCACCTTTATCCTGTGGCCTGCAATTTCTTGGTTCATGGCAACATCTAACTCTCGCTGAACCCAAGGAGACGCAACTGAATTTGGAGAGAGAATCACCGCCACGAAGTCAGCTTCATCGATGCCTTCTCGTATTTTCGTAATAAGAGATTCACCAACCTTTATTTCCGCCTCATCCAGCCAATATTCAGCACCATGTGTTTCAAGATCAAGCGCTAGTTTTCGCACGAATGGTTTATCTGCATGGGTATGACTAAGAAAAATTCTTTTGCTCATATAGGTTCTCTTAATTCTTATCAAATCTTGTTCCTTTATAGCAATCGAATTGAAACAGCCAATAGCACTTACTTAGGCCGAGTACACATCAATTCACTCTCAACGAGTCCACATCCTCATCACTTTTACAACCCTCTCCTCCTCATAAACCTGATAGTGCTTTACCTTAAATATGCTCCTGACTAATCACCAACAGCTTTTATGCCATCTTATCCCAATCAGGAACCGGTCGTTTTTTGACTTTTGCCATAACCTCATCGAAACCGGCAAGAATCTCTTTTTTCGAGTGACCCTTCAATAAACTTGACATACGTTTCCCTGCCTCGATATTGCCAATCTCTTTGGTGAAAATATACATTGCGAGCTGATTGATCGAAACCCCTTGCTCTTCCGCAACCTGAGCGATTCTGTTTTTCAGTTCCGAAGGTACTCTGATGGTCAAAACATTTACCTTAGACATCTTTGCTTCTCCATAGTTTAACAAATTCAGCAGGCGTCACAACTTTCAATTGATCGAACCTGAGTTCCGCATTATCAAAATCTTTCACGTTGCTCGTTACCAGATAATCACTTTGACTTGCGATAGCCAGTTCGACAACCATGTTGTCTTTTTCATCTTTCAGGTTTGGCCGAAAAAGAAAATAGGACTTATACGGTTTTCCAACCCAGGCAATAAATCGCAGAAATTTATCAATATCCTCAACATCCAGTTCAAGGTCATCGAGAGACTTTTCTCTCTTTAACACATCCTCATATTCCTCAAACAGCGGAACGGAAAGAGCAATCTGAATCCTTATTTCGCGCACCTGCTGAAGAATATAGAAGGATGCTCCACTTGAGCTTTTCAGCGCCTGATACATTATGTTTGTATCCAATGTGATCAACATGAATCAAGATAGCGTATGTGCTTGCAAAAACCAAGAGCATTTATCTGCCCAGCTAAAAGGTACTGCGACTGTGAGCCGCTGTCCCTGCCCGCTGCTCACGCATACGCAAGCCGACCTTTCGGCTGCGGAATCGGCCTGCCGAGACTTGTGGCGGTTTCGATCCACTCATCGATCATCTGTTCTGCATTGCCGAGAGCCTCCTGATAGCTCTTGCCGTCCGCCATCCTCTGCGGGTGTTGTCCCGATGTATTTCCGGATGCCGATCCCCGAAAAACCGAAAACCCCAACCAATCGGCTGGGGCTTTCGGTATCAGACAAATCCAATAAATCCTACCTCTTGCCCTGCTCGAACTCTTCGGCGATGAGCACGTCCGACTTGCTGCCGATGTAGAGCGGGGTGCGCTGGTGGAGTTCCGTGGGTTCGATGTCGAGGATGCGGCGGTGGCCGTCGGTGGCCCGGCCTCCGGCTTGTTCGCAGATGAAGGCCATCGGGTTGGCTTCGTACATCAGGCGGAGCTTGCCGTTTTGGTGCTTGCTGGTTGCCGGATAGACGAACACGCCGCCGGTGAGCAGGTTTCGGTGGAAGTCGGCGACGAATGAGCCGATGTAGCGGGTGCTGTATGGGCGGCCAGTTGGCTTGTCCTCCTCCTTCAAGTAGTCGAGGAAGCGCTTGGTGCCGTCGTTGAACTCATGCCACGAGCCTTCGTTGACCGAGTAGTATTTGCCGCGTTCCGGCGTTTTGATGTTATCGTGCGAGAGCAGGAACTCGCCGACGGTCTGGTCGTAGGTGAAGCCGTGTACGCCGTGCCCGGTGGTGTAAACCAGCATGACCGACGAGCCGTAAATCACATACCCGGCGGCAACCTGATCGGCGCCTTTCTGCAGGCAGTCGTCGAGACTCGCTTTCGACGGGTCGTCGCTCTTGAGCCGGTAGATCGAAAAGATGGTGCCGACGCTGACGTTCACGTCGATGTTCGACGAGCCGTCGAGCGGGTCGAAGAGCAGGACGTATTCGCCCGACTCGAACTTGGGCGGCGTGATGGTCTCTTCGTTCTCCTCGGAGCCCATGATGGCGAAGCGCCCGTGCTGGCCGATGGCATTGATGAGCCGTTCGTTGGCGAACAGGTCGAGCTTTTTGACCTCCTCGCCCTGCACGTTGGTTGATCCGGCAAGGCCGAGAATGTCGGCCAGACCCGCCCGGACGACTTCGCGCCGCACCAGCTTGGCCGCGAAGGCGACGTCGTTCAGAAGGTCGGTAACTTCGCTTTTGATTTCGGGATAGCGCTTCTGCAATTGCAGAAAATGGCTTTCGATGGTGGTGAGCTTGTTCATCACAAAATCGTTCAGAAGGTTATAAGGAGGCCGGTTCAGCCGGAGCTTTGGCGCCAATCAATGCCAGGGCGGTCTTGTCGCTGTCGAGCCGGTAATCGGCAATCTTGAAATCTATGCTATTTTCAAGCCTATTCCAACGTTACGGGATTCCGGGCCGCCCACTATTTTCTTTCTGAAGAACCGGGCAAATATCCGTACATTGGCCGACCCGCTTTTTCGACTCAAGAACTTGTACATGAAACGCTTCCGCTGGACCCGTCTCGATCCCGAACCTACCCTGGTGCAGGGGCTTGCCGAATCGATCAACGTCAGTACGCCGATCGCCGCCGCCCTTTGCAATCGCGGTATTTCGAGCTTCGAGGAGGCGCGCCAGTTTTTTCGCCCGTCGCTCGACGAGATTCCGTCGCCATTCCTTTTCAGTGACATGAAACGCGCCGTCGCGCGCCTCTCGAAGGCGATTGCCGGTGGCGAAAAGATCATGGTCTATGGCGATTACGATGTCGATGGCACCTCCGGAACGGCCATGCTCTCGCTGTTTCTGCGTGAAATCGGGGCCGATGTCTGTCACTACATCAACGACCGCTTCACCGAGGGGTACGGGCTTTCAGAGAGCGGCATCGCCTGGGCGGTCGGGCAGAAGGTCTCGCTCATTGTCACGGTCGATTGCGGCATCTGCGCTATCGCCGAGGTGAAGGCGTGCGCCGCCAAAGGGATCGATGTCATCATCTGCGACCATCATGAAGCCGGGGAGCTGCCGGAGGCGGTCGCGATTCTCAACCCGAAGGTGGAGGGCAGCGGCTATCCGTTCCGCGAGCTGTGCGGCTGCGGCGTGGCGCTCAAGCTCATCCAGGCGATGGTCGAGGCCAGAGGCGATGGCCTGGAGGGGTGGCGGAAATATCTCGACTTCGTGGCCCTTGCGACCGCCGCGGACATGGTGTCGCTGCACGGCGAGAACCGCGTCTATCTGCGCGAGGGGATCGAGCTGATGCGCCGGTCGCCCCGCGTGAGCTTCCGGGCGATGGCCGAGAATATGAAGGTCAACCTCGCCGAGTTCGGCATGATGAACATCACCTTCGGCATCGCGCCCCGGATCAACGCCGCTGGGCGCATGGAGTCCGCCGACGCGGCGATGCAGTGGATGCTCTGTTCCGGCGAGGCGGAGGCGCGAGTTCACGCGGCGGAACTCGAAGCGCTGAACGGGCGACGGCGGGAGATCGATGCCGAAATTACGTCGCGCGCCGAAACGATGGTGGCGGGCCATTGCGCCAGCCACTGCTCCTCGATTGTGCTGTATGACGAAACGTGGCACCTCGGCGTACTCGGCATCGTGGCCTCGAAGCTGCTCGACAAGCACCAGCTACCCACCGTCGTGATGGGGCGGATGAACGGCCTCATCAAGGGGTCGGTCAGGAGCGTCGATCAGCTCAACATCTACGACGTGCTGCACGAGTGCCGCGAGCATCTCGAACAGTTCGGTGGCCACCACCAGGCGGCGGGACTGACGCTCAGGCCCGAACAGCTCGAAGCGTTCCGCCGCCGCTTCGACGAGGTGTGCCGCGAGCTGCTGCCGGTCGAGGCGCGCCAGAAGTCGCTCTTCATCGACGCCGAACTTGCGCTCGACGAAGTCACCCCGAACTTCCTCAACGTGCTCGAACAGTTCGCGCCCTTCGGCTTCGCTAACCGAGAGCCGCTCTTTTCCGCCACCGGATGCCGCCTGGTTGGCAAACCGAAACTGCTGCGGGAACGGCACGTCAAGTTCACGGTACGAGGAGGGCGTGGCGCTTCATTCGAGGTGATCGCTTTCGACCGCCCCGACCTGTTCACCGACCTCGAATCTTGCGGAACCGCCGCAACCCTGCAACTCGTCTGCATCCCCGAAAGAAATCAATGGAACGGCCGAGAATACGTGCAGCTAAGGTTGAAAGATTTGGCAGTGGGGGAAGTAAACGGCTTATAGGTCGTATAGGACTTATAAGACCTATACGACCTATAAGTCCTATTTTCCTCACTTCGAGGCCAGCGAGTGGCCGGGTTCGTGTTTTATTTTGGCCAGAATTCCCACCAGCGACGAGATTGCCGAGATGGCGAAAAATATGAGCGAGAGCGCGATGCCGGTGTTGACGTCGAGGCCGAGGTGGTTCAGGGCGTAGAAGAAGGTGACTTCGCGCGCTCCGGCTCCGCCGACGGTGAGGGGCAGAATTGTGGCGACGCTCGAAATCAGGAAGATGGCCAGATAGTCGATCTGGTGCGCCGTGGCCGACATCGCCATGAGAATGAACCACGCCGAGATGACCTGGGTCGCCTGAATCACCAGTGACTCGAATGCCGTCACGATGAAGACCGGCATGAACTGGCGGTAGAAAAGCCAGGTCAGCAAGAGTGACAGCGGGTAGGCGACTCCGGCGATCACCCAGATCCAGAGCATTTCACCGGGGTAGAGCGCCGCGAACGAACTCGGTATGATCAGCAGCGCCGACAGGAAGATGAGCGCGAAAATGCCGCTGACCCTGTCCCAGAAGACGGCGTTGAAGATGTTGATGACCGTCAGGCCGTGATTTTTTTTCAGTACGTAAATTTTGTAGCCGTCACCCCCGATGCCGCCTGGCAAAAAGAGGTTGTAGAACATGCCGAGGTAGTAGAGCTTCAGGTTGTACCACGCCGAGAGTTGCAGGCCGATTGACGTAAAAAAGCGGTTCAGCCGTACGGCGTTGACGATCTTCGAGATATTGAAAAAGAGGATCGCGCCGAGAAGGTGCCACGGGTTGGCATGGCCGATGAGCGAGGCGAGCCGGTTTGTATCGGTTTTGCTGAGCACGATGGCGAGCGCCGCTACGGTGAGCAGAAGCTGGATTGCCGTTTTGAACACCTTGCTTTTGATGGAGCTACTTGCTTTTGTCAACGATCTCTCTGATGATATAGGGTTTCTTGTTCTGCGACTCGTAGTAGGTGCGCATGATGAATTCGGCGATGAAGCCGGTGGTGATGAGCTGGATGCCGATGAAGGTCAGAATGACGCCGAGGCTGAGAAGCGGGCGTCCGCCGATGTCGTGACCGAGCACTTTGAGCGCGAGCAGGTAGAAATCGATGCCGAGGCCGACGAACAGCGTGATGAAGCCAAGCGAGCCGAACAGGTGCATTGGCCGGTGGGCGTACTTCTGGTAAAAAACCATGAACAGGAGGTCACTCAACACCTTCAACGTTCTGCCGATGCCGTACTTCGACTTGCCGTATTTCCTCGCGTGGTGCCTTACGTCAACCTCCTCCATCCTCGCGCCGTAGAGCTGCACGAGCACCGGAATGAAGCGGTGCAGTTCGCCGTACAGACCGAGATTTTTCGCCACGTCGTGCTTGAATACTTTCAGCGTGCAGCCGTAATCGCGGATGTGGACGTTGGTCAGGTTCCGGATCAGCGCGTTGGCGATCCTGCTCGGAATCTTGCGCAGCATCATGCCATCTTTCCGGCCCGCCCGCCTGCCTGCGACCACGTCGAGCTTTTTTGATTCGAGGTGGGCGATCATCATCGGAATGTCGGCGGGGTCGTTCTGCAAATCGCCATCCATCGTGGCGATCAGCTCGCCCTGGGCCTCGTCGATGCCTGCCGACATGGCCGCCGTCTGGCCGTAATTCTTGTTGAGCACCACCAGCCTCGCGTTCGCCGGAGCGAGCCGTTCGATTTCGGCAACGGTCGAATCGGTCGAGCCGTCATCGACCAGAACGATTTCGTGCTCGATGCCCCGGAGCGCCGAGGCGAGCGCCAGGAAGAGCGGGCCGATGCTTTCGGCCTCGTTCATGAGGGGTATGACGACAGAGAGTTTCATCGGGAAGTCGGTTGAGTCGGCATTCTGACGAGCATGATTCCATGCTTGCCGTACAGCCGCTCGACCGGGCCGAGCTTTTCGAGACGGTCGATGCTGGTGAGCACCACGTCACCCGGTTCGGGGAAGCGCCGTTCGGCAAAAGAGCCTGAATATACGAAAAAAGAGGGGTAATAGACCTCCCACATCACGATTTTCAGACCCTCCTTCCGGGCCAAGAGCGCCGCCTCTTTGACCGGTGCCTGCATCACTCTGGCGGCCATCGGCATCGCCACGAAGTTGAATGAGAAGGTCAGCAAAGCTCCGCCGATGATGAAGCGCAACGGAGGCGCGATCACCGGCAGGAATTGCAGCAGCACACAGAGCGCCGCCGCCGCGAGCATGAGCAGCGAAAAGTGGATGGCCGCCATCTCCGCGAGAAATCCCTGAAGCTGGGCCTGGATGAAGAGATTGTCCATCGACGGCATCAACTGCGCCAGCACGAGCGGCAGGGCGGCGAGGAGCAGCAACAAACCGGCGGGCCAGAGCGCGAGCAGCCAGGAGCGCTCGATTTTCGACAGCTCCGCGCCAAAGAGGATGAAGAGCGGCGTGTAGCCGTAGATCATGTAGTGCGGCAGCTTGGTGCCCGAAAGTGAAAAGAAGACGAAGACGAAGGCGAACCAGATCAGGCAGAACTGCCAGAGCGGGTCGGCAAGGCGTGAGCGGAGCCTGGTGAAGAGTCCGAAAAACAGCCCGGTCGAGGGCATCAGGCCGATGAGCACCACCGGAATGTAGTACAGCAGCGAGCCGGAATGTCCCTCCATCGAGCCTTTGAAGCGGCTGACGTTGTGCTTCAGGAAAAAGCCGTCGATGAAGGCCTGTCCCTGCTCGCGGTATTCGAGTATGTACCACGGCAGCGCGATCACCAGAAAGAGCGCGATGGCCGTCGGATTGAGCATGGCGCGGAACCACGCCTTTAACTCCTTCTGCGCAAGGAAGAAGAGAAATGAGACCACCACCGGAATGAGAATCGCCACCGGCCCCTTGTCGAGCATTCCGAACCCCATTGCCGCGAACGCGACGTAAATCCACGATCGTCGCTTCGTGCGCCAGTGGGTGAAGAGCGCCGCGAGCGCAACGGCCAGGCAGAGGTTGAGCACGGCGTCGGCGATGGCCGCCTTGGCGATGATGCTCACCTGCAACGAAAGCGCCATCAGCGCCGTGGCGAACATCGCCTCGGTTTCGTTGCGCTCGCGGCGCACGAAGAGATAAATCGCGCCCGCCCAGAACGCCGCTGCGATGGCCGATGGTAGCCGGAAGGCCAGCTCGTTGATGCCGAAGGTTTTGATCGAGAGCAGTTGCAGCCAGTAGATCAGGATTGGTTTGTCGAAGCGGAGCGCGCCGTTCAGGTAGGTGGTGAGGTAGTTTTTCGACACCAGCATTTCGCGCGTCGCCTCGCTGAACGCGCCTTCGTCCACGTCGAAGAGCGGGCCGGAACCGATTCCGGCGAAAAAGCACAGGAAGACGAGGAGGGCCAGACCGGCGAGGAGCGTGTTTCTGTTTGGCGTCTGTGATTCTGGTTTCATGGCGAATGGTCGAAAGAGAGCATTGGTAATCTGGGCTTGTCACCCGCAACGGGCGGGAAAAAGCGACGGTAGAGCAGCGCGACCGTCGCGACGCCGAGCGCTGAACCGGCCACGATGTCGCTCAGGTAGTGCTGGCAGAGCACGACGCGGCTCGCGGCGATCACGACTCCGGCGATGATGAACGCGGGCCTGAAGCGCGGAAAGAGCAGCGACAGACTCAGCGCCGCGCTCAGGGCTGTCGTTGAATGGCCGGAGGGAAACGACTGCCAGGTGTGATCGAAATGCCATCCGAACAGGTCGAATCCATAGATACCCTGTTGCAGGAAAAGCGTTGGTCTCGCCCGGCAGAGGATGATTTTGAAGAGATCGGACGTCAGTCCCGACGCGGCCACCGTGCTGAACAGGAACAACCCTTTCACGGAGATTTGACGATTCCGCTTCCGGAATCCGGCGTACAAAAGGAGACCGCCCGCGAGATACCATTCGGATTGCCCCGCTCTGGTGATTGCCTCCCAGACGCGATGCCAGAGTCCGGTGTCGAGCTGGTGGAAAAACAGCGTCAGCGGTTGGTCGAAGAACAGAAAAGAGACAAGGCAGAACAGCGCGATTGCCGCAGGCAGCAGTTGGTTCCGACCTCGTTTATCCATCATGTTGCGTTTCGATTTTGTACTGACTTGATGCCTGGCCCTGCCCGGAATTTTCGGGACGACCGCGGTGATTCACACTCGCCGCTTTTGATTGCACTGCTTACTCGCGCTTGCCAGCGCGTTGGCGGTGGATGAAAATAACCATTTTTCCATGAGACTTCACGCCGCGCCGTCGAAGCGCCGCTTCAGCCGGCATTGACAGGGCTTTTGAGACAGCCTCATGGGAAGGAAGAATGTTTTTATTCGCCCTGCAACCTGAGCGGAAGCTCCAGGCCGTTCGCTTCGAGCAGCTCGCGATTCGCGAGAATCTCTTTTGTTGGGCCATCGGCGATGATCTTTCCTTTGTTCATGATGCAGACGCGGGTGCAGGTTTCCCAGATGAAGTCAAGGTCGTGGGAGACGGTGAGTTTTGTGGTCGGCAAACCGTTGACCAGTCGGATGAGCATCCGGCGGTTGCGGGGGTCGAGGTCGGAGGTGGGTTCGTCCATGACGAGAAGCTCCGGCTTCATGACGAGCACCGCCGCCAGCGCGGCGAAGCGCTTCTGGCCTTGCGAGAGGTGGGCGGGCGGTTTGTCGCGCACCTCCCAAAGCCCGAACAGCCGCAGCAGACGTTCGGCTTCGGCGCGGCTCTCCGCTTCGCCCATGCCGAGATTCGAGGGGCCGAACATCACGTCGTCGTAAACCCTCGCCATGAAGAGTTGATCGTCCGGTTTCTGGAAAACCAGCCCCACCATCTGCCGAATCTGCTCGACCGTTTTCCTTTCCACCGCGATGCCGCCGATTCGCGCCGATCCCGCCTGCGGCAGATGCCAGGCGTTCAGGTGGCTGACGAGGGTCGATTTGCCCGCGCCATTCGATCCGGCGATGCCGAGCGATTCGCCTTTTGCCACGCAGAGGCTGAGACCGTCGAGCGCTTTGGTGCCGTCGGGGTAGGCGAAGGCGAGCTGTTCGATCTCGATCAAATCGGAATCTCCTGCGGAAAAAGGTGTTCAGAAAAGGTGGCGAACAAGGGCGAAGAGCGCCGCCGCGCCAGCGATTGCGGCGACGTCGCCGGGCTTCAGCGGCATGGCTGGGCGTGAATCCAGCGCCGCGATGAAGCCGCGTGCGCTCATTGCCATGTAGATTCGCTCGGCCCGCGCGGTCGTGCCGATGAAGAGCGAGCCGATGAGCCGCGCCGTCACGAGCACCCCCTTGCCGCGCCCCCCGAAGCTGCGCAGGTCACGCGCTTTCTGCATCATTTCGGCCTCCTCGGCGAGCAGAAAGCTGTAGCGCCAGACCAGCAGCAGTTGCGTGACGAACGGCTCCGGCACGCGGAGGCTCCGGAGCGCCATGCCGAAGCGGTGGAAGGGCATGATGGCCATGAGCGAGAGCAGCGCGACGAGCGTCACCACCGTTTTCAGCACGATCACCGAGGCCGAAACCGCGCCGCCGGTGATGGCCAGTCCGGCTATCGTCACGGCGGCGGAGCGGTCGAGCGCGAGGTTGCCCGCCGCCATGAAGAGGATAAAGGGCGAAACGACGACGAGGCGCTTGAGGAGCGGCAGCAGCGGGATTCCGGCGGCGGTCGCGAAGAGCAGAGGAAAGGCCGCGAAAGCGATCACTCCGGCGAGGTCGAACTTCGGCACGGAGATCACAAAGAGGATGAAGAGCGCGAGCATGACGATGGCCGCGCCGTCTCCAACCGGCAGCGGGCGCGATGGATTGTCGTTGCGCAGGTTGCCGATGTCGAAGCGGTTCGTCACGGTTTTCCGGACATTGGCGAGCGTTTGCGCAAAAAGAGGCCCGCCGCTCCGGCAAGCACGAGCACCATCAGGCTTCCGGCGATGCCGGAGAGCGAGGTTCCGGCGTTGACGGGCGAGGCCGTCGGGGCTGTCGTCGTCGCCTCGTCGCCGGTTTTCCTGAAATCGTAGTCCGGCAGGATCGCCAGCTTTTTCTGCAATCCTTCGAGGAACTCGTGAGCCGTTTCGGCGGGCGAGTCCAGCTCCTCCTTGCCGACCACTTTGGCGACCGACCACTCCAGGCCGTCCGGATTCGATGAGGCGAACCACGAAAGCGCCCCGCCGATGGCGAGCGCTGCGACGAACAGGCTCGCCGTCACGATGCCGGTTTTCGGGGCGCGAGTTTCGGAGGTCGGGCGCAGAAGCCCCGGTTCGGTGGAGGTGATGAACGAGAGCACACCCCAGGTCAGCACCCCTTCGACGATGCCGATGGCCACGTGGATCGGCAGCATGAAGAAGACGAAGAGGTTGAACGGCAGGTCAGAGATGCCGGACAGCGTGGTCTGCGTCACCACCGAAAAGGCTCCGGCCAGCAGACCGAACGTGGCGGCGGCGATGCTCGCCGTGGCGAGGCGCACGGGTGAGCTGCCGTCGCCCGCGATGGGGCGGAAGAGGAGCGGCCAGGCGACGAAGGCCGGGATGAAGGCGATGTTGAAGATGTTGCAGCCGAGGGCGAGCAGGCCGCCGTCGGCGAAGAAGAGCGCCTGGATGACGAGCACCGAGGCGAGCGCGATGAAGGCCCGCCACGGGCCGAGCAGCACCGAGAGCAAGAGGCCGCCGCCGATGTGCCCGCTCGATCCGGTGCCGGGAATGGTGAAGTTTATCATCTGCGCCGCGAAGACGAACGCGCCCATCACCCCCATCAGCACGGTCTTCGAGCCGTCTGGTTCCGCCGGGATTTTCCTCGACGACAGGCCGATCATCCCGGCGCTGATTGCCCAGAACGCGCCGCCGACAACCGGCGAAAGCAAGGCGTCCGACATGTGCATGGTTCGCTCTCCCGTGGTTTGGTTCAGAAGCGCATCGTCACGCCGGCGAGCAGCGTGGTGTCGGTTTCGGCGTCATTCAGGCCGCCACGAATGCCGAGGTCGAGGTCGGCGTTGTCGGCGACCTCGTAGATCAGACCGCCGAGAATGTAGGCCGGATGGGTATCCGAATCTTTCTCTGAATTTGTCTCGATGCCGATGTCGCCCACGGCCCTGAGCTTGTCGGTCACGTTCAGCTCGGCGGCCATCGACGCGCGCCAGATGTTCGTTCTCGACGATTCGCTGAGTTCGTCGAGCTTGTACTCATTGTGGCTGTAGCCGAGGTTGAAGTGGAAGGTGGCCAGCTTGGCCTCGCGCGTGGCGATGAGCGTCACATTGCCGGAAACCTTGCCGGAGCCGAGGCCTTTGCGCTCGTCGCCGGTCGGCAGGGTAAGGCCGGGTTTGAGCGCGAGGCTGAAGCCGGTGTCGGGCAGTTCGTAAAAGCGCCATTTGATTTGCAGGGCGACGTCGCCGAGGCCGTGCTCATCAGCCATCTTCACGCCATTCTCTTTTTCCGTTCGCCACTCCCACGGCATACCGGCGATCAGGTCGATCTTGTCCGTCAAACCGTAGGTGAGGGTGGCCGAAACCGCGCCGCCGGTCTCCTTGCATGACACTCCGGCTTTGCTCTCCTTGTTTGTCGCGGACTCCACGCCAATTTCGATCTGGCTGTGAGTCGCGCCCTGGGTGCCGGTGTCGTCGGTCTGGAGCGGCATGGCGGCAAAAAGCGGCGTCGAGCAAAGCATGAGCGCCGAGGCGAGCAGCGTGGTTTTTTTCTGCATGGCGAAGCGTTGTTGTGGTTGTCGATAGCATGAAAATAAGATTTGTGCTATCGATGAGCAACAGGTAACGGGGTTGAATCGGTTTCCTGCCGATAATGTCAGTCAGTCGGCGGAGGAGAGAGAGAGGTCGAGATGCTTCACGCCAACCAGCACCTTGAGGGCGCTGGAGAGCTTTTCGATCTCCGGGGCGTTGCCCTTGACGGCGACGACTTCGAGGCAGTTCTCGTGGTCGAGGTGCACATGCTGGGTCGAGATGATGAGGTCGTGAAAGTCGTGCTGGATGTCGATGAGCCGGTTGACCAGCTCGCGCTTGTGGTGGTCGTAGGTCATGACGATGGCCCCGGCGACAAGGCCGCCCTCCATCCGCGTTTTGCGAAGCAGCTCCTCGCGGATGAGGTCGCGGAGGGCCTCCGACCGGCTCTGGTAGCCCTGGGCCTTGATGTGCCGGTCGAAAGCCTCGATCAGTTCCCTGTCGAGCGAAATGCCGAAGCGGTACAGGTCGCTCACCGGCTTACCACTCGTCGAAGTTCTTGGCCTTGCCGACGAGCTTTTCGTTGATGGCCGCCGCCGCCGTGCGTCCTGCGCCCATCGCCAGAATCACCGTCGCGCCGCCGGTGACGATGTCGCCGCCAGCATAGACGTTCTCCTTGGAGGTCTGCATGGTGTTGATGTCCACGACGATGGTCTCGCGCTTGCTGACCTCGATGTCGGGCGTGGTCTGATGGATGAGCGGGTTAGAGCCGTTGCCGATGGAGATGATCGCCATGTCGATGGGCAGGATGTACTCCGAGCCTTCGACCGGCACCGGGCGGCGGCGTCCCGAATCGTCGGGCGCGCCAAGCTCCATCTTCTGGCACTTCGCGCCGGTGAGCCAGGCCTGGTCGTTGCCGACGAATTCGAGCGGGGTGGTGAGCAGCAGGAACTCGATGCCCTCCTCTTTGGCGTTGTGGATCTCCTCCTCGCGGGCGGGCATCTCCTTTTCGGAGCGGCGATAGACAATGTAGGCGTGCTCCGCGCCGAGCCGCTTGGCCGTGCGGACGGCGTCCATGGCGGTGTTGCCGCCGCCGAAGACCGCCACGTTCTTGCCCTTGCAGTCGAACACCGGCGTGTCGCTGCTCTTCGGGAAGTCGTAGGCTTTCATGAGGTTGACCCTGGTGAGGAACTCGTTGGCCGCGAGCACGCCCACGAGGTTCTCGCCGGGGATGCCCATGAACCACGGCAGGCCAGCGCCGACGCCGATGAAGACCGCGTCGAACTCCTCCTCCTCCATCAGCTCGTCGATGGTGATGGTGCGTCCAACCACCACGTCGGTGCGGAACTCGATGCCCATGCGGCGCAGGCCGTCGAGCTCTTCGTGCACGATCTCCTTCGGCAGGCGGAACTCCGGAATGCCGTACATCAGCACACCGCCAAGCTCGTGCAGTGCTTCGAACACCACCACCTTGTGGCCATACTGCGCGAGATCGTTGGCGCAGCTCAGGCTGGCCGGGCCGCTGCCGACGACGGCGACACTCTTGCCGGTCGGAGGCGCGATTTTCGGATCGATCTTCTGACCGCTCGTGCGCTCGTAGTCGCCGACGAAGCGTTCGAGGTTGCCGATGGCCACCGGCTCGTGCTTCTTGCCGATCACGCACACCTTCTCGCACTGGTCCTCCTGCGGGCAGACTCGACCGCAGATCGAGGGCAGCACGTTGTCCTCCTTGATCTTCCTGACCGCGCCCATGAAGTCGCCCTCGGCGATGAGCTTGATGAACTGGTCGATCTTGATATTGACCGGGCATCCCGCGATGCAGACCGGGTCCTTGCACTGAATGCAGCGCAGGGCTTCCTGCTGCGCCTGTTCCGGCGTCAGGCCGAGATTGACCTCGTTGAAGTTGCCGGCGCGCTCCACTGGATCCTGAGCGGGCATCTTCTGGCGGGGGATGGCCATGCGTTCCTTGGCCGTGATAGTACGAGCGTCCATGATTACGATTGCTGTGTTTAGCGGTGAAACGTTTTTCCGTAACAATCCGACCCGCCGGAGGCCGTTCTCACGACTCCGGAAGGGTGGCGATATTTATGAAAATCCGGTTACGCAGGGCTTATGCCTGCCCGGTCAGATTGCACTTGTGGCCTGCGGCCTGGTCCGCCTCATGCTCTTCGTGCTGGTAAATCCTGTTCCTGTCGGCCAGATTTTTGAAATCGACCTGGTGGGCGTCGAACTCCGGCCCGTCGATGCAGCCGAACTTCACCTCGCCGCCGACCGTGACGCGGCAGCCGCCGCACATGCCGGTGCCGTCGATCATGATGGGGTTGAGGCTCACCACGGTTTTGATGCCGTAGGGGCGAGTGACCTCAGCCACGGCCTTCATCATCGGAATCGGGCCGATGGCGAGCACGAAGTCGATCTTTTTGCCGGAGTCGATCAGCTCCTGAAGCTTCTGCGTCACGAAGCCGTGGAAGCCGTACGAGCCGTCATCGGTGGTGATGTAGGCTTCGTCGCTGACCGCCTTCATCTCGTCTTCGAGGATCACCAGCTCTTTCGAGCGAGCGCCGTTGATGGTGATGACGTAGTTGCCCGCCTCCTTGAGCGCTGCCGCCGTCGGGAAGGCGATAGCCGTTCCGACGCCGCCGCCGATGCTGACCGCCGTGCCGAAATTTTCGATGTGCGAGGGGTTGCCGAGCGGGCCGACCACATCGGCGATCGAGTCGCCAGCCTCTTTGCGGTTCAGCTCATGGGTCGATTTTCCCGCGCCCTGGGCGATGATGGTGATGGTGCCCTTTTCGGGATCGGAATCGGCGATAGTCAGAGGAATGCGTTCGCCGTTCGGGTTGATCCTGACGATAACGAACTGGCCGGCTTTTCGCTTTTTGGCGATCCTCGGAGCCTCGATTTCGAATTTTTTAATATTTTCAGCTAAAAAAATAGCGGAAACAATCCTGTACATTGTTCTTTCGATTTCTCGTGGTATGTGGATTGGAATGGCTTTCCGGGAAGTTTGGAACAAAATGAAAGCCAACGGAAGCTTGTATAATACGGTTTGAACGTCTTAATTAAAAGCCGCGTTGAAGCTTTTTCGACGCGCAGGAACTTTTTTTCTCCATTCGGAGCTTATCAGTCACGTTTTTAATCTTTGTATTCATGGTATTTATTGCCGACTACGGCGCCGGAAATCTCAGGTCGGTGCACAAGGCTTTCGAGTATCTCGGCATCGGGGCGGTCGTCAGCGACAAGGCTTCGGAGATGAGCCGTTACGACAAGGTGCTCATTCCCGGCGTCGGCGCGTTCGGCCCGGCGATGGAGGCGCTGAACCGCCAAGGGTTTGGCGAGGCGCTCAAGGAGCATATCGACAAGGGGCGCAGCGTACTCGGCATCTGCCTGGGGATGCAGCTCTTTTTGTCGGAAAGCGAGGAGATGGGAGCGCATGAGGGCCTCGACATCTTGCCCGGCAAGGTGCTCCGTTTCACGAGCAGCACCGACAAGATTCCGCAGATCGGCTGGAACTCCGTCGATTACAGCAAGGACTCAGTCCTTTTCCGCAACATTCCCGACCGGTCGTATTTCTACTTTGTTCACACCTACTATTGCGTTCCCGACGAGCCGGAAAGCGTGGCCGCGACCACCTTTTTCGCCGGGAAAAATTTTTGTTCGGCCATTGAGAAAAATGGTATTTTCGCGGTACAGTTTCACCCTGAAAAAAGCTCCGAAGCGGGCTTGCAGGTGCTGAAAAATTTTGCAGAATTTTAAGCTATTAAGGTTTTATACGTTATGCTCATCATACCCGCTATAGATATAAAGGAAGGAAAGTGCGTCCGCTTGACCAGGGGTGACTTCGCCCAGAAGAAAATCTATCTCGACAATCCGTGCGACATGGCGGTCATCTGGCGCAAGCAGAACGCCAAGATGATCCATGTGGTCGATCTCGACGCCGCCCTGACCGGCGAGACGGTCAACTTCGAGAGGATTCGCGAGATCGTTAACGTGCTCGACATTCCGGTCCAGGTCGGCGGCGGCATCCGCTCCGTCGAGGCGGTCGAGAAGTATCTCGAAATCGGCGTCAGCCGCGTGGTCATTGGCTCGGCGGCGGTCACCAACCCCGGCCTCATCGCCGAGCTGCTGAAAAAGTATCGCCCCTCGCAGATCGTCGTCGGCATTGACGCCGAGCACGGCATACCCAAAATCAAGGGGTGGACCGAGAGCAGCAACATGCAGGATTACGAACTTGCCGCCGAAATGAAGAAGCTCGGCGTCGAGCGCATCATCTACACCGATATCACCCGCGACGGTACGTTGCAGGGGGTCGGCTACGAGAGCACCAAACGTTTTGCCGAGAAGGCGGGCATGAAGGTGACCGCGTCGGGCGGCGTGTGCAGCTCCGACGACCTGCACAAGCTTCGCTCGCTCGAAAAGTACGGCGTGGATTCGGTCATCATCGGCAAGGCGCTCTACGAATGCAACTTTCCGTGCCAGGAGATGTGGTACGCCTACGAGGGCGGACTCGGCATTGACGGCGAATTCTCCACGGCCCGCAAAAAGGAGTGTTGCTCCTGACCTCGTCGGCCTCGCGTTCGCAACCATCGACAACCACCGTGCAGGAGCCGCGCCAACAACAACTCCGGTCGCTCGAAGCGCTGATCTTCTCCTCGGAAGAGCCGGTGAACCTTCAGACGCTCTGCCAGATCACCGGCCAGAAGCTCACGCCCGGCGAACTTCAGGAGGCGGTCGATGAACTCAACCGGAGCTACGAAGCGACCGGCAGAACCTTCCGCATTCACGCCATCGCCGGAGGCTACCGCTTCCTCACCGAGCCGGAGTTCGCCGATCTCGTTCGCCGGTTGCTCGCGCCGGTGATTCAGCGGCGACTCTCTCGCTCCATGATCGAAGTACTCGCCGTGGTGGCTTGGCATCAGCCCGTCACGAAGGGCGAAATCCAGCAGATCAGGGGCGCGAGTCCCGACTACCCGATCGACCGCTTGCTCGCGCGCGGCCTCGTCGAGGTGCGCGGCAGGGCCGATTCGCCCGGACGCCCGTTGCAGTACGGCACGACCGCCGCATTTCTCGACCTGTTCCATTTGCCGAGCCTGAAGGATTTGCCCAGATTGCGTGAAATCAAGGAGATACTTCGGGAGCACGAGGAGCAGCAATATCTGGCCGAAGGCGGTTCGCCGGAGGCTACGGATGACAATGATAACGGCCAAATTGAAGTAAACGAATGAAAAAGCAGGTACAGGAAGAGAAGGTCAGGATCAACAAATATCTCGCCATGTGCGGGGTCGCATCGCGCCGGGCCGCCGACCAGCTCGTGCTCGAAGGCAAGGTGAGCGTGAACGGCAGCATTGCCGACGAGCCGGGCTTCAGGGTCGATCCGCGTAACGACGAGGTGATCGTCGATGGGCGGATCATGGCAAAGCCTGAAGCAAAAAAGGTTTACATCCTTTTCAACAAGCCTCGGAATGTCATTACCACCAGCCACGACGAGCGCGACCGCCAGCAGATTCTCGACTTTATCGATGTCCGCGAGCGGGTCTTCCCGGTGGGGCGGCTCGACCGGAAGAGCACCGGCTTGTTGCTGCTGACCAACGACGGTACGCTGGCTCACCGGCTGATGCACCCGTCGTCGCAGGTGCAGAAGGAGTACCTCGCCGCGCTCGACACGAAGTTCCCGCCCGCGATGCTCCAGAAGCTGACCAGCGGCATGAGGCTCAAGGACACCGGCGAAAAGGTGAGTCCCTGCCGGGCCAAAATTCTCGACGACGGCATGAGCGTGCTCGTCGGCATCCACGAGGGCAAGAACCATCAGGTGCGGCGCATGTTCAGCACCCTCGGCTTCGAGGTCAAGCGCCTCGACCGCGTGGCCTACGCCGGGCTGACCCCCGGAGAACTCCGGCGCGGCGAGTGGCGTTTCCTCAGTCGCAATGAGGTCGAAAAACTCTATCGCTTGTGTGGCGGGCACTGAGTATATTTGACAATTCCCGTTCAGCGTAACGGGCATTTCGCCTTTCTCTCTCCAACCTTCATCGACCCCTTGCGATGAAACCGACATACACCACCAGGCTGCGCCGCATGACGGCGTCGGCTTTGCTGTTAGCGTCCGTGGCTTCGCCAGCTCCGGCGCTCGCTTTTGACTCATTTGAGGAGCTTCTTGATCGCTCCGGACCGGAAGGCACTGCCGAGGAGTTGTTCAGTGATCTCGAAGAGTTGCGCCGGAACAAAATCCCGCTCAATCTCGCCACCGGAGAGCAACTGCTTCAATTGCCGCTGCTCACGGCTGTCGATGCGGCAAAGATCATCGAGTGGCGGCGAAAGCGCGGGCCAATCGGCTCCGTCGCGGAACTCGAATCGGTCATCGGCCAGGACGCCGCCCGCCGCCTCGCGCCGTATCTTTCGTTCGAGCTGCCGCCCGAGGCAAAGAAAAAAGAGCCGCCCGGAAAACTCCGGGGGAGCGTGATCGGGCGCGTTTATTGGGAGGACCCGCCACGCGCGGGAGTCAAAAGCGGCAAGTATGCCGGAGGCAACCGGCACGTTTACAGCCGCTTCCAGGCGGCCACGCCGCACTTTGGTGCGCATCTCCTGTTGGACAGCGATGTCGGCGAGCCGGAGATCGACGACTTCCTCTCGTTCAACGTTTATGCCGAGCAGATCGGCATTCTGACGCAGGCGGTGGTCGGAAATTACAAGCTCAGTTTCGGGCAGGGTTTGCTTTTTGGCCAGGGGCGCTACTTTTTCAAAGGCTCGGACGCCATCGACGGCGTGCTGCTTTTCGCCCCGTCGCTTCGGCCCTACAACTCGGCGGGCGAGGACAACTTCCTGCAAGGCGCGGCGGCGACGCTCTCGCCGGGGCCATTCGAGGTGACGGCCTTCACTTCGACGAACAAGGTCGATGCGAGCATCAAGAATGAGGTGGTCACGAGCATTGCCACCGGCGGCTATCATCGCACGGAGAACGAACTCAAAAAAAAGGACAACCTCACTCAGGAGGTCAAGGGCGTCAATCTCCGTTACCGCTATCGCACGGGAGCGCTGAGCACCGCCATCGGTGCGACCTGGGCAAGCTACCGGTATGGTCTGCCGCTCGAACTGCTTGACGGCGAGCGCGGCGGCCAGCTCGCATCGGTCGAAGCGAGCGCCGTGTATCGGGACGTTCAGGTTTTCGGCGAAGCCGCATACGCCGATGCCTCCGACGCCACGTCATGGATCTGCGGCGTTCAGGCCGATCTGGCCGAGGGGATTACCGGCGTCGTCTCCATGCGTGACTACGCCTTCGAGTACTACTCCCCGTTCGCCGGGGCATTCGCCGAGCGGGGCGACAACGCGGCGAACGAGTCGGGCCTCTATCTTGGACTCAAGGCAAAGGTGCTCGACAACCTGACCCTTGCCGGTTTGTACGATAAATTCAGATTTCCGGTGCTCGACAAGCGGTATTACGCCTTCCCGTCATCGGGCTACGAAGCGCGATTTTACGTCACCTGGAAGCAGAACCGCCGGATGACCTGGGATGTTATGTATCAGCACAAGGAGAAGGAGGAGGCTAAAAAGCAGTTCGATAGCGCTACCGGCCTACGGGCTTACATGCCGGTACCCAAAATCACCAACCGGGCGCAGCTCAGTCTCGTGGCCCGATGTTCTCCAGGCATCACGCTGAAATCGCGAGCCGCATTCAAGAGCCTCCGGAGCCACTATGTTGGCGGAGTCGAGAGCGAAGAGGGGTGGCTCCTCTACCAGCAGCTCAACTGGAAAAGCGGCCCCGTCACCCTCAAAACCCGCCTGGCCCGCTTCGAAACCGACAGCTACGCCGCCGCGCTTTACGCCTACGAAGACGACCTGCCGCTGGTTTACACAATCAACGCCTACTATGGCCGCGGCAAAGCGTGGTTCATCCTGCTCGACCTTGAGCCGGTCAAAAACTTCAAGCTGACCGCCAAATACGAAACCACCTGGTACGACGACCGCGACGTTTACAGCAGTGGCAACGACCTGCGCAACACCTCGTCACCGGGGTCGTTTCACGTAGGGTGTATGCTGAAGTTCTGAGGCGGAAAAACAGGATGGATGGGCCGAACAAAACAGACAGGAGTGAATTGAAAATGGCTTGGGGCGCGTTCTTGTGGTTGCTGAATGGTTACATTATCTGAAAGGCGCGGGTTGCATTGTCATGGGCAAGCTTGTTGCTTTTGTTGAAGAGCGTTTCTGCATTTTTCCCGTTAACCCGGCAAGAACTGGATAGAGAATGGAAAATTTGTGGGTTCACGCACTGACGGTGTTCATGGGGCTTTTCGCGATTATGAACCCTATCGCCAATGTGCCGATTTTTCTGAGCCTTACGGAGGGCGACGATGAAAAGACGACGGCGATGGTGGCGTCGCGAGCGCTGCTCCTGGCATTTCTGATCGTATCGGTTTTTTCGGTGGCGGGGAAGCTCATCTTCGATCTTTTCGGCATCACCCTGCCCGCGTTTCAGATCACCGGCGGGTTGCTGGTTTTTCTGATCGGCTTTCACATGCTGCAAGGCGATCAATCGAGCGTACAGCATCCGAGCGAAAAGGACAAGAAAAAGTCGCTCGAAGCGGCGCTCAGCGTGACGATTTCGCCGCTGGCGATGCCGATCCTCGCCGGGCCGGGCACGATCGCCACGGCGATGAACTTCTCGACGGGCGAGAATTTTATGGATATGGCCGTAACAATCGCGATGTTCGGCGTACTCTGCATCATCACCTACGTGCTGTTTGTGTCCGGAGGAAAGTTTGTCACCTACATCGGCCCCAGCGCCCTGGGCGTCATCACGCGAATGATGGGTTTGATCCTCGCCGTCATCGGCACGCAGATGGTCATCACCGGAATGCACGGAGCATTCGGGCTGAAAGCGGGGTGAATGTGGGGGAGGGGATATGTTCGCTAATGCTGTTGTATTAGTTTTTTTCAGATTGGAAGTTGACTTATGAAAACCATTTACAAGAAAAAAATCCTCGAATTGATTCAAACTTTGGATTTTGGGATTGATCCAGATATAAAGATTGGCGGGCGACCGCCGACTATGGCCAGTTCGGAGTTTTTAACGAACAAAGAACAGGGCGATTGGGCCGAGAATATTGTTCAAAGCGCGATTAACGAGAATGATCTCGGTTTACTTGCGGTTCAGTATGGGCGTTCGGAGTCTTTGGCTGCCGGGGATGAGGGGTTTGAGGCGTTTTACGCATCTTATCAAGATGAGCTTAATGAAATCGGGAAGCGGCCAGATATCCTGGTTTTTGAACGGTCAAAATTTCCGACTGGTGTTCCAGATACTTTGAGTGATGAAATCGTAAGTAGTGCAATTGCTGCGATAGAGGTTCGTTCGAGTTCTTTTCTTGCGGATCGATATGCTGAGTATATGGAGCAGAGAGCAAACAATGCCCTTGCTGCTTGTAGTCGTATCAAGGAGGATATTTTAGAGGGTGATCTTGCCGATCTCCTTTTTGCTAAGAATGAGGAGTTGCATCGTTTTTTAATGTCAGCGAATAATGAATCATTCAAACAGCTTGATTTCCGAAGGCCTTCATGGTCATCTTCAGCACAACTACGACAACTAAGTGATTTTCTCAGGGAACTCAAGAATAATATTGAGATTCTTCATAAGCGTGACCATCTCAGTATCACTCCAAAAGTTGAAGACATTGCTCTCGTTAATCGCTGGATTCAGCGATTTGGAGTGACACATTATTATTTACAAGTTTTTTTCGATAAGGCATATTTGATTCCATTTGAACAAATTCTCGAAATAGCAGCAGATTCAGAGAAGGAAGGTGAACTGTTTTCGGTCGAACGTGATGTGAAAAACCAGGGGAAGACGACAATCAAGATTAATGTACAGGTTGGCCGCGAAGTTATTGGTAAAATAGATATGCCAGACCACCAGTCGCAAATGAAGGAGTTAGGGCGGGGGCGTTTGCTTTTTTATGTAACGTTTAGCGGCGGTCGCGGTTACCTTGACGGAGAATTGTTGAAGGAGGTACTCAATGTCGATTGAAACGGTAGCACGTTATCATCGTGTGGTTGAGTTAAGCCACAGGCAAAAGCATGGGCAATTCTTTACACCACCGTTAGTTGCTCGTTTTATGTGTCGTTGGCTTCTGGAAAATGGAGCAAAGGTGTTGTTTGACCCGGCTTTTGGTTTGGGTGCCTTTTATTTTTCGGTAAAAGGTCTGGAGGCAGAAATCAGATTTTCCGGGGTCGAAAAGGATCCAACAGTGCTTGCTCATTTTATTGAAGAGTCTCCGAACCTTGACGATACCTTTTCGGTAAGAAATGTTGATTATTTCTCGATATGGGGGGAACAATACCCTGCTATTGTGTGCAATCCACCATACATGCGGTTTCAGAATTTTTCTGAACGTCAATATGTTTTTCCTGAAATCGAAAAACGTCTGGGTCAAAAGTTGTCTGGATATACCAATATTGCATCTGCATTTCTTTTGAAATCTTTACATGAACTCGCCCCAAAAGGGCGTTTGGCTTATCTCATGCCGTTAGAGTTTTTGAATACAGGTTATGGGGAGGTAGTGAAGCGACAGCTTCTGGAGAAAGGGCTTCTCAAAGCTTTGCTGCGACTTGAGCCGGAGGGTGAAATATTTCCAGATGCCATAACTTCGGTCGGTATTATTCTTGTTTCGGACGATGGGAAACATGATCCGGTGAAATTTTGCACGGTACAAACACTTGAGCAATTGGCAGGGGGTGTGAATGAATTGCCGTGTAGAGATGTGCCAACTGAGGTGCTGAACCCATCGGACAAGTGGTTACGCTTCTTCGATGAGCCATGTGATATCGATTACAACGCCCTTCAGCCTTTATCCATGTATGGATCGTTTTCCAGAGGAATAGCAACTGGCGCAAACGAGTATTTTCTGCTATCCAGGTCTGAAGCGCTTGATTGGGATTTGCCCGAAGCGGCTCTCTATCCCTGTATTTCTCGAAGCTCACAAATCAAGCAATCATTTATAGATGACGGCGATATAGAGCGTCTTATTGATAACGATGAGCGTATTCTGTTAGTCGATCTTTCATTGATACAAACCGAAGCCGTAAGCGAATACGTTGACTTTGGCGAAAGCGCAGGTTTTGATAAAAGGTACTTGACTCGAATGCGAAAACCATGGTTCAAACTGGAGAGCCGACAACCATCTCCGATTCTTTTCGGTGTTTTTTCGAGAAATGGTTTCAAGGTGATTCGTAACAAAAGTCAGGCTGTATCATTAACTTGTTTTCACTGTTTTTATCCAAATCTGTTTGGTTCAAAATTTATTGATCATCTTTTCCTGTATTTTGTTTCCCCTGTTGGGCAGAAAATTATGTCACGGGAAGTGCGAAAATATGGAGGTAAACTGGATAAGTTTGAGCCACGTGATCTTAATAATTCATTGGTTCCTACCCCTGAATGGTTTGGTAAGCTATCCGAAGATATGGTTAGTAAAAACGTTGAAATGGTTGCCCATTCGGGTAAGCTCTCGCAGATAAGGTTATTTGACGACTTGATAACTAACCGTAAAACTCTTGACGCTTCATTTTGTGGTTGATAGTTGGGGAGATAAGAAGTGGATGAGTTGTTTTTGCTCAAAGTGATTTTCCCCTCACCGCCGCCCCGCCGCCTTCACCAGCCTGTCCCGTATCGCCCGTCCGATCCCCTCGTCCGGCGGCAGTTCGCAATAAATCGTTCGGATTCCCTCGGCGTCGCATGTCCGAAAAAATCCGAACAACACGCGGGCGTATTCGTCCATATCGTGGCATCGGAGTGATTTCGTGGCTCCGGCTGGCGGGGCGGCGAGGCCGATCCAGGCGGCTCGCGGGTCAAGCGGCAGGCTTTCTTGCGGCGCTTCGACGAGCACGATTTCGGCTTCGGGGCTGTAGTGGCGGTATTTCTGGCCGGGGCTTTTCGGCGCTTCGCCCGGCTTGCAGGAGGTCGCTATCTCGATGTCGGGAACCAGCTCGCGGAGACTTTCGATGCTCACGGCGCCGCTGCGCAACAGGCGCGGCGGGTTGACCGAGCAGTCAACGATGGTCGATTCGAGGCCGATGGCGCTTGGCTCGCCGCGCAACAGGCAGGCGATTCTGCCGCCGAGGTCGTGGTACACGGTTTTCCAGTCGGTCGGGCTTGGGCGGCCCGAAACGTTTGCCGAGGGCGCGGCGACCGGGTGACGGCAGCGGCGCAAAAACTCCGAGGCGACCGGGTGCGACGGGCAGCGTACGCCAATCGTCGGCAGTCCGGCGGAGACGATCTCCGGCACGGAGTCGCGCTTTTTCAGGACGAGCGTCAGCGGGCCGGGGAAAAAACGCTCGACGAGCAGCCTCGCCGTCTCGCCAATCTCCGCCGCCACCTCGCCGATGCGCTCCGGCGTCGCCACGTGCACGATCAAGGGGTTGTCCGACGGGCGTCCTTTCGCTCTGAAAATCTTCGCCACCGCCTCCGCATCGAAAGCGTCGGCTCCGAGGCCATAGACAGTTTCGGTCGGAAAGGCGACCGTTTCGCCACGGTCGAGCCAGCTTGCGGCCTCTTCGGGCCGGTCGGTCACAAGGGTTTGCATCGGCGGCGAGTTGCGGTCAGCGGGCGAGCGCCTGCAGCGCTTCGGGGAAAAACCAGGTGTAGCAAAGCAAGCCCGCGATGGCTCCGGCGAGCGGTACGCTGAAATTGTCATCAATCCGGAAATTGCCGATCTTCAGCACCAGCGCCTCAACAACGGTTCCGACTACTGCCATGACGATGCCCACCGGGAGCAAGAGGCCGGGGATGAGCGCGACGACGGCGATGGCGCTCACGAAAAACGCCAGACTTCCCTCGAAGCTTTTCTGGCCAAAGCGGTGCCGCCCGAACCGCTTGCCCACCAGCGCGGCTACCGTGTCCGAAATCGAGACCATCGCGAAGGCCCCGACGGCGATGGTTTTCGGGAAAAAGGCGATCAAAGCGAACGCCGCCAGGGTGATCCAGCTCGCGCCGTTCAGATGCAGGCGCTCCCGGCTCAGCTCGTGGTGTCGCAGCATGGTGCCAAAGGTAGCATGGTACCAGGTCGAAAGAAAGGGCACAAAGTGCTTGAACACATCGACCAGCAGAAATCCCGCCGTTACCGGGGCGAGGATCAAGAGCGCCTGTTTTCTGCCGATCTGCCAGTAGATCAGCGGAATCAAGAGGGAGGAGAGGTGGATCGCCTTGCGCGCGAACTCGTACCGGAAGTCGAGATGGTCGGAATCCGGTTCGCCCTTTGCGGTTTTAAGCATTCGATCCATTACGTCAAGTGTCCTGAAGTGTTATTCATCATGCCGTCAGTACGAAAATCCATGCTGAATATACATTGAAAAAGCCGCCCGATGAAAAGAGAGCAGGCAAAGAGGAGACGCCCGAAAATCATCCCCGAACATTGGCTCGCGCCGGGTTCGTTTTATTGTGAAATCGGTTATTTTGTTTCCGGCAGTTTTCGTTATCAGTCTCAATCGCATGTCAACAGAAAAGCTCAGGCTGGCCGCCATCGATCTTGGCACAAACTCCTTTCACATGGTCATCGTCGAGGAGTGCGAAGAAAAAGGCATTGTCGAGATCGACCGTGTCAAGGACATGATCTGCATCGGGCGGGGCAGCATCTCCACCAAGCGACTCGATCCGGCGGCGATGGAGGCGGGCGTGGCCACGCTGCGGAACTTCATCGTGCTGGCCACCCAGCGTGGCGTCGCGCCGCACAACATTCTCGCCTTCGCCACCAGCGCCATCCGCGAGGCCGACAATCGCGACGAGTTCATCGACATGGTGCGGCGCGAAACCGGCCTGAAGGTCAAGGTGATCTCCGGCAGGGAGGAGGCGCAGTTCATCTACTACGGCGTACGCAACGCCGTTACGCTGCGCGACCGGCCCGATCTCTTGTTCGACATCGGCGGCGGCTCGGTGGAGTTCATCATCGCCGACAAGTCGAAGGTGCATCTGCTCGAAAGCCGCAAGATCGGCGTGGCCAGAATGCTTGAGCGCTTTGTGACCTCCGATCCGATTTCGGCGGACGAGCTGAAGCTGTTGCAGCAGTTCTTCGCTGCCGAAATGTATGGCGGCGCGGCGGAGATGGCGCGCGAGCTTGGCGTGAACCGGGCCATTGCCTCGTCGGGCACGGCGCAGAACATCGCCCGCATGATCCGCTCCGGCAAGGATGCCGACGCAACGGACGTGCTGAACCAGAGCGGATTCAGCCGCCAGGAGTTCGAGAGCTTCTACCGGCAGGTGGTCGCGATGGATAATCCGGCGCGGCGCAAACTGACCGGCCTCGACGAGAAGCGCGTCGATCTGATCGTGCCGGGTTTGATTCTCTTCGACACCATCTTCCGGGTGTTCGGCATCAAGGAGGTGGTGATCTCCGATTCGGCGCTGCGCGAGGGGATGGTGCTGCACCAGATCGCCTCCATCCGGGGCCGCGACGGCGCCAGCCAGCACGACATCCGCCGCCAGAGCGTGATGGAACTCGGCTATCGTTGCAACTGGCACAAGCCGCACTCGGAGCAGGTCGCCCGCCTGTCGCTGATGCTTTTCGACGAGCTGCTGCCGCTGCACGGGCTGAAGGAGCGCTACCGCGAGCTGCTCGAATACGCGGCGATGCTGCACAACATTGGCGAGTTCATCTCGATTTCGGCGCACCACAAGCACAGCCAGTACATCATCATGAACGCCGATCTGCGCGGCTTTTCGCCGACCGAAATCGACATCATCGGCAACGTCGCCCGCTACCACCGCAAGCAGCCGCCCACCGAGAAGCATCCGCTCTACAGCCAGCTCAAGCCCTCGCACCGCCGCGCCGTCGATGTGCTTTCCGGCATTCTGCGCATCTCGAACGGCCTCGAACGGGGCCATCGCCAGAACGTCCAATCGATCACGGCCCGCCTCGAACCGGAGCGCATCGTGCTGGAAGCGCTCACGCAGTTCGAGCCGGACATCGAACTCTGGGCGGCTTGCGGGCTGAAGGAGTGGCTCGAAGAGGTGCTTGGCAAACCCGTCGTGATCGAAGCCAGGTTCCGGTAATGGCGCTGTACGACCAGCTCTCGAAATCGGGGTCGCTCTGGTTTGAGTCAACCGCGCCGGACGCCCGCTATGGCGACTCTCTCTTCTTTTCCGACCCGCTCGAAACGCTGACGCTGCACGCGGGCGACAGCGTCGCGGTGTGGTTCGACCGGCTGGAGTCGCGGCTCGACGCGGGCTTCTGCCTCGCCGGATGGCTCGGCTACGAGGCGGGCTGCCTCTTTGATCCGGCGCTCGCCGGGTGCGCATGGCCCGCCGGCGTCGGCGACGTGCTTGGCTGGTTCGGCGTCTATCGCCGCCCGGAGCGCTTCAGCCGCGAGGCCGTCGAGGCCGGGGATGCCGCCGCCGCGAGGCGAAGCTGCGAGGTTTCCGCTCTCGACTTCGAGTTCAGCGAGGCGGAGTATTGCCGGAAAATCGACCGGCTGCGCTCGGAGATCGCGGCGGGCAACGTCTATCAGACCAACTTTACCGGGCGCTGCCGCTTCAGCTTCGACGGCGCTGTCGAAGCGCTCTACGTCAAGATGAAGCGCCGCCAGCCCTCGCCGTGGGCGGCCTTTCTCAACACCGGCGAGCGCGTGGTGCTCTCCTTTTCGCCGGAGCTGTTTTTCGTCCGCGACGGTCGCCTGATCGAAACCATGCCAATGAAGGGCACCGCGCCGCGTCGCGAGCGGCCCGAAGAAGACCTTGCCGAAAAGGCGGGGCTGGCCAGGTGCGAGAAGAACCGCGCCGAGAATCTGATGATCGTCGATCTCTTGCGCAACGACCTGGGGCGCATCTGCGCGACCGGCTCGGTGCGGGCTTCGGAGCTTTTCGAGACGCAGAGCTACCCGACGCTGCACCAGATGGTCTCGACCGTGCGCGGCGAGCTGCGGGAAAAGACGCGGCTGCGCGATCTTTTCCGGGCGCTCTTTCCCTCCGGCTCCGTGACCGGCGCGCCGAAAGTGCGGGCGATGCAGCTCATCCGCGAGCTGGAGAAAAGCCCGCGCGGCGTCTATACCGGCGCGGTCGGCTTTATGCTGCCGGAGGGGCGGATGGCCTTCAACGTGGCGATCCGCACCATCGAACTGCAAGGGCGCAGCGGCCTGTACGGCACCGGCAGCGGCATCGTCTGGGACTCCGACCCGCGCAACGAGTATCGCGAATGTATGCTCAAGACGCGGATTCTCGCCGACCTCGTTCCTCCCGCCGCATCGTCAGTGCCCGGAATTTTCGAGACCTTGCAGTGGAACGGCTGGGAGTTTCTCTTGGCGGGCGACCATCTCGACCGGCTCGCTTCGTCGGCCTCGGCGCTCGGGTTGGCGTTCGACCGCCGCGCCATCGTCGCCGCCTTGTCACGCAAAGCTGAAGCGTTGCGCACGGCGGGCGGCAGGCATCGTTTGCGGCTGACGCTCGCTCGCGACGGGCGGGTATCGCTGGTGTCGGAGCCGTTCAGCCTCGACCCGTCCGGCAAGCCCGTGCGCGTCTGCATCGCCGCCGAACTGGTCGATTCCGGCGACCCGCTGCTCCGGCACAAAAGCGTCGCCCGCGAGCGCTGTGACCGCGCTTTTCGCGAGGCGCAAGAAAAAGGATTCGGCGAGGCGCTCTTTCTGAACGAGCGGGGCGAGGTGACTGAAGGGGCGATCAGCAACATCCTCGCGCGTATCGACGGGCGCTGGCTGACGCCGCCTGAGTCGTCGGGGCTGCTCAACGGCGTCTTCCGGCGCTACCTCTTGCGCACGCGCCCGTGGATCATCGAAAAAGCGTTCACCCTCGACGAGCTGCGCCGGGCCGACATGGTGCTCGTCTGCAACTCACTGCGCGGCTCGCGGCGGGCGGCAGTCGTCATTCCGGAATATTAATCCGGCAACAATAAATCGTAATCATTCCTGAAAAAAGAAATTGGGCTAAACCCCGGGCTGAAGTCCGGGGCAATTGTTTGACAACGGTCATGGCCGGATGAATAAGCGCCCCGGAGGTTGAAGCGCAACGGCTCGTGCTGTATATTGATGCTGCAAATCATCTTAACCGCCAACCGCCTCCAACCATGAGAGACCACACGCCGAACTTCAAACTGCTCGAACTTTCCGATGCGAGCAAGGCACTTGTCAGAGAGACCGTCACCCAACTGCTTGAAAAGCTTGCCGGAGACGGCCAGCTCACGCCGGAGGCCCGGCTTGAATTCTGGGTGGAGATTCCCGGCGTGAAGCATCCGCGCGGCACCTTCCGGGGCGGCTGCCTCATGCCGGACAGCTATCTCTGTCTGTCGGACTGGTTCAAAGCCGGAACTCCTGCTATCGAGCCGTCTGACGAATACGCCGAATCGGAAAATCCGCTTGACGCCGCCTGGGCCGATCTGCTCGACGAATTGTACTACCAGATTGAAATCTTCACCTCCATAGCGACCGCAAACCAGGGCATCACGGTAGAACTCTGGGCCGGAACAAGAGGCAGGCCTGAGTGTGAGTGGATTTATGCCGTGGACAAAAAGATAGAGTTGCCGTAAAAGGGGGCGTGGACTTTGTGGACGAATTGAAGAACGATTCTCCGCAGAATTTTCTTTCTCTTTGTCCACCAAGTCCACGGCATTACCACCAGGGCGGGCACAAAACCCGCCCCTACAGGAGCGTTTTCTCTTCCCACTCGCAAACCTCCCGCACCGTGCATTTCCCGCATTCGGGCTTTTTGGCTTTGCAGGTGTAGCGGCCGTGCAGCAGCAGGTAGTGGTGGAAGTCGATCAGTTTTTCTTCGTCAATGATTTTGAGCAGCGCCTCTTCGGTCTGTTCCGGCTTCGAGGTTTTGCAGAGGCCGATGCGGTTCGAGACGCGGTGGACGTGGGTGTCCACCGGCATGGCGGGAATGCCGAAGGCGTTGCCGAGCACCACGTTCGCGGTTTTGCGGCCTACGCCCGGCAGGCTCTCCAGCGCTTCGCGTGACGCGGGAACCTCGCCGCCGAACTCATCGACCAGGCGCTGGCTCATGGCGAGAATATTTTTCGCCTTGTTATTGTAGTAGTTGATCGGGCGGATGATCGTTTTAATGTCCTCCACATCCATGCGGCTCATGCTCGCGGCGTCGGGCGCGGCTTTGAACAGCTCGACGGTGAGCTGGTTGACCTTCTTGTCGGTGGCCTGGGCGGCCATGATGGTGGCGACGAGAAGCTGAAAAGGGCTTTCAAAGTTCAGCTCGCTTTTCGGGTTCGGCCAAGAGGCCGACAGCGCCTGTTCGATGAAAGCGATCTTTTCACTTACGGAAGTGGTCATCCTCTTTGAAATAAGCTGGTTAGCGGTTTGGTTCCGTCTTTTGCATCTTTGATTCAGTGTGGTCGATCAGGCCACGGCCGCACTTCTTGATGCGCCCTTCGGCCTTCATGTCGTTGAAGATCGCGTCGAGGATGCCGTTGACGAACTTGCTGCTCTTGTCGGTGCTGCTGAACTTTTTGGCGATCTCGATGGCCTCGTTGATCGACACTTTCGGCGGAATGTCCTCGCAGTAGAGAATTTCGGCCAGAGCCATCCGCAGGATGTTCTTGTCGATGACCGCGATGCGGCTCATGTCCCAGTTGAAGGTGTGTTTGGCGATAGAGCGGTCGATCTCTTCGCGGTTTTTGACGATGCTCTGCATCAGGTGATTGAAGAACTTCATCGCGTTCGGGTCGTCGGCGATCTCTTTGGTGAGAAGCCAGTTGGTCGCCGATTCAGTATCGACATCCCGGAGTTCAAGCGTGTAGAGCGCCTGAAGGATTTTTTCCCGGATTTGACGTCGGTAGGTTTTCATGATGCGGTATTAAGAGAGTTGTGGTGTAAGGATCTCGGCGAGGACTTCGCCGGTCTCCGCAAAATTCCGGAACAGCGCTCCGGGCTGGTGCCGGGAGAGTTCCTGCATGGAGAAATTGCCCGTCGCCACGGCGATGGAGCGGGCGTCGAGCTCGCGGGCGCACCGGATGTCGTGCTCGGTGTCGCCGATGATAACGATTTCCGAAGGTGAAAAGTTTTTTTCGGCGATGCGCCGGGCGCGTTCGTGGGCGATACGGGGAAGTTCGTTGCGGTCGTGAGCGTCGTCGGCGAACGCGCCGAAGGGGAAGTAGTGGTCGATACCGGGAAGCTTCAGCTTGTGGCGTCCCGAAGCCTCGAAGTTGCCGGTGAGCAGGCCGAGCAGGATGTCGGAGCGGGAGGCAAGCGCGTCGAGCAGCTCGCGAACCCCTTCGAAGAGCGTGATGTCCTCGCGCCGGGCGCGCTCGCGGAAGAGATCGATGTAGGCCGCCTTGGCCCGGTCGAACTTTCCGGCGATTTCATCCCTCGTGAGGCCGCCGTTCGAGAGCACATCGTAGATGATGGCGCTGTCCATCTTGCCCGAAAAGTCGTGCGTGCCGGTGCTCCCCTCGGTGCCATAGACCTCCAAGAGGGCGTCCGCCAGCACACGGCGGTTCATAGCGCTGACCCTGAGCAGGGTTCCATCGATGTCAAACAGAACAAGTTTGCGATACATTAGTCTTCAGGCTGACGCCTCTTCTTCAGAACGTGCTTTTTCAATCTTCACCGGAATGAGTTTCGACACCCCCTCCTCCTCCATCGTGACGCCGTAGAGCGCCTGGCATGAGGCCATGCTCTTTTTGTTGTGCGTAACGATAATAAATTGAGTGTTATTCTCAAATTTTTTCAGGAGTTTCACGAATCTTCCCACGTTGGCGTCGTCGAGCGGCGCATCGACCTCGTCGAGAATGCAGAAGGGACTCGGCTTGACCAGGTAGATCGCGAAGAGCAGCGAGAGCGCCGTCAGCGCCTTTTCGCCTCCGCTCAACTGCTCGATGGCGAGCGGCTTTTTACCGCGCGGCTTGGCGACGATCTGGATGCGCGCGTCGAGCGGATCTTCGTCCGAGTGAATCAACAGATCGACCTCGTCTTCGGGGTCAAACAGGTCGTGAAAGATGCGGATGAAATTTTTGCGAACCTCGACGAAGGTCTCCTGGAATTTTTCGAGCGCCGTGCGGTTGATCTGTTCGATGGTCTCCCGGAGCTGCGCCTCGGCGCTGACCAGATCCTCTTTCTGCGCGGAGAGGAAGTCGAACCGCTCCTTTTCGGCGTCGTACTCCTCCAGCGCCAGCTCGTTGACGCCGCCGAACTGCTCGCGTTGCTTTTGCAGGTAGGCGAGCCGCTCGCGGGAGGCGACGAGGTCGAACCCCTCCGGCGCGTGGGCGGGCATCATCTCGAGTTCGACGCCGTAGCGCTCCATCACCGTGGCTTGCAAGTGGGCGATCTCCTGTTCGAGCCGCGCCTTCCGGTTGCCGAACTCGGCGAGCATTTGCAGCGAAATTTCGTACTTGCGGCGCAGGTCGCGCAGGTTCGAGAGCGCGTCGTGGTTCTGCGCCTGAAGGTCGCGGCAGGTGGTTTCAAGTTCGTTGAGCGCCTGCTGCTGCCGTGCCGAAACGATGAGAGATTGTTCGTGCTCAGCCTTCGCCTGGGCGATTGACTCGCCGAGTTCGGTCACCTCTTTTTCCGCCCGCGCGATCTGGCGCTGCATTCCCTCGATTTCGTCGCTGAGCGTGACCATCGTCTGCCGACAGGCGTTTGCGCGGAAGCTGTGCTTTTCGAGGTCGAGTTGCGCGTCGCGGTAACGCCCCTGCTGCGCCTGAAGCTCCGTGTGCAGCTTGCGGCTGCGCTCCTCCCCGGCGGACAGCTCCTCCTGCATGGCGTTCAACTTTTCTTGGCCCGACTCGATTTCCGCTTCGAGGCGAAGCGTCTCCGGCTGCAATCGCTCCAGCTCCTCCGCCACGCTCTCGACGGAGGCGAAGAGCGTGGCCCGCTCGCGGTCGGCGTTGGCGATCTGCTCCGCGCCGGAGCGCTCCTCGGCTTCGAGCCGCGCAAGGCGCTTTTCGAGCGCCGAAATCTCTTGTCCGATTGTCGCAGCGCCGCGGCGCGTCCGCTCGGTGTCGATGGCGCTGAACTCTTTGCGGAGCGCCGCGAGCGCGGTTTCCGCCCCGGCGATGGAGGCCGCGATTCCCGTCATCTGCTCCTGCAAGCGGTCGCGCTCGGCCTTTTTGCCGAGTCGGACGCTCTCGCCGCCCTTTGCGCTGCCGCCGTAGAGCACGCCACGGCGGGTGAACTTTTCGCCCTTCCCGGTGATGAAGAGCGCTTCGGGATGCCGCTCGGCCAGCCGTTCGGCGTCGTCGAGAGCGGCCACGACGTGGCAGTGCTGCAACAAAAGCAGCAGCGCTTTCGACAGCTCCGCCGGGGCCTCCACCAGGTCGATGGCCCGCCGCGCCCCGTCGATTTCGTTGTATTCGACTTCGCCGCCGCCCTCGATGAGGTCGAGAATCAAAAAGTGCACCTTGCCCTTGTCGGCTTTGGCGAGGCTCGACACGGCGAGCCGGGCTTCGCTGAGGTTGCCGCAGAGGTAGTAGCCGAGGCTCTCGCCGAGGGCCGCGTTGAGCGCTTTGCGGTCGCCCTCCCGGACGGAGATGAGGTCGGAGAGGCAGCCGAGTCCCGGCTTGCCGTCGCGCTGCTTTTCGAGGTAAGCCACGCCCTCCGGCAGCCCTTCGAACTTTTCGAGAATCGAGTTGCAGAGGAGTATCTGGTTGTGCAGATGGTTGTGCTCGCCCTTGAGCGAAAGCAGCTCCTCCTTCTTTTTTTCGCCCTGTTCGGTGATGCTCGCCTTCTCTGCGACGAGGCGCTCCTCCTCCTTTTTCAGTTCGTCGAGGGCGATTTTTTTCTCTTCGATCGCTTCCGACGCGAGGCGGCGCTCCGGCTCCGACTGCTCCATCGAGCGTTCGAGGTCGCGCTTGCGCTGGTCGAGGCGGCTCGCTGACCCTTCGAGATGCTCCTTGCGGGTGCGGAGCGACTGGCGCGTCAGGTTCAGCGCGTTGAGCGATTTCTGGAGTTCGGCCACCGTGCGACGCTCCTGTTGCAGCGCCTGACGGCTGGCGTCGAGCGCCGGGTTCAGCTCCGCCTGCTGCTCCTTGAGCCGCTCGAAACCGGCGAGCTCTGCGGCGCAAGCCTCCTGTAGCGGCGTCTGCTTCTCCGATAACTCCTTCGAGAGCGACTCCTGTTCGAGCCGTTTTCGACCCTTGTCAGCTATCGAGTGGTTCAGGCGGTCGATGGTTTGGAGCAGGTTTTTCTGTTTCTCCTCGTGCTGCAAGAGCTGCTTTTCAAGCTCGTGCGCCTGCTGGTTCGCGGCGTTCAGCTCCTTCTGGTCGTCGGCGAGTTTGCGTTCGAGTTCGAGCTGTCGCAGTTCCGACTCCTGATGCGCGCCGTCGAGCCTAGCGATGGTGGCCGACAGCTCGTGGCTCTGGCGTTCTTCGGCGGCGATGGAGTCGCAGAGCGGCGTGAGCTTTTGCAAATGCTCGTCCATCGAGATAGCCGACAGGGTGAGGTCGAGCGAGCGCAGCTCCTCCCTGATCTCCTTGAGCCGCTCGGCTTTGCGCACCTGCGTGCGGAGGTTGCGAACCTTCTTTTCCACCTCGGCGAGCACGTCGTCCACGCGGGCGAGGTCCCGGCTCGCGCTTTCGAGCTGGCGGAAGGTCTGCTTGCGCCGCTGCTTGTAGCGCGTGATGCCGGCGGCCTCCTCGAAGAGTTTCAGCCGCTCGTCGCTGCGGTTGCTGATGATCTCCTCGATCATCTTCAGCTCGATCACCGAGTAGGCGTCGCTGCCCATGCCGGTGTCGGCGAAGAGGTCGAGGATGTCCTTGAGGCGGCAGGGTACCAGGTTGAGCAGGTAGTCGCTGTCGCCGTTGCGGTAGAGGCGGCGCGTCACCGTCACCTCGGTATATTCGGTCGGCAGGACGTTGCGGGTGTTTTCGATAGTGAGCGAGACCTCGGTGAAGCTGTGGGGCTTGAGCTTTTTGGTGCCGTTGAAGATGATGCTCTCCATCTTGGGCGAGCGCAACAGCATCGATTTCTGCTCGCCGAGCACCCAGCGGATGGCGTCAACGACGTTCGTTTTGCCGCAACCGTTTGGCCCGACAATGGCCGTCAGTCCTTTGTCGAAGTGAATCCTGACCCTGTGGGCGAAGCTTTTGAAGCCGAAAAGTTCGATTTTCGACAGGTACATGGAGTGGCTGTTAACGGTCTCCGAAAGAGCGACGGTGCGCTGCGGGAAGAAAGTTAAGAAAAAAAGAAGAATGGTTGACAGGGAGGGCGCGGTGGATTGTGTGGACGCGATGGGCGGATTGTAGGGGCGTTGTGGTGGTTTTTATGCCCCGGTAATCAGGGCAACCGCAAGGGTTGCCCCTACAGGGTTTTCAGGTGTTTTCGTAGGGGCAGCCCTTGCGGCTGCCCAACAACCGGGGCCTCAACAGCTTGCTCCGCGCGTGGCCAACACCACCGCGCGGGCTTCGGCGGCGGCCTGGACGTCGTGCACGCGCAGGATGTCCGCGCCGTTCAACAGCGCGATGGTGTTGGCGCTGATGGTGGCGTACAGGCGCTCCGAGGGGGGCGGCGCATCTTCGCCGGGCTTCCGGATCGCCTGGCCGAGGAACGACTTTCGCGACACTCCGGCGAGCACCGGGCAGCCGAGCTCGTGCAGCTCGTCGAGCCGGGCCAGCAGGCGGTAGTTCTCCTCGACGGTTTTGCCGAAGCCGAGGCCGGGATCGACGATGATCGCTTCGATACCGTGCTTCTTCGCTATCCCGACCGAGCGGCGCAGGAAGCCGGTCACGCGGGCCGTCACCTCTTCGGCGTCCGCGCCGGTCTGTTGGCTCCAGCGAAGCTTGTCGGGCTTGGCGGGTGTGTGCATCAGCACCACGCCAGAGCGATGACGGGCGCACACCTCCGGCATCGCGGAATCGAAGCTGAAGCCGGAGATGTCGTTGACGATGTTCGCTCCGGCGCGGAGCGCCGCTTCGGCCACCCCGGACTTCCAGGTGTCGATGGAGATCAGCGCGTCGCTGTGCCGTCGCAACAGCTCGATAAAGGGGATCGTTCGCGCGATCTCCTCCTCCGCGCCGACCGGTTCAGCGCCGGGGCGGGTCGATTCGCCACCCACGTCGATGATCTCCGCTCCGGCGCGAACCATCGCCAGCGCCGATTCGAGGGCGCGTTCGAGCTGCGCCGTCTCTCCGTCTGTACCGTAGCTGCCGCCATCGAAGAACGAATCGGGCGTCAGGTTGACGATACCCATGATGGCCGGACGCTCCGAGAGGTCGAGCGTCGCTCCCGCGCACTTGAGCCGGAAAGGGCTTCTGTCTGTTCGATTCTGGTTCATCGCAAACGCTCAATTGATGGTAAACGGCACCGGGGTGAAGGTCAAAATAAAAATGGCGATGCAGGCCCAGCCGACCGCCATGCGCCGCTTCGAAAGCGGACGGCCGCTTCCGGCGTGGGGATGCTTCGTGCCGAGGAAGCGGCGCAAAATGAAGGCCCAGATGATCCAGCCCGGCCACGACCACCGAAGCAGCAGTTCCGGCGCGGGAATGACGATTGCCGGATTGATCAGTTGGAGTATGGCGGCAATGAACGCCGGCGCGCCGAGTATGGTGATGAAGGCGAGGAAAAATTTCGAGATTTTCCGGTGCCCCTCGCCGCCGAACATGGCGTAAATGACGTGCCCGCCGTCGAGCTGGCCGACCGGCAGAAGGTTCAGCGCGGTCACGAAACAGCCGAGCCATCCGGCGAAGAGGAACGGATAGTGGTACAGCTCGTACATCGGCGGCAACCCCTTCGGCGCGATGATTTTTTCAAGCAGGATGAAGAGTAGATTTTTGCCGAGAAACAGCGTGTCCGGCGGGGCAGGAGGAATGCCGCCCGTTGCCCGGTACTCCGGGTGAATCGCGTAGATGGAGTCGGCGGGCGGCAGGTGCAGGAAGCCGTAAACGAGCAGGCCGAGCGCCACCGCGAATCCGGCGAGCGGCCCCGCCACGCCAATGTCGAAGAGCGCCCGGCGGCTCCGGATCGGCTCCTGGATGCGGATCACCGCGCCGAAGGTGCCGATGCTCATGAGGAACGGCAGCGGCGGCAGCGGAATGTAGTAGGGCAGCGTGGCCTGGATGCGATGTTTCACGGTGGCCAAAAAGTGGCCGAACTCGTGCACGGTCAGGAACGCCAGCAGCGAAAGCGAAAACGGCAAGCCGGTGCGGAACGAGGCGGCAAACCCGTCGAAGCTCCGCGTCGCGGGAGGAACGCCGGTCCAGATCGCACCCGCCCAGGTGGTGGTGAACAGCGTCGCGACAAAAAGAAGGAGGTGGAGCGGATAGTTTCTGCCGGTCGGGAGCTTCGGTTCTTCGTATGAAAAATCAGGCATTGGTCATGGTCGTCGTTGTCTATCGTCATCATTTGTCCCGAACCTTCATAGGCGTACTGTGTTCCGTCAAGTTGAAATCGAAAAGGAAATCCAAATCGTATCGCGAAATCGTCAGCAAAACCCCCTGCCGCACTCGGGTAGCGCGGCAGGGGGCGGAATGGATGTCGATCAGCGTATCTCTTTCTTCTCTTTTTCCGCCTCTTCGTCGCCGAAGGTCGCTACAAGGCCGTTGACCAGCTCATCCTTCTCGGCGGCGGTCAGCTTCGCTTCGGGATGCGCGGGCATGTAGAACCACGGCGGCATCTTGCCTTTCCTGAGCGCGCCGGCGGCCTCGTCGCCATCGTTCTTGCCGGTGCGTCCCCACTCGGAGACGTTGAGTTTCGAGCGGCCTACGCTGACGTCGAGGTTGATGATCCAGGAGAGCGGAGCGACGGTGCTGTACCACGGCCAGACGGTTTCGTTGGAGTGGCAGTTCGCGCAGGCTCTCTTGAACAGCTCTGCCGTCCGGGGGCTGTCCCACTGGGGCGTGCCGGTAACCGGCGGGTTCTCGTGGCTTGGGCCGGGGATGAGCTGAATGAGGATCAGCACGACCAGAATCACAGTCAATGCTTTGCCGATTTTCATGGGCATGTCTCCATTTGGTGAGTTGCGACCGGGAAAAAGTCAGGCGTCGAATAGCATTGAAAATAAAATCTTTACAGCGCATTCCCAATCACGGCCCGGCAGGCGGCGTCAGTGGCGCGCGCAGCACGGTCAGCGGCCACGAGCACTCCACGCGATGCCCCTGCCTGCCGGTGGCGATGGCGGCGATGATGTCGAGTTCGATGGCGGAATAAAACTTTCGCGCCGAGGTCAGGCCGTCGAGCGTGAAGGGCAGGATGCCCTGAAGACTTGCCACGAGCGGTACGCCGCCGGTGAGTAACAGGCTGCGGAATCCGTCGATGCCAACAAAGACGGACGCGCCGTGGCGCTCCGCCTGCGCGATCATGAGCGCGAGCTGGCCGGGAGTGAAGTGGTGCAGGCTCTGCGAGATAATAACCAGATCGGCCGATCCGGGTTCGAGGCCGTCGAGGCTGAAAGCGTTCAGCAGCCGGAAGCTCACCGGAGCGCTCCTTTCGGCGGCGATTCGGTTGCCTTCGCTGACCATCTCCGGCACGATGTCTGACGCCGTGATCTTCACCTCGATGCCCGCCCGCTGCGCCCGCTCGGCGAGCGCGAAGCCGAGGCCGCCCGATCCGGCCGCCAGTTCGAGAATGCCGACCGGCTTTCCCGTGCCGCCAGGATTTTCGATGAGCGGCATGAGCAGGTCGCACTGATGCTCGTAGGCGAGCGTCATCCGGTTCATCCGGTCGAGCGCCCGCACCCATTCGAGCCGGTCGTCGCCGGGCTGCGACGGGTCATCCATGTGCTCCACGTCGCCGGTTCTGACCGCCCGGTCGATCAGCTCAGGGATGAAAAATCCCGGACCAAGCTCCTTCGACACCTCGAATCGTTCGGCAGCGAACCGCTCCATGAAGCGGTCGGTCACGCCTTCGAGTTCATCGATTTTTGTCCACTCCGGCGGAAATTCGCCTTGCGAGCGAAGCTTGTCGAGTGCCTGGTATCCGGCGGTTTCCAGTTGAAGCATGGCGGTCAGCGTGTTCGTCTGATGAAAAAAATGTCATCCTGTCCGGGCACTCCTCCGTTGGCGGATCGAGGCCTTATAGTTTATACCGTAATGCGTTGGCGGTGGTTTCCGCTAATCTGAGTTTTTTTCTGAAACGGGGAATTTTCCCTGATGATTTTGGATTTTGATTAACTGATACTAAATTAGTATCAGAAATTCGATTCCGATTTTGGCCGGTGGTAGGGAAGCAAAGCCGCAATCGGGTCGCGCAACAAGTTTTTCGATCTGTTCTGAAAGGGGATGACTGAATGAAAGTACTCAACAAGGAAACCGACTACGCCGTCCGGGCGCTGATCTCCCTCGGCATGAAGTCTGATGGCTGGGTTTCGGCCAAGGCGCTCTCCGACGAGCAGACGATTCCCTACCAGTTCCTGCGGCGCATTTTGCAGGAGCTGATTCGCAACGGGCTGGTGGAGTCCAAAGAGGGCGCGGGCGGCGGCGTCCGGCTGGCAAAGGAGCCGGGCCTGATTGCCGTGGCCGAGGTGATCGAAATTTTTCAGGGCAAGGTGCAGCTCTCGGAGTGCATGTTTCGCAAGCAGCTCTGCTCGAATCGCGCCAACTGCGTGCTGCGCCACGAAATCATGCGCATCGAAAAAATGGTGAACCAGGAGTTTTCACAAATCACCATCGGCAAGCTGATCGACGATCTGAAGGCGGTGGAGGCGATGAAGGGGTGAGATCGTTATCTGATCCATCGGTATTCGAGGGCAGCCGCGAGGGCTGCCCCTGCAAGATGTTCAGAATGAGAGGAATAGAGGAAATCGAAATTGGATTCGGAGTCTGGCAAAAAAAACAGGAAACACGATGAAACGACAGATCATAACCATAGATGAAAGCAAGTGCACCGGGTGCGCCGAGTGCATTCCGGCGTGCCCGGAGGGGGCGCTGCAGGTGATCGACGGCAAGGCGCGGCTGGTGAGCGACCTGTTCTGCGACGGTCTCGGCGCTTGCATCGGCCACTGCCCGACCGGCGCGATGCGGGTCGAGAGCCGCGAGGCCGCGCCCTACGATGAGCGGCGCGTGATGGCCGAGAGCATCGTCAAAGCCGGGCCGAACGTGATCGCGGCGCACCTGCGCCATTTGCAGGAGCACGGCGAAACCGGCTATCTGCGCGAAGCGTTCGACTACCTCCGTGAAGAGGGCATCGCCAATCCGCTCGAAGCCGAGGCCGCCAACGGTCACGCCCGTCACGGTGGTGGTTGCCCCGGCAGCCGAACGATCGATTTCCGGAGCAACGCTCAAGCCGCGCCAGTCGCATCGACGTCGCCCAGCCCCCCCAGCGCGTTGCGGCAGTGGCCGGTGCAGTTGCACCTGGTCAGCCCGACCGCCTCGTACTTCCGCGACGCTGATGTGCTGCTCGCCGCCGACTGCGTGGCCTTCGCGATGGGCGACTTCCACAGCCGCCTGCTCGACGGCAGCGCGCTCGCTATCGCCTGCCCGAAGCTCGATACCGGCATGGAGCGCTATGTCGAAAAGCTTGCCGCCATGATCGACATGGCCGGAGTCCGGAGCATCACCGTGGCGATCATGGAGGTTCCGTGCTGCGGCGGGTTGACCTCGCTGGCGTTGCAGGCGCTTGCAAAGGCCAGGCGCACGGTTCCGGTCAAGCGGATCGTCGTCAGCGTGAACGGCGAGGTGCTGGCCGAAGAGGAGGTCTCATGCTGAAAGATGCGCTCGGCGCGTGGCGCGGCTCGGAGGAGGAGATCACTCGCTTGATCGAGGCCGATCCGGTCAATCCCGATGCCTGGCACAGCCGGGCGGGGATCAGGAGTGCGTCGGGTGATCTGGCGGGTGCGCTGGAGGATTTGACGATGGCCATCAAGCTCGGCCTGCGATTCCGCGAGCGGATCACCGCATGGGGTAACCGGGGGCTGATCCGCTGCCAAACCGGGGACTACGAAGGGGCTATCGAAGACTTCAGCGCCGTGATCGAGGCGCGTCCCCGGAAATCGATCATGAAAGCGGCTCTCGTGCAGCGGGCGCTCGCGAAAGAGAAATTTGGTGACAGGGAGGGCAGCGCAGCCGACAGGCGGCTGGCCAGAATCTTGTCGCCGGAGATGAACAAACAAACAACAAAAAAGTAAGGAGAGACCGTTATGTCTATGCATTGCGACCAATGCCAGGAGAGCATCAAGGGAACGGGCTGCAACGTCCGTGGCGTGTGCGGCAAGGATGAATTGACCGCCAAACTTCAGGATACGCTGATCTACGCCACCGAAGGGATCGCCCTCTGCGCCGAGGCGCTCGAAGGGGCGCTCGACCGCAAATACGGCCAGTTCATCAGCGAGTGCCTGTTCGTGACCGTCACCAACACCAACTTCGACGACGTGGCCATCGTCGGGCAGATCCAGAGGGCGCTCGCCATGCGCGACGAAGTCAGGGCGCTCGCCGGAACGACTCCGGCGCACGACGCCGCGACCTGGAGCGGCAGCACGCGCGAGGAGTTTCTCGGCAAGGCGATGGCGTGCAGCATCGACAACCTCAGCGAGGACGCCGATCTGCGCTCGCTCAAGAGCCTCATTCTGTACGGCATCAAGGGGCTGGCCGCCTACACCGACCACGCCGCCGTGCTCGGCTACCACGACGACGAGATTTACACCTTTTACGTCAAGGGCCTCGCCGCGCTGACCAAAGATTTGCCAGCCGACGAGCTGCTCGGCCTGGTGATGGAGACCGGCGCGGTGGCCGTCAAGGCGATGGCGCTGCTCGACAAGGCCAACACCGAAACTTACGGCAACCCGGAGATCACCACGGTCAAAACCGGCGTCGGCAGCCGTCCCGGCATCCTCATCTCCGGCCACGACCTGCGCGACATGGAGGAGTTGCTCCAGCAGACCGAAGGCGTCGGCGTGGATGTCTATACCCACTGCGAAATGCTGCCCGCGCACTACTACCCGGCCTTCAAGAAGTACAGCCACTTCGTCGGCAACTACGGCAACTCGTGGTGGTCGCAGGATCGCGAATTCGAGAGCTTCAACGGCCCGATTCTCATGACCACCAACTGCATCGTGCCGGTGCGCGAGTCCTATCGCAACCGCATGTTCACCACCGGCATGGCGGGCTGGCCGGGCTTGAAGCACATTCCGGCGCGCGCTGAAGGCGGTCAGAAGGACTTTTCGGAGATCATCGAGCTGGCCAAAACCTGCCAGGCTCCGACGGAGATCGAAAACGGCGAGATCGTCGGCGGTTTCGCCCACACCCAGGTGCTGGCGCTGGCGGGCAAAGTGGTCGATGCGGTCAAGTCGGGCGCGATCAAGCGCTTCGTGGTGATGGCCGGATGCGACGGACGTCACAGCTCACGTCAGTACTACACCGACGTGGCCGAAGCGCTGCCGAAGGATACGGTGATCCTCACCGCCGGATGCGCCAAGTACCGCTACAACAAGCTCGCGCTTGGCGACATCGGCGGCATCCCGCGTGTGCTCGACGCCGGCCAGTGCAACGACAGCTACTCGCTGGCCGTGATCGCCATGAAGCTCAAGGAGGTGTTCGAGCTGGAGGACATCAACGACCTGCCAATCTCCTACGACATCGCCTGGTACGAGCAGAAAGCCGTCACGGTGCTGCTGGCGCTGCTCTACCTCGGAGTCAAAGGCATCAGGCTCGGCCCAACACTCCCGGAGTTCCTGACGCCGAACATCGCAGCAGCGATCATCGAAAAGTTCGACTTGAAAGGCATCGGCACGGTTGCCGCCGACGTTGAAGCGATGATGCTGGGGAACTGATGGGGGATTTGTTTGGATAGTCAATTTATCGTAGCTGCCCCGGTGTTGTTTGCCGGGGCAGCGTTTAAAAGTCAATTATTACCTCTAAGTTCAATATCATCAGGATTCAGGTTTTCTCCTAAATAATTACGTACTGCCTCAATAATGTTTGTTTTAAGTAAATAATTATCACCAGCAACAGAAGAAATTTTAGGTGCATCAGGAATGTTATTTACTTTAATGGTTAAGAGCTTAATATTCTCATCTTCTGTTAAGGGTTCTATTAATAGCTCTGTTGTAGGTGCTGTTTGTTCCTTGTTTTTGAGGATATAAATTTTGAGTTCATTATCAAATGCAAGGCAGGTTCCTATGTGGACTGGAAGGAACGGATCTCTTTTTTTGAGAATTCTGAAAATCATTTTTTTAAATTTTAAGGTTATGATAGGATGAAATATGTTTCTCGTATATATTTATAATTATTCTGTTTTCTGGCGGCTCATTTTTCGTGAAAAATTAAGGCATAGATAAGCTACTTGCAAGGCAATTAGTCTGGAAGATCGCGGCCTTCAGTTGCCATTAATGCGGGCATGCAGTCCATCAAAAATACTTTGGTTATATGCACGTCATTTTTTTTGTCTCGGTGTTTTTCCAAATAAACGATGAGCACAAGTAGTGCGCTCATCGCGTTCAATATGTTTTTTAGATTGGCTTTATCATAGTGCATGATTCGATTATGTTTTAAATCAGTGTATTCATCCCACCAATCAAGTTTGCTTGTAGACCAGTCTTTGAAAGGAAAAATATCTTTGTTGATTCGTAAAACTTTAACCTCATTGCTCTCGATATTTGGAAAGAGCTTTAGGAGTTGTCCTTTTATCTCACCGATATTCCCTGTACTTGTTCCAGGAGCTACAGAATTGATTAACGCTTTTGCTGTGGCTTCGAATTCAATACATACAGTATTTAACAATGAAGCGTATTTCGCTCCATAGCAACAGAAATTGTTAGTGTCTGGTTCGATATAGTTAAAAGAATCTTCAAGTTCTGCTTCGAGAGCTATAAAATAGTTAAACTCTTTCATTTCACTTTTCTTTATGCATTATTTATTTTGTCTTTTTTCCGGGTATAGATAATCGGCTTTTTTTGTCTGAATAAATCCTTTGTACTCAAATGCTCAAACATGTTTATACGAATTAGGAACATAGCAAACTGCAACGATTACTGGTTGTATGTTGTGGTCATCTAGATATACAAATTTTCCTTCATTACGAATGCCTATAGTATCAAGCGTTTTGAAAGAAACGGCTAACACCGCACCGCAGAAACCATTTTGGCGCTTGTCACAGGCATAACCAAGTGCAAGTCCTTTGTGGGTAGTGAATGATGAAGATTTGAGTTGCTCCGTTGGATTGAAGCCATTATTGATTATTGATTGTGCTCGTTCTTCAGAAGTCCCATGAAAGAGCAATTGTTGATTCAGCCCGAAATCATCTGGAAATGGGCTATAACCATTGTGCGCAGAAGGGTGAGCGAAAGGGATCTCGGTGATGGTCATCATGGATTCTATCGTTGATTATATGATTTCTTTGTACAGAAAACAGCTTTATGATATTTGCCCGTATAAATTTTTTGTATTCAGAGCCAATCACAGCATTTATAAAAGCTAATCTACCAAAATCCAGAGATTTTCACTCGGTCTTCAACCCATAAATCCAGAGGCCAACCGCCACCCCGCCGCCACATCGCGCATCTCGTCCGCAGGCCTATCGCCCGCTCGCTGCTGACATCGTGGCCTCGTTTGTCATATAAATCGTATATTTCATCCTCTTACCGTGTTTCTGCCAGTTTGGGGAACCTTGCATTTCCATCAGCATCTTTCTGATCTGAATCCAAACCGGATATGGCGTACTACAAGAACATCTGTTTTGTCGAGGTGCCGCAGGCGATTGTGACGCCGTTTCCGCGGTTTATCAGCGACTGTATCGGCGTCTGCTATCTGGCTGGCGCGGATCGCCAGAAAGCACGGCGTGACGGTGGTGATGGGCGGCTTCCATCCGACGGCGATGCCCGAAGAGGCGCTCGATTACGGATGCGCCGATCTGGTGGTGATCGGCGCAGGGGAGGCGACCTTCCGCGAGCTGGTCGAGCACGGCCCGTCGCGCGGCGTGAAGGGGCTGGTCTGGAAGGAGAATAGCGATTTTGTCTATACCGGAATGCGCGAGCTGATCATGGATGTCGATTCGACCCGCCCTCCGCGCTTCGGCGAGGAGATCGCCCTGATTCACGATCCAAGAAAGAAAAAGCTGCTCAAAATCCGGGACGCCAACTTCCTGACCAACATCAAACGAGCGCGGCGCTTTGCGGATTTTTCTGCGGGATCTCGGTCAGTTTGTTTTTCTGGTGCTGGTGAACCGGAACATGGAAAAGGAGGAGATCGAATCGGCGATCTATGGGGCGTTCGAGTGCTTTGCGAACACGGAGCCGCGTATCGAGTATCCAGCCAGAGCGCCGCTGAAGAGGCCGGTGTCGTTGTTCCTCGAAGAGAGCGGCGGGCGGCGGATCGAGTTCCGCATAACCGGGGAGAGCGACAAGCGAATGCTCGTCATCTGGCGGCTTTCCGGAGCGGCTGAGGGGCGCGGGCCGGTGGTGAGCGTCAGGGAGGCGGTCGAAGCGACGGCATCGGTTTCAGGGGAGGTGCTCTTGGGTGCGGTTCTCACGCTGCTTGTTCGCATTTGTTGGTGAGGCCGATGTTGCAATACGTGTCGCCGGGAAGCTTGAGGGTGGTATGTTCAAAAAAAAATACCGGCAAGTCAGAACCGGATTGTGCTGTAATCCTTTCTGATTTGCCGGGATAAGCGCGGTTATTTTACGCTCTTTGCGTTTTGTGCTCAAACCCTGCATTGCGCTTGACTGAGGCGCCCTTTATTGCAGGTTTTTCTTGTTTTTTACCTGGCATCCTTTTTCTTTTTGCCAGAATCGCCGCTTGACGTTCGCTCTGTTCAGCCTCATTACTCAGCGATGCGAGCACCATCCCCTGTAACATTAGCAGCAGAACAACTCCGATGACGATCAGTATTCCTATGATGATCTCTTGCATGGTACTCCTTTTTTATCGGTATTGACCACTTGATGAGCATTGACGAAACCGTTGCCGGAATGCAGATATCTGACGGAAGACTCTCGATCAGCGTTACAAGCGCTCTCTGCAAATCTCCTGCCTGGTTATTCATGAGGTTCATTTCGTTCATCGCTATCCTTTTTTCCGCATTGCCCAGTTCATCAGCGGTCGGTTATGCCTTGCAATCCAGATGGCGAGATGCTCGCCTGAAACATTCGCTCCCCGGTGCTTGTCAAGTTGTTCGTGAGTGGTGAGCGCTTGCCTGCTTTTCTATCTAAAGTATATGCAATTACTTTATAATGAGCCAGATTATAATAGTGCGCATGTATGTATTTGTGGCTCTCTGAGTGTTATGTTTTATAGGCTTCTTCAAAAAAAGATTTTTTTTCTATGAGATCAGCCTGAACGGTGATAACTGAAACGGCATTCCGAGGCCGCCGCGTTCTGGCCGAGCCGGGCGAACTCAACTGGAGCTGCCAGTGATTTACCGCCCCAATCCGCCGCTTCCCGATTTTTTTATCGCCGATAATCGTCCATGCGCTTTGTTGGGAGCGTTCCCCTTACGTTTGTCGGCGCAGTCGAAGCCGACTTGCTGTTTTGCAACGGAGCGCTTCGTTCCGACAAATTGGGTCGGCCATACAGAATCTGTATATTCACGCTATACGCGCCGTGCCCGCCGGTCGGAGGAACTTCGCGTTTCCATCCATCGTTCTCCTTGATCTGAACCCAATCCGGAGCTCTGCCACCTTATGGCGTATTACAAGAATATCTGCTTTGTTGAGGCTCCGCAGGCCATCGTTACGCCGTTTCCGAGGTTTATCAGCGACTGTATCGGCGTTTGCTATCTGGCTGCCGCCGTGGAGGATATCGTCGAGAGCATGGCGATGCCGGAGAACTATTACAATGACGGGATTTTCGAGAGCTTCGAGAAGTTGCTGAAAGAGCGTTCGTTCGATCTCGTCGCTCTCTCCTCGATGACCGGCTGCTTTAACAATGCGGAGCGGCTGGCGCGAATCGCCGGGAAGCACGGCGTGACGGTGGTGATGGGCGGGTTCCACCCGACCGCGCTGCCCGAAGAGGTGCTCGATCTCGGTTGCGTCGATCTGGTGGTCGTCGGCGAGGGGGAGGCGACCTTCCGGGAGCTGGTCGAAAAGGGGCCGTCGCGCGAGGTCAAAGGGCTCTGTTGGAAGGAGAATGGCGAGTTCGTTTATACCGGAATGCGGGAGCTGATTCAGGATGTCGATTCGATCCGGTTTCCACTCCGTTCGCTTCGCCCGAAGCGATTTGGCGAAAAAAGTGACGACTACACCATCGACACGATCTACACCTCGCGCGGCTGCCCGTGGGTTTGCTCGTTCTGCGCGAACGACAAGATGCACAAGCATTGGCGTGGTCGGACGGCCGAGAACGTCGTCGAGGAGATCGCCCAACTGCACGACCCAAAAAAGAAGAAGCTGCTCAAAATCTGGGACGCCAACTTCCTGACCAACATCAAGCGCGTCGAGAAAATCTGCGATCTCATGATCGAGCGCGGGCTGACCAACTTCAGGATCGTCACCGAGACGCGGGCCAAGGATGTGATTCGGGCCGAGCGGATTCTGCCGAAGCTTCGCAAGATCGGGCTGAACAAGGTGGGCCTCGGCATCGAGAGCCCGAACCCGAAGACGCTCGCCTTGATGAACAAGCAGAACTCGCTCGACGAGGTGAGTACGGCGATCAATCTGCTCAACCAGTTCGGCGTTGGCTCCGAGGGGTACTTCATCGTCGGCCACTACTCGGAGAGCGTCGAGGATACAATGGCCTATCCGAAATTCGCCCGTACGCTCGGCCTGCGCCAGACCCTTTTTATGGCGATGACCCCCTATCCCGGTACGCGGATTTTCGAGGAGTACGCACGCGACGACAACATCACCTCGCGCGACTGGGATATGTACAACAACTTCGTGCCGGTGATCCGCACGGCGCACATGGAGAACCGCGACATCATGCGCATGATGGTCTATTGCAACGTGGCCTTCTGCGACTACCGCTCCGTGCTCAAGCGCGACGACAATCGCGGCGTACTGCTCACGTTCCTGAAGGACTTGTTTCAGCTCGTGTTCCTCCTGAAGGTCAACAAAACGCTCGACTGCAAGGAGGCTTCGCAGATTGTGTTCGAGGCGTTCGAGCTGTGGCTCGGTACCTCGCCGACGCTCGACTACGCCAGAACGCCGCCCCCGCCGCCGCTCAAACAGCCGACCGGCGTGTGCCTCTTGCACGCGGCATCGGAAGAGCGGATTGACTTCGTCGTCGAGCAGGCGGGCGGCAGGCGGGTGCTGAAGCTGCGCAAGGTTGCGTCGAGCGAGCCGACGGAGTTTCCGGTCGTAAGCCTCGACAAGGTGGTCGATGCCGCCTTTTCGCTTTCGATGGACGCGCTCATGCGGCTGCTCTACCGCAACGAACTGATGCGCAACAACCCGCGCCTCACCACCCGCCAGGTGCTCGCGCTCCTGGCCGACCGCGACATCCGCCAGGTCGCGCTGCGCTTCTGGCGGCTCTATCGCGGGTGTTTGCGGTGAAGGGATGGGGGGCGATGGCGAGAGTAGCATCCACCGATGGCAATTGTTTTCACAGAAAGCAATTGGGCTGAAGCCCATGATAGAATATGTGCTCTTAAACCCCGGCTTGAAAGCCGGGGCAATTATGAAATTCTCCGGCGATTAAAATTCTTAAACACTTGCCCCGGACTTTAGTCCGGGGTTTGTGGATAACACAAAATAATCAGGGTTTTAGCCCAATTTTTGATTGTTGCCGCGATCGAACAGATGATAATTGGATTCCGATGACGGGAAAAACCTTAATCAACGACAATAACGGACTTTCATGATCGAAGCGATTCTCTGGGATAATGACGGGCTTCTGGTGGATAGCGAGGCGGTTTTTTTCGAGATGACGCGGCGCTTTTTTGCCGATGCCGGTTTGCAGATCGATGAGGAGTTCTGGGGTATCGAGTACCTCGGCAACGCGCGGCACAGCGGCGAGCTGGCCCGCGAGCTTGGGCTTGAGCCGGAGCTGGTTCGTCCGCTGCTTGACCGGCGCAACGCAGCGTTTGTCGAGCGTCTGCAACGCCCTGTGCCGCTCATGCCGAAGGTTCGCGAAACCATCCAGGCGCTCTCTGGCGAGGTTCGGCTGGCGGTGGTGACGGGCAGCGACCGCGACAAGGTGCTGCTGATGCACGCCTCGCACGGGCTGCTCGACCGCTTCGAGGTGATCGTCACCGGTGACGAGGTCGAGCAGCCGAAGCCCCATCCGGAGCCGTACCTGAAAGCGATGGAGCTGCTCGGCGTCGAGCCGGAGCAGTGCCTGGCGGTGGAAGATTCGCGGCGCGGCCTCGACTCGGCGGTGGCCGCCGGGCTGCGGTGCATCGCCGTACCCAACGCGCTGACCCGCGTGCAGCGCTTTGAGGGCGCCCATGCGGTGGAGGCCGACGTGTCGGGCGTTCTGAAGCACGTCAGCGCGACGCGCCTTTTCGGTCGATGAAGCGCGGGCGAAAAGGCGAGAGTTCTCTTTTCATCCAAATCCAAATCCAAATCCAAATCCAAATCGATTCCGATCCCGATGCCAATATGCTTCCGGGTCAGGAATCATCCTTTCCTGAGCGATACATCGCCCTCAGATATTTTCAATTTTGCTGTTCAGCACCCGGTCGATGGTTTTCATGAAGTCGTCGATGCCGAAGGGTTTCTGGATGAAGTTCGTTTCATTTCCGTGCGTCCAGCTCCGGACTATATTTTCCGGCGCGTGGGCCGACATAAGCAGGAGCTTCATCGAGGGGTTTCGCTGCATGAGCAGGCGGCTCATCTCCATGCAGTCCATGTCTGGCAGCATCATGTCAGACACCACCAGGTCGAGAGGCCGGGTGCAGCAACCGGCGATGCGCAGGCACTCGTCGGCATCTTTGGCAGTGAGCACGGTGAACTCTCGGATTTCGAGAATGTCCTGGATCAGCTTGAGGATGAATGGTTCATCGTCAACGACCAGAATCGTCTCCTTCGCGTTCGGAGCGGCGTTCTCTTTTCCGGTGTTCGCCGCTTGCCCGTCGCCCTCGTTAAGGTATATCGGCAGATAGATATGGAAGGCCGTTCCCCTGCCCGTTTCCGACCGGCATTCGATGCGCCCCTTGTTCTGCATCACGATGCCGTAAACCGTTGAGAGGCCGAGGCCGGTGCCTTTGCCAAACTCTTTGGTGGTGAAGAACGGCTCGTAAATATGGGGCAGTGCGCTCGGCTCGATGCCGCTTCCGGTATCGCTGACCGTGATTTTCGCATACGCTCCCGGAGCGAACGCTGCATGGCTGCTCGCACAATCGCCGGGGTCGAGCTTGGTGGTTTGGCACCCGATCCGGATACAGCCGTTGCCGGTGATGGCGTCACGCGCGTTGACGAGCAGGTTCGAGAGAATCTGGTCGAGCTGCACGGGATCGAGCTTTACCTGAACCGGTTCGTTGCATGGCGTCCATTCGAGCCGGATGCCTTCGCCGATGAGGCTCCGGTGCAGGCGCAGGCACTCTGGCACCGCGCCGTTCAGCTCGAACACCTGCGGTTCGGCTACCTGCTTGCGCGCAAAGGCGAGCAACTGGCGGGTCAATTCCACCGACCGGGTTGCGAGCTTGTGGATGTCCGAAATGTTCGAGGCGGCGGGACTGGCGGGATCGAGCTTTTTGAGCGCCAGCTCCGTGTTGCCGATGATTGCCGAGAGGGCGTTGTTGAAGTCGTGGGCGATGCCTCCGGCAAGCTGGCCGACCAGCTCCATTTTCTGGAACTGCAAGAGCTGCTCCTGAAGCTTTTTCTGCCGACTTTCAATCTCTTTGATTTCGGTGATTTCGGTCACGACCGCCACCACGCAGGGCCGACCCTCGATGATGGCCCGTTTGCCGCGGACCATCGCCCATTTATAGGGCGGCCCGCTTTTGTGGTACATTCTGAACTCGGCGCTCTGTTCGGTATCGAGATCGATGATGTCGCGCATTTTCCGACTGATTTCGGGGAGGTCATCGGGGTGCACCCGCTTCAGCGGATTGATGCCTGGCATTTCATTGTCGGCCAGGCCATTGATGGTGTCGCGCGAAAAGCGGTTCCAGCCGACCAGGCGCATCCGCGCATCGACGATGATGACCGAGGCCGGAATGGCGTCGTACAGTTCGCTGACCCCGGCCAGGGTGTTGCGGGTGCCCGATGGGTGGGCGTTATCGGAAAAAGCGGGGGCCGGAATCGGTGTGTGCAGATTTTCAGGCATGGAGATGGATTGACGCTGCGGCTTGATAAACGGTTATCATCGATCCTCGACCACCGAGGGTGATCGTTTCTCGATATGGTTCAGAACGCATTGACTACGACAGACAAAAGGAATCTATACTTTTTTATAAAAATGATGCAGAGTGTTTACAACACGAAGTTAAATCCGGTTGGCTGAAGCCGTCACCGCAGTCAGAATATGAAACGGTATCGCACACTCGATTACCGGAATTTCTGACTACGGGTTATATCCCGGAAAAGGTTTTATTTTGCGTTCTTCTATCATCAACCCTTTATCCGTTCTCCCCTTATGCAGGACTCATCCCGCGCGAGCATTCGCGACGTTTTCTCTCTTCCGGTCATCGTGGCCGCCCTCGGTTATTTCGTCGATATTTACGACCTCGTGCTCTTCAGCATCGTGCGCGTGCCGAGCCTCAAGGCGTTTGGCCTGCAGGGCCAGGAGCTGATCGATTACGGCGTCTTTCTGCTCAACATGCAGATGATCGGCATGCTGCTCGGCGGCATTTTGTGGGGCTGGCTGGGCGACGTGAAGGGGCGGCTGAAGATCATGTTCGGCTCGATCCTGATCTACTCGCTGGCCAACATCGCCAACGGTTTCGCCACCTCGCTGGAGGCCTACGCCGTGCTGCGTTTCATTGCGGGCGTCGGGCTGGCCGGGGAGCTGGGGGCGGGCATCACGCTGGTTTCGGAGATTCTGCACACCAAGGTTCGCGGCTACGGCACGATGCTGGTCGCCTCGATTGGCGTCACCGGCGCGATTCTGGCCAACGCGGTGGCGACGCACTACGATTGGCGCACGGCCTTTTTCATCGGCGGGGCGCTGGGTCTGGTGCTGCTGGTGGCGCGGTTCAAGGTCTCCGAATCGGGCATGTTCCAGACGATGGAGAACAAGGCGGCGGTCAGCAAGGGCAACCTCCTGGCGCTCTTCACCAGCCGCGACCGCTTTTTCCGCTATCTCAATTCGATTCTCATCGGCGTGCCGATCTGGTTCGTCGTGGGCGTACTCATCACCTTCTCGCCGGAGTTCGCCACGGCGCTCGGCATCAAGGGGGCGGTGTCGGCGGGCAACGCCGTGATGTTCTGCTACCTCGGCCTGGTCTTCGGCGACCTGAGTAGCGGCTTGCTCAGCCAGGTGCTGCAAAGCCGCAAAAAGGCGGTGCTGGTGTTTCTCGTGCTGAACATCGTCTCCATCGCGCTCTACTTCATGCAGCGCGGCGCGACGCCGACGTTCTTCTACTGGGTCTCGTTCGCCCTCGGTTTTTCCGGCGGCTACTGGGCGATTTTCGTGACCGTCGCCGCCGAACAGTTCGGCACCAACCTCCGCGCGACGGTAGCCACGACCGTGCCGAACCTCGTGCGCGGCATGGTGGTGCCGATCACGATGCTCTTCCAGTTCACGCGCGGCCAGTTCGGCCTCGAAGGCGGCGCGATTATCGTCGGCGCGATCTGCATGGTCGCAGCGTTTGTTTCGCTCGCCGCGCTGGAGGAGACGTTTCACAAAGACCTCGATTACTTCGAGGAGTTTTTGTGAGTTGGGTTGGATTGGGGCGGATGGGACGATGTGCCAGTGGAAGATGTAGGATACGGAGAATCTTTCTTACAGTTCCAATGTTGGGCAAGTTATCCAGAGATTTTTATTTATCATGATTAAGTTGATTAAAGATGAAAATACGGTTGTTTTTGCTCATGATGATAGAATTTTTTGAATATTCATGATCCTGTCTTAAACAGTGCTTTAAGCGTATATTGTGAGGTGTGGCAGTAACAAGACGAGGAGATAAGAGATGGCAAGAGCAGATTTGTTAATACGGTTAGTTCAATTCGGGATGCGAGGTGATAAAGTCTCTTTTAGAAAGGTTGTTGAGGCGATCATTGCTGAAGAGCGAACCAAACAGCATACAGTTTTGGCTGAGAAGCTTGAAGAGATACTTAATGTATCACCAATTGAACGCACACTTACTAATGGTGCGGGGCCTATGCTAGATCCGCGTATGGGGAACTTGTTTCATGAGGTGATGCCTCAGCGAAAGCTATCGGAGCTTATTCTTCCTCATGAGGTGCAGCAAATTTGTGTAAGCCTGATTCAGGAGCAGTACAGGGCAGATTTGTTAAGGTCATATAATCTGGAACCTCGTAACCGACTGCTTCTCATCGGGCCTCCGGGCAATGGCAAGACATCATTGGCAGAAGCCATTGCCGAAGCTCTTATGGTGCCTCTACTTGTTGTTCGCTATGAGAGTGTTGTGGGTACATACCTTGGGGAGACTGCCGTTCGGCTGAAAAAATTGTTTGAGTATGCCTCTACTCGCAGATGCGTTCTCTTTTTCGATGAGTTTGAGACTCTTGGGAAAGAGCGCGGCGATCTGCACGAGACCGGTGAAATTAAGCGCGTTGTGAGTTCATTGCTCATGCAGATTGATAACCTTCCAAGCCACGTCATGGTCATCGGTGCAACCAATCATGCAGAGCTTTTAGATCGCGCTGTATGGCGACGTTTCCAAGTGCGAATGACGCTACCCGCACCAACTCGGGATCGTCTTACAGAATGGTTTGAAAAGTTTGAGCGTCGAATCAATATTTCACTGGGATACGCACCAGGCACTTTGGCAAAACGTCTCTTGGGGTCGAATTTTGCAGAAGTCGAAGAGTTTGGGATGACTGTATTTCGTCAATATGTGCTTGAGCAGCCGAATGCAAGCATGAAAAATATCGTTACCAATACCCTTCAGAATTGGTCTGCCAGATCTGTGACAGTAACGCAACAAGACGAAATGGAGCTTGTCTGATGCCTGAACGCCCATTACTTCTTTTCCCAACGCCTGAAATCGCTTCTCGTTCAACGCTTGGTGGTGGTGGAGGTCGTGTAAAAAGGCCAACGCCGCAACGGCAATGGGCGCGGCTTTCTCCAGTCTTCAGTCAACTCCAGACCGCATTGGATGCCAGACGAATTGAAATACAACAGAGTGCTGCTGATGTAATTCCAGAACAAGTTCTTGTGATGGAGACCGTCGGAAGTATCGAAAACTTTGCCAATGCGGTTAAGCGCATTGATGGTCTCGAATGGATGGGTGAAATTGAGATTGATGAAATTACCCCGGATGAAGAGTTTTATGATGAAACCAAACCTGACAAAGAGCTAAGTGGGCGTTTATATCTCGTGATGACCAATCAGCGAGCCCTTGATGAGATGCTGTCTCTCTGGCGACGTTACCAAGCCGATCCAAACATGCAGTTTGAGCTTGGTTTTAAGAAGTTCCGCGATGTGTTCCTACACATGAAAAGCATCCGTCGATGGGACGTTCAGGACAGACTTCTTGAAACCGGCTTGATCGATATCTGGCAAGAGAATCTTGAATACGATGGCGAGCGGTTCATTTCATTTGAGGCTGAACTTTGGTTTCGTGGTAGCAACGAACTTCGAGCAGCCAGCACGAGTTACGTCACGAATCTTGTTCAGCAAGCGGGCGGACGAATACTAAACCAGTCCGTGATTGAGGGGATTGCCTACCATGGACTCTTGGCGGAACTCCCTGCTCATGCCATTAGAGCTATCATTGAGAGTCCTGCAACTGAACTGGTTAAATGTGAAAATGTCATGTTCTTTAGGCCTGTTGGTCAAATTACGGCAGGAGACGAATCCCCAGAGGGCGACGTAGAAATTGCCCAGATTGAAGAAATTCCATTGCCTACGGAAGACCCTATCGTGGCTCTTTTTGATGGTCTTCCGTTGGCTAATCACCGGTTGCTAGCAGGTCGTTTGGTTATTGACGATCCAGATAACTGGGCGGCTGAATATTCTGCCTCAGAGCGGATTCATGGAACATCAATGGCGTCATTGATTGCTCATGGCGATCTTAATCAGCCATCGTATCCAATGAGTCGGCGGATCTATGTACGGCCTATTATGAAACCAATGGAATGGCTCAATACGCCACGACCTGAGGGGATTCCGGAAAACTTTTTGGTGGTCGATCTTATCCATAGAGCAGTTAAGAGATTATTCGAGGGTGATCAGGAAGAAGGCGCAGTTGCTCCTCAAATTAAAGCGATCAATTTGTCAATTGGTGATCGATCTCTTCAATTCGCACAGTCCATGAGCCCAATTGCCAGATTGCTGGACTGGTTGAGCGTGAAATATGGTGTGCTTTTTATTGTGAGTGCGGGGAACCATCCAACTGCGATTTCCTTGGGAATATCTCGCGATGAATTCAATTCTCTTGGGGCAGAAGAAATAGAGGTGGCGACTATAAAGGCTCTATATAGAGATGCTCGAAATAGGAAACTGCTTGCACCTGCAGAAACGATTAACGGAATCAGTGTTGGCGCTGTTCATCATGATAATGCGGAAATTTCTTACCAGAGAAGCAGGATTAACCCATTTGAAAATCTTCTACCGAGTCCTGTATCAGCATTTGGTAGCGGATACAGACGTGCAATTAAGCCAGATGTTGTTTACTACGGAGGGCGTCAGTTGTATCGGTTACCTTTTCAACAGACTAATTCTGCCATCATTGAACCGGCGATTTTTCGAGTCTCACCCGGAAACAAAACAGCATCTCCGGGAAGTCTTCCGGGTGAATTAGATGCCACTTCATATAGTTGTGGAACGAGCAACGCAACAGCATTGCTCAGTAGGGCCGCGTGTATTTGTTACGACTCTCTGCAGGAAATCTTTAGTGAACAATCGGGCGAAGTCGATCTGAGAGGTTATGAAGTACCACTAATGAAAGCAATGCTGGTGCATGGCTGTTCGTGGGGTGATATTGGCGACCACCTAAAGTCCCGAATTGAAAACTCTGATCTTGGAATGGAAATTAGAGCGCGAGCTGAATTACTGTATACCAGGCCAGCTGATATTTCCAACGAAATTGGCAGACAATATAAATCTCTTATAGCTCGATGGATTGGCTATGGGCTTCCAGATGTTGACCGTGTTTTAGACTGTACAGATCAGAGAGCTACTTTACTTGGTTTTGGTGAGCTTTCCGATGGTAACGCTCACGTTTTTCGACTGCCGTTACCGCCATCTCTCAGTGCCCGTCCAGAACGAAGACGCTTAACCGTGACTCTTGCTTGGTTTTCGCCAATTTCACCAACTACTCAGAAGTACCGCATAGCAAGCTTGTGGTTTGAGGTTAACAATAAAGGTTTGGCTCCATTGCGTCAAAATGCAGATTGGCAGGCTGTGAAGCGAGGAACGGTCCAGCATGAAGTATTTGAAGGTCAGAGTGCAGAGCCAATTAACGAAGGGGATGTCATCGAAATTAAAGTGAACTGCCGTGAGGATGCTGGGAAAATTCATCGTCCTGTCACGTATGGGTTAGTCGTATCACTTGAAGTGGCGGAGGGTGTAGATATTGCTGTTTACAACGAAATCAGAACCCGCATTGCACCTGCGATTCAGATTCAGCAGGCCACAGATCATGATTAAAGAAAAGCCACGTAAATACCTGTGCATTCTCGTGCATGAATCTCTCCTTCCCCCTCCCTTACTTCTTCTCCCTCAGCTCATTGATCAGCTCCATCTGAATCTCCTGAATTTCGACCAGCCGTTCCCATTGTTTTGAGAGCAGGTGGTCAACCTTTTGGTGGAGCTGGCGGATTTCGAGTTCGGCTTTGAGGTTGACTTTGTAGTCGTAGATCGCTCGCTGGCGGTCGCGCTCTTCCTGGCGGTTTTGGCTCATCATGATCACCGGGGCCTGGAGGGCGGCGAGCGTCGAGAGTACGAGGTTGAGCAGGATAAACGGGTAGGGGTCGAACGGTTTGGTGAAGAGCGCCAGCAGGTTCACGCCGATCCAAATGGCGATGAATACGCCGAAGATGATGATGAACTTCCAGCTTCCGCCGAAACTGGCGATGATATCGGCCATGCGTTGGCCAAGCGTCAGTTTTTTTTCGAAATCTATTTCCGGGTTTGCAGCCAGAAGCTCATGTTTCCTGAGTCCCTCGATCACCTCCTTGTCCAGCTCGGTCAGCTCGCCCTTCTCCTCTTCGAGCAGCGATTCGACATAGCGGTGCTGGAAGAGCTGCAAGTCGTCCATGCAGATCCAGCCCTCCTCGTTCCAGCTTCCGGTTTTCTTCTGGATGATCTTCGAGACGGCGGGCCGCACGATCATCGCCCGGCGCAGCTCCGAGCGCTGTTTCGTTCCGCAAATCTGGCACTCGGGCGTCTGCGTTTCGGTCGCGGTCATGATGATCGGGCGTTGATGGTTTTCGGCGCTCAGGCGGTTCCCGTCAAAATATCGCCGGAGTCGAGCTTGAGGTAGTGGCCCGTGTGCGTGTCGGCCCGGCGGGCGATCTCTTCCGGCGTGCCCGTGGCGACGACTTCGCCGCCGCCGTTGCCGCCTTCGGGGCCGAGGTCGATGACCCAGTCGCTGTTGCGCACGATGTCGAGGTTGTGCTCAATGACGATGACCGTGTTGCCCTTTTCGACCAGCTTGCGCAGCACGGCCAAGAGGTGCTGGATGTCCTGGAAGTGCAGGCCGGTGGTCGGCTCGTCGAGGATGTAGAGCGTTTTGCCGGTCTGGATTTTGGCCAGCTCCGCCGAGAGCTTGATGCGCTGCGCTTCGCCGCCGGAGAGCAGCGGGGAGGGCTGGCCGAGCTTGAGGTAGCCGAGCCCGACGCTCTGCATCGTATCCAGAATCCGGCGGATGCGCGGGAAATCCTCGAAGAACAGGGCGGCCTCTTCGATGGGCATTTCAAGTACGTCGGCGATGGACTTGCCTTTGTACTTGACCTGCAAGGTTTCGCGGTTGTAGCGCTCGCCCTTGCAGTGTTCGCACTGCACATAGACGTCCGGCAGGAAGTTCATCTCGATCTTGCGGGTGCCCGCGCCCTGGCACACCTCGCAGCGCCCGCCCTTGACGTTGAAGCTGAAGCGGCCCGCCTTGTAGCCGCGAATCTGCGCTTCGGGCAGGCGGGTGAAGAAGTCGCGGATGAAGGTGAACGCGCCGGTGTAGGTGGCCGGGTTGGAGCGCGGCGTGCGGCCAATCGGCGACTGATCGACGTTGACCACCTTGTCGATCAGCTCGATGCCGGTGACGGCGTCGCAGGGCAGGGCGAGCAGCTTGGAGCGGTAGAAGTGACGCGCCAGGAGCGGGTAGAGCGTTTCGTTGACGAGGGTCGATTTGCCGGAGCCGCTCACGCCGGTGACGCTGATGAGCGAGCCGAGCGGGAATTCGGCATCGACGTTTTTCAGATTATTGCCCCGGCACCCTTTCAGTTTCAGAGAGCGCTGTTCTCTCTCCTTGCCGTTCTCCGAATATGGAACCGAGACCGAGAGCGTGCCGTTCAGGTAGCCCGCCGTCACCGAGTCGGGGCCGAGCGTCGAGGCCGTGCCTTGCGCCACGACGAGGCCGCCGTGCTCGCCCGCGCCGGGGCCGAGGTCGATGATCTGGTCGGCCTGAAGCATCGTGTCCTTGTCGTGCTCGACCACCAGCACCGTGTTGCCGAGATCGCGCAGGCGGTGCAGCGAGTCGATGAGCTTGTGGTTGTCGCGCTGGTGCAGGCCGATGCTCGGTTCGTCGAGCACGTAGAGCACGCCCGAAAGCTGCGAGCCGAGCTGCGAGGCGAGCCGGATGCGCTGCGCTTCGCCGCCGGAGAGGGTCTGCGAGTTGCGGTCGAGCGCCAGATAGCCGAGGCCGACGTTGAGCAAAAAGTCGATGCGCTTGGTGATTTCGTGCAGCACCGGCGCGGCGACGAGCTTCTCCTTTGCGGTGAGCTTCGGCGGCAGAAGCCGGAAGAACTCCAGCGCGTCGGGCAGCGGCAGCGCCTCGACCTCGGCGATGTTCAGGCCATCGACCTTGACGTGCAGGCTCTCCTGCTTCAGCCGCGCCCCGCCGCACACCGGGCAGCTCTGGCGGATCATGAAGCTCTCGGCCCACTCCCGCAGCTTCGGCGTGCTGGCGTTCAGCCGCACCTCCTCGACGTAGGGCACCGCGCCCTGGAAGGTTTGCGGATAGAGATGCTCCTTGCCCGCGTAGCTGTAGCCGACGTCAAAGGTTTTGCTGCCGGAGCCGTAGAGCAGGATGTCGAACGCCTCGGCGGGAATTTTCGCCAGCGGCGTGGAGAGTGAAAAGTCGTACTGTTTGGCGATGGCGCGGATCACCTGCCAGAGGTTGCGCTTGCCAGGCTTGCCGAACGGCTCGATCGCGCCGTCATCGAGCGAGCGCGTCATGTCGGGCGCCATCAGCTCCGCCGAGAGCTGCATGACTTCGCCGAGGCCGTTGCACTCCGGGCAGGCTCCATAGGGCGAGTTGAAGCTGAACTGGTTCGGCGCGAGCACATCGACCGGCACGGTACCGTCCGCGTAGGCGTACTGCGTACTGAAGTACAGTTCGCCGCGTTCCGGATCATCCGTATCGCAGATCACCGACGATTTGTGCTCCGACATCGAAATGGCGAGATTGACCGACTTCGTGAGCCGCTCGCCGATGCCCGGCCCCGCCACCAGCCGGTCAACCACCAGCTCGATGTTGTGGCTCTTGTAGCGTTCGAGCTGCATTCCCGCGACGAGTTCCACGTACTCGCCATCGATGCGCGCCCGCAGAAATCCCTTCTTGACGAGCCGCTCGAACAGCTCGCGGTAGTGGCCCTTTCGGCCTGTCACCAGCGGCGAGAGAATCTGGAGCTTCGCGCCCTCCGGCAGCGCCATGATCGCCTCGCAGATGCTCTGTTCGCTCTGCTTCTGGAGCATCTGGCCCGTCACCGGATCGTAGCGCCGCCCGGCCTTCGCGTAGAGCAGCCGCACGAAATCGTGGATTTCGGTCACGGTGCCCACCGTCGAGCGCGGCGAACGGCTGGTGCTCTTCTGGTCGATCGAGATCACCGGCGACAGCCCTTCGATGAAATCGACATCGGGCCGTTCGATGTTGCCGATGAACTGCCGTGCGTAGGGCGAGAGCGTCTCCATGAAGCGGCGCTGTCCCTCGGCGTAGATCGTATCGAACGCCAGACTCGACTTGCCCGACCCCGAAATGCCGGTAATGACGACCAGCTTGTTGCGGGGAATGTCGAGCGAGATGTTCCTGAGATTGTGAACCCGAGCGCCTCGTATGCTGATGTGGCTGAAATCCATTCGCGGTGTTATGGTGAACCTCTGAAATTCCTGTACCTCAATCTATCAATGTTCCTTGAAACGGCAACGGTCAAGAAGCGGTTCGTCGCTTTCAACCGCCGCGGATTCAATAAGGTTTCGTGACTGCGAAAAAAGTGAGAAAATTACGAGGAGGCAGCATAGGTGCCTGGCGCGGTGGATTAGCCCATGTACCGGCGAGTCTGAGGATCACGGAGATCAGGTGTCATCTGAAGAAGAAGCGCGGCAAGCAGCAACAGAAACTCCAGAGCTGTTCTGTCAATCGATGACGAGCCACCTCCGTCATTTTGCCTCAACAGGCGCGAATCGGTTTGGGGTAAAGCGTGTTCGGCATGAAGCTCCCGCCATGAATGGCCGTGCTTTGGTTGCGCCCCGCATTATTATGGGACAGATATTAACCTGTTTCGCGGGAATACGATTTATTGGTGATGCGAATTATGTAGTGAAATATTGATATTTTTATTGCAACTGTAATCTTTTTGGAAAAATTCAGTGAATTTTTCAATGATCTCATTCTGTTTTTCTTTAAGTTACATATAATTATATGTGCTTAAATATTCCTCTTTTTGAGTGTTTGAAAAGATGGTAAAATCAACAAAAATATTGCAACAAATAATGGATGTGGTTGTCGTTGAAAAGATATGATTGTGGTTATGAAGTATTATTCAGATTGTGTAATTCTTTTCAAGAACGCAATACATCGTTTTTGGCGCAACAATTATGCCGTTGCTTTACAGTTTGGTTAAAAGATATATGGTATGTAAACTTTGAGAAAAAGTACTGAAAATTGAAAATATTATTTGTATATTTTTTACGTCAATTGATAGGTTTCTTGTTTGATGGCCTTTTTCCGATGCTCTTCGATCAGTTTTGAGATGTGTTTGATTCATGTTGAAGGTTGCTGTCAATGATGCGCCGTCTTATGGTTTTTTTGAATAAAAAAGCAGTAATATGATGATACCTTACAAAAATATACACCGTTTATCATCCATTCTCGCATATGAAATTGGTGATGAATCAATCAGGATTGAATTCGTTTCCGGAGCTGTGCGCAACTACACGTACGAGAATGTAGGCCGGGATCATGTCGAGGCTATGAAACGATGCGCAATCAAGGGAAAAGGTCTCGGTTCTTATGTGATGAATAACGAACGTCATTTTGTTGCTTTAAGGGAGCGGCGAGTTGAACGGAACAAAATATAGCAGGCGCGCATCAACTGCTTTGGCATGAGAGTTGTGGCCGCGTTTCTATCAAAATGCGGCGATTGTTCAATGCGAATTCTCAAACCCTGATGAGGGATTTTTACGTTTAAAGTTACTGACGAGTTCAAGCCGCGGCAAAAGACGTCGCAGAGGGGGATTTCTAAAACATAAGCGCCTTTCCGTTGCTGTATTGTTCCGATAGCTATCGGAAAGCGTTTTTTGCGCCTTCCCTCTTTTGTGGCTTTTCAGGACTCTCATCACACTTCCCGGCAGTACCCCGTACTCCAGGACGTAATCAAGGTTCAGCTTGCTGATGGCTCGGTTATTTCTGCGTCCATCTCCCGTTACGCTTTTATTGCTTCATCAACAAGGTATCGCAAGGAAGTTCTGGAGAAAAGTCTGTCATGCCCAGTGCGTTTGTCGTATAAGGATGAGTTTATCTTCTTTTAAAAAATGAACTTATCGCTCCTGCCACAATAAGGCGCAATCGCCGCCGTCGGGAGAGATTGGGTTTGGGCACGGATTTATTCTGTCTTATCCGTAAACCCAGGGCTGAAGTCCGGAGTAACTGTTTAATAGTTGTAATCGCTTTTTTAATAAAGTCTTATAGCTTAACCTTGACAAGCAAAGGGGGGCGCCAAAGGGTGTTGCGAAAAAATTATTGTTCCGACGAGTCGGGATTGGGCGTCGCTCGAAATCTGTTCATCGGCTTGTAAACCGGAGCGACATCGAACGCATGAACCCGGGTGTCTGGAGTATTGGCCCCCCCCGC